>NZ_JAWRXA010000006.1:0-357509 GCF_046535275.1 Chryseobacterium sp. SIMBA_029
GTTTCTTAGCTCAGTTGGTAGAGCAATGGATTGAAAATCCATGTGTCCCTGGTTCGATTCCTGGAGAAACCACAAACTGCCTTTACGGAGGCAGTTTTTTATTCCAAACTGCAAAAACAGTTGCCTGGTATAGAAAAAAGTATTATTTTTGCAACCACCTTAAAAGTAACATACTTACCATATAAGGTTTCTTAGCTCAGTTGGTAGAGCAATGGATTGAAAATCCATGTGTCCCTGGTTCGATTCCTGGAGAAACCACAAACCGCCTTTTATAAAGGCGGTTTTTTTATGTACATATCATAAGCTTAAAAAGGAATCAAGTAACTTCAAAAGGAATCAGGGACAAGATGCAGTCTTAAAATTAGTTAATATAAGCTTATCCCTCTTAAATTCATAGCCTATCTTTTTAAAATTAATTATCTTCGCGTACAAATTTTAAATAAAAATGAAGAAGATCATCTCCGGAATATTTGTTTTCTTATCTCTCATGATATTCTCTCAGGAGGCCATGCAGTTCCAGGATTTACCCTTTAAGGATATTATCGCAAAGGCAAAAAAGGAAAACAAACTGGTTTTCATTGATGCATATGCTTCTTGGTGTGGCCCGTGTAAAATGATGGAAAAAAATATCTTTACCCAAAAATCGGTTGGAGATTATTACAATGCCAATTTCGTCAATGCAAGATTTGATATGGAAAAAGGAGAAGGAAGAGAAATTGCAGCTAAATTTGGTGTACGTTCCTACCCTACTTATCTTTTTCTTAATGGTGATGGAGAGCTGATCTCCCAAAATTATGGTTATATGGAGGAAAGCATGTTTCTTTCCATGGCGCAGGACATCAATTCCCCAAACAATAAAAAAGGATCTTTAAAAGACCGGTTTGCTAATGGAGAAAAAGACCCTGAGTTTTTGATCAATATCATGAAACTGAATTCTACTACCGATTATGAATTTGCCAAGAAAGCTTCTGAAAGATATTTTGAAAATAAGAAGAAATCGGAAGTACTTTCAAAAGAAGAAATCGGCTATATGCTGTTCTTTCTAAAATCTGTGGAAGATGGCAATTATAATACTTTTACTTCCAGAAAGGCAGAGATCATTAAATATCTTCCGGAAGAAACCTACAAAGAGTTTGACAATCAGCTTAAATTATCAAAGGTAGCAGAGCAGTCTGTTGATGATAAAAATAAAAGAATCAACGATGATTATTTTATGAAAACTGCCGAACCTTTAGTGGGAAAAGAAGCTGCAACGGTTAGGCTTAACCAAATGAAGTTAAGTTACTACGAGCAAACCTCCAATTTCCCTGAATACGAAAAGGCTGCATTGGAATATTATAAAAAATCTGAAGCATTCGAGCCTAATGAGCTCTTAAAAGCCGCATGGATCTTCAGTGATCATGTTAAAAACCCAGCTTCCTTAAAAAAGGCTTCGGAATGGGCAGAGAAATCTGTAATGGCCAGTGAAACTGCTGAAAACACTTATATTCTGGCAAAACTCTATTTCTTAACAGGAAACAAAGAAACGGCAAAAAATTACGCAGAAATGTCTAAAAATATGGCTGTGCAGGCTAACAAAGATGCTAAGCTCGCAGAAGAACTATTGAAGCAAATAAAATAAATGATGAAACACACACTATTGACAGGCTTTCTTGTCCTATTTTCGGCAGGAACATTGATGGCGCAGGAACAGGAAAAAAGCCTATATATAAAAGGAAATGCGGCATTTGCTCCACTAGGAATACTTAATGTAGCAGTGGAAAAACAACTGACTCAAAAAATTACATTACAAGGGGATGTTTTGATTTCTCCGTGGAAATCTTTTGCAGGACATGAACTTCAGTATTATTCTGTTTCTGTAGAGGGGAGATATTACTTTAACGAAGCTTTCAAACATTGGTATATTGGAGCAAATATTGCGGGAGCAGCGTTTAATACCCAAAAATGGAATTATTGGAACGATAGAACTTTCGTTAAAGACAATGGAGAATTATTTACCAACTCTAATATTTACCAAAAGGGATATTCTATAATATTTGGTGTAACAGGAGGATATCAGTTCAAAGTATCTGATCGTTGGAATATTGATTTATATGCATCCATAGGATCTTCGCAAGACTTTTATAAAGGATATGAACGCGGGACCGGCCGGCGTTATGATAGTGCTCAAAAATTCAATAAAAGTGGCGAGATTATGCCTTACAGAGGAGGGGTAATGATATCTTATAAACTAAAATAATCTCATGAAGTTATTCGGAAGAAACCATCTTATCATCTCAGCTATCACTTTTGTGATTGTCTTTTTAATGAATTATCTGGGAAATGAGCAACCTGACAAACTTCAAACAGCGTTACTAATTGCTGTTGCAGGGGTTATAGGATTATCAATAGGACTTGTTATTTTCAATAAAGGCAAGAATGACAATACTCCACCTCCTGATTTTGATTAAACAGATACCTGATTTCAGATAGCAGAATTCCCATCACAGAATGGGACGATTAAAAAGAATATATTAACTAAGTAATTTTATTACTTAGTTAATTTTTGTATATAACATATTGAGCTCTTATTTTTTCGAATTTCTCCAAATCTTTTTTCCATGAATCCTTGATCTCCGTAATTGATTTTCCAGCAATAATCTGCTTTCTTAATTCATCAGTTCCGGCTAATGTATCAAACCATAAATTTTTCAGGAAAAAACCCTGATCCGGATTTTTATAATCTTTATAGGCTTTAATAACCCATTCCAGATTTAATGCTCGCAGATCTTTCGGGTAGTTGGAAAGGTTCTCACCATAGCATAATTTTCCGTTTAAGAAAGGATCTTTGGCGCCGGAGTTCGGCTTTGGAGTAAACTGATAAGGAAGGTCTTTCGTCCACGGAGATCCATAGAGCTGGAAAGGCAGATCCGTTCCTCTTCCTACAGAAACCTGGGTTCCTTCAAAAAAACATAAACTTGGATATAGATTGATAGATTTATCATTGGGAAGGTTGGGAGATGGTTTGTCCAAAATAGGATACCTTTTCATTTTTTGATACCCCTGCATAGGGATGACCGTATATTTAGCCTGAACTCCTTTACTTAGCCATCTTTCACCGTTCACCATTTTCCCGTACTCTCCTATCGTCAATCCATACACGACAGGAACTTCATGCATTCCCACAAAACTTGCCCATTTTTTCTTCAATACAGGTCCGTCTATATAGCCGTCATGGGGATTTGGACGATCAAGAACCAAGACTTCAACATTGTTTTCAGCCCCGGCTTCCATCAGATAGGTTAAAGTAGAAATATAGGTATAGAATCTAACTCCTACATCCTGAATATCAAAAACTACAATATCAATTCCTTTTAACTGATCCGGTTTTGGTTTTTTATTATTTCCATACAGCGAAACGATCGGAATACCTGTTTTGGTATCTACTCCGTTTTTTACTTTTTCTCCTGCATCTGCATCCCCTCTAAAACCATGTTCAGGAGCAAAGATTGCTTTGATTTTAATATTATTTTTAACTAAAAAATCAACAAGATGGGTTTTATCACTCATTAATCCTGTCTGATTGGTAACGACTCCTATAGTTTTACCTTTTAATAAAGGCAAATAGAGTTCAGGACGGTCTGCACCTGTTTTAAAAACCGGTTGATCTTGAGTCTGAGAATAATATTGGTTGAATACTCCTAAAAAAATTAGGCAAATAAGAAGTAAATTTTTAATTTTGAAATCTAAATTCATAAGCTTGAAATTTCCTTTATATTTCTCTAGAAAAATAGCATTTTCCAAAGATAACAAAAATAACCTTTCGAGGGTTATCATCTTCATAGGCCGACTTTCTGTTGCTTTAGGGATCATTGTTTCTCTCATTACAGTAGCTACAGGTTTCGGTTCGAAAAAAGCTATTAAAGAAAGACTGGCAGATTTCAGCGGGCATATTACCGTAAGATCTACAAGATCAAATTCTTCCTACAACACCTCTGTATTGGATAATCAGGGACTGAATATTCCCAAAATAAAAGAAATTCCAGATGTAGAAAGTGTACAGAAGTATGCTACAGTAACCGGGATTATGCGTAATGAGCATAATTTTGCGGGGATTATATTTAAAGGAGTCGGAAAAGATTTTGACAGCCTGAGGTTTAAAAAATTCCTGATTGCCGGAACCACTCCCAAAGTAACTGAAATAGGATTTAACAATGGGGTTACCATTTCTCAAAAAATAGCCAATGACCTTCATTTGAAAGTAAAGGACAGTATTGTAACTGTTTTTTCAAAGGCTGATCAAAAACCTTTATACAGAAAATTTGAGGTTGTTGGAATTTACAGAACGGATATTAAAATGATTGACGAGCAGTTCGTTATCGGAGGTATTAATCATGTAAGGAAAATTCAGGATATGAAACCTGATGAGATCGGCGGTATTGATATTTTTCTAAAGAATGTAAATGATGTTGACAAAGATTTTCCTGAAATTGAAAAACTGATCGGGTATAAAAACTATGCGGAAAAAGCCACTGAAAAGTTTCCGCAGATTACTGACTGGATAAGCATTTTTGACACTAATATCGCATTGATCATCATCATTATGCTGGTAGTTGTCGTAATTAATATCGTGATGCTCCTTCTGATCCTTATTATCGAAAGAACAAATTCTATCGGTCTTCTTAAAACATTAGGGGCAAGCAATGCGCAGATTCGTGCAACGTTTATTAATTATACACTGATTATCATGATTCCCGGACTTTTATATGGAAATGCTATCGGTATCGGATTATTGCTGCTTCAGAAATTTTTCGGAATCATTAAACTGAATCCTGAAAACTATTATGTGAGCACCGTTCCTGTAGATTTGAATCCTATTGCCATCATTTCAATTTCAGTAGGAATTTTGATTATTTCAGCCTTAGCTTTGATTATTCCAAGTTATCTGATCAGTAAAATCTCACCGGTTAAGGCCATCAAATATAATTAAGATAAGATAATGTTGGATCGTGAACAGTGATTATCAATGAGTAAAATTCACTCCCTGTTATGCAGATCATCATACATACACCATACGGCTAATTTTTAAAGCCTTATCTTTGCACCGCATATAAACCATTTATGAAATACGCAAAAAATATTCTTGAAACGATAGGAAACACTCCACTGGTAAAGCTTAATAAAGTTTTAGGAGAGGATTTTCCAGCATTAGTTTTAGCAAAAGTAGAAACTTTCAATCCGGGGAATTCTGTAAAAGACAGAATGGCTGTTAAAATGATTGAAGATGCCGAAAACGACGGCAGATTAAAACCGGGAGGAACGATCATTGAAGGAACTTCCGGAAATACAGGTATGGGACTTGCCCTTGCCGCCATCATCAAAGGATACAAATGTATTTTTGTAACCAACTCTAAGCAGTCAAAAGAAAAATGCGACATCCTTCGTGCTGTAGGTGCAGAGGTGATTGTATGTCCTACGGATGTAAAGCCTACCGATCCGCGTTCTTATTATTCAGTTTCTAAAAGACTGGCTAAAGAAACAGAAAACGGATGGTATGTAAACCAATATGACAACTTATCCAACAGAGCAGCGCATTATGAATCTACTGCTCCGGAAATCTGGGAACAGACGGAAGGAAAACTGACGCATTTTGTAGCAGGTGCCGGAACAGGAGGTACTGTAACAGGTTGTGGAACATTCTTTAAAGAAAGAAATCCTGATATTAAAGTAATTGGTGTGGATACGTACGGGTCTATTTTAAAGGAATTCCATGAAACAGGGGAACTTCATTACGACCATGCTTACACCTATATTACGGAAGGAATCGGGGAAGATATTATTCCTGAAAACTACGATATGTCTGTGATTGATCATTTTGAAAAGGTAACAGATAAAGACGGTGCGATCTATGCAAGAAAACTGGCTAAAGAGGAAGGGATTTTCTGTGGATATTCTGCGGGAAGTGCTATTGCTTCTTTGATTCAGATGAAAGATCAGTTCACCAAAGATGATGTAATCGTTGTACTTCTTCATGACCACGGTTCAAGGTATGTAGGGAAAATCTACAATGACGAGTGGATGAAAGAAATGGGTTGGCTGGAGTAAAAATGCAAAAGTACTTTTCCTAAACCCCTTTTACTATAAAATAAAAATCAGAGCAAATTGCTCTGATTTTTTTATGATTTAATATTATCTTTTATTACTTTTTTGAGGAGATTATAATCCTTTTCGTTCATTGATTTTTTAGGAAACATATAGTTGAATTTTCCTTCCAAGGAAATAAACTGATCATTGATCTCAAAATTTGTAAAATCTTTCCAGAGGCTATATTCTTCCTGCTGATCGATCGCAACATTGAAAGATTCATTATTCAGTCTGATTTCGTATTTTTTAGAATCTTCAAGCGTTTTTAAATATCTGTACACCTGCTTTTTCCATCTTGAAACTTTATTGATACTCAAGGAAAGATACACCGCACACAGAAGAAAGATAAAACTTAAAAAATACAAGATTCCAACATTCTCTTTGCTCAAATTATCTTTCATCAAAAACACAATCAACAACGCGATGATTACAATAATCGTTGTGATGGTTTTACTCTTTGTTGTCGGCGAAAAAAACAGGCTTCCCTGGTTACCGCTGAAATAAATTTCTTCGAAATATTTCCTGTTAGGGGTTAAGGTAATAACCTTTTCGTCACTCATTACTTAGAAAAATTTTGTTAGTTACTTTTAAAGTCTACAAAACTAAACTAAATATCTTCATACTGCGCACTGATCGCAGAAAGTTTATTCATCAGTTCACGATTCTTCTGCTGTAAGTGTTCCATTTTTTGCAGCATTTCATGAATGACTTCCAAACCGGGAATATTAATTTCCAGATCATAATACCAGTTCGTAAATTTTTCCAGAGCAGGCAGATCTTCATACATCAGGTACCGAACATTATTTTCAGTCTCTACCTGGAGTAGGCCGTAATCTACCAGTTCATCAAAAAAAGTGATTTCTATATTATAAATTTTTACGAGATCTTCCCGTGATATTCTTTCACTCATCGCCTAGGAATTTTTAAGTTGTTCAAAAAGTTCTTTCTGCTTTTCAGTAAGATTTACTGGCATTTTCACTTCATAAGTGACGAAAAGATCACCGAAGTGGCCTTCTTTTTTATACACAGGAAACCCTTTTCCTTTTAGCCTTACCGTCATCCCGTTCTGGGTTTCAGGTTTTACTTTAAGGTTTACACTTCCATTCAGAGTGTCTACTTTTACATCTCCACCCAGCACTGCGGTATACAGATCAACAGCCACTTTTGTTTTAAGGTCATCTCCTACTCTTTCAAAATCCGGATCTGCCGGAATATTGAATGTAATATAAAGATCTCCATTAGGTCCGCCATTAAAGCCCGGGCTTCCATGTCCTTTTAATTTAATCTGCTGTCCATCATATACGCCTGCGGGAATGGTAATTCTTACTTTTTTACCATTAATATCAAAAGTCTGAGAATGGGTAGTGGCCGCATCCCGTAAATTGAGATTCAGCTCCGCATGAACATCCTGGCCTTTGAATTTTCCGGATGCACTTCCTTTTGAACTTCTGCCAAAGCCTCCTCCAGATCCGCCAAACATACTTTGGAAAAAATCTGAAAAATCTTCGCCTTCGCCAAAATCGGCACCGGAATATCCACCGCTGTGGTTTTGTCCCTGATACTGTCGTTGCTGCTGCTGTTGGGCTTTTTCATACTCCTCACCATGCTTCCAGTTTTCACCGTATTTATCATATTTTGCACGATTTTCGGGATTGCTGAGCACTTCATTGGCTTCATTAAGCTCTTTGAATTTTTTTTCAGCTTCTTTATCGTCGGGATTAAGATCAGGGTGGAGTTTTCTTGCCTGTTTCCGATAGGCTTTTTTAATATCGTCCTGAGTTGCGCTTTTATCTACGCCTAAAATTTTATAGTAATCTATATAAGCCATAGAAAGGTTGTTTACTCAAATTTATGAAATTTAAGCCTGATAATTCTATAACTAAATGTTAAAAATAAACCTATCTTTGATAAAAAGCACCGCATGAAAGAGGTATTACATAACTACGCCGGAATTATATTTTTATTATTGGGAATTACAATTGGAAGTGTAATCGGTATTGTATCTCCCGGCATTGTAGAGTATATTAAACCTTTAGGAGATATCTTTCTTAATCTTCTTTTTGTAAGTGTGGTTCCATTGGTATTCTTTGCTGTCTCCAATTCTATTGCTTCTTTAGAACAGCAGTCGAAATTTGGGAAAATTATTTTAGTGATGTCTTTTACATTTCTGTTTTTCATCCTGACTGCAGCTATTTTTACGATTTGTGCCGTGTATCTTTTTCCTGTATCGGGAGTATCGGGAAGTTCGGAAGCTGTCGTGGAAACAGCTAATGAAGAAGGCTGGGGAAACAGGATTGTAAGTTTTTTCACTGTAGGAGAATTTACCGCCCTTTTTTCCAGACAAAATATGCTGGCTCTTTTAATATTTGCTTTTATGACAGGTATTTCAGCAAGAAAAGCAGGTGAAAAGGGACAATCTTTCAGAGCTTTTATTGCATCAGGGTATGAAGTGATGAAAGAACTACTGCTCCTGATTATGAAACTAGCGCCTATTGGTCTGGGAGCCTACTTTGCATTTCAGGTGGCTACACTGGGACCTCAGCTTTTCGGATTTTATGCTAAACCTCTGGGATTATATTATATTGCAGGGATCATTTACTTTTTTGTATTCTTCACGCTCTATGCTTTCATGGCGGATGGACAGAACGGAATCAAAAGCTTTTGGAAAAATGCCGTCTATCCAACTCTTACAGCATTAAGTACCTGCAGCAGTTTTGCAACTATGCCCGCCAACCTTCAGGCAGCTTCAAAGATTGGCATTCCAAATTCCATTGCGAATCTGGTGATTCCGATTGGTACCACGTTGCATAAAAATGGGTCGTCCATGTCTTCTATTATTAAAATATATGTTGCTTTTCTTATTATCGGCAGAGACTTTTTTGAGCCTACCAATTTATTGCTGGCATTAGGAATTACTGTTTTTGTAAGTATTGTAGCGGGCGGAATTCCTAACGGTGGATATATTGGTGAAATGCTGATGATCTCCGTGTATAAACTACCGCAAGAAGCCATTCCGGCGATAATGATTATTGGAACATTGGTAGATCCACTAGCCACTGTTTTGAATGCTGTGGGAGATATTGTGGCGGCGATGTTTGTGAATCGGTTTGTGAAGGTCTGAAATTATTTTCTAAATGAAATTTATGAATCTATTTTTTAAAAGTATTGGTTTATATGACCGTTCAATTCTTAACATTGAAATAGATAAAAGTGTACTCGCCGAAAAATTAAAGAAGATAACATACACAACAAACTTAAATTTTTCCTTGATATCAGATTCTACAATTCCTACCAGGTTTGAGTACAGAGGACAGATTAGCAATACCCATTTTATGATCAGAAGAAGAAAACGTATTTTCGATATAAATATTATTAATGCTATTATAAATGGTACTTTCTCAGAAGAAATTGGGAACACGTCTATCACACTAGAAATTACACCTTCTCTCTATCATACTTTACCCTTTATTGTAACAATTATCTTTTGCTTTCTATTCGTTTTTACTTTTATTAATGAAAAACATATTGAAATAATATGGCCATTAACCATCGCAGTAATTACAAATGTGGGCTATTATTTTGCTTTAAAAAATAATATTAAAAGAAATAAATATGATTTTGAAAGAGAGCTCAATTTTATTGTTCAGAAAAACAACTATTAAAAATATCATATAATAAGAATCATTCACTGCGTTTCACAGGCTCCAGATTTTCATATTCATCGGGGGTAAAAAGTCTGTACACTACTTTAAATGTTTTTCCCAATGGAGTTTCCAGAGAAAATCCACCCGGACCAAATCCGTCTACCACATCTAATGTAAAGTGTGAATACTTCCAGTATTCAAAAAGATCGCGGTCGATCCAGAATTCATGCTCATTAATGGTCCCTATCATGGCATCATTCATTCTTGGGAAAAAACCACCTTTTTCAAAGCACTGCGGCTGGGTGCCTTCACAGCATCCTCCTGCCTGATAGAACATCAGGTCGCCATATTTTTTCTCCAGTTCCCAAACCACTTCAAGAGCTTTTTCTGTTGCGGAGAGTCTTGCTATTTTTGTTTCCATTTTTTTATGATTTCTTTATTTGTCGGATAATCGCAAAGGCGCTATTGTTTTTATTTTGATACGTTTCTAAGGCGCAGGGATTTTTATCTGCGATAAAAATTGAATTGAATAGCGCTGGACATTACAATACATTATTTTTTTATTCCATTTTCAAGATGACCTCAAGAGCTTATTGCTTCTTATTGCTTATTCAAATATAGTACCTTAACTCTATTAGTTTTAGCATTATTAAAGTTAAAAAAAACCTGGCAATTTTATTTTTGCCAGGCTTCTTACATTAACCTCAATATATTAATTAGAACCGGCAATATCTAAAACGATTCTGCCATCAATCTGTCCTTTTTTCATTTTATCGAAAACTTCATTGATGTCTTCCAATTTAGCGGCAGTTACCGTCGCTTTTACCAATCCTTCATTGGCAAAATCCAATGCTTCCTGCATATCTTTTCTGGTTCCTACGATAGATCCTCTCACGGTAATTCTCTTTAATACCGTTTCAAAAATAGGCAGCTCGAATGAACCTGGAGGAAGCCCGTTCAGTGCGATGGTTCCTTTTCTTCTTAACACATCAATGCCCTGCTTGAAGGCTATTGGAGAAACTGCCGTGATCAATGCGCCATGCATCCCTCCCACTTCTTTATGCAGGTATTTTCCTGGATCCGTATCTTTTGCATTCACTACGAGATCTGCACCCAGTTTTTTTGCCAGTTCCAGTTTATCATCGGAAACATCAATAGCAGCAACATGCATTCCCATTGCTTTTGCATATTGTACTGCAACGTGTCCCAATCCTCCAATTCCAGAGATGGCCACCCATTCTCCCGGCTTTGTTTCTGTTTCTTTTAAGCCTTTATAAACGGTTACTCCTGCGCAAAGGATGGGTGCAATTTCCAGGAAATTGACATTTGATTTTAAATATCCCACATATCTTGAATCGGCAATTACATATTCTGCAAAACCACCATCTACACTGTAGCCACCATTTTTCTGAGCTTCACAAAGGGTTTCCCAGCCTGTAATACAGTAATCACAGCATCCGCAAGCACTGTATAACCACGGAACTCCTACGGCATCACCTTCTTTTACATAAGCTTCGGGGCCACATGCTACTACGATACCTACTCCTTCATGTCCGGGGATCAAAGGCATTTTCGGTTTTACCGGCCAGTCGCCATCTACTGCATGAAGATCGGTATGGCAAACCCCGCAGGCCATTACTTTTACCAATACTTCATATCTTCCGGGTGCTCTTACGGGAACTTCTTCGATTTTCAGGGGCTGTCCGTAACCTTGCACCACTGCAGCCTTCATTGTTTTTGGAATCATAGTTATTTTTTTGAGTTAGTTTTTAATTAAATTAAAAAAGCCTTTTCAAGATTTTGAACCTTGTTAATGCTCATGAAATTACCTGCTCACCTGAAAAAGTTCAGATAAGGACAAATGGTTGTTCGCGTGAGGGATTGGAAGGGCGGCGAGGAACGAGGCGGTGCGTAATGAAAAGGAGCACCGTAACGAAGTGAAGCCCTGGAAAGCCCGACCGTTTTGCCCTGCTATAGCAAGGCAAACGGGCACGCCCTAATATTTAAAATTAAAAGAAACCTAATTTGTTTTTGTTGTACGAGATCAACATATTTTTAGTCTGACGATAGTGATCCAACATCATTTTGTGGTTCTCTCTACCGATTCCAGACTGCTTATACCCTCCGAAAGGTGCTCCTGCAGGGTAAGAGTGGTATTGGTTCACCCAAACTCTACCCGCCTGAATCTGACGCGGAACATTGTAAAGCTGATGGGCATCTCTGGTCCACACTCCTGCTCCAAGGCCATAAATGGTATCATTCGCGATTTTTATTCCTTCTTCCTCATCTTTGAAGGTGGTGAAGGCAAGCACAGGTCCGAAAATCTCTTCCTGGAAGATTCTCATTCTGTTATTTCCTTTGAAGATCGTCGGCTGGATGTAATATCCGCTTTCCAGTCCTTCTCCAACATGGTTAACGTCTCCACCGACAAGAACTTCTGCTCCTTCTTCTTTTCCTAATTTGATGTAGGAAAGAATTTTATCTTTTTGAATCTGAGAAGCCTGCGCTCCCATCATCACGGTTTTATCCAATGGATTTCCAACCTTGATTGCTTTTACTCTTTCAATTACTTTTGCAATGAATGCATCGGCAATATCTTCCTGAACCAGCAGTCTTGAAGGACAGGTACAAATTTCACCCTGATTCAAGGCAAAAAGAACTGCTCCTTCGATGGCTTTATCTAAAAATGCATCATCTGCATCCATTACTGAGCTAAAGAAAACATTGGGAGATTTTCCTCCTAATTCTAAGGTAACCGGTATAATATTTTCTGTAGCATACTGCATCACAAGACGTCCTGTAGCTGTAGAACCTGTAAATGCTGCTTTGGCCACTTTTGGATTGGTCACTAATGCTCTACCCAATTCTGCCCCGAAACCATTTACGATATTTACGACTCCCGGAGGCAGTAAGTCGCCAACGATTTCCATTAAGACCATAATAGAGATCGGGGTACTTTCTGCAGGTTTCAATACGACACAGTTCCCAGCTGCCAATGCAGGAGCCAACTTCCAAATAGCCATTAATAAAGGAAAATTCCAAGGAATGATCTGTGCAATTACTCCCAGCGGTTCGTGAACGATCAGGGAAACGGTATCTTTATCGAGTTCGTTATGAGATCCTTCATCTGCACGGATTACGGAGGCAAAGTATCTGAAATGGTCTACTGCTAAAGGTAAATCTGCGGCCAAGGTCTCTCTTACGGCTTTACCATTGTCAACGGTTTCTACAATTGCAAGATATTCCAGGTTCTGCTCGATCCTGTCGGCAATTTTATTAAGAATGATGCTCCTTTCTGTAGAGGATGTATTTTTCCAGGTTTGAAATGCCTTTTCTGCTGCATTTACGGCCAACTCTAAGTCTTCTTTAGAGGAATGTGCTGCCTGGGTAAAGTTTTTACCGTCAACGGGTGAAACTACGTCAAAATACTGACCGTTAACCGGTGCTGTAAATTTACCGCCAATATAGTTATCATATTTGCTTTTAAATTCAGGACGTTGTAAAACGCTGTCTGATTTCTGTTCTGTAATAGTGCTCATATTAGTATAATTTTGTTTTTTCTCTCCAACCAAATTACAGTTAACTGAGACAACGGCATAGCAAAATCCTACAAAAAAACATCAAAATCGTGCAGACGTTCAATTTTATCATTTTATTAACAACTCTATCGTATTAAAATTTCTATATTTGAGTAAGAAGGCAACAAAAAATGTTTAGAAATGAATAATAATAAATTTTTATTAGATACTCCTGAATTAAAGACAGAAAATCAGCTGTTGAGCCTTATTGAAAATCAAACTACCTTCAATCTAAACAACTGCGAGTTCAGCATCTATGAAACCCACAAGGCTGCTTTTAATGTAAAGCTGCATTTTGAGAATATTGCTTTTACGGCAATGCTCCGTGGCAAGAAACATATGAAACTCGAAAATAAAACGAATTATTTTGATTATTTCCCGGGAGAAAGTGTTTTAGTTTCCCCTGGAGAAACCATGGTGATTGATTTTCCTGAAGCGGATGAAACGCCTACCCAATGTATTTCTTTAAGCCTTAATCCTGAATTTATTGAAAATTCTCTTAATTATTTAAATTACAGTTTACCGAAAGTGGATGAAACCTCAACATGGAATCTCCAACTTGACGAATATTTTCTGTTCAATAATAAGTCCCTTGTTTCTGCCACCAACAATATCATGAGAATTGCTATGGATGACAATTCACAAAAAGATATTATGGCAGATTTTGCGTTGAAAGAATTGCTTATACGACTTATGCAAACGCAGGCCAGAAGTATGGTAGAAAAGAATATTGCCAAAAATAAATCGAGGATAGGTTTTGCGGTAGATTATATCAAAAAAAATCTTCATCAGAAGCTGTCGATTGAAAGTATTGCCCAACTGGCATATGTAAGTAAATCTAATTTTTTTAAAATGTTTAAGGATGAACTGGGAACTTCCCCGAATGATTTTATTTTACAGGAAAGGATTAATAAAGCCAAGGAATTATTAGCCGGACAAAACAGCATTAAAGAAACGGCTTACCAGACAGGTTTTTCCGATACCAATTATTTCACCCGCGTATTTAAACAGTTGGTAGGTGTCACTCCCAAAAGTTACCAGAATGCTACGATTTTTTTAGAGTAAATAATTCGACCAACAGCACCGGTTTTAGATCATCATCTTTGGCTTATGAAATCTCTCATTTGTTTTATCCTATTATTTGCTGCAGGGAATCAATACCAGGCACAGTCTACTGAAAAATACCAAATTTCACATGATCTGGAGCAAATCCCTCTATGGGCACACAAGATGCCGGATACTGGCGGCTCAAGAGGAATGGAACTCATTAGCTCTAAAGGATCTGTTACTGCTATATCGAACCCACGATTAATCGTTCACTCACCTAAAAAACCTAATGGTACTGCTATTTTAGTGATCAGTGGTGGTGGATATGCCCATATTGAATTGGGAAAAGAAAGTACTCCTGGTGCTCATTGGCTTCAATCCGAGGGCATTACTGCATTTGAACTGATTTACAGGCTTCCACAGGAAAACTGGAAATCCGTGAATGTTCCTTTTGAGGATGCCCAAAGAGCGATACGGATGATTCGAAATCTAGCTCCAAAGTATGGAATTGATCCTGAAAAAATAGGAATTTTAGGGTTTTCTGCGGGTGGACATTTAGCAGGAATGACAGCAACACAACCTGATAAAAGGTTTTATCAACCTGTGGATGCAATAGATTCTCTTTCAGCGAGACCCGATTTTGCGGGACTTATTTATCCGGTTGTTTCAATGCTTCCTCCTAATAACCATACTCATTCTTTTAAAAGTATTCTGGGCAATACTTCTTCAACAGCAGAAGAAATGGCTTACTCTGTAGAAAAACAAGTGAACACAGCTACTCCGCCCATCTTTTTAGCACATGCAGTTGATGATCCTGTTTCTCCCGTAGATAATAGTGTATTGCTCTTCCATGCTTTACAGAAAGTAAATGTGGTGACTGAATTGCATTTATTTCCGACTGGCGGTCACGGCTGGGGGCTGGGTAAAAAAGGCAGTCCTGTAGCTGCATGGCCGGATTTATTTAAAACCTGGGCACAAACTCATGGTTTCTGGAAGTAGAAACAGTCTTAACAACTTTATTAATTGGTAACTGAATATACGTAACACCTATTTCCATTCTGGAAATAAATTATATTGGCAGCCAGCTTTATCTCCTGTTTGTATATTCCGTTTCCCATATCCATCCCAAAAATGGAATGAAAAACCTGTTCCCGATATATGAACACCTTCTTATTATTTTTAGACAAAATACCGCTGAAAGCATTGAAATCCTTTTCCGCTTCAATTTTTTTCAACTTGCCAAGATTAGCAAAAAAATAGAGTTTCCCATTGTCGCTGATATACAAATAAGTATAGTTTGCCTGCGATTCTTCGTATTCAACTTTTGGTTCGATAAGGATAAAATCTTTCTTTGTTTCGTAAATACCTTCCAATAAGTAGGGAGTATTGAATTTGATTTCCGGAAAATCTTCTTTTTTGAAATTTTCCATTTTTTTTAGAAATCTTTTATCAACTGATCCCCACTGCCCAAAATACAGAGGAATACAAGCAAACAGAAAAAGAAAATGTAAAACCTTATTCATTATCTTAATTATTTTAGAATATTATTTATATAGACAAAACACTACCTATCAAATCATTATAAAAATACATATTTTGTTTTAAACAGTTTTAGCCACCAAAAGCAACTTCAATTTGTTGCAGGAACTTATACAATAAAAAAATCGGCACAACTGATTGTGCCGATTATAAAATTAAAAAAATTGCGATCCAACTATTTGGGTGGCATAATTTTTTTAATTTTATAATCGGCACAACTGATTGTGCCGATTATAAAATTAAAAAAATTGCGATCCAACTATTTGGGTGGCATAATTTTTTGAACATTCAGGTTCATGGTTACTGTATTGGAACTGATATTTTCAAATGTAATGCCTTCAAGATCTTTTTTCGAAGTAAAACATTTTCTATTTTTCAGATACTGCTCAATATTTTTTCCCTTGTAGACCACCTTCACTTTCAAATCCATTTTTTTGATAGATTCATTCTCGTCAAAATGAATATTCTCTTGTTTTGAGAGATCATACAGAATTTTTTTAGTTTCTTTTCCTTTCAGTTCGAGCCTGTTCGATTTGATATAATCCTGAATATCGGTTGATCTGTTTTCTCCGAATTCATGACATTCCTGATAGGTAGAAGAATATCTGGTAAATGGAACGGCATACCCCCCATTCTTTTTATAGACCAGAACATTGGTTAAAAACATTTCATACTCTAAATCAAAATTCTGAGCATCTGTAATTCTCAGATTCGAAGTGTCCATATACAATACCTTTTTTTGCGGACTGCTATTGATGATCGTTAGTTCAATTTTTTCTGCATCAACTTGTCTTACTGAGAAAGAAACTGCATTGGATTGTGCAAAAAAGCTGTAAAACAGACAGCAGCTTACTAGTGTTATAATCTTTTTTATCATTTATAATAATCTTTTTTGTGATAGGTACTTTCGGGCACTCCCATTTTGAATATAAAGTTATAGGCTCGCTTTTCCGCCCAATCTGTCATTGAATTTTTCAAAACAGTGCCACTCATTTTGTTTTTCACTTTCGATTCATAATACTGCATTGACCATCTGTTCATTAAGTAATCTGCAGCATGATAGAACTCATGCAGGATGGTCTTTGCGAGTGCATAATTAGATAGAAAAGCTTTATTATGATACTTTATTTCAATTTTTGAGGTAACCGCTCCGTTATTTTCATTAACCCTCGCTGAGGTATTTCCAGCTTTTTTTGCATTCAGGTTAGTGATAGTCTCTGTTACCATAGGATCACTATCTGCTTTATTCATGTCTGCCGTAAATAATACTTTGACCTGCTTTTTAATCCCGTTTACAGAGGTCATATTTCTTTCCGGTACAGCATCAGGATCTTTAACTTTCGACCTGATCATATTCTTTTCTTTTACCTGATGCTCATAATGGTTAAATACACTGGCACTAAAACCTATGGCTGCACCCACCCAGAAATTACCTCCAGCTAATTCTGCACCAATACCTCCCATGACAAATCCTGTCGCCATGTAAGCTCCTAATCCACCTCCTAAATATTTTGCAGAGGCATTCCCAGCCATACTTCCTAAGAACCCGCTTAAAAAGCCACTTCCAAAGCTTTCACCCTGAACAGCTGATTGCAAAGCTCCGGATAAACCATGGGCAATATGTTTTACCACCCCTGCGAATTTACCTAAACTGCTGACGACCCCTGCAGCCTGGAAAGCCTCTCCGATACCATATGAAACTACTGAGCTTGCATATGAAATTATTAGGGATACTGCCAAACCGTCAAGCGTCATAGGCTGGTTCATATAATAACTCTGTACAGCATGTGATACAACGGCAATTACTATGGGAACCCACCAGATAAATTCTCCGGAGGGATCGTTATACATCAGGGGATTATTTAATACATATCCATATTTATTATAATTCTGGGTATTGTACAGATCCTGAATATTTTCATCCGCATTCAGAAATCTTCTTAATAATGGGTCGTATAATCTCCCGTTCATATGAATGATTCCTACTTCTGCAAAATGTTCATGGCTGGTGTATCCTCTGTCTACTAATAGCGGCGTATTGGCAATGATATTCTTATCAGTGATAATTGCCCCATTTCCTATCTGAAGATGAGTAAAATTACCCCAGGCATCAAAATGTCTCTGTTCAAGTTTGTTCCCAGCCTCATCGCTTATGGCCAGAATGCTTCCTAAGTAATCTTTATGCAAGAATTTAAAAGATGCCGTATCGTCATCAAAATTCTTCATGTAAATGATATCACTTTCATAAGGCGCTCCCGCAATATAGAGGATATGCTTTTCTTTATTGTTGGTATTGTCTTTCAACACTTCAAAACTTCCGTCTTCACTATAAAATTTAGTGAATTTTCCATCTCCGTCTGTAGTAAAGTTACCGCCGTAGGTAACTCTCTGTCTCATGCTTGTCAATCCATACTGAAACGCTACATCTCCTTTCTCACCGTCGATGAATACGGGATCATTATTTTCATTATAATTAACAGACTGGATAAGATCGTTATTATAGTTCTGCGTTCCTGCTGCATTCAGGGTCATTCCTGTAGGCTGATAGATCTTGGCCGCATTTTCATATTTTATAATACCCACCTGATCATTTTCCAATATTCTTCCTTTTGCATCATACACGTTCCTGTTAAGCGGTTTTATTCCCGTTACAGGATCCGTCCAGCTCACTAAACGATTGTTATCATCGTAAGTGAATTTTTCAAGGATATTGAAATCTCCTAACGTCGTTCTGTCTACCAGTTCATTTTTAATTGCATTAAAAGTGTATTTAATATCTAAAATACCTGGTTTTACCTGCGATGAATGCTGCGTACGGGATAGGAAACCATTAGCATCGTAACTGTTAACAATGGTAGATTCTCCTAATTTAGCATTAAGCACCTGCCCTTTAGCATCTGCTTCATTTAGCTGCCAAAGAATTTTGCCAGTGTTTTTGTCTTTGATCTGATATAATTCTCCATTCCAGCTACTATACACATTTTCTATGGTAACCTTCGTCAGCATTCCTGAAGAATGAAGCTGCTGCTCATATGAAATCACTCTTGCTTTATCATCATATGTAATTCCCTTTTTAATAAAGTTTTTTCCATTGCTTGTTTCGTATGAGGAAAGCAATCTTCCCTGAGCATCATACGTTACTCCTGAAGTGTATGCATTTCCTTTAGAAGTTCCGGATCTGGTTGCTAATCTTCCTTTAGTATCGTAGGTAAAGGAAATCGTTTTATCAGTAGCCTGCCCATTATCTGTAGAGATATCTCTTTGCGTAATAACCTGCCCGGAAGCATTGAATGTGTATTCTTTGGTTCCTTTAGGACTGGTGATTTTTCTGATCTGGCCAAAACCGGTGTACTCATACTGATAGATTCCATTGGAAGGATCATTGAGTTCCAGCTTCCTGCCCCAGGCATCGTATGTAGTGGTTACTGTATTCTGTGCATATTGCGCTCTGATCTGATTTCCTGCTGCATTGTAAAAAAACTGAATAGCTCCCCCTTTATCGGTCGCAGAAATCACATTGCCCAAAGCATCTGTCGTTTTGGTTGTTATCCTTCCATAGTCTTCCGGATGGGTTTCTTTAACAGTTGTTATATTCCCTGTTACAACCGTTTCAGAGGATTTACCATTAAAGGAAATAGCGGTAGTTTTTGCTGGAAATGTAGTATCATCATACTTGATGTAATTCCATTTTATCGGATCCATAGGTTCAATACCTTCAATAAGCGGTAATAAATATGGTTCTGATATCTGTATTTTTCTTCCAAGCTTGTCATAACCGGTCAAGACATGTGAATAAAAGTTTTGTTTTAAATGCTTGGTTGATACTTTATAGACCTGTCCCAATATCCCTGTATACGTCACAGTTTGATCACCATCTGATGATAGTTCTGAGATCTTAGTTCCTCTTCCTCCATCCAGTTTCTCATACTGGTAGGTGGTAGTGCCTTCAAGATTAGTCTTAGAGGTCATCAATTTCCCCCACTTATCATAGGTATTGGTCGTAAGGTTATTATAAGGGTCTTTTTCGGTAAGGATCTGCCCCCAATCATTATAAGTAATATGGGTTTCCAATCCTAAATTGTCTGTCTTTTTGATTACAAATTTACCCTGAGCATCATATTGTGCATTTTCCACCAGGAATTTGTCATCATATCCTGTCGTGGATTTCTTTTGGGTAACATTTCCAAAATCATCATAGAGATATTCTTCTGCAACGGCATCATCAATACTTGTTCCTGCAATAGTTGTGCTTGTTTTCAGTCTATTGCTTTCATATGTATAGTATTCAGCCATGATATGGGTATCGGAATAGGCTTTCTTTTCTTCAATTCTGGCAGTCGGTCGGCCTATGAAATAATCTTTTCCTACTCCATTAAGATTGTTTGAATATCCGAACTTAGTGGTGGTGGTTCCAAAATTTCCGTTAATCTTTACAACACTTTGTACAGGCAGATAATACAGACCATACGTTACGATATTTTCTGTTATGGTATTCGTTAGAAAATCTTTTGTTTTTGTGTAATCGGGAAGTACTGCTCTTACAATTTTAGGTTTATCTGCATCGGATACCGTGGTTACCACCTGCCCGTTAAGAAGCTTATCAGATTTATATCCTGTGGATTTAAAGGTAAGCAACTGGGTATTATTTTCAGAAACGTCTGCGGGGAAAACCTGATTATCATTATTTGTTCTGATAGACCATTGTTTGCTGACATTTCCATCATTGAGGTGATCTATTTCTGTTCCGTTCCATACTTTAGTATTCTCCAACCCATCGGCAAATACGGTCGAACGTGCTGTTTTATGGAAACCAATCATTCCTTTTCCTTTAAGATGACCGATGAATTTTCTGTATTTAAAATCATTTTTCCGACCTTCCTGCGATATCCTGTCAACCATATAATAATTAGGGTTCATCTTCAACTGGAAATAAGGATACAGCAGATCCGAGGCTCCTGTCTGTGCAGAATCATCTAGCTGGCTGTATTTTATATCAGTATTAAATCCGCTTTGCCAAATTCTGTTTACGAGGGCAGATTTTGTAACATCTTCAAAAACAATAGAAATTAATTTAGTTTTATGGGTGATATAAATTTTATTTTGTAAAATATTGTTTCCTACGATAGGAATATAATGTTCCCCATATCTCGAAAAGTTTAAGGTTTCAATGTTCTGATTCAGTTCAACAGGTGTATAATCTGTAACATATCTAAAAATTACTTTTCCGTCAGCATCTACTCCATCACTGATCAATCTGCTGATTCCAAAACTTGAATCGGGATTATTCCAATCAAAAATACCGTCTCTGGCCCATAACTGCGATTCAAATACCATGATGTCGGACTTGCCGTCATTATTGGTATCAAGACCGATATAGCTTTTATTCGTCTGTCTCTTTTTTCTTGGAGATCCTACTCTGCTGGGTTCAAACCATACCAAGTCAGCATAGTAGTAATTTTTAAAACCAACATCATCAGACAAGTATAAATTCCATCCGCTGCTTTCCGAAGCATCAGGCGTAAGGAAATCTATTTTTTTATCACCATTAAAATCACCGGAAATGGTATAATCTGTAATTTTAACATTATTTCCAGATCTGATTTCCTCAAATTGTGACTGCCCCAGTTTCCATATGTGATAGGTTCCGTCCTGACGGTATTCAAAAATTTCAGAAATCCCATCTCCGTCAAAGTCGGCTACCTTTACAGTAGAATGTCTCTGTATTTTATTATAAAGGATTAACGTATGATTGTTTTCAGGATTATAATAGAAATAAGAATTAAAAACCTCAACCTTTGTATTGGTAAGATAAGGTGAATATTGTGATAAGCTTAATTTAAAAAGCATCTGCGTAGTTCCGGTTCCTAAAAAATCACTGTCATTAACCTGAGTCGTAGTAGAAAATATCTGACTTGGGTAGATTAACAAATTGGGATCAGTAGATAATATGGCCGGAACCACGCCCATTGGTACTGTAGATTCTCTGATCAGGGTCGGAATTGCCTGGGATAAGTCATACTGTCTGAACTTAGCCCCATATGTATCCTGATTAGCATGAATATCGTTTACTTCAAGCGTATTCAGAACATCATAATCTAAAAATACATTATTATTGGTAGCTTTTGCAGCAGAAGATTTTTTTCCTAAGACAGAAGGAATCTGGTATTTTACCTGGTTGCTGTACCGGTCGGAAACCAGTGTCGTCTTATAAACAAAATCAATTTTCTTATCTCCATTGAAATCGCCGCCTACAATATCTCCCTTGTTATCATACAGATCATCAAAACGTTCTGCCTGATATTCTTTACTGCCAGTTACTGAGGAATTTTCATAATTAAAATAAATAGGATTCGCAGCATCTCCTGCAGCATTTTTCTCTATAATCGTGTCAATTTGCTGATAATTGGAACCATTTTTTTGTACGCGATCTCATAAGTTTTAAACGGGTTTCCATTAGAGGTTACTGTAATACTGTTGAGCAGCTTTTCTTGCTGAAAATTTACCGTTTCTAAATAAAAAGATTCCTTAATATCACGGCTTACAACCGTATTGTAATTAAAAGTAACGGTATTAAAATGATTTTTGTTTACAACATCATTCCCTCCCCATTGCACAGAAGACAGCGCGGCTACATTTTTACTGAGTACGTAATTGTACTGTATATAATTTCCATTTACATCCCGCCATTTTACAATATTGTATTCTACGGGTGTTCTTGCGGCACTGCTTCCTGAAGCAGTTGCTCCGTACCACATCTGCGAACCGTCTTCCATTGTGACTTCCCAATATTCCGGTCCTTTCCATAATTGCCCTGCAATGGCTCCTACAGATTTTATTTTGATATTGGAATAGTTTTCCGTTACATATTCTGCCCCATCTTTTCCGTATTCTCCAGACTTAAGAATAAGTCTCTGCCCGTTAAAACTGTAATAATCAGAATAGTCTAATTTGATGCCCTGTACTTTGCCATCTCTATCAATATTTTTTCCAATCCTGGAAATAGAACTGATTCCGGAAAGATTCCATCCGTAACCTGCAATTCCGGATCCGGATCCGCTGTTATACGTTAAATTAATTTGAGGGGCCACATTTTTTATTCCCGGAGGAAGAGCAATAGGAAGACTAAAACTTAATTGCCCGGAACCGCTTACATCAATATCTCCACGGGTATCATGGTATTTATTATTGGGAGTTTCAATTGTTTGCGGGATATTATCAGCGCCAGCTTGGGAATCGGTTGGACCTCCCGAATTTATATTTCCAGGATCTTTTTTCGTAATAACAGGATCTGAAATCCCGGTTTTAGCTTTAACTACCAGAGACGATGAATTTTGTCCTGTACCTGATGTCCTGTTTTTTTCTTTTATGCCTTGTGAAAAGACAAATACTGATCCCAGCGAAAGTATCAGTGCTGAAAGAATTTTCATGTGCTTTAAATTAGTATAGTTAAAAGTTTATCGTTTGGTAATGCTTTTACTGAAAACCCTTCCGTCTTTTAAAGTAAACCGAAGGACATATACTCCCCATTCGTAACCTGACATATTAATTTTAAGCTGTTTATTAAGTCCCGGATTGTTTTGCTGCTGGAATTTCCAGTGAACAGTACTGTGCTGATAAAGGGATACGGATTCTATAAGTCCATCGGTTTCATTGGTCCAATCTATGGTAAGAAAGTCATTGACAGGAACGGGATAAAGTCTTATCTGTTTCCAGAATACTTTTTCATCGATTGCCGGAACTGCCTTGGATAAGGCTTCCTTTTTTATTTCTTCAGCAGTAAGATCCTCAGAAATAGTTTCTTGTAGTAAGTCTTTAGGAGCAGTTTTACCATTTGCATTTGTTCCTCTGTATCTTTGATTTCCTGCTTCATCATATTTGAAATATACCTCGGTTTGAGAAAATCCCAAAAATCCTATGAATAAGGAAAATAAAGAAAATAATTTTATTTTCATTTAGAATAAGTTATTTGTTTTTATTTATTAATTTCGCAAAAATAGTATTTTTAAATAAAAACAAACATGATTTATCACATAATATGGATAAATTAAAAACATATAAAATACATAAAGGGAAAAGTATTATTAGGTCCTATGAAGTTTTTCTCTATTTAAAATTAATAAAAATAAAAATACACATTATATAATTATCAATAAAAAAGCCCTGCTCAGGCAGGGCTTCAAGTTTAATTATCAGGATACTTATGTTAATATCCCGGAAATTGTGAAATCAATGTATTGGTATTAAGTTCAGCCTGTGGAAGCGGCAAAGCTTTGAACTGAACTTTAGATGGCGTAAGTGCCACCTGAGTTTGAGGATTTACAAAAGAAATTCCGTTTCTTTTCAAATCACTGTATCTGAAACCTTCCAGGAACATTTCCAGGTTTTTCTGCATTAGAATTTCTTTCAACAGATCTGTACCTGAACCTGAATAGCTGTATCCAGTATCTCTATAGCCTTTCACCCAAGCATTTAACTTCGTAAGAGCATCCGCGGGATTTGTGTAATACAAAGCTTCCAGCTGATTAAAAACAGCTTCTGTCTTTCTCATCACAACAACGTCTCTGTCTGTGACGGTGTATTTCATGACATCTACCGGCTTAGGGTTATCATTCAGAGTCAGAACGTATCCTGTATTTCTGTACCATGTTCCTCTTCTGACGTCACTAGTTCCTAATTTATTAAAGAATGTCTGAGTAGCAAAATTCTGTTTATATCTGCCTACAGAAGACCATGTTGCCGTAATTCCATCGTTATCTCCGGGTAAGTCTAAAGCATTATAATCAATCTGGAAAATGGTTTCGGCATTTCCTTCGCCGTCTACTCCAAAGAAATTAGCAACACCTGAAGAAGGTAATAAAGTATATGATGCGTTATTCAGAACTTTTTGTGCATATGTATTAGCCTGGGCATAGTTTTTAACGGCCAGATAATATCTTGACAATAACAGATCAACAGCGACAGCATTAAGCTTTTTATTACCATTGTCAGTCCCTATTAAAGAACCCGCTTTTGTTAAATCAGAAAGGATCTGATCATACACCTGTTTTACACTCGCTCTGGGCAGGTTAGTTCCCGGCTTAAAATCTAAAGGAAGCGGAACTCCAACATCCGGATTCGAACCATTAAAATTATCACTGAACAAAGATACTAAAGATGAATACGCCATTGCTCTTACCGCATATGCCTGACCAAATAAATTTTCCGGGGTTCCAGATGTATTGGGATCATCAGGGATTTTTCCTTCATAGCTGATAACGAAATTAGCATTGGCTATAATCTTATACAAACTGGACCACAGCGTAGCAATATCAGCATTGTTTTGTGTATAAAAGGTAAGGTTAGAATCCCTCGTAGTTGAGAATCTGTTTGAATTTACTATACCCACAAAACCATTATCTCCAAGTAACTCCTGTAAAGTAGGAAGCATAGCTCCGTAAGAATTCAACGCATCACCATTGGTTTGCGTCTGATAAAGTCCATACAAACCATTTACAGATGTATTTAATATTTTTTCATTGCTGATGGCCTGATCCAAAGGAAGTGTTATACGCGGTAATTCTTCAGAAAATTCATTTTTACAAGAACTTAATGTTGCTCCTACTAATACTATTAATATAATGTTTATTTTTTTCATTTTTTTAAGATTTTAAATAATTAAAAATCAACCTGTACTCCAAAAACATACTGTCTCATATTAGGTTGCGTCATGTCATATGCTCCTAAATTAGACACCGTGTAACTGAAAGCATTTGAGTTGGCTTCAGGATCAAAACGGAGTCTTTTATCAAATGCATAGGTATATAAATTCACCCCTCTTACATAAGCGTAAATCCCTCTGAGTCCTTTTACATTAAGTACTGAACCTTTAAATGTATATCCCAGTTCTACATTTCTTAGCCTGATATTATCTCCTTTATATAAATATCTTGTAGAGTTGGCATTTGAAGACTTATTCCCGTTAAATACTTGTTTAGGCATTGAAGCATTTGGATTGCTAGGACTCCATGAGTCATATAATGCTGCAGTAGATGTATTCACCGTAGGATATTGTCCATCAGATTCATATACAAATCCCCATCGGTCCCAAACTGAATAATCTCCCTGATAATTCAACATGAATGATAACTTAAATCCTTTATAAGTAAACTCATTGATCAAGCTGGCAATATGAGTAGGCAGCGCTTTTTGACCGGTAAAGGATAATTTTGCTTTATTTACATCATTAGTGGTTGCTGTTCTTGTATCATCCGTATACCACAATGGATCACCATTTGAAGGGTCTACCCCAGCCCATAATCTTGTATAATATTCGGTAGGATTATGTCCGGGAAAGAATGCTTTTAACCCAGGAATGGTCGTAGGAGTAGGATCTCCTTTGATGTAGGTTACTTTGGAATCGTTATAAGAATAATTAGCTTTTACATCCCAGCTAAATGATTCACTGCTTGTTCTATACCCCAATGACACTTCAAAACCATTAGATTTTACTTCCGCCTGGTTTTTAATGATTGTGCTGAATCCTGTAGAAGGAGAAATCGGAACATCGTATACCTGATCAGGATTTATATTGGAATAAACATCAAAGCTTCCGTAGAAATTTCCTTTACCTAGTGAAAAGTCTAATCCTATGTTTCTTTTCTTAGATTTTTCCCAAACCAAACCATCCGG
Organism: Chryseobacterium sp. SIMBA_029; assembly: GCF_046535275.1. Classification (NCBI taxonomy): domain Bacteria; kingdom Pseudomonadati; phylum Bacteroidota; class Flavobacteriia; order Flavobacteriales; family Weeksellaceae; genus Chryseobacterium; species Chryseobacterium sp. SIMBA_029. Next base: position 26,600 of record NZ_JAWRXA010000006.1, read on the forward strand.
GGCTCCCGGGGTCAGAATATAACCGGCATTGGTCTGAAGATAATTTCCATTCAGTGTATACTGTGGATATTTCGCATACGGACTTGCTGCCTGATTACCGTTCTCTCCATAACTCGCTCTAAATTTCAGCATGTTGATATAAGATGGCAGAAAATTCATTTTACCTAAATCAAGGCTAAGTCCGATCCCGAAGAAATTCCCGGCTTTTGTGTACCCGGAATAAGTATCTCTTCTGGCAGAACCTGTAATCGTTGCAAATTTATTATAGGTGTAAGATGCTCTTGCAATATATCCTATAAGCGTCCAGGCATCGGTATTTCCTGTTGCGTCGGTAACATTGGCAGCTGCATCTGCATACTGGATTCTTGTTCCGGAAGGAAACCCTCTTTTAGTATAGGTGTTATATTCCAGCGTTCTTTTCGTAGATTCCATACCGATAGAAGCAGAAACATCATGCAGTCCATTAAATGTCTTGTTAAAGTTCAGGAAATTATACCAGTTCCAGGTAAAGAAATTCCTCATCGATTTGAAATAGATCCCGTTACCATTAGAATTAGACGGATCATATCCATCTCCAAAATCGGGATTCCAATATGTGAACTCATTTGCTGAAGTATTATCGATTCCAAAATTGGAATTAAACGTTAGATAAGGTAAAATTTTATAGTCGACATTTATTGAAGTCAATACCTTATCAAAGGTTCCTTTTGTAAGATTTGCCTGAGTAAGAGCTAAAGGGTTAAACTGAGGATTTAAGTATACCAGGTCCAGGTTATAAGAACCATCAGCCAGGTAAGGGTTTTGCGTAGGAGAAAGCAATGTTCCGGAGAAAATAGGATTCGAATAGGACGACGCATCTGTTGGTCCGGTCTGTACAGTTCTTGATAAATTTGTCGCAAAAGTAATATTCAATTTATCGCTTGCTTTCCAGTTAGCTTTTATCGTTCCTGTATACCTGTCAAAAGCGGCATCATATGACAATCCTTCCTGTTTTAGGTAGGCTAAGGATGCATATAATGTAAAATCTTTAAAACCTCCTGAATAACTAAGGTTATACCTGTTGGTGATCGGAGAATTTCTTCTGGTCAGTTTTCTCCAGTTGGTATCCGTAGTACCATCCCAGTTCAATATATCCGTTTTTGCATAATCCGTTGCCTCTTGCAGATTTGAAAAACCATTGACAGGATCGGTTGACGGATATTTGTTATATAATGCCTGTCCTAAATAATTCACATGTTCCTGAGCATTAAGCATCTTCAATTTATCAAATGCAACATTTGAAGCTCCTATCTCACTTATAAACTGAAAATTAGATTTTCCTTTTTTCCCGGTTTTTGTGGTAATAACAATCACGCCGTTAGCCCCTCTTGAACCATAAATTGCAGTGGCAACACCATCTTTTAAAACCTGTACATCTTCAATATCAGCAGGATTTATCAGGGACAGCGCATTTTGTGATGTTAAAGCTCCTGAAATATCTCCTGACTGTACAGGAACTCCATCAATAATATACAGCGGATCATTACCCGATGTCAAAGAAGAAATCCCACGAATCAATGTAATGGTCGAGGCACCCGGCTGCCCTGAGCTTGCTGTTGTCATTAATCCCGGAACAGTACCTTGTAAGACGTTATCAATAGATATTGCAGATGGTTTATCCAGTACATTCCCGGAAACCTTTGATGATGAACCGGTGGATTGTTCAGGAGTAATTTTCATCCCGTAAGAGCCTGTAAGAATAACCTCATCAATTTTAGTTTCTTTTGAATCAGAGATCGTATCGGTCTTAGTTTTTTGTGCCCAGGCCGTCTGTCCGATAAAAAACAGAACCCCTGCGCTTAATACTCGTAATTTTACATTCATATTAACAAATTTTAATATATTCAAGAGACAAATATGTTAATAAACATTAATACTATCAACATATAAATCATTGATATACAACACATTCAAGAGTATTAAATTCGTAAAAACTAATAGAAAAATAAGATATTACCTATTACTACTATCAAAAAGAAAAAAAAGATTCTCATAAAAAGATTCTTATCAAAATTTTATGAACTTTTAAAAAATATGGAGGGGTTCTGTATATCCGTTTAAGTGATAAATAAAATTCAGAAAAAAAACATTATGAGAAAAAAAAATAAAGGAGCCACACTTCCAATTTTACCCAAAATGTAGAAAATTAACAGTGAATTTTTTCAAAAAAAGGTATTAAAACATCAAAAAATAAAAAGCACCCCCTGTGATGGAATGCTTTTCTAACTTGAATTTGGGTTAAGAGTAAGAAAATTAAGATGAAGAGCACTCGAAGCTGGAAGAGAAAGGCTGGAAGGAGCTGTTAGGCAGTTCTGTTTAAAAGAAATTAATAACTTCCCATTCCGGACTTCCTGCCATTAAACAAAAATGTTTTATCAATTTTAGTTTTTTATTATGTAGTACTAGAAGCTTCATAAAAACAAAACACACCGTATGAACAGTGTGTTTCGCAATAATAATATTTGAGCTATTTTATTTAAAACCTTCTATCGCTTTATTAATCGCATCAATCTGCTTGTTGATACTTACAGCGTTTTGTGGATTTTGTTTCAACACTTCCATTTTCTTAGCAAGACCATCTTTTAACATTTGAGAGATCATCATTTTTACTTGTGGATTGTCTCCCATTTGCCCTTTTGCCTGGCTCACCATCTTTGTAATACTTTCTGTTGCTTTCAGGTTATCAGAACTCATGATCCAGTTGAAACCTTCTTCTGCAGATTTTCCCAGTTCCGGATTCTGGAACTTGATGAAAGGATAAAATGCTGCAATCTGAGCAATATTTGACATCTGAGAAGTCACTTTGTTTTTAACTATAATAGGTAACAACTTACTTAATAAATCTTCCGGAGCACCTTCCAGATCAATTTTATCCGCTAAAACATTTGCTCTGGAAGGATCAATTTCAACGATTGCACTTACAGAATTTCCTTTTACAGCATTTGAAACGGCATTCACTCCTTTTTCGAAAATCGGAACATATTTTTTATCTTTAGTTTTTGCCAAAGCTGAAATTGCCGCTGCCTGAACCAAAGTTTTTGGATCATTTGAAGCTAATTTTTCAACATCGGCACCCATCGCTTTAAATTGTTCTGCATTTGATAAATCCATCAAGCTCAAAGCCTTAATTCTTATTCTAAAGAAAGGATCTTTTATCGCTGCTGCCAATAGTTTTGTTGCTGCAGGATTTTTCCCAACCTGACCTTTAATTCCATTTAATGCCTCGTATTTACTCTTGAATTCTTTTGAGCCCAGGAATTGCATTAAGTTTTGCTCAGGCGTTTTTATATCAGTAATATCTGCCAATAAAACTCCGTCCGCATTGATATTGACCAGATCTGCATTTTTAGAAACATCAAAATTGAATGTATTTTTTGCTTCTGCATTTACCCAAACATTGTATCTTTTTGGCTTTCCGTTGTCATAAACATCTATCGCCAAAGGAAACTGAAATGGTAGTTCCTGGCTTTGCTCAATAACCACCGCAATCTGCTTTTTAACAGGTTCGAAAGTGTAAGAATATTTAATTTTCGGGTTTCCATTTCCGAAATACCATTGATTAAAAAACCAATTTAAATCCTTTCCTGAAACTTTTTCGAAAGACAATCTCAATTGATGAGCCTCTCCGTTCTGATATTCATATGTTTTCAGATAATCATTTAATCCAGCAAAGAAAGCATCATCTCCTAAGTAATTTCTCAACATATGAAGAATTCCTCCTCCTTTTTGATACGTCACCAAATCGAACACATCTTCACGGGAATCATAATTGAATCTTACTAAGTTTTTCTCGAAGTTCCCAGGCGTCGTAAGATATTGATTAACATCCCTCATTTGATGGTAGTCTGCCTGATCTTTTCCATACTTATATTCATTCCAAAGATATTCTGAGTAGTTGGCAAAAGATTCGTTAACCGTAAGGTTGCTCCAACTTTCCGCCGTTACCAAATCTCCAAACCATTGGTGAAATAATTCGTGAGCGATAGTGTCTTCCCAAGTGTTTTCGTCGATTAATTGTCCCGGTTTTTGTAAAATATCGCTTCCATGAAGTGTTGCTGTTGTATTTTCCATTGCACCACTCACGTAATCTCTTCCTGAGATCTGTGCATATTTAGCCCAGGGATAATCGTAACCCAGTTTTTTTGAGAAGAACTCAATCATTTCCGGAGTATTTCCGTAGATCTGCTTTGCATAAGGCTCATATTCTTTTTCGATATAATAATCAACAGGAATATTCCTCCATTTGTCTTTTACAATCGCGTACTCGCCCACTCCCATGAAGAAAAGATATGTTGAGTGTCTTTTATCCATCACCCAGTGATCAGTTCTCAACCCGTTTGCTTCTTTTTGGGAATCTTTTAATAATCCGTTGGAAAGCGTCACATATTTATCAGGAACCGTCATATAGATTTCCTGAGTTGTTTTTTGATTGGATTTATCAATAGTCGGAAACCATGCAGAAGAAGATTCCGTTTCTCCCTGTGTCCAGATCTGGGTAGGTTTATCGGGGTCATTTCCCTGAGCATTAATGAAATACAACCCTTTTGCATCATTAATTGCTGCACTTCCCTGTTGTTTCACTTCGCTCGGACGAGACGTATATTTGATATACACTGTATAATCCTGATTTTTCTGATAGGTTTTATCCAGAATAATTTTCAGCACATCATCTTTATAGTCGTATTTTAAAGAAGATTTTTTACCGTTAATATCCAAAGCTACTTCATGAATCAACATTCCCTTTGCATCAAGTGTCAATTCGTTAGTAGGATAGAAAAAAGGAGCGGCAGTCAGCCATTCTTCCCCATTCATTTGTTCCTTTTGATAATCGAAATTTACTTTTAGCTTAGTGTGTTTTAGTTCCGTTACTTTGGTATGGGTGGCTCTGTAAACTTTTTCCCTCCCTGAAGTTTCGGTTTGTGCTGATACATTGGCGGAAAAGAACATTCCCAGTATAGCGATTGATAAAACAGCCTTTTTCATTTATTTATTATGAATTATATGTTATACAAGAAAACTGTACCAGAATATTCTTTTCTTGTACTAGTTTTTATTATTTCTTAGAATTATTTTTTGTGATGATTTCAAAAATATCATTCACTAATGTTTCATAGTCTCCTTTCTTCAACTGTTCTTTTGTTTTCGCAAAAGCTTTTTTCAGTTCGCTTTCAGGGTTTTCTTCGTCAATGATTTCCACAGAATCTACTCCTTTCATTTGGAGAATTGCATTTTTCAATGCTTCAAGATCAGTTGCTCCGGCGGTGTTTATTTTTAAATATTTCATAATGTATTTCTGTGATAAGTATTTGATTTTTTAACCATATTTTCAATTCTTCTTTTTCAGAATCAAAATGGTATTGGTTCTTCTTTCAAATTTAAAACTTATTTCAGAAACAATCGCTAAAGAAAGTATGTTTAAAGCTTTTAGACCAGAATGTTTTTAAATGATCTGCTATTTTGTACGGGTCATTTTCCCGTTTTTATATTGGAATATTACTGTACAGTCTTTTTTCGTTTCCACATTATGAACACGGATTTTCAGAGGATCAATACCGTTTATTTTACAAAGCATAGGGCTTTCCCAGTCTTTATAAAAAAGTGGTTCCCTGAAGGTAAGATTCGGATTGGCTATAATCTCATTGAATACATCATAATCTAAGCAGATATCTCCAGTTTCAATATGGTTTTCTTTAAGAGCTGTATTCAGTTTGCTGAATAATTCATTATTAAATTTACTTGCGTACATCCATGAGTTTTTCACACTGATGTTGGTAATGACAAAAAGTAAAGCAATCCCCGCCAGAAGAGCACTGATCATTTTGCCGTGCAATTTCAACTTAACGGACAGACAGATCACTCCGGAAATGATAAATAACGTATAGAAAAGTCTTATGGCACCGAGGTTTCGGTTTTCAAATCCAAAAAGTGTAGGAATATAGGAAGAGAAAAGGTAAATACTCAGTCCTGCCAATATGGAAATAAAGGAAATAATAGTCAGATTTTTGTAGTCCTGTAATTTGCTTTTAAAGTCATAGTTACAAAATAGCTTATACACTGCTGATGATATTAATAATGACAGTATAACTTCAAAGGCATTCATTTTTCTGAGATTCAATACTGCTTTATACATTCCTTCAAAAAAATCTCTGAAAAATAATTTCGCAGTACACATAGCCACAAACATTACTCTTTTCAATTCAAAGGCCCGTCCTATTTCATCTCTTTGGTAGGAATTCACAAATACATTTGGCTGAATAACTTTTCTGAAAATAACGATTATTCCTACTGTAAGAACTGCAAATAAAATTCTTTTTTTATTTTCTTTAATAAGAAACAGGTTAAGGAGTATTAATGGAAGAAAAATTTCATAGCTGAATACGGATGCTATAAAAAATAATGAACTTATGAAAATATTTTTCCGGACATATACATAATAAATACTCAATGCAAAAAAGATCGTTGCCAGATTTGAATTGAGCATAATTGTAGAGAACTGAATACTTGTTCCTATCGAAGAACATAAATACAATAAAGTAAAAAGGCTGGCCAATTCTTTTGATACCATTTTCCTGGCCACCCAATATATCACCATTAATGAAAGCGGGAAAAAGAGCAACCCCATAAAATAAACAGATTCATTATTCTTCGAAAGAAAAGTTAATGTCCCTGTCACCACTCCTGATACAGGTCTGGCTGCCATTATTTGGGAATCAAGAAAAGAATAAATAAAGCTGAAATAGGATCCGGAAACGGATGGCAATACATAAAATCCAGCCAAATCATCTGTGAGTACGGCTTTCTCTTTGAAAACAGATAAACAGATATAAAGGCTGTAGACAATAATTAAGATATTCAAAAATATCAGATAATTATTGTTTATTATTTTTTTCATACTATTTTTTCAAAATTTGTGTAGAAGCTCAGCTTCTGATGGGGTCAAAAATAATAGAAATTCTGTAATAAAAAAAGATTTCAGCAATATATAATCTAAAGCTAAATTGCTACCGGAGCCTTAATTCCAGGATATGAATCGTAATTTACTACCGTAAAGTCTTTAATCCTGAAGCAAAAATATCTTTCACTTCAGGATTAAGCTTGATAATTGTAGTGGCCATGGATCTATTACGGCAGCCTGTTTAGCTGTCCAACATGGTTATTATTCTTTTGTGAATGTATTTTTCGTTCCGCCTTGTGAAATCACAAATTCTTTTTTCGCTGGATTAAAATCTATTGTAATTCCTGCAGCATCAAATGTAAAACTTGTTTTAGAAGTTGCTTCTAAAGGAAATGCACTCTGACCTGACGCCTGCGCCATTAATTTTTTATCTTTAATAAAAATATTGATTTTCAATGGAACTGTGGGACTTGAATAATTCCCTGCCAACGGTTCAAGATCAGCATTTGAAACTTCAACTATCTTAAAGTCCGGTATCTGAAAATCCATCCCATAAGCTGCCTGTAATGCTACAATAGCCATTTGATTATTATCAAAATCAGACTGATTGGTGATCATTGCAATTGTTTTTTCACCGTCAGGAAAATAGTAAAGCACGGAACGAAATGCATCGATTCCTCCGGTATGCCCAAATCCTTTTCTCTCTCCGAAAGGGACTTCTACCAGTGCAAAACCATAATGATCTTTGAATTGCCTCATCGCATCAAAACTTTTTTTGGAAACCAGTTTACCTGAAGTTAACCCATTCATAAAAGTGATCAGTTCTGTAGGGGTAGAAATAATACATCCCGCACCACTGGGAACTGACATATCTGTTTCAGGACTTTTTATATATTTTCCGTTTTTATAATCGTATGAATAGGCATTGTTTTTCGAAATATCAATTTTACCGCCTACCTGAGTATATGGTAACTGTAAAGGTTTTGCAATATATTTTTCAATAAGCTCCGAATATTTTTTACCATACACTTTTACCAAAATATAAGTAAGAATGGTATAGTTTGAATTGCTGTACTGAAACTGAGTATCTGGTTCAAAGTCCGAACCACCTTTCTCTATGATTTCAATTAATTTTTCCTTGGCAATGGGCTGGGTGTAGTAGCTTGCATATTCCTTGTCATCAGTATAGCTGTGAATTCCGCTTCTATGGTTTAGCAGGTATTCAATTTTTATTTTATCGGCATTTTTTATGGTAGGAAAAAACTTGCTTAATTGAGTATCTAAAGTCAGTTTCTTTTCTTCTACGGCTTTCATGATCAAAACAGCGGTAAAAGTTTTTGTGATAGATCCAATTCTATAAATGGTATTGACATCTGCCTTTTTTTGGCTTTCTGCATCAGAAAATCCAATAGCATGAGTATAGACTACTTTTCCCTTATCAGCGATCGCAAAACTGCCCATTACTTTATGATTTTCATCCAAAGCATTGAAGTAATTATCTAGTTTTTGTTTGTCAACATTCTGAGCAAATCCCAGACTAAAAGCGGCAATGGAAATACTGATTCCTATTTTTCTGAACATGGTAATAATTTTCAAAATAAGTCCTAAAAATAGGGATTTTGTTACATGAATCAATAAAAATCACTAATAATCCTGCCCTGGGAAAATTCCATTATTCTCTAGTTCAATTAAAATTTCATGTTCTTTTACGCAAAGAGCATCTTTTTTAATATAATCAAGAATGACTTTTTTATTAGCCGGATTTCTAAAAGATAATAAATAAGCTAAAGCTTTCTGCTTATTAATGTCTATCAGGGTATCATTGGTAATCATTGAGCTGAATTCTTTCTGAAGAAGATTGGTGTAGTCACCTTTATACCAACGGTTGAGATAATTGATGGCCGGAATCTTGTGATTGGTAAAAGCTAACTTCTCAATCTGTTTGTTGTACTGTTTCGGATATAGTTTGTATCTGAAAACTTCCGTTAAAAGGCTCTCCGAAGGATTCGGACTGAAAATGATCAGACTGTCAAGCTTTTTCAGCCTGGCATCGTGTATGATGTCTTTATCATCTAGAGCATTTATATATTGACTGTATAGAGGTTCAGCAGGGTTTTGATCACCCACAATACAACCATTCTGGGTATGAATCTGGGTTTTTACCTGTAAAAATTGCTGAAATATCTGATTGGTAAGATCAGGGTTTTTTTTCCAAAGCCCAATCGCTGCATACACAGCAACTACTTTATTTTCATTGTTTAAAAGGGAGACCAGCTCATCATCTGAAGCAATCTCTTTTAATTTTTTGAAATTTTCAAAATTCTCGGAAACGGTAACACCTTTGGCTAAAACTGAGGTTTCATAGACATTAATACCGGAAATATCTTTTACAATTTTCGTGATATGCTGAGGAACTGTGACTGTATCAAAAACAGCGTTCTTAGTTACATCGAGATCTTCTATAAGGTTAATGGATTCGGCTTTGCTGTTGTCTTTTTTACATCCGTACATAAAAATAGCAGCGACCGCTATCATGATGACTTTTATACGATTCATCAGATGGCTACAGGAGCTTTAATTCCAGGATGTGGATCGTAATTTTCTAATGTAAAATCTTCAAAACTGAAGCCAAAGATATCCTTTACTTCAGGATTCAGCTTCATGGTTGGAAGTGGCCTAGGATCTCTTGCCAACTGTCTGTTGACCTGTTCAAAATGGTTATTGTAAATATGAACATCCCCAAAACTGTGTACGTAATCTCCTACTTCAAGGTCACAAACCTGTGCAACCATCATTAGGAGCAGCGCATAGCTTGCAATATTAAACGGAACGCCCAGGAAAACATCAGCACTTCTCTGGTACAATTGAAGCGACAGTTTCCCGTCTGCTACATAAAACTGAAACAAAGCATGGCAAGGCGCCAATGCCATATTGGGAATCTCTGCTACATTCCATGCAGAAACAATCAATCGTCTGGAATCAGGATTTTTCTTAATCTGATCAATTACTTCTGAGATCTGATCTACCACTTTTCCGTCTGCACCGTTCCAGCTTCTCCACTGGGCACCGTAAACCGGACCTAAATCTCCGTTTTCGTCTGCCCATTCATTCCAGATGCTTACGCCGTTGTCTGTTAAATACTTAATATTTGTATCTCCTTTCAAAAACCAAAGCAGTTCGTAAATAATAGATTTCAGGTGTACCTTTTTGGTAGTTACCATAGGAAATCCTTTTGACAGGTCATATCTGAGCTGATATCCGAAAACACTTCTGGTTCCGGTTCCGGTTCTGTCGGTTTTATCTGTTCCGTTATCGATGATATGTTGTAAAAGGTCTAGGTAATTCTGCATTTTGAAGGCAATTTTGAGAGCTCAAATTTAGAAAAAACTAACCTAAAAAACTATTAAAAAAGCATCCATTTTCATGAATGCTTTGTATAGTAACCACATAAATTTTATATTAAACGGCGGTATACCCTCCATCAACAAGGTAATAACCACCTGTCATGAATGAAGATTTTTCCGAGCTTAGGAACAGTACCAGTTCTGCCACCTCCTGAGCAGTTCCCAAACGTCCGATCGGATGTTTTGCAATTAAAGATTCCTTTTGATCGCCACTCATATTTTCTAAAAGCGGTGTTTCTATATATCCGGGACCTACAGCATTACAACGAATGTTTTTCTGACCATATTCGGCGCCTATATTTTTGGTTAATCCTACAACGGCATGCTTTGCAGTCGTATATGCTGAAGACATAGGGGCGGCCACTGTTCCGTGGATGGACGCCATATTAACGATAACTCCGCCTCCATTTTTTTCCATCTGCTGCAGTTCGTATTTACAACCGTAAAATACACCATCCAGGTTTACACTTAATACTTTTTTCCAGCTATCCAAGCTGTAATCCCCGGTCAAGGCAGATTCGCCACCGATTCCTGCATTGTTACAGGCAATATCCAGCCTTCCATATATTTCAACTGTTGAATTCACTAAGGCTTCTACTTGTGCCGGATCTGAGGTGTCTGCCTTCACAAAAGAAGCTTCTCCACCTGATGATTTGATCTGTTCCACAGCCTGTGCACCATGTTCTTCATTGATATCTGATACAATCACTTTTGCCCCTTCTTTTGCATAGGTAAGCGCAATGGCCAGCCCGATTCCGGAACCAGCACCTGTCACTACTGCGACTTTGTTTTCTAAAATTCCCATATTGATAAAATTTTATATGATTTTCTTTAAAATAACCAAGTTCAATTTACGACAAAATCAAGGGTCATTTTAAACTTTAACAATAAAGTTTTCTTAATTTTTAACGATTAATACTAAATTATTTAAAAATACCATCATAAAAACAAAATATATTAATTTTACCTACATAACAATTATTATATTCTATTAAATTTTATCAACCATTTAACCACAATACATCAATAAAATATTTTAAGATCATTTATTACCAAATGTTTTCAATTGTTTGAGTGACTGTGTTGATCGTAAATACATCGCCTTTTTTCTTGCCAAACATCGCCTTTATCAATGGGGATTCTGCAGAGACTGTCATTATTTTTTGCTGATCAATACTGATTTCCCCTACGGAAGCAGCCACATAAAATAATCCCCGATCGGTTTTCACCAACGCTCCATTCTGGACTTTAGGAGAAGATTCCGAGGTTATTTTCTGAATTAAAGCCTGTTGGTTTACGGTTTCATTGAGCTGTCTCTGAAGGTTGTTGATTTCCTGCTGAACCATTTCACGGCTGGTTTCATATTTATCACCCATCGAACTTTTTGTTTCGTTGTTAGAAGCACGGGTTTCAGCAATCAGCTTTTCAAAGGTTTGAATTTTGTCAGCGATTTTAGTTCTTATGGTATCGATTATTTTGTCCTTATTCATTTTACTTGGCTACCGTTTTATTGATATGAAATATGAAAAACGGGCTAAAGCCCGTTTTATAATGTATGATCTTTTCTTAAAATCTTATGGTTTATTTTTCAAATACAGCATAGTCTGAAACTTTGAAGTTAAAGTTTTTTTCACTGTCGAAATTTCTTTTTGTTGCATCAAATATATTCCTGAAACTTCCGGACAGATTGTTGTCTTCGATACTGAAATCCACCGGTTCTTTTGACATATTTAAAACGACCAGAACTTCATTTTTACCATTTTTTCTAACATAGGCTAAAATCTTGTCATTTGCCGTCGTATTCAAAAGATAAGTTGATACATTGGGATCTCCGCCACGCAATGCAGGGTTAGACGCTTTTATACTCAATAACGTTTTATAGAAATCGGCATTCTGGTAGGTATTGGTCCATTTGATTACGTCTTTTTCAAAAAACTCTAATCTTTTCATGTTTGGAAGTTCCTGTCCTGAATAGAGCAATGGAATTCCATTCCATGTCGCAGAAAATACGGCCATCGGTTTTGTAATCACTCCATACTTTTCATACTCGGTACCGTTCCATGAATTTTCATCATGATTGCTAGTAAACCAGGCTCTCATTGATGCATCCCCGATATTGGAATATTTTATTAAAAGATCTTTCAGGTCCTGTAAAGGGAGATTTTTATTGTAATAATCATTGGACTTATGCATCCAGGTCCAGGAGTAGCTTGCATCGAAAACTTTTCCGTATTCAGGACTTTCCAGTTCGTCAAATTCTCCTAACCAGAACAAAGGTTTCAGGGTTTCTACTTCCGGACGGGCCTGTTGCCAAAAATCTACTTCTACCCAAGAGGCAAGATCACATCTGAATCCATCGATATCGGTTTCTTTTACCCAGAATTTCATGGCTTCGATCATTGCCTTACGCATGTCCTGGTTTTTATAATCCAGTTCGATAATATCATCCATTCCGGAAGCTATATGAAATTTGCCATCAGGATCTTTCAGATAAAATTCGGGATGTGTTTTTGTCCATATATGATCCCAGCCTGTGTGGTTGGCGACCCAGTCGATAATCACTTTAAAACCTAATCTATGGGCTTCATTCACCATATGTTTGAAGTCATTTAATGTTCCGAATTCAGGATTGATGGAAGTATAATCTGCAGCGGCATACTGACTTCCGAGACTTCCTTTTTTATTTTGCTGGGCAATGGGTGTGATCGGCATAAACCAAAGGGTACGCACGCCCATTGTTTTCAGGCGGGGCATTTCTTTTTCAAATGCTTTAAAGGTTCCCTCTTTTGTATATTGTCTTATATTGACTTCGTAGATATTCGTTGTATGCTTCCATTCTTTCGGCAAATCCATAGTATTTCTTAAATTTTGAGTGGTACAAGAAACAATTCCCAGACCAATTACGGCTAATAAAATTAATTTTCTCATTCGTTTATTTTGGACAAAAATAGGAATTGTTTTTCTAGTGAAAGAATAAAAAAGCCCCGAATGAATATCCGGGGCTGTATGTATTGTTTATTATCTTTCGTCGTTATCATCTTCTTCATCGTCGAAAACATCATCATTATAGTCATCTTCGTCTTCATCATCGAAGCTGTCATCTTCATCTTCAAAGCTGCTGGCGCTGCTGAAGTCATCTTCAAAACCGAAATCATCATCCATCAAAGGCATAGCTGATTTCTTTTTTGATCCTCCTCCATTGCTTTTGCTTGGTGCTTTTAAAGGAACATTTCCAAATCTGTAGACTGTAATAGGATAGTTCACTCCTTTTGTTTCTTCAATAACTTCCACAAGTTCGCAGAAAAATTCCCAAAGGTCAAGAAAACCATATTGGAACTGAGCTTTGTCACCTGCTTTTGCAAAAGCTTCATCTATATAAACATCCGACATAATTTCTCCATCACCATCATCACTCATATCCTCTAACGGAACACTTTTTACAATTGTTCCATCTTCTTCCAATAAATTAAAAGTTGAAAGCTCATCTCCCTGCAAGCTGAATGCACTTTTAATTCCTAAATGTAAGTTCCATAGCGTCTGTTTCCCTTTAACTTCGATATCACGGAAAATATCTTCTTTCGCATCTAATATTACGCGGATTTTGTAAACCATATCAGTCTTTAAATTACTTTTTTGCCTTGATTATTATGATAAATTTCTCCTGCAAATATATAATAAATGACATGTGACAAAAAAATATTTCAGGATTTTTTAAAATATTTTTTTTTCTTACATTTTGCCGGAATTATTTACTTTTCTCCAGCATAAAACTGAACTTTGTACCCTCAAGGTATACACTTTCTACTGTAATGTTTTCGTTATGAGCCTCAAGGATGTGCTTTACAATAGCCAGCCCCAGCCCAGAACCACCTTCTCGTCTGCTTCTGCTGGTCTCTACCCGGTAAAATCTTTCAAAAATTCTCGGCAGGAGTTCTTTTTTTATTCCCATTCCGTTGTCGATCACTTCAATCAGGACCTTATTTTTAAGGACACTGGTTTTTACGACTACTTTTGCTTCCTGCCTGTTGGCATAATGGATTGCATTGGAAACAAGATTGATGAAAACCTGGGATACTTTCTGCTTATCTGCATCTACAAAAATCTGAGGATGCAGCGTCTGGATCTGTAAAGTGGTGTTGTGCTTTTCCGCTTCAAGGTCCAGCAGGTCAAAAATTTCTTTGATGAGAAGGTTGACATCAAATCTTGAAACAGTAAGGTTAATTTCTCCCGCTTCAAGCCTGTTGATCATATCCAGATCGGTAACAATGGCAATTAATCTTTCTACAGAGATGTCTATTCTTTCCAAATATTTATCCCGGATGGTAAGATTATCTACTCCGCCATCCCTTAAAGTCTCTACATATCCCTGAATGGAAAAAAGAGGAGTTTTCAGCTCATGGGAAACGTTGCCGATATATTCTTTACGGTAACTTTCCATTTCCTTCAAAATATCAATCTCCGTAACCTGCTGCTGATTGAGATCGGAAAATCTTTCCCCTAATTCTCTGATGGTAATATTCTCATCATGATTCTGTACGATCTCCTGTGGCAGCATTTGTGAAAGTCCGCGAACCTGCTTTTTCCCATAATAATTGAAAAGCAGCTCTAGCACGACATAATTGATTACAAAAATAACGATAAGACAGATGATAAGTCCTATTTTAAAGAAAGGGGTCCGGTCATAGATATCCTTTAGTGAATCAAATATAAGCACTAGCAGAAACATGACCAATGTCAGAAGACATGAGGCTATAAGGGTAAGTCTGTAAAATTTCAATTTTACAACGTTTTTATGGGTTGATAGGTAAAGTTAGTTTTTTTTAACTATAAAACTATGAGTTTATAGCCTATTCCTTTTAAGGTCTGAATGGTGTTGATTCCCAATTTTTCTCTTAATCTCCTGATGTGTACATCAATGGTTCTTTCTCCCACAATCACATCATTCCCCCAAACTTTTTCTAAAATCTCCTCTCTTTTGAACACTTTTTCGGTGTTGGAAGCTAAAAGATAAAGCAAGTCAAATTCTTTTTTAGGAAGCAAAAACTGCTGTCCGCTTTTAGAAACTCTAAAATTGTCTTTATCGATGACAAGATCTCCGATTTCAATAAGTTTGGCATTATCGGAAACCTGAGAGGTCAACTGCAATAAAGCGTTTACTTTAGAAATAAGAATTTTCGGTTTAATCAGTTTAACGATATAATCGTTGGCTCCGGCCTGAAAACCCGCTAACTGAGAAAATTCTTCACTTCTTGCTGATAGAAAAACGATCAGTGTTTTTTGAAGTTCTTTTACTTTACGAAGTTCCTGACAAGTTTCTATACCATCCTTTTCAGGCATCATCACGTCCAGTAAGATAAGATCGGGGATAATTTCCTTGGCTTTATCAATACCTTCGTTACCGTTTGTGGCTGTATAGATGTCGTAGCCTTCCTTTTCCAAGTTGTAAGACAGAATCTCTAAAATATCCAGTTCATCGTCTATTAAGAGGATTTTCTTTTGGTTCATTTTCAATTTTTACTGAGTCAAAGTTAATAATTTTTAAAGCACAGATTAATAAATCTGTTATCGTTCACATAAAGTTAACAATAATATCGTTTTGTTAATGTTTAGTTAAGGAAAATTTAAATTTAACTAAACCATTTACCCCATTAAACTTGTCTTTCTTTGCGTCGAAAGAATATAGTAAGATAAAGTAAAATGAAAAAACAACTCCACAAGAGCATTATGCTACTTGCCTTATTTTCTGCTGGCTATGCTTTTGCACAAAGTCAGGTTTTGGAAGGTAGGGTACTGGATGAGAAAGACAATAATCCTATAGAAGGTGTAAAAGTAAAAGTGAATGATCAGGAAGTAACTACTGACATTTCCGGATACTACTCTATTAATCTGTCACCTGGAACCAACTATGTTATCACCGTAACGTCCAACGGCTACAACAGGAAAGAGATCAGTGAAGTTACGGTAAAAAGCGACAACACAACTCATCTTGATATTGTTATGGGTAAACCGTCCACAAAAGAAATCGAGGGCGTTGTTATAAAATCCAATGCCAGAAAAGAAACGATAGCTTCTACTATCGGTTTGCAGAAAAATTCCGGGGTCGTATCTCAGGTGATTGGGGTGGAAGCGATTAAGAGAAGTCCTGACAGAAACACTGGAGAAGTACTGAAAAGAGTTTCCGGGGTGAGTTTGTTTGATGGAAAGTATATTGTTGTAAGAGGATTATCTGACCGTTATAACCAGGCGATGCTGAACGGTATTCAGCTTTCAAGTACTGAACCGGACCGAAAGACTTTTTCTTTTGACCTTTTCCCGGCCAACGTTATTGAAACTTTGGTGATCAATAAAACGTTTATCCCTGAGTACAGCGGTGAATGGGCTGGAGGACTTATCCAGGTAAACACTAAAGATATTCCCAACAAAAATTTCTTCAATGTTCAGGTAGGTGTAGGTGGAAACTCCATCACCATGAATCACGAATTTCACATGCAGCAGGGCGGAAAATGGGATTTTCTTGGAATCGATGACGGATACAGAAAGCTTCCGAGCAATATGCCTGCAAAAAACAGTTTCAGTATTTTAAATGAGAATGATAAGACCAACATCGGTAAGGAGTATGTAAAAGGATTGGGATACAACAGTATCGGATATCCTGAAAATGTAAGCTTACAGGTAGACGGAGGTTTCAATACGAAGGTTTTCGGAAAAGATTTAGGTGTTATCGCCGTTCTTAACTACAGCAACACTAAAAAAAGAACTGAATCTAAAAACCGCTTCTTTACCATTAATGACCAGCTTGCTGATACGAATTTTGACTATTTCACTGAAAAATACAGCAACGATGTCATTTTGGGTGGATTGCTGAATCTTACTTTAAAACTTAACAGCGACAACAAAATATCCCTGAAAAACATCATCACCAATAACACGGTGAACCATATGTCTTTCAGAACAGGAAAAGATTTTGAATTTGATCCGATCAACGGAACGAATATCATGGCAAGAGAAATCGGATTTAAAGAAACTACGTTCTATAATTCGACACTTAACGGAACGCATAAACTTAATGTTTTAGGAGGTGTTACTCTGAACTGGTACGGAAGTTTTGGTATCTTGGATCAGTATATTCCATTATTACAGCGTCTTCAGTATAATCAATATCCTGATATCACAGGAAGCCCTTATCTTGCTTTGATCTCTAACGGATTATCCCAAAAATCAGGAAGTGTTTTCTATTCTACCCTGAGCGATTATTTATATAACGCTGGTGGGGATCTATCGAAGACTTTTACTATGTTCGGACAGAAACAAACGGTAAAAGGAGGATATTTATTCCAGGTAAAAGACAGAATTTACAATTCAAGACCTTTCTCTGTAAGACTTGCAGGATACAACCAGGGGTTACTTTCCCAACCTTTTGAAACTATTTTCAATCCTGGAAATTTCGGAACGGAAGGCGGCAAATTTACTTTCGACGAAATTGCAGGAAACCAGTACAGATATATCGCCAATACTATTCTTAACGCAGGTTATTTACAATTGGACAACAATTTTACACCATGGTTCAGAGCGGTATGGGGATTAAGAGTAGAAAACTTTGATCAATTGGTGGGAAGTACGAAAAGAAGTGACGATCGTTTTGTTAACACGCGTGTTACAGACTTTTTACCTGCGCTTAATTTAACTTTTAAGGTAAATAACAGCATGAATATCCGTGTTGCCGGTTCACAAACGGTAGTAAGACCGGAATTCAGAGAGGTTTCTCCACTGGCCTATTACGACTTTGATTTAGGAGCTACAGTGATCGGTAATAAATTCATTCAGAGAACGAAAATTACGAATGCGGATCTTCGTTGGGAATGGTACCCAAGAAACGGGGAAATCCTTTCTGTGGCAGGTTTCTATAAGAATTTCAAAAATCCTATTGAATTATATTTTAATCAATCCGGTGTAGGAACAAGTAATACGTTTAACTACATGAACGTAGATAAAGCTGATGCTTACGGTGCTGAGCTTGAATTCAGAAAAAAACTTGATTTTGTGAGCGTACTTAAAAACTTCACTTTCGGTGGAAATTTCGCCCTGATCAAAAACAAAGTAACGGATGAAGCTACAAAAACTGACCGGCCAATGCAGGGGCAGTCTCCTTATACAATCAACTTAAGCATGCAGTATGATGCTGAAAAAACAGGCTGGACTTCAACTGTACTTTTCAACATGATCGGAAGAAGAATTCTGTATGTAGGAAATGATCAGGTTCCACCAATCTGGGAAGCACCAAGACCTTTGCTTGATTTCCAGGTTGCTAAAAAGATCTGGCAGAACAAGGGAGAAATCAAACTTAATGTTTCAGACATTTTAAACCGCCGTGCAAAGTTCTATCATGATCTGAACGGTAATAAAAAATACGATGGTGCCGATGCACTTGCTATAGAAAGATTAACGGGTACTAACATCAGTTTAACGTTGGGCTATAGTTTTTAATACAATCAATATTTAATAAATAATTTAACTCTTTACAATATGAAAAAATTCGTCTTATATTCTTTTATGCTAGGTACTTTAGTAACTACTACTGCATGTAGAAATATAGAAGAAGATGGTGAGACCATCGTTCAAAATGGTGGCTCAGGAAACGGTGAAACTGAAAACCTTATTCTTTCAGGAAAGATCACTTCCAACCTTACCCTTAAAGCTAACAAAACTTATAAGTTAAGAGGATTAGTGTATGTATCTAACGGAGCTACATTAACGATCGAGCCGGGAACTAAAATTGTAGGTGAAGCCGACAAAAACGGTTCATTAATTATTACCAGAGGAAGTAAAATCATGGCAGAAGGTACTGCCAGCAACCCGATTATCTTCACTTCAGAGAAACCAAGTCCTAAAAGAGGTGACTGGGCAGGTCTTGTAATATTGGGTGCGGCGCCTACCAATGCTTCTTTCAACGGGCAGGCCGGAATCGGAGAAATTGAAGGGGGTATCAACAATACGGAAGGTCTTGGTCTTTATGGCGGAACCAATGCTGCTGACAATAGTGGTATATTAAAATATGTAAGAGTAGAATATGCCGGATATGCATTTCTACCGGACAAAGAAATCAATGGAATTACATTCGGAGGTGTAGGTAACGGAACGACTGTAGATTATGTGGAAGTAGCGTACGCTAATGACGATAGTTTTGAGTGGTTTGGAGGAACGGTAAACTGTTCTCACCTTATCTCTTACAAAGGTCTTGATGATGATTTTGATACAGATAACGGATTCTCAGGAAAAATACAGTTTGGAATTGCGGTAAGAGACTCTCAGGTTGCCGACGTTTCAGGTTCTAATGCATTTGAATCTGATAATGATGCTAACGGTTCTACGCTAACTCCTAAAACATCAGCTACGTTCTCAAACATGACGATCATCGGCCCAATCAACTCTTCAAGTACGGGTACTAATGCAGGATCAATCAACTCTCTGTTTCAGCATGCGTTACAGGTGAGAAGAAATTCATCAATTTCTGTATTCAACTCTGTATTCACAGGATTCCCAATCGGTTTATTTATTGATGCAACGAAAGGAGCACCAACCGATGCCAATATTGTTAATTCAAGCATGGCTTTCCAGAATAATATTTTAGCAGGAAACACCACTCCTTTAAAATTCGGACCTTCTACATCATCTCCAACCAGCTATACGTTGGCAGATCTTACAACCTGGTTCAACACTGGAGCGAATACTACTCTAACGTATTCTGCTGATGCAAAATTAACGAATGCATGGGCTCC
The DNA here is from genome assembly GCF_046535275.1 of Chryseobacterium sp. SIMBA_029. Taxonomy (NCBI): domain Bacteria; kingdom Pseudomonadati; phylum Bacteroidota; class Flavobacteriia; order Flavobacteriales; family Weeksellaceae; genus Chryseobacterium; species Chryseobacterium sp. SIMBA_029. Next base: position 46,714 of record NZ_JAWRXA010000006.1, read on the forward strand.
GGCAGGAACAACTCCTAACTTCTCCCCTGCAGCAGGATCTCCTTTATTAACAGGTGGTTTGTTTACACACACTAAGTTAACGAGCTGGTTTACTCCAGTAACGTTCAGAGGAGCGGTAAAAGATGCTAATGATACGTGGTATGCAGGCTGGACCAACTTTAATTTATAAGGTTTATCACAAGAAGTAACTAATTTTATTCATAACAATCAAGAAACCGCCCGGGAAATTTTCCGGGCGGTTTCCGTTCAAAAAAACAAGGGATTAAAAAATATAAGTTACGTGAGTTTTACTATGAGGTGAGCCAGAAGCTGGAAGAAGGAGGTTGGAAGCTTATATTGAACCGTTAATCCTACCCTCTCTTCCAGCTTCACACTTCCTGACATTATTCTGGTTAAGGATTCAAATTTCAGTCTTTCCAAAAGAGATTTCCATCATGCATCAAAGCTTTCACTTCAGACATTCTGGACACGGCTTCCGCAGAACAGCTGGCACCTACTAAAACAATCGATGCATCATCGCCTGCCTTGGGCCACTGCTGATTTCCCTGATCATCTAATGGAAGAATGTTCTGCGTGGCAAATTCCAGGGTTCTTGAAAGCTCAAATTCTGTTTCATATCCGTATAACTCTGCAATTAAATGTGCCTTCTGAAGCATATTTCCGGATCCGAAAGTACTCCAGTAATCCTGCACATTATCATTTCCTATGATTACCTCTACCCCATATTTTTTCAATACAGGAATCGGCATGATCATTCCTCTGAACGGTACTGAAGATGCGATTCCCACTTTTCCGGCAGCTAACTTTTCGGCAATCTGTTCTGTTTCTTTTGGAGAAAGATGACCCAACGCAAAAGCATGGCTTATAAAGGTTTTTCCCTGAAGCCGCGGGTTTTCAACAGCTTTATCAATGAGATAATTAATGGTTTTCATCCCGGAATCTCCTGATTCATGGAGATGAATATCAATTCCTTTATCATGGTCCAAAGCGAGTTGTACGGTAAAATCCATTACCTTTTCTATATTTCCGTCAATACTGTAGGGATCCAGGCCACCGATAAAACCAACACTTTCAAATGCCGCTACTTCTTTCATCAAAGGAACTGAATCAGTATAATACAGTCCATGCTGTGGAAAAGCAACAAGTTCAGCGGTAAAAGAATCTTTCTTATTCTCCAGTGCCCTTTCTAAATTTTCGAGTGATTTCAGACCTGAAGTAGGATCAATATTAAAATGCGTTCTTGCAAAGTGGGTTCCATAATGCTGCAGCAGGCTGATCAGCTGTTCTGCACGTTCCACTGACGTTTTTAAAAGTTCGGGAATAATTTCCTGCTCGTAGGTGATCATATCCTTCACTGTTTTTCTTTTCGGGGAAAGAGCCTGCCACGGAAGCCCGTACAACGTTTTATCCAAATGGACATGCATATCTTTGAATGCAGGAAGCATCAAAAAACCTTTCCCATCCACCACATCTGCAGCTGGATCATTGGGATGTACTGCTTTGATTTTTCCATCTTCAATATCAATACAGAATACATCGGTTTTAGTTCTTATGACCTCTCGATCATCATATTCAAAACCCGTTTCAAGACGGACATTTTTCAGTGAATATTTTCTTTTGACGGGTAATTGATAGGGAAACTGCATAGTCTAAGTTTTAACCCTACAAAATTACACTCCCTGTTCCGGAAGAAGAGGTATCAATTATGTCTTGTTTTGTATAGATTATTCTTTGAACTGCGATGGCGTCATTCCGGTCTGCATTTTGAAAAATTTTGAAAAGCTGGCGTGATCGTAAAAACCGAGGTCATACACAATATCTTTTACCGACATTTCAGAGACTTTTAACAGCCGTTTTGCTTCCAGGAGAATCCGATCCTGAATGAGGGATGAAGCCGAAGCATTTAAATTTTTCCGGCAGACAATATTCAGATAATTGGCAGAAATATTCAGTTTTTCTGCATAGAAAGAAACCGAACGTTCTGTTTTAAAATGAATAGAAATTAAATTTAAAAATTTAGTAATAATAGGATTTGAAGTATAATTTTCAAAGTCTTTGAAAGTACCTTCCACGGATTTACTCACTAACAAACCAATTAACTCACTTCGTTTCCGGATCAATTCCCAAAAGGGAGTTTCTGAAGTAACCTCTTTTTGAATTGCTTGAAATTCATACAAAAGAGATTGAAACACTACTTCTGAAACACCAATAACTGGATGGTTCTGATAATACGAAGCAGAAAACCGTAAGGCCGGAAGAAAGCTCTCAAACCATCCCCGGCTGATCATCAGCTGATAGCCTATTGTTTCTTTTTCAATGACCCATTGATGCACCTGATCAGGAAAAACAAGATGGATCTGATGATCGTCCACTTTATGTTCGATAAAGTCAATAGTGTGGATCCCTCTACCCTTTTCGAAAAGATTAATGATGAAAAAATCGTGCTTGTGAGGTTCATCAATAGAACGTTCTCCATGCAGCTCGTTAAATACCAGATGACATCCCAGCGAATGATTTTCACTGAATTCATGAATTCCTAACACTGGAAAATAATCTGGCTGATGGCTCACTCTGTTAATTTACTCTCTAAAATAAGTAAATTTCCCGAGGTTCTATTTAAAAAACTATATTTCCCTGATGAACTAATGATTCCACCTCCGAAATTCTGGAAACGGCCTCCGCAGAACAGCTTGCTTTTAAGAATACAAAATCAGCCTGGTCTCCTGTTTTTGGCCACTGCTGAATTCCTTTATCATCCAGCGGCAGTATATTGGCTGTAGCCAGTTTTAAACTTCTTGACAATAAAAATTCAGTGGAATAGCCATACATCTGGGCCATCAGATTGGCTTTCTGCAGTACACTTCCGCTTCCGAATGTATTCCAGTGGTCTACAATACTGTCATTTCCTGTGAGAACGGTCACCCCATGCTTATATAAAGTCGGAATCGGCATGATCAGGCTCCCAAACGGGATTGTTGATACAATTCCGATCTGTGCACCTCCTAATTTCTCGGCCATTTCTTCCTGTTTTGCCTTGTCTAATTTTCCTAATACAAAGCAATGACTCAAATATGTTTTTCCCTTTAAAGCTGGATTTTCATTGACTTTATCAATTAAATACTCTACGGTTTTCAGGCCAGATTCTCCACTTTCATGCAGGTGAATATCAATACCTTTATGATGATCCAATGCTAACTGAACGGTAAAATCGATTGTTTTTTCGATAGCACCATCGATGGTATAAGGATCTACCCCACCAATGAAATCAATATCCATTTTCGCCGCCTCTTTCAGGTACGGAACCGAATCTGTATAGAACACTCCGTGCTGCGGAAAAGCAACCAGTTCTGCTCCAAAAGTTATCTTTTTATGATCTAAAGCTTTCTGTAGATTTTTTAAGGATTCTAATTTTGAAGTCGGTTCAATATTCACATGGCTTCTTGCAAAAGAGGTTCCTTTTGACTGAAGCAGTTCAATCATTTTCTCCGCCTTCAACGTTGAGTTTTTCAGCATTTCAGGAAGAATTTTCTGTTCCAGGGCAATCATTCCTTTTACTCCGCCTGTTCTTTTTCTTACGGCCTGCCAATGATCTCCATAGAATGTTTTGTCTAAATGAATATGCATATCCTTAAACGCAGGAAGCATCAGCATTCCTTTGGCATCCATCGCTTTTGCGTTAGGAAGATTTGCGGAAACTTTCGTTATTTTTCCGTTTTCGGTCTCGAGATAAAACAAATCAGTCTGGGTTGAAACCACTTCTCCTTCTTCATAAATAAACCCGGTCTCCAAACGGACATTTTTAAAACTCTTTTTCCCATCTGCTGATTGGTTTGGGTCATCAAAAAACGGTGTTGCACTGATGATATCAGGAACTAAAGTAAGTCCTGCCATGGCCCAGGCTGAATTTTTAATAAAAGTTTTACGGGATATATTGTGTGAAGGGTTCATTTCCAATCTGTTTGTTACAAAATTAAAGAGAATAGAAATGAATAGCGTGTATGGTTTATCACAAGATTTGTATGATTTATTGGAGTAAGTACTGATCTGTATTTTTATGAGATTGCTTCGTCGCTTCGCTCCTCGCAATGACAGCCTTTAATTTGTAATAATATTTTCTAATCTTCCGAATTATCAAAAATAAAAAGGGATGAAGTTGTAAAACCTCATCCCTTTTTTATCTGTAATGATTGACTGTTAAGAAAAATCAAATTTTCTAACCGCTTCTAATGTCATATCTATCTCTTTGTCTTTGATGGCATCGCTGATGAAATACGTTTCATAACCACTTGGAGGAAGGTAAATTCCATTGGTAAGCATCTGATGGAAGAAGTTGTTGAACAGCGCATGATTTGCTTCCTGAGCTTCGTCAAAATTTGAAACACTTTTAATATTGAAGAACACCGACATCATCGATCCTTTTCTATTAATTCTGTGGGAAATTCCTTTTTCATTTAAAATTTTTCCAATTTCAAAGTCTAAGGTTTCTGCTGTTTTATTAATTCTGTTATAGAAATTTTCGTCATTTTTAATGATCTGTAAAGTCTTCAACCCTGCTCTCATGGCCAGCGGATTTCCGCTTAATGTTCCAGCCTGATATACTCTTCCTTTTGGAGCCAGTTGATCCATAATTTCATTTCTACCTGCAAAAGCACCCACCGGAAGTCCACCTCCGATTACTTTTCCATAAGTCACCAAATCAGCCTTTACATTGAAAAGTTCCTGAGCCCCTCCGAAAGCCAGTCTGAAACCAGTCATTACCTCATCAAAAATAAGTAAAGCTCCGTTTTCGTCACAGATCCTTCTTAAATGCTGTAAGAAATTATTTTCCGGCAGTACGCAGCCCATGTTTCCGGCAACGGGTTCAACGATAATCGCCGCAATCTGTCCCTGATTATGACGGAAAAGGTCTTCCACCTGTTCAACATCATTGTAACGGGCTAATAGAGTATCTTTTGCTGTTCCTTCCGTTACTCCCGGAGAATTGGGATTTCCGAAAGTGGCAGCACCGCTTCCTGCTTTAATCAAAAATGAATCTGAATGGCCATGATAGCACCCTTCAAATTTAATGATCTTATCTCTTCCCGTAAATCCTCTTGCCAATCGTACTGCACTCATACAAGCTTCCGTTCCTGAAGAAACCATTCTTATCTGATCGATATTCGGAACATTTTCTACAATGAATTTTGCAATCTGCGTCTCCAGTTCTGTAGGGGCACCGAAAGAGAATCCTTTTTCTGCCTGCAGCTGTAAAGCCTCTAAAACTTCAGCGTGTGTATGTCCTAAAATTGCTGGACCCCATGAATTGATATAATCGATATAGGTATTGTCATCTTCATCTGTAAGGTAAGCTCCTTTCGCAGATTTCATAAAAACAGGAACTCCTCCTACTGATTTGAATGCCCGAACCGGTGAGTTTACTCCTCCCGGAATGTATTGGTAAGCTTCATCGAATAAAGCCGAACTTCTTTGATACTTCATATGTTGATTGATGGTTGATGCTGTCTGTTAATGGTTACCTTACCATTGTAACAAATGATCAATAAAAATTAATTTCTAGGTTTTTTATCTATTAAATAAATCAGCTGTCCTGCAGATGGCTGTTGTCCTTCATCCATTCTGTTTTTAGCATATAATTTGTTTAATTTGACTCCAAATTTTTGAGCGATATCATGCATATCTTCTCCTGATGCCACTTTATATGTAGCGGTATTTCCTGCAGAATTTTTTGATTCCAGGAATACGATTTCGTTTTTCTTTAAAACATCACTATCCAGCTCGTTCCACTTCATCAGTCTGCTTTCGCTGACTTTGAATTTATTGGCAATGAACTTCACGGTGGTATCTTCAGGAATCACAATATATTTCAGGCCTTCATTAGGATGGCTTAAAATTAAAATAGAGTTCAGGATTTCTGCTTTTGATTTAATTCTTTCGACTCTTTTCTGCTGCTGGGCAAAAGTGGTTTGCTTGTAAGGTACAGTTACCGTAACCGGTTCTCTTTTAGGCGTTGCTCTGGACGGTTCCAGTCTGGCCATAAAGCTTATGTCATCTTTTAATTCGGGATACATTCTGAGAACGGCATACAGAACTTCTGAAGAGTTGGTATTATCGTATTCGTAGAGTTTGTACCGTTCAATTTTACCAATAAGAATAGAAGCATAACGGGGGTTTGTCGCATACCCTGCTTTTTTAAGGCCATACGCCCATGCTCTGTAATCTTTCATGTCCAGATTGAAAAGATTCGTGTAATATTTTCTTGTTGATAAAAATATCGAATGATCTTCATACGACTGTCTTGGATCATCATACACCCGGAAACACTCATTGGGAGCATCATCGGTATGTTTCATGGTTTTTCCTGTCCAGTCTTCTTTACATTTTATTCCGAAGTGATTTTTTCCTTCCTGAGCCAATCTGCTTTGTCCACCGCCCGTTTCCAGAAGTCCCTGGGCAAGCGTGATGGAAGCAGGAATTTTATACTTTTCCATTTCTTCTACCGCATATTGGGCAAATCTCTGGATGTATTGGTCTTCAGTAGCCCAAGTCTGGGCTGAGAATTTTGATAAAACTAAAAGGCTTACGAGTAAGAAAAGTCTTTTCATGTTTTTCAATTTTACTTATATAATTAAATTTCTATTTTGTCTCTTTAAAAGCAAATTTGCTCCTTCAATTCCCTGTAATCCTCCGGTATGAAAGCACAGAATTTTACTGTTCTCAGGAAAGTATCCTTCATCGATGAGTTCAACCACCCGCTGCATCATTTTCCCTGTATAGATCGGTTCTAACGGAATTCCAAATTTCTCTTTAAAATCATTAATAAAACGGATGTTTTCATCTTTTATTTTACCATAACCGCCCCAACATGAATCTATTAGATTAAAATTCTTCTGCAAGGTTAGTTCAACAATTTTATTTTCCAAAGAGGAGTCGTCTACGACTTTAAACCCTATAACTTTCTGATAATCTTCACAAAATCTGGATATCCCGGCAACGGTTCCTCCGGTTCCGACTGCGGTGCAAAGATAATCAAAATCTTTTGTTTCGTTATTGAGCATCATTTTCACGCCTTCTACAGCCTCCTCATTCGTTCCACCTTCAGGAATAATCAATGCTTCCGGGAATTCCTGCTGTAAAAATTCGGATAATTTTTCTTTGTTCCGATATTCTTCCCGGGTTACAAATTTCAGATTCATTCCTTTTTTAAAGGCAAAATATAAAGTGGGATTATCTTTCCATTTGTTCTGGAGTTCCTCCCCTCGTATAATTCCCAGCGTTGGAATTCCTGACATTTCCCCAACGGCAGCAACGGCAGCAATATGATTGGAAAAAGCACCACCAAAGGTAATGATATAAGGTTTTTCAGAATTCTTATTTGCATAGGTATTCACATTATAAAACAGCTTCCAATATTTATTCCCTGAAATTTCAGAATGCAAAAGGTCTTCTCTTTTCATGAAGAGGCCTACATTTTTATTGACTGGGATTTCCTGGATGGGTACAGGTTCGGATGGAATTTGTAATAACATTTTTGTGGTCAATGATAAATTAATGAATACGAAAAAATTAAAGTTTACAAAATTAGTGTTTTTTAAAGTTGAAGGTTTGTTTAGAGATAAAAATCATGAAAAATTTGAATGTGTTTTTTATTACCAGGGATTGCACAGATTTTCACAGATGTCTGGGGTTATGTTTGTTTGTGGAAATAATATTGGAAATTGATCCTGATTTTTTATTACCACAGATTACACGGATTTTCACAGATGTTTGGGGGTATATTTTTGTGGGATTAAAATGTATATTTTAGCTAAAGCCAGAGGATTTTTTGTTTTTTATTTTAAGCGGGTTAAAACCCGCTTCTATTGATGTTTATTTCAAAAAATCTTTAATCTTTAATCTTTAATCTTTAATCTTTAATCTTTAATCTTTAATCTTTAATCTTTTATCTTTTATCTTTAATCTTTAATCTTTAATCTTTTATCTTTTATCTTTTATCTTTTATCTTTTATCTTTTATCACAAATATTTCCGAAAGCCCCAGAATTTTCTTTTATTCAGATAATGTAAATCATTTTCATGGGCATAGGCTTCTCTTTCAAATGAGATTCTTTTATAGGCCAGATAGCTGTCTTTTAGGGTAAAAAACCAGTAATAATATTCAATTACGTAAAAAATATAAAAGAAAATAACCAGCATTTCCAGCTGTTGTCTCAAATGGATTTTTTCGTGATTGATAAGTTCTTTATTTTCCTTATCTTCGGGTTTCCTTATGAAGATAAAGGGAAAAAGAGCAATGCCGTTAATTTTAAGTTTTTTTAATGGCTTTTGGCATACAATTATCATATAACAAATATAAAAGTTTTTTGACTTAAGATTTAACTTATGGCCCATTTTGATATCAAAGAACACGAAGACTTTTACTATAATGAACAGGGGTACAAGGTTTTCACAGAAAAATTCCATTTAAAAAGGGGACATTGCTGTAAGAGCGGCTGCAGGCATTGCCCTTATGGATACGATAAAAAGACTGATACATTCATTAAAAACGATAAAAAAAATAAATAAAATGAAAAAATATATTTTTATTTTGTTAGCCTCGGCTACTTTGGGCCTCACATCGTGCAGTCCTTTCCAGGTACGTTCTGATTATGCCGACACTGCGAATTTCAATTCTTACAAGACCTATAAAATAAGAATCGACGATTTGAAACTGAATGATATTGATAAGGACAGGGTGTTAAACGAACTGTCTAAACAATTACAAAGCAAAGGTCTTCAGTCGGGTGAGAATCCTGATCTGATCGTGAATGTAAAAGCAAACCACAAAAAAGTAACCGATATCAACAGCAGCACTCCTTATGGAATGTGGGGATGGGGCGGTCCTTTCGGATGGGGCGTTGGAATGAGCAGAACCTGGACCAGCAATTATAACGAAGGTGCCATTATCGTTGATCTTGTAGATGCAAGAAGTCAAAAATTGGTTTGGCAAGGGATCGGAAGCGGAATTTCAGTAGATTCTCCAAAAGCAAAACAGAGACAGATTCCGGAAATCATGATGGAAATTATGAAAAATTATCCTCCTCAAAGAAAATAACAGGATTTAAATCAATCATTATATTAATAAAGCCAGTGCAATTTTTTGTGCTGGCTTTTATTTTTGCCTCACAATCATTTCCATATTCATTATAGTGATATTCTTACACTAGAGGTTATCTTTTGGTTGAATTTAAATGCAATACTTATTAAATTTAACAATAATGTAATTTTTCATTCAAAAAAATATAGTAATCTTACGGTACATTATAATATTACTATGAAAAAACTTATCTTATTTCTTGTATGGGCCGGAACAGCCAATGCTCAGGCTCCTACAGGATATTACAGCTCCGCCAACGGATTATCAGGTGCCACTTTAAAGACGGCATTGAGCTCAATTATCACCAATGGACATCAGGATAAAGGGTACAACGGACTTTGGACCGCCTATAAAACGACCGACATCGATAAAACGTATGAAAATGACGGTTCTATTATGGATATTTATTCTGAAAAACCGACCGCAACAGATCCTTATAAGTTTACGCCGGGTACCAACCAGTGCGGTACGTATTCCGTGGAAGGAAACTGCTATAACCGTGAACATATCATTCCTCAAAGTCTTTTTAATCAGGCTTCACCAATGGTTTCTGATATTAATTTCATCAGGGCAACGGATGGAAAAGTGAACGGGATGAGGTCTAATTATCCTTTCGGAAAAGTAGGAACAGCCACTTTTACGTCTCAAAACGGTTCTAAGCTTGGAAGCTCTGCTTCGTCGGGATATTCCGGAGTTGTTTTTGAGCCGATTGATGAGTTTAAAGGCGATGTAGCCCGAATGATCTTTTATTTTGTGACCCGTTATCAAAGCAAACTTTCTACTTTTTCTTCAGGTGACATGCTGGGAAGTAGTGCTTTCCCCGGCCTTCAGACCTGGGAGCTGAATGTCTTACTGGCCTGGCACAATCAGGATCCTGTATCTCAGGCTGAAATTGTTAGAAATAATGCCTCTTATGCGTATCAGGGAAATAGAAACCCATTCATTGATAATCCGAGCTACGTGAATCAAATCTGGGGTTCTCAGCAGCCTGCATCAGACACTCAGGCTCCTACTACAGCTACTAATCTTAGTATTTCAGCAAAGACCTCAAACAGTATTTCTCTTACGTGGAATCCCGCTACAGATAATGTTGGAGTTTCTTCTTATGCTGTTTATATGAACGGAAGTTTACAAACTACAGTGAGCTCTACCTCAGCAACGATCTCCGGATTAACTCCTTCAACGGGTTATAATTTCTATATTGTGGCAAAAGATGCTGCCGGAAATTCTTCATCCAACAGCTCAACAGTTTCCGGAACAACCAATGCAGGCACTGTTCCTTCTACCAACTGTGTGAATGAAACGTTTGAAACGATCCCCGCAAGCAGCGCTTCTTACACTACAAGAACATGGACCAATAGCGGTATCACATGGACTGCAACGGATTCAAGAACAGATCAGACGATTTCTAATAAAGCCATCACGGTAAGAGATGGCTCATTAACTTCAAGCAGCTCAAGCAATGGTATTGGTTCTCTAACGGTAACTACGCAGCTTAAGTTTTCCGGAAGCAACAGTACCTTCACCGTAAAAGTAAATGGTACGACCGTGGGAACAATTCCTTACAGTGCCACGGTAGCCACTACGACTATCAGCAATATTAATATTTCAGGAAATGTTGTTGTAACGCTGGAAAATACTTCGTCCGCCAACCGTATCGCTATTGATGATCTAAGCTGGACATGTTATTCGGGAGCTGCTAAACAAAGTCAAAATATTTCTACTGCGTTGACTGAGGATTCTAAAGGTCTGCAAATCTACCCTAACCCGATTTCACATCAGGAAATTTTTGTGAAAGGGAATACGGAAGGTATCAGAAAGGCGGTAATCTATAATCTCCAAGGGAAAGTAATGGAAAGTATTGACCAGCCTTTTACAGGAAATAGAAATTCCATTAGAATTAAAAATCTTGAACAGGGAGTTTATATTTTAATGCTTGATACGACCTCTTTAAAGTTTATTGTAAAGTAAAAACATAGGGTAATAAAAAAATCCTTCTCTTGATTAAGGAGAAGGATTTTTTATTTAAAACCGATGCTTATTTTATCAGTTTCTAAACTTTTGTTCCGTTATTTACGTTTTACATATTTATTTTCAATGCCTTCGTACGTGATGATCAGAGTATCATTTTTGATGGTATAGTGACTTTCGTCTTTTTCACTGGCTTTATCTGTAGAAATGATTGTATTGTTCTGAGCAGTATAGGTAGATGGGATGATGTTTTGCGAATTTCCCTGTCCTACATACTGGACGAATTTTCCGTCTTTGGTAAATTCCAACACAATTTTCCCGATAGGCTTTTCTGTCTGGGCATCTTTAAGGGTTCCCTCCCACTGACCCCAAAGTCTGGGATCTTCATTCTTTTGCGAATTGCACTGCAACGCGGCTAAACAACTTAAAAAAATTAAGAAGTATTTCATTGTATTTATTTTTAAGAGTCTGCACTCGGTGAATCTTCGCAGATTTATTTTCTGATGGCTTTATCGTATGATTTCTAAAGGTTCGCCTTGTTTTTTTCTGTGGAAAAACAAAATCAAACTGATTCCTAATCCATTTTCATCTTTAATTTTCGGATCGTAGGTAAATCCTGGTAATTCATTAGGCAATTTAACACTTGCCAACTTTCCACCTGCATAAAAAACCAATTGATATAAATCATTGGGCAAAGCTGTTAAGTGTTTAAATTTTGAATGAAAAACATCTGAAGTGTTTTTTTCATATTCAATATAATAAGCAGCGGCAAATTCTTTATCCCGGTCAGTGTATATTTTATTGTATTCTTCAATATTTGAAGAGGTGTAAATATTCAAAAGTTTGGAATTCCATTGCAATATTTCCGACAAAAGTTTTTTTCCGTCTTCTTTTTCTATGCTCATTGAATTTTTCCAACCTGTATTTTTATAAGGAATCTTTGCGTTGAAAGTACCTTTATGGATGAAGGCAGGGAGCTGCTGTTTATCTGAAATGGAAACTTCTTTTCTTTCCAGGATTTCTATCCTGTTATCATCATCTGCATCTACGGAATGTATACCGACTTCCAATTGTGCTTTTTCAGACAGTGTTTCATGATTTTTGTAAGGCAGAATTTTCACTTCAAAAGACTGAATTCCGGCTTCCAACATATATTGATTTATTGGCCAGTCCACCCATATACTCCCATTTTCTTCATAATGACAAAAGACTAGAATATCATTAATTTTCAATTCTATCAAACAATAAAATGCTTTTATCTCAAAGTTATATATAGGTTTGTTCATTGTTTATATTTTTGTTGCATTGTTTCTATACTCTTTCAATTCTCCATCACTATGGCTTCCTTTATCAAATATTTTATAAAAGCCCGTTGTTATCAACAATTTATCATAAGGAATTCCTATGATTGTATTTTCTTTTTTACTGTATTCTACCTGATTTCCAAATTTGCCATTTAAGAGGGTTGATGGCATTTTTTCGTTTGTTAAAAACTTCTCTATTGACGGATACAATGTATTAAAATCGATATTATAATAATCATCAATCTTAATCATTGGGTATTCCTGTTTTTTAGGAGCAGGCAAGATTTTATCATACCATTTTAGTGGTTTTTTGTTTATAATTACAGGTTCTTTATTTAGAAAAATTCTGTATTCTTTATTATGATACTCACCATCAAGAGGTGGTGTGTTTATAAAAAAAACAGCTTCTATGCTATTCCAGTTGACAACAAAATCCTTAGAATAGGTAACAATCGTAAAGGATTCATTATTATAAAGTATTTTTCCTTTATATTTATTAGCTTCTTCTTCTGTCTGAAATTTTCCTGTACTCATAAAAGATGAAATAAACACAAAAATAAAAACTGCCATGGTAAGTAAAACCACTCCCCATATGAGAACTCCTTTCACTTTATTTACGTACAATATATACAGCAATACACCACAAATTAATATAGGAATGAGTGAGAAAATAGCTCGCATATAGTTTATTTTCATATGGTATATTCTTTTTCCGATTTTGCAATTGGTTCATCGGGCTTTTCTATAATAGTAAAATCTTTCCGGTAGCTTTCATTATATTTCATTCCCTGTTTTATAGAATATACAACAATTGTAGCTTTAATACCAGTAAATTCTAATTTATGTTGGCTGTATTGTCCTTTTTTGTCTGAACTGATTTCATAGGTATACACAAAAGAGGTTGTTCCTGAAGCCTCGCCTTTCCATTTTTCAACTTTTACTGTTTGTGGTTTCCCATCTGGTTCAGGGACTATTACTGTCACAAACTCTGTACTTTTAGCGCCTCCTTTAATGGCAACTCCGGCCTCAATCTGAAGTTTTCTTGGTCCAGGTCCAAAACCTTCTATTTTATTATAGGCCATAGTGAGCTCTCCTCTTGCTTCCAAAAAAGCTTCAAATATTACATATATTGTAAATTTATATTTGGCTTCCAAAACATTTTTGATCCAGTCTGCGATCTTCCCTCCCAGTCCCATAAACTGAAGTAATGACATTAGATCTACTCCAATCTTGAATTTAACGATGGGCTTTAATGCTACTCCACCCGTTATTTGTGTTACAACTTGCTGGGTATTTCCTATTTTCCTATTTGTAAATCTAAGGGCTAAGGCTATATTGGGAGGTTCTACATCAAAAGTCCATTTAATGCCTGGTCTGACTTTATATTCTAAATCCTGACTCTCCTTGTTACCAGCATCAAACATCGAAAGATATTCATTGAGTTTATAATAAAAATCAATAAGTCTTTTAATCTGAGATTTTGTCCTGCCTAATTCAATTGATGATTCAATATTATCAACTTTTACTTTAGCCTGAAGTCCAAAGCCAAATCCCCCTTTTGTGTGTATTAATGTTTCTACCTCATCCCGAATTAACTTTAAACTTTTTTCTTTGTTATAACTCGTTAAAGATTCTTGCTTGGTAAATTTCAGGTTTCGTTCCCTATTATAAGTGGGAAGCATTGTTAAGACAAATGCAACTTCTCTTTCTACATTGGGATATACCACTATCTCAATAGGGTTACCAGGTTGTGCACAGGTTCTGCTCACCACTCTATAGGTAGTTGGAGAATCCGGGGTAATAAAAAAGACTTCCGGACTTGTCCTCAATAAGACCGTATTAGCACTTGCCTGAATAGGTAGTGCATAATTATCTCCTTTCAGAATTTCTGTTCTCTGCTTTTTTCCATTGATATAAATTTCAACTTCTTTTTTATGGGAAGGTTTTGTAAAGCATCCCTTATTGGTTGTTTTTTCAAATGTTAAATCAATTGTTTTTCCTTCTTCATTGCTTTTTGCCAGTGTTTCATATCGTGTAATATTTTTCTTCTGTAAAGGATCATATAATGTAAAGTCAAAGGCATCTTTATTACTATCCTTATCATGAACAATGATTTTATCATATCTGCACGGCTCGTATCTTTTAAAATTTATATCCGGTTTATCAACTTTGGTAGGGGTATGGTTGGTGGGTGTTTCTACATTTTTACTGACTACCTGATTTTTTATTCTAAGAAACCGGGCATGAAGCTTATCCTTACCGTCACTTACATACTGGCCGGAAGCATCTTTTACTTTTACATAGAACTCTTCAGTCGCATTGGGTCTTTTTATTTTTCCAAACCATTTATAGGTATTCCCCATTTTCAGGTTGACCTCCCCATCTATTACCTGAACATTGGTGTAGGTGTCCATATGCTGGTCATCATCTGCCCCACCACCGCCAGGTACGCGTCTGTAAACGTCTACAATCAATTTATCTCCATTGAGTCCTTCTGTTTCAAGTCCTAAATACACCAGATGGCCATAGGAGAAAACATAGGTTTTTCTGACGTCTTCTGCATCCGGTTTTGTACACCATTTGCTGGTGACTATTTTTTTCGTTGCCGTCCCGAAGACATCAAGACCTGTATTGGCTTTAGGATCTTTTTTACCGGACAGGCTTGCTTCTACGTAATACCGGTAAGAACCTGCCAGTTTTGAAGGTATTTTAATGATGTAGCTGTCTTTTGAATCCAATACCCGTGTATCCAACGGTGTTTTCCTGTCCTGTGCAAAACACAGCCAGGTTACTTTTTTATTTTTATCAGCTTCTGTGGTTCCATCATGCCAGTGGTCTACAACCAGATATACACTGGTACCGACTACCTGCTGCTGCTTTATACTTTTTATCCCTTTTGCCATGGCTTACCGTTATTGTTTCCCAAATTCTATACCTTCATTCTTAGGCTGTTTGCTGTACATTGATTCAGCATCGACCAAAGGGTTGATCTGCTGCTGTACATCCTGATCAGCATTTTTAAAATTCTGCTGGCCTGCTTCGGCTCTTTGTCCGTGGTCGATAATTTCAATGCATGGAGTTCCTGCAATGGCACACACCGCCTTACTGTCTTCCAGAATGATATATCCGCCGTTACTGAGCTGTACTTTTTCATAAAACTTCTGCCATTCGGTGACCATAATTTTGCATGGCGGTGGCGGCACCCCCATTTTCATACAGTTTCCGAACGTATTTTTCTCAAATGTTGCGGCTCCAATTTCTTTTGTGGTAACGATCAGTTTTTTGGCCGCGCTTTTATCATTGGCATATTCTTTCTGATGGGTAAGTACTTTAAGCTTATCCGGAAGCTGTCCGAACTGGCATTTGCACATAGCGCCTTGTACTACAATATGTTTTTCTGCCATATTAATTTATCTTTAGTGAAGTGGTCATTTAATTTTCATCTATCTCTGAAACGGATGCAGAGATTTTCTTTTCTTCCTCCAGCATAATGCTGCATTCTAAGTAGAGCGATTTCGGCAGCGAATATTCTCCATTCAGATAACACATTAATCTGAAAGTTCCCTGATGATTCATTGTTGGATCCTCATCAATAATCAGTGAGAAAGGCGACCGGTTTATAAAATCATAAACGGTTCTTTCATCATTCAATCTTCCTTGTCCTTCTATATTAATAAGACCGTATTCATCTTTTAGAGGGTCTATTTCCAGCTGTATTCCATACTTGGGCTCTACCGGATTATTAACAACCGGAAAGGTTTCTGTGAGCTCTGTTTGATAGTCCTTTCCAAAACTTTGATAGATTCCGAAAAATAAAGAGCGGAGGAAATAGTCATTTTTCAGATAAAGGCTTATTCCGGCCGGCTGCAGTATTATTTTTTCAATTTTTTCACAGTACTGATCTACGGTTTCTCCATCGAATTCTTTGTAGACTTCTTCTTTAACGCCCGCCCATCTTTCTTTAAAAACCGAAAGGTTTTCGATATCATTGAATTTTCCGGTCTCATCTACACTTACCTGAAGCGGATACAGAACTTTAGATGTTTTGTATGCCAGAAGATCTGCAATTTCATTCACTTCTTCTTCATTCAGATACAGATTGGAAGTTCTGTCGATTTCAAAAAAATGCAGTTTATTTTCTGTATTCAGCCACCGGACAGAGGTTTCATATTTTAATTCATTTTTACGGTCGCCACTTTCAATAGTAATAGTCACCCCATATCTGGAAAATGCCTTTTGAGGCTGGAATACCAGGCTGTTTCCCCGTCCGAATTCCACCAACCTGCTTTTATCTATAACGGCTGTTCTCGGGACAAAAATTTCTTTCTGACCGGTAAGATCAATCAGGATCATATCTTTAACATCGCAGCAGTTGTTATGAAAGCCTTTTACCACATCGGTGGACAGATTGTATAGAGAAGCTATACTTTTTAAGGTTTCATTTTTCTGAACGATATGTTTGTTAAATTTCTCCATACTGATGATCCCATATCAGAAATATCCTTTCTGCGGGTAGATTTTATTTAATAGTGGCGATGTATATACCCAGAAAAATAATTCCTGCTATGAGCAATATGCCATTTGTACTTCTGTTTTCTTTATTTCTTCCTGTGAAAAAACTCACAATCATTTCTATCAAAATGAACAGGCACCAAAGGACTCCCCAGCTGATATTCAAAACAAGATCCATAGGAATTGACATGCCATCATTTCCTCCTATCGACTGACGGGGATTAAACCAGGAATCCCAGTGAGCATAGCAGTAGATCAGCACAAAGCCGATCAATGCAATTCCTATTCTTACCGCGAGATGTTTCTTCATATTGTAAAGATTAATGCAATACTCTTACTCTGTCTGATGTAGGATCCATTCCGATGCCTTCTCTCCTTGCAGACCAGTGAAGATACTTGTTTCGGAGGATTCGGAGATCATCCTGTTCTTTCATCTCCTTCTGGTAATCCGCGTATTTTTCTTCCGGTATGGAAGCGCCTCCATAAGCTGTTTCAATATCTTTATATCTTTTAAAGGTGTACTGTTTTCCGTTTTCCATTGCATAAGGTCTCAGACGGTCTTTTACCCTTACGAGTAAAGGATCTTCTGAAATAGAATAGGTTTCCGCAGTCAGTTTTTTTACGGTCAGCGGAACTGTTTTCTGGACTCCATGCTCAGCCATAAAGTGCAGCGGAATGTAGCTGTATGTCTTTACTAATTCACGGGTTCCTTTTAGTGCCAGATAAAACCCTGGCGTGATAGTAAGCTGATCTTCTTTATACCATGCGTCTGCAATAAGCTGGCTTCTTAAAGCCTTTAATTTCGCACTGGTTGTCCATGAAGTTTCAATCTCTTCCCAGCTCTCCTCTCCATTCTCATAGGCGCCTCCGACGTCGCAGTGTACCCCGGGAAATGTTTTCTCTATGCCAACATGCACATTGGTAAGATCAAAATTTTCTCTATGTTCATTTTCTGCTACAAAATGAATAACGGTCTGCGCTTTTCCGATATCATTTAAGCCCAGTTCTTCCACATCATTACTAAAATTAGGCACCGGATTAAGGTATTTTGAATAGGAGGATACGGTATCATAAATACCTAGAAATCTTATCCTCAATACATCCACGGTAATTCCTGCTTCTTGTAGCTTAAGTCCCAGATGTCCCCATTTCGGAAGTTCTTCTTCGGTTACACTGTTACCGTCACTGTCATAGCGGGAAGTAACCGTCATTCCTTCATGGGAAACCGTTGTGGAGCTTGCTTTATATTTTGCTTTGCCTATTTCATGCACAAAATTACGGGCGGCGGCGGCACCGCGGCTGAAACCGAAAACATCAAAAGTAAGGACTGCAATTTTATCTGCTTTTTTTGAGCTTTTGATATTTTTCACTTTTTTCACAATCTCTTCACAGCCTTTTCTCACCTTTCCACGGATTCCGGTATCGCCGGATCCGAAGGCATATCCCATCATGGAATCTTTTTGTTTATCTTCGGTACCAATTCCTTCGATATAAATGCCGGAATTTTTATCGTAATTATCCCACAAACGTGCTACATTGCTCCAATCGTTGTTGTAGCTGTTATTATCCGTAGGATTGCCTCCATTTTTCTTGTATTCAGGAGTTTTCTCCCTTCTTTCGATGGTATTGGTTTTATTATTCAAAGTCCCGTCAAAAAACATCCCGAGGGTAATGTCTATCACTTCCTCTTTGGTTATTTCTGGGGTATATTCTCCAAATTTATTATTGTGCATCGTTTTTATTTTACAATTGATAATGAAAAATACGCTATTCTATTTTCCTGGATAATCGGATCTTTGCCTTGGTAATGGGAAGTTCCTGTTTTTCGCTTTTTAAAGACAGCGTTGCTTTGGTATTATCTTCATTAATTTTAATGACAAAATCGATATTCTCTTCTTTACCGAATTTTTGAAAAAGTTCAAATATTTCTTTCTCATCGAAAGCATCCACCCACATCGCATATCTGTTGTTGGTTTTATCTTTCCAATAAAAACCGCAGAATTTCGGAACGGCTCTTTTTGTATAGGTATCAGCTTTTAAGCTTTCTCCAAAAAGATTTTCCTGTTCACCGTTATAGGCTGTAAATCCGAAATCTATCCATTCTCCGCCTTCCTGCAGTATAACTGAAGGTTTCCAACTGTACTTTTCTCTGTACAAATCATAAATTTCTGCTGCGGGATATCCCTGTGCTGCTATTTTCTGCCGTACTTCCGGTTTAAATGTTTCATAGGAAGGATCATTCAGCATCCGGTCTGCAAAGCCGTCTTTCAACATATATTTTGCATTTTCGTAGGCTTTTTCTTTGGTAATAATGGTATCATGCGCCTGAAAAACACCCACTTCTTTCTGGTTTCCGGGGCCGTTTATCCATAACACGACTCTTCCTTTTGGAGCTAATCCTACTATAAAATTAGTGTAGGTGGCTTTTTTATGGGTATCCTCATCTATAAAACCGTTATCAAACAGTTCTTTTATTTTTTTCTGATCCAAATCCCATTTCCCGGTGTAAAATTTTCTTTCTACCAAAGAATACCAGGTAAATTCCAGCTGATGCGGGATTCCCATTTTGCTGGGTTCCACGCTCATAGTTCCGCCTTCATTTCCCCAGCCTGTATTCTGGGTTCCCCAGATGGCATCAAAACCATACTTGAAATCGTCGGCAATAATAGCTCCGCTATAGATTTCCATGGGATATTCCTGAGGTGCAGAAATGGTTCCTAACCAACTGTATTTTTCTTCCATTTTTTTATTTTGACAACTTATTAACGAGAAACTGCAGAGAACAAAAAGAAGGAGAACTTTTAATTTATTTGTTTCCATGAGACGTTATCTTTTTGTTGCTTGCCAGAACGAGGTTTTGTTTTTGTGCTTCTACATTAATTTTTTTCGCGATTTTTTCAACCTTTTTTCCCACATTCAAATGATAAGAGTCTGTGACTTTTATGTGTATATTTTTTGCGGTCTTTATAATAGCCATATCAGAAAAGTTTTGATTTTTCAGCGCTGTTGAATTCCACAATCTTTCCGCTCTGCATCGTCATATTTTCCATCTCGCTGAACATTGATATTTCTCCGGCTATTTCATTAGAAGTTTCCGACTGTCTTTTGAATTCTTTATCTACCATTTCTGTTCTGGTGTCAGAAGACTCCCGGATGTCACCTGTCGCAGTCTGTACGATATCTTTTCCTGCCGTAGAAATAATATTTTCATTGGCAGAGCTCGTGATGCTTTCTCCCGCACTCACTGAAATTTCTTTTCCAGCCGTGATATTGATATTTTCCCCGGCATTCAATGTAAAGTTTTTAGGAGCGTTCATGCTGATATTTCCCTTACCGTCCATGAAGTAGATATTTCCGCTTGGATCCACAATCTTCACACTTCCTTCTTCATCATTCATCAGAATTCTGATTCCGCTTCGGGTCTGGATGGATTTCAGATGATTGTTGATTCCACCGCCCAAGCCTGCTTCGCCATGGAACATTCCGCCCATGACAAATGGTCTGTCGGGATGGTTATGTACAAAATTAACCATCACCTGATCACCAACTTCAGGAATGGCAACATACCCTCTGTTTTGGGTAATCTGGTCTGTACCTCCTGCGTCCGGACTCATCATGCGTATAAAATGAGTCGTATCATTCGTCTGCCAGTCAAATCTCACCTGTACTCTTCCCTGGTTTTCAGGATCGGTATTTGAAATGACGGTAGCCAGTTGCGGTTCTGCAATAGGTGTTTTATAATCGGGTTTGGGTAGGAAACCTGTATCGGCTGCTATTCCTGCAAAACTTCCATGGTAATGGCCTATAGTGTCTATTTCATGAATCGTTTCCGTGATCATGATTCTGGTAAAATAGGACGTTTCATTCGTATCGGTTTTGCGCATCTGAACATCCACAGCACAGCCGGGATGTAAAAAAGGAACGGTAGTATTTCCTGATAAAGAAAAAACATTCACCGCTTCACTTCCTGAAGCACTTTTTTGTGAGTATTCCACATCAAGATGAGTCGATGCTTTGATCGGAGCCATCTGAAGAGCGGGTGTTTTATAAATGCTCTCATTATGATTATAAGCTGTCTTTGCCAGATCGCTTACATGCTGAATAGGAGTTGCGCCGGATGTAAGTTTTTCGTTTTTACTGCTGTTATACCCATAAAACTGCGGTTTTGTGTGAACGGCTTTCAATTCTACTTTAATATCGTTGGCACTGCTTCCGTACGTAAGGGTGATCGCTTTATTCTGAGGGGGAAGTTTCCCGAAATGCAGGACTTCTCCGTCATAGTAAAACTGCTCACCGTATGCTTCAGCCATTCTTGCCAGATAATTATAATGAGTCTCGTTATATTGGCTGCTGTAGATGATCTGGGAAAAATTATTCGCGTCAACCCTTATGTCAAACCGGCTTTTATCGATGCCCTGTTTAATCACTTCTTCGGCAATAATTCCGACATTTACAGGCTGTACTCCGCCAAAGCTTTGGATATGAGGCGCTCCATCCAACAGGATCGTTGGACTGTATCCGGAAAGTATGATATTCCCCAGGCTCATTTTCTCCTGGCTGAATCCTACTGCGGTGATCACTCCCACAAAAGTTCTTTCCGGGCTGTTATTGATATCCTTATATGAAATCACCGCTGTCAGACGTTTTCCAAGAAATTTATTGGCTTCTTCCAGTGCGTGGGTTTGTCGGTCTCCAAGAGTATCGTGTGCCAGGGTAAGAACAAACTCATGATGGCGCTGTGCGCTTTGTGTGAGTTTAAAATGCTTATAGTATTTGATCATTTTCCCTTCTATAACGAGAGAAAGCTTAACCAAACGGTTGATCCCTATATGATGATTCTCGGATACTCCGTCAGCATTTTGTGCGGGACGGAATGACGCACCCCTTGAGTTTTCAGGTGTGGTAGACATAATTTGTAAGTGATTTTATTAAAAATTATAAAATTATTCAATCATATGGGAATTTTTGAATATGAAACAAAATTCCCCTTCAGAAAGTGCACTTTCATAACAGGTAAAAAAAGACCGTCTTAAAGGACAGTCTTTTTTGATATTGCTACTCCTGTGAACCTAGCTGGATGGCCAAAGTCCTTTGAAAGCTGAGTTTCCGTAGTTGATTTCTTCGGCACTGATCACAAAACTGATCAGCATGCTGTTGCTGTCTACTGCGTCAAAGTCTACTTCATGCTGGATAACGTATCCGTTTTCCCAGTTTAAAGTAATCAATGTTCCTTCTTCATGAGATTTATTGAAAGTAACTTCTCCGCTTGTCGGTTTATATTTTCCGTTCAGTAAACTCTCCAGAATATCAGATTTTTCCGTTGCCTCGACTGTTAATTTTATAATCGCGTTAGATGGGTCTGATGCTACACGTCCTGATACGTCTGTAGATCTAGATACGCTGTAATTAAGCTTTAATAGCTTTTGACCCTCGCC
The DNA here is from genome assembly GCF_046535275.1 of Chryseobacterium sp. SIMBA_029. Classification (NCBI taxonomy): domain Bacteria; kingdom Pseudomonadati; phylum Bacteroidota; class Flavobacteriia; order Flavobacteriales; family Weeksellaceae; genus Chryseobacterium; species Chryseobacterium sp. SIMBA_029. The sequence continues at coordinate 69,068 of NZ_JAWRXA010000006.1, forward strand.
TCCATTGAATTTTAAGATTCCTCTTGAGTTTGCTGCCATATTGGTAAATTTTAATCATTAAAGATTATAGTATTCATAAGATTGGTATAGCAAAGATAGCTTTCAGGGTTTAGTATAAAAATTTTTTACTGATTATTTTATATTTTGTAGTAATTCTACGACTTTTTTCATCAATAACTGATTTAGTGTTAAAAAATATAAACCTTATTTAAGAGTTGAAAGTTATTTTTTAACATTCATTATTATATCAAAAATTACGTCTACTTTTACGAACATATATCAATACAATGATTCAGGATCTAATTGTAAGCTAAAAAAACCGCCAGAAGCGGTTTTTAGTATTTATATTGATCATTTTAATAGCTGCCCAGATGGAAATATTTGTAATAATAGGATATAATCATAAAGATGACATTGAAGACGGCAGCCAGCAGTAAAGCATTTCCGTATTTCCTTTTTTTGTCAATGAAGCTTACTCCAACCATTCCAAAAAAAATCAACAGGGTATAAACGGCAGGGAACAAATGAAATGCTTCAGAAAATCGACCTTCCAATACCATGACTATAGCTCTTTGAGCGCCACAACCAAAGCATTCTATTCCCAGGAATTTTTTGCTGGGACAGGTCAGCATGAAGTCTTCAATTTTCATTTTTCCGCTTGTTCAATGTAAATTTTAGGAAGAAATTTTCGCTCTTAAATATTGGTGTGGAAAAAAGCATTCTTCTTTCATTTCAAAAGAGCCCTGTACCGCAATATAAGGATTTCTTAAGATTTCCCTTGCTACAAATATAAGGTCTGCCTCTCCTTTTTGAAGGATCTCTTCTGCCTGCTCGGCATTCGTAATTAATCCTACAGCTCCGGTTTTCACCCCGCCATTATTTTTTACCTGAGATGAAAAAGGAACCTGATACCCTTCAAAAACAGAAATTTTCGCCCCATGAATATTCCCGCCGCTTGAAACATCCACTAAATCCACAGCATGATCTTTCAGTATTTCAGCTAATTTGACACTATCCTGAACATCCCAGCCGTTTTCAGCATATTCCGTTCCGGAAATCCTTACAAATAATGCAGTGTTTTCACTAAGTTCTTCATTCACCGAATCCACGATTTCCAGCAAAAACCGAATCCTGTTTTCAAAACTTCCGCCATACTCGTCCGTTCTTACATTGGAAAGAGGTGATAAAAACTGATGAACCAAATAGCCATGAGCTCCATGAATTTCAATGACATCAAAACCAGCTTGTACAGCTCTTTTTGCGGCATCTTTAAAATTCTGAACTAATTCTTTGATTTCTTCAACGCTCAACACGTGCGGAATTCTTTCTGTAGGATGGTAAGGAATCGGGCTTGGTGCAATGGTCTCCCAGCCTTCTTCAATAGGAATCTGAAGATTATTCCACGTTGACCCCTTTCTACCCGCGTGAGCAATCTGAATCCCAATTTTGCTTTCTGACCTGTTGTGGACGAATTCTACAATTTTCTGCAGTTTTCCTGCCTGCTCATCATTCCAGATTCCCATGCAATGGTTGGTAATTCGTCCGCGTGGTTCTACGCCAGTAGCTTCAACCATAATTAAACCTGTACCGCCTTGCGACCGGCTTCCGTAGTGTACGAAATGAAAATCATTGGCGATACCGTTTTCACAAGAATACATGCACATGGGAGACATTACCCATCGGTTTTTAAGCTCTACGTTTCTGAATTTTATTGGCGTATATAACATATTATTTTTTTGAAATTTAATAGAGATACCGGAAGAATAAAATAATATTGCCCACCTGAGTAAAAAGAGCTAATTTTATCCCCCTTTTTTAGGCCTACAATATATGAAAAAAGACATACAGATCGGTTACGAATATTTTAAAAATAGCAGTGAACTGAATGATATCGAGAAAAAATTATTCGAAACAGCAAAACAGGCCCGTGAAAACGCTTATGCACCTTATTCTCAGTTTTTTGTAGGATGTGCTGTCCTGCTGGAAAACGGAGAAATATATTCCGGAAACAATCAGGAGAATGCCGCTTTTCCATCCGGGCTTTGTGCTGAGAGAACAGCGCTCTTTTGGATAGGAGCCAATTTTCCTACGGTGAAAATCAAAAAGATTTTCGTGGTGGGCGGTCCCAAGGAGTTTCATGAGAAAAATCCTCCAATCCCGCCATGTGGTGCATGCCGCCAGAGTTTAATGGAATATGAAACGAAACAAAACGAGAATATTGACCTTTATTTTTCAAGCATGAATGAGGAAGTGGTAAAAGTACATTCTATTAAAGATCTTTTGCCTTTCTATTTTGATGCGACGTTTTTGTAAGGCAAACTGGCACTTATTTCACCTCTGCTATCTCTGTAAACAGAGGTAAAACATAGCTGCAGCGTTGAAAATTAGCGGTTCAGTATTGCCTTTTGTCTAATACATTTAAAAACTTATCTTTACAAAAATTTTGGTTTCCAGCATATTTGGAATTAATAGGGAATTGGGTGTAAACCCCAAACTGTCCCCGCAACTGTAAATCGCAACAAGAAATTCTACGAAAAACCACTGTACATACGGGAAGGTGTAGAAAGCGAAAGTCAGGAGACCTGCCAGAATTATAATTAAAAAATATATTGCTTTCGGAGGAAAAGTAAAATAGTATGGATATAAAAAGATCTTTAGTACTGCTTTTGTCGTCTTATGGTTGCTTTCTTTCCGGACAGGAGAAAGGGATCGATACTGTTTATATTTTCGACAGTCAAATGAACAGAGTGAAGCTTTTTCATAAGGTGAACACTCTTACCCTTGAAGACGCAGAGAAAAATTCCACCAATCTTTCTGAACTTTTACGTTTCCAGACTCCGGTATATATTAAGGAAAACGGACGTGGTGCAGTTTCTTCGCCTTCTTTTAGGGGAACTACGGCTCAACAAACGGCTTTTGTATGGAACGGAATCAGTATTAATTCTAATTTTCTGGGTCAGGGAGATGTCAACAATATTCCTTTGTTTGGATATGACCAGCTTGATATAAAAGCAGGTGGCGGAAGTGTCATTTATGGCAGCGGTGCTATTGGGGGAAGCATCCATCTTAACAATAATCTGGATTTCAATAAAGGTTTTCATACTTCTTTATTTTCTGAAGCGGCTTCATTTGGTACTTTTACTCATTTTATCAAAGGTTCCTACAGTAATGATAAATTAAGTATTAAAGTTACAGGAAATCATTCCATCAGTGAGAATGATTATGAGGTGAAAGAAGCCCGAAACTATATCAATCAGAACGGAAAATATTTTAATACGACTTTTAATATTGCCGGTGCTTATAAAGTGGCTCCTCATCATCAGATTTCCTGGATTTCTGAATTTTTTAATGGAAATCAGAATTATCCGGTACTTTTTGAAAGTGAAACCAAAACAAAATACGAAACCCAAAATATCAGAAGTCTTCTTTCCTGGGACTGGAATCAGTCAAAGTTCAGCAATTCATTTAAGGCTGCTTACACGGAAGAGAATTTTCAATATTTTGCCAACGTCAATGGACCTGCTACAAGTGGCGGGATAGGAAAAAATTATATTGTAAAAAATGATTTCAATTATTTCCTGAGTCCAAAATGGAATGTGAATGTCATCGGTGAATTTCAGGTGAATAAAGCTGAAGGTACGGGAACTTCCCAGATTTCTAAGGTGAGCAGAAATGTAGGTTCTGTAGCGGGATTGCTTCGCTATTTTGCGGCATCAGATCTGCGTTTTGAAGCGGGTGTAAAAAAGGATTTTGTAGAGGGAATCAGTTCTCCTGTTTTGTTTTCTTTTTCAGGAAAATGGAATGCTGCAACATGGTACAGCACGGAGCTTAATATTTCCAGGAATTTCAGATTTCCTTCTTTCAATGACCTGTACTGGCAGCCGGGAGGAAATAAGGATTTGAAACCCGAAACTTCTTATCAGGCTGATCTGAGCAATCATTTTATAGTATCAGATTTTAAAATTACCGTAACGCCTTATTATATGAAGATCCGTGATCTGATTAGCTGGCAGCAGACTCAATTTGGGTATTATGCTCCTTTTAATACTCATAAGGTAGAGTCTTACGGATTGGAATCGCAGGTAGAATATGCCCGAAAATTCGGGAAACAAAGCCTGAAATCAAGTATAGGATATACATATTCAAAATCGATCAATCTTGAAAATAAAAAGCAACTGATGTATGTTCCTCTCCATAAGATTTTTGGAAATGTTGATTATCAGTATGACTTTATGAGGATCTATGTACAGGGAATGTTCAACGGGCTTACGTACACTGATACAGAAGAAAAAAGAAGTGACGCGCTGGATCCGTATTTTGTAATGAATGCAGGGATTTCAGGAACATTTCTTAAAAAATATACGGTTGGATTCAAGGTGAATAATATTTTTAATGAAATCTATTACACCATGGCTTCTTATCCGCTGCCAAAGAGGAATTACAGTGTGAATTTAAATATCAACTTTTAAAATAAATTATAATGAATATCAGAAAAATTTTACCTTTTGTATTTGCTTCGGCACTTTTTTTCAATGTTGCTTGTAGCAATGATGATGAAACTGTAGCCACCGCTACAACGTATGAAAACGGAGTTCTTATCTCTAATGAAGGAGGTTTCTCAAGTCCGACTTCTGAGGTTTCTTTTATTAGCAATAACTGGGGGAATGTATATAACGGAATCTATGCAGCCAACAATAGTAATGAAGTGTTAGGTAAGGTTTTTCAAACGATAGGCTTCAGCGGAAATTATGCTTATCTGGTTTGTAATATTCCCAATAAAATTGAAATTGTAAACCGATACAGCTTTAAAAAGGTTTCTACAGTAACGAGTAATCTTGATAACCCGAGATATATTGCATTTTCCGGAGCTCAATATTATGTAACCAACAACGATTACGCGAGTGTACATAAACTGAATGTTTACAACAGCGACAATTCTTTTGTAAAGAGCATCAATTTTGACAGAGCAGCTGAAAAAGTAGTAGAGGCCAACGGAAGCATCGTGGTACAGACTGACGGTGTAACATATGCTCCAGGCGAAACTGCAACAGGATATACCATCTCTATTGTAAAGCCATCCACCAATGTAGTTGACAAGACTGTAACTCTTCCAAGCAACGGAATTATCAGAGATCTTGTTTCTTATAATGGTAATGCATATGCATTGGCTTCTGACAATACCAATTCTTATATTTATAAGATCAATACTACAGACGGAACTGCTGCTGCAACAACTCTTACTGCCATTCCACAGGCTCAGAAATTAAGAATTAGCAATAACACTTTGTATTTTTCAACTGGCGACAATAAAGTTTACAGCATGGCTTTAGGTTCTACAACCGTTCCTACTACCCCTCTGTTCACGGCACCAACAGGAACTTTATATGGATTTGATATCATCGATAGTAACATCTATGTTTCTACTACTAATTTTACATCTGATAGCAAGATCAACATTTATAACAGCAGTACAGGAGCATTGTTAAAAACATTCACTGCAGGAATTGCAACGAACGGTTTTTATAAAAACTAAATCTACGCTTCGGCGTTTATATAATTTTTTATTTTTTTTCATCATTTGTGTTTTTTTCCGGGCGGCTTCTTCGAAGTCGTCCGGATTTCTTTTATAAGCTGATATAAAAAAAACGGCCGGATCAATGATCCGGCCGTTTTTATGTTGTATTATACATTTTTATTTACACTTGTAATCCCAGTTTTTCAGCTTCTGCAATCACAAATTTTGTTGCCGCTTCTTTCTCGTTCGGGATCTCGCCTTCCAAAATGGCTTCTTTTACTTTTTCTTTTAAAATTCCAATTTCGCGGCCAGGTTTAAGGGCAAACATTTCCATGATCTCTTCCCCTGAAATAGGCGGCTGGAAGTTTCTTACCTGATCTTTTTCTTCTACTTCTTTGATCTTAACCGCTACATATTCAAAGTTTTTCTTGAATCTTTCCTGCTTTCTGGAGTTTTTGGTGGTAATATCGGCTTTACAAAGTGTGAAAAGATCTTCCAGGTCTTCACCAGCATCGAATAACAGCCTTCTTAATGCAGAATCTGAGGCATCATCTGTGATTAAAGCAATAGGACGAGACGAAAGTTTCACCATTTTCTGAACATACTTCATATCGGGTCCTAATGGCAGTTTTAATCGTTGGAAGAGCATTTTTGTCATTTTTGAACCTAAAAATTCATGACCATGAAATGTCCAGCCTGTTCCTTCAACAAATTTCTTCGTAGGTGCTTTTCCGATATCATGAAGCAATGCCGACCAGCGAAGCCAAAGGTTGTCTGTATTTTTCGAAATATTGTCTAGCACCTCCAGTGTATGGTAGAAATTGTCTTTATGGGTTTGTCCTTCTACTTCTTCAATTCCTTTTAATTCTATTAATTCAGGGATGATCAGTTGTAAAAGTCCGGTCTCTTCCATCAGTCCTAAACCGATAGAAGGTTTTTCAGAAAGCATAATTTTATTAAATTCAACCATTACCCGTTCCATGGAAACAATCTTGATTCTTTCTGCTTCCTGCTGTATAGCCGATAATGATTTTTCTTCAATGGTAAACTGCAAGGTAGAAGCAAAACGGATGGCCCGCATCATTCTCAACGGATCATCAGAATAGGTTTGAGCAGGTTCCAGGGGTGTTCTTAAGATGCCTTTCTGAAGATCTTCCACCCCATTAAAAGGATCGATAAGTTCTCCAAAATTATCTTTATTTAAAGAGATGGCCATCGCATTGATCGTAAAATCTCTTCGTTTCTGATCATCTTCCAGCGTTCCACCTTCTACTTCCGGCTTTCGACTGTTTTCTGTGTAACTTTCTTTTCTTGCTCCTACAAATTCAAGTTCCAGATCTTTGTATTTGATCATTGCAGTTCCGTAGGTTTTAAAAACAGATACTTTCAGCTTCGGGTCAATTTCACTGGCAACACTTTGAGCCAGTTCAATACCGCTCTGTTCAGTAACAAAATCAATATCAGTAGAGGCTTTTCTTTTCATCAGTAAATCACGAACATATCCACCCACAATGTATGCAGACTGGTTATTTTTCGAGGCTACCTCAGAAATGATTTTGAAAAGTTTTAAATTTCTATTTTGATTAAGATTAATGAACATGTTTATTATGTAGAGGTTAGAATTTAAGTTTCAGATCCCTACGGAGTTGTATACTCTTTATTGATCTGACGCATAACCGTTAAGGAATCAAGAGATCAAGCGTTGCTTACTATTCTTACATGCCTTAGCGGTTGAATGATCCTGCAAAGATAATTAAAATCTTTTCTTTTACTCGCGGAGAATCTTTATTCTGTTGTCACTCCATATTTTAATGACTGAAGAGCCTGAATATTTTGAAACTTTTTCTCTATCCTCTTCCACCGCATAGTCTACCACATCAATAATTTCTTTAGAAATATCAGAAAATTTCAACGGGCTTTTATCTCCGCTAAAATTGGCGGAAGTAGAAACCAAAGGTCTGTTTAATTTGGTGATCAGTTTTTTACAAAAGTCGGTTTTTACCAAGCGAATTCCTATACTTCCGTCTTCTGCCAACAGTTCTTTGGGCAACCCTTTTGGATTTTCATAGACAATCGTTACCGGTTTTTCACTTACATCAATAATCTGCCACGCCATTTCGGGAACGTCTACCAGATCCTGCAGCCTCTTTTCAGTTTCCACTAAAATGATCATGGATTTGTTTTTCTCCCTTTTTTTGATGTCATAAATTTTATTGATGGCTTCAACGTTGGTCGCATCACACCCAATTCCCCAGATGGTGTCTGTAGGATAAAGGATTGTTCCGCCGGATTTTAATATTTCGATAATGTTTTCCATAATATAATGAGTCTTACCTCCATTTGCAAAAATAAAAAATGAATTTTAAAAAATGGGTTAAAAGCCATTTCTATTGAATATTATATTTTGAAACATCCCTATTTATTTTCCATTATTTTCTAATATTATATAGGATAGGATTTATGTAAAGTTAATTGAATTAACCATGAAACAATGAACTAAAATAGCCTGTATTGGTATTTTTCGTCTTATTTAATGTTTTTTTTAAATCCAGTCTGGTAAGATGTTGAGAAAGTAATACAGGTGCATTTATTTTTGCCCCCTCTTTTATTAAAGTATAGAGAATTGCGTCATCTTTAAAAAAAATAATGGTAGTCATTTCATGATGTCCTGAATTATATACATCTGTAGGCTCGTTAAAAAATATTAAGTCATTTGAAATTTTAGAAATCCTATAATTATATTTTTTACCATACTCTAGAATTCTCTGTTTTGCGTCTTCTTTGTGTATATTGAATTTTATTTCTTTTAATGTTTTTTCTGTTGCTTTGCAATAAAGACCGTAGAAACTAAAGCTTATGACGGAAATCAAGATAATATATTCTAAACTATTATTCTTAGATGGCGTTATTTCCCCAAACAAAATTACTGAGATTACAATAAGTGATATGAAAGCCAAATAAATGGTAAATGTATCTAATTTGTCCAGATAGTTTTCATCAAAAACCAGTTTTCGGTATTTGATACTTTCGGTAATTTCTAAATTTTTCAATCTACGCATGACATTCGCAAATCATTTATCCCGGAAGATATCTTTCTTCTATAATATGTAAGTGATGGAAATTGTGTCCTACAATCAGTTTTCCGACTGTTTCTACTGCGATTTCATTTCCGTTGGCAATTCCTGTGTTGTGTAACGCTTTTGGATGCATCGTTTCCAGTAATATCTGAGATGATCTTCTTACTGTTTTATATTCTTCCAGTAGAGATTCCAGGGTTCTTTCGTTGGCAAATGAATTGTCTGCGTATTCATTTTCGTCGAAGCCGGGTAATGCAGCCTGATCTCCTCTTGCAAAGGATAAAGCCCGAAATTGAAACACTCTTTCCGTATCTGATAAATGCAGCAATAATTCTTTCAGAGTCCATTTTCCTTCACTGTACGCAAAATGAGACTGCTCTTCGGTAAGCTTAGTATAAATATCTACGGTTTTCTCTCCTGATTTTTTCAATTCTTCTAACCAGTTTTCGGAAGGAATCTCATCAAGATATCTTTGAATATATTTTTGAAAATCTGACATGTTTATAATACGTTATACATGATTAGTAGTTAATTAATTTTCCGGATTGGTCCATTCATAAAAGTTGACAGAATCATACAATTCAAAACCACATGACGGGTACAGCTGGTTGCCAATATCATTATTTTTTCCTGTTTCCAGTAAAATACCGGCAGCCTTCGAAGATCTGCATAAAGTTTTGGCTTCTTCGATCAAAGCTTTAGAATATCCTTTTCCTCTATGGTTTTCATTAACGTAGAGATCATTCAGCAGCCAGTAACGGCACATTCTTGTTGAAGAAAATAAGGGATATAACTGCACAAAACCGACTAGACTTCCGTTGTCTTCTGTTACAAAAATTTCTGAATCTTTGCTTTCTATTCTTTCCTTTAAGAATAATTCAGCACCTGAAACATCTGATTCTTTATGATAGAAAATCCTGTATTGATCAAATAATTCTGCTAATTGAGGTACATCCTGAACAGTTGCTTTTCTGGTATTACTCATGATGGTTATAAATGATGGTCATAGCTTAGTACTCTTTTCATTTTCCAGTCTTTGCCATCCAAAATCCATAAAATGGTAAATTTCGCACGACTGCCTTTATTCCATTTTCCTTTATCAAGTTCAGCAAAATCATGTTCTCCTTCCTGAATGAAAGCATACAGAACATTATTGTTGTACAATGGATACACTTTCATGCTGTTGGGAACAAGTTCGCGTCTTACTTTATTAGGATTACCACAAATATTATTTTTGATGGAAATTGTAAAAGCCTCTTTTCCTGAAGTAATTCCTCCTTTGTCATGATAAAATTCCAGATCATCGCTGACGATGGAATCATAATGAGAAAGATCGCATTTATTAAAGCCGATATCAAATATCAGACTGTCGAGCTTTTTTGCTGTTTTATACAGCTCGTCAGTTGGTTTAACCTGAGCATATACCATCTGACTGAAGAAACCCAGAATAATTAAAAGTTGAATCTTTCTCATTATAATATGTTTAGTAAATGGTTAAGAAAAAGCTTTTTCCAGATCTGCAATCAGATCCTCTGCATCTTCGATTCCAACGCTTAGACGAACTAAATCATCTGTAATGCCTAATTCTGCACGTTTTTCAGCAGGAATTGAAGCATGCGTCATCAAAGCAGGATGATTGGCCAAAGATTCTACTCCACCTAATGATTCAGCTAGTGTGAAAACTCTTACTTTTTCTAAAAACTTCACGGCATCTTCTTTTTTCCCTGATTTAAAAGTAAATGAAACCATTCCTCCAAATTCTTTCATCTGAGATTTTGCAAGCTCATACTGAGGATGAGATTCTAATCCCGGAAAAATTACTTTGTCTACTAAAGGATGAGTTTCCAGATATCTTGCTACCTTCAATCCGTTATCGGAATGTCTCTGCATTCTCAAGGCTAAAGTTTTAATTCCTCTCAATACCAAATAAGAATCATGTGGTCCTAAAATACCACCGCTTGCAAATTGAATAAAGTGAAGTTGTTCTCCTAATTCTGTATCTTTAGCAATAAGCGCACCTGCAATAACATCAGAGTGTCCACCTAAGTATTTTGTAGCAGAGTGCATCACAATGTCTGCGCCTAAATCAATCGGTCTTTGGATATAAGGAGTTGCAAATGTATTGTCTACCGCTACCAGGATATTTTTCCCTTTTGCAATTTCCACTACTGCTTTGATGTCTACCAGTTTCATCAATGGGTTGGTTGGCGTTTCTATCCAGATCAATTTTGTTTTGTCGGTAAGAACTTCAGCAATTTTAGAAACATCATCAAAATTCACGAACGTAAATTTCAACTGATATTTTTCAAAAAGTCTGGTGAACATTCTGTACGTTCCGCCATATAAATCATCTACTGCAACAACTTCATCTCCCGGATTTAATAATTTCAACACACAGTCGATGGCTGCAAGTCCTGAACCGAACGCCAATCCTCTGGCTCCATTTTCAATACTTGCCAGAGAGTCTTCCAATGCCTGTCTGGTAGGATTGGCTGCTCTTGAATATTCATAACCGGAATGTACTCCCGGACTTTTTTGTGCAAATGTAGAGGTTAAAAATACAGGAACATTTACCGATCCTGTAGCAGATTCATGATGCTGCCCTCCGTGAATAACTTTTGTATTAAAATTCATGATTTAAAATTTAACAATTTAATAGTGTAACAACTTAACAATAATAATGCCTTTCATCAGTCACTATTAAATTGCTGTAGTGTTATATTTTTACATTTTAATCGCAGACTTGATGGCAAATTCTTCAGCAATTTCTTCCAACCACTGTGCTACATCTTCTTCACCCGTTGCTCTTTGATAGGTACTTCCTAAAGATACCATAATCTGGTGGATAAACATCTTCATTTGATCTACCGGCATTTCTTTGGTCCATAAATCGATTCTTAATGCTTCCATAGCCTTATCATCCCAAACGGAAATCATCGTAGCTTTGGTTTCTTCTTTTTCAACACCCCCATCCTGTGCGTTCCAGGTAATGCTTTCAGGGATGTGATTTTCATCCAATTCTACGTCTATCGTTATTTGAGTCTTTCTCATTTTTTCTATTTTTTCTAAATTGTATACTATTTATTCTTTTAACTTTGGTTTATATCCTGATTGATTAAAAATTACGGTAGCATCCATTTTCAGGAAGTCTGTAAGTTTTGTTTCAGGTTTTTCTTCCATGTATTTTTTACACATCTGCCACCCGGTAAAAATTCCAATCTGTGGAGAAGATTCGTTGTCGATCTCCGTATAAAATTTTGAAAATGGTCCCGGCGTGATGAAACGCTCTTCCAGCCTGTGGTCATCTCCAAAAAGCAAATTACTTTCCACAAAATAATTCCAGATATTCGCTTCATTTGCTTTCGCCCATTCATACTGTTTTTGGGTATAGTTGATTTTAAGATAATCAGGAACATCCGGTAAAAAGGCATCCTGAAGGATCATGATTTTTCCATTAAGGACGATCTGATCTATAAATTTCTGGTGGTCAGGAGATGCTGTCACAATATTTTCAGCAAAAAGGCGGGAAACTTTAGGAACAATATTCTGTGGGTTCATCGATTTCTGAAAATACATTTCCAGGCCTTTGTAATTGGCATTTCCATCTCCCATAAAGCCGGTGATATCGATGAACAAAAGATTCCCCTTTTCATCATAAAAAATAGGGTCCTGAATCATCTGCAATGCTGATGAAAACAAATATACCTTAGGACTCTTAAATTTCGGAAAATAATACTTGATATGGGAAAACAAATCCTGTAATTCCTTTTGAAGTTTATTCTGGTCTATTTTAGCAGCAGCTTCTTTATAGATTTTAATTTCTGCTTCATCTCCTCTTCTTTTTTCAAAATCTGCATCGGAAACCGTTCCCTGAAACCATGGAAATTTAGCTTTAAACTGATCCAGCGGCATATTCTGGCTGTAAAATTCTTTTGAAATATCCGTAATTTCAACTTTTTCAGCTGTATTTTTCACTTCTACTTTCCATTGGTTTTCAGGTTCTTTTTTGCAAGAATTTAATCCTAAAACTAAAAGAGAAGAAAGCGTAATAATTCTAAAAATCTTCATTATTTTTACATGGAATTTATGTTTTACAAAAATAAGGATTAAAAACACAATTAATAATGAAAAATAAAATATTTGCAATCCTCTGCCTTATTTCTGGTCTTTCTCTTTTCTACGGACAAAAACTCGACTTTAAAGATAAAAATCTTGAAAAGGCCGTTCTGGAAAATTTTGATTTGAATAAAAGTGGATCTATCGAGCAGTTGGAAGCAAATCGGGTAACCAATTTATTTTTGGTACAGAAAGGTATTACCTCAACAGACGATCTCGTATTTTTCAAAAATGTGAAAATGATCATGCTGGATGACAACGGCATTTCGAATGTAATCATTAAGAATATGGATCATCTGGAGCTGTTTTCATGTACAGGCTGTAAAATCTCAAAATTTGAAGCAGAAAACCTTAAAAGCCTGGCATCACTCTATCTCGACAACAATCTGCTTGAAAATATTTCGTTACGAGCAACTCCCAGAATTGATCAGCTAACGGTATCTTTAAATAAATTAAAAACAATTGACCTGGCAATGCTTAAAAATTTAAGAAAATTGAATGTTGAGCATAATCAAATCCAGAAACTCGATGTCTCCGGAAATCCAAGCCTGCAGACTTTAAATGTAGGAGGGAACAAGATGAAAGAATCTGATATAAAAAAAGGAATGAAAACTGACTTTACGGTTTTTGGAGCTGAATAATAATTTAGACACAAGAAATCAGATATCAGAATTTTACAAATTAAAAATAATTATCCTCAATCTGGTTAGGAAAAAACCAGTAATTTTGACCTCACTTTTTAGGGAATCTAAAAAGAAAATTATCTGATAAGGGATTAAAAATATAAAGGGATATATATATTATCCTGTAAAATTTGAAATAGATTAAAAAATAAACAATGCAGACACAAAAAGTAATTGATCATATTGTAAGCTGGCTAAAAGATTATGCTAAAAAAGCAAATGTAAATGGATATGTATTAGGCGTTTCCGGAGGAGTGGACTCAGGAGTTGTTTCTACTCTGGCTGCTATGACAGGCTTAAAAACATTATTAATAGAAATGCCGATCCGCCAGAAAGAAGATCAGGTAAACCGTGCTTGGGAACATATGAATGATTTGAAATCCAGATTCCCGAATGTAGAAACCATGTCTGTTAATCTAACGCCTGCCTTCGAAGAGCTATATAAAACCTTTGATGTACAGGAAGAAATTTATCCTAATGAAAAGTTAGCTTTCGCCAATACAAGATCTCGTCTGAGAATGCTTACTTTATACTATTATGGGCAGCTTAACGGACTTTTGGTATGCGGAACAGGAAATAAAGTGGAAGATTTCGGAATTGGATTTTACACCAAATATGGAGACGGCGGTGTAGATGTCTCTCCTATTGCTGATCTATACAAAACCGAAGTATACACGCTTGCAAAAGCATTAAATCTGGTGAAAAATATTCAGGAAGCAATTCCTACAGACGGACTTTGGGACGTAGACAGAACCGATGAACAACAGATTGGCGCCACTTATCCTGAGCTGGAAAAAATCCAGAAAGAATATGGAACGAAAACCGCTGATGATTATGAAGGTCGTGATAAAGAGGTATTCTTGATTTTCGACAGAATGCACAAAGCTGCAAGACACAAAATCGATCCAATCCCGGTATGTGATATTCCTGAAGAATGGAGAAACGATTAAGATGGGAAAAGTGAATTGTGAATGGTCAATTTTTTAATTCACAATTGATTGTTGACATTTTGCTCTTAGAAAAATAAAAGTGAATGGTCAATAGTCAATTTTTTAATTCACAACTCACCATTGACATTTCACTGTTGGCTATTAATGATATGGAAAATAAAAGTGAATAGTAACCGGTCAATTTTTAATTCACCATTGACAATTGACAATTGACATTGCCCCCTTTCACCCTTGATAATAACGATATGAATAGTAAAATAAGATCTCTGTTTTTCATCTGTTTAGGACTTCTTTTTGGAATGTCTGCCATGTACGTTTATAATAATTTTATAGCGGATAAAAAGAATGATCGCAATCCTGTAACAACAGAAGCTGGCAGTTTAGGAAGCATTTCTGCAGAAGATCAAAATACCGGAAGTTCCTCGGCGGGTCAACAGTCAATTGAAAAATTAACGGAAGAAAAAACCGTCATCAGTTATGTAAAACAGCAGCACCGGCTGCCCGACTATTATATCACAAAAAATGAAGCAAGAAATGAAGGCTGGAATCCATCAAAAGGGAATCTTTGTGAAGCCCTTCCGGGAAAAGCAATTGGTGGTGACAAATTCAGCAACAGAGAAAGAAGACTTCCGGATGGTGAAAAATACTTTGAGGCAGATGTGAATTATCAATGCGGCGGAAGAAATGCAGACCGGATCATCTTTACAAAAGAAGGCGATGTGTACCTGACCAAAAACCATTATAAGAGTTTTGAGAAACAGTAATTAATAAGTCATTGCGAGATTGAAAATATCATGGATGTTTTTTTGAGATTGCTTCGTCACTTCGTTCCTCGCAATGACAAAAAATGATTAAATAATAAATAACAGAATATGAAAACAATATATATCGATTTTACAGACATAGGCGACTACGAAGACTTTTACGCGCAATTAAAGGAGAAGATAACGCTGCCGGAATATTTCGGCGATAATCTTGATGCGCTGTCTGACATCATTACCGGAGGACTGGAAATGCCCCTTCACCTTGAATTCGTCAATATGACGGTAGACCAATTGGAGATGTTTGAAGATCTGCTGGCTACGCTTGAAGATGCGGAAGATGAAATGGAAGACTTTAGTTTCACTTATTATCTTGAGCAGTATGAGGATGGAGAAGGCGATGAAATCGAGGATACGGAGGAAAATGAATAATTAAAAACATCAATACCAATAGTTTAATAGAATATTATTCTCTTTTTAGTTTGTTTTATAAATAAAAGATCAATATTTGCAACCTAGCAATTATCAATCTACACGTTAAACTAAACCATGAAAAGAGTACAACTTTCTCTTATATTCCTATTTGCGAATTTCACACTCATTATTGCACAAGTTGGCATTAATAATCCATTCCCTGCTTCCACACTGGATATTAGTGCCAGAAATTCTACCGGAACTTCCACTGATACAGATGGACTGTTAGTTCCCAGAGTAGACTGGCAGAGAGCACAAAATATGTCTGGAGTTCCCGTATCCACGCTGATTTATATCAACAGTGTCGCTACGGGAACATTAACCGGCACCGCAGCCCTCATCGATTCAGCAGGTTATTATTATTTTAATGGAACGGTATGGACAAAACTTATTACTTCACAGAACATTTATAATGTTGACGGAGCTTTATCGGACACACGAACGGTAACGACCAACGGAAATCCTGTAACGTTCATCAACGGGGCAAACATCATAAAAATAATCACTTCTGCAACGGAAGGAGCCTGGTCTGCCAACAGCTCATCAAGAGGATGGTTAAATCTGGTCGGAGGCTCAGCCAATCTTGATTATTTTGTAAATACTACCGGCGCACAGCTCGTTTCTTCCGGAAATTCTACTCAATTAAGCATCGGATCTACCAATGCCAGCCCGCTTGTGTTAAAAACAAACGGAATCGAAAGGCTTACCATTCTAAGTGATGGAAATGTAGGTATAGGAACATCCGCACCCCATACAAAACTGGAAATTTCTTCTGATACAGCCAATACTTCTGGCACAAGATTTACGAACCTTAACTCTGCTTCGCCCATCAGCACCGGACAGACTTTGGGAGTGGATGCTGCAGGAAATGTAATTACACTCGTCAACCCATCACCTGCCAGCGTGACTACCGCCTCTGTAAACAGTACGACAGGATCGAGTTTTAATGTCAATGACACTACTGTGGTCATAGTACCGGGAACTTCACAGTCTGTGAGTATTCCTGCTGGTGGGAAAGCCTTATTTATCAATTTTATGCTGGGAATAGATTATGGCAGCAACCCTACTGGAAGCGGTTCTTCTTATTATGAAGCAAGGCTGTATATAGACGGCGCTGCTACAGATTGTTATATGCGTACCCAGGAATACGGGCCCGGTGGATACAGCGCACAATTCAGTTTTAATACGGTGAAATTTCTTACAGCCGGAAATCATACGATCGATGTAAGGATGACAAGAACTTTTAATAATGGAGTTGCTTCAGGGGTTAATATGCTTTGCATCCCGATTTCTATGTCATTGAATGCAACCTATTTGAATTAATGTCAACAAAAAGACTGACTTAACCACTATTATTCTTACAGTAAAAATGAAAATCCGTTTTAAAACATTCTCTATGAAAAGTATTCAACTTTCTATCATACTGACTTTTGCTGCTTGTTCTTTACCTTTCGCACAAATCGGGATCAATACCACCACCCCTCTCTCTACTTTAGATATCAATGCTAAAAACCCTACAGGAACTGCTTCTGAGGTAGATGGGATATTGGTGCCCAGAGTAGACAGACAAAGAGCACAAAGTATGACTGGTATTCCCATATCTACCATGATCTACGTTAATACCATTGCTACTGGTACACAAACCGGAACGGCTGTCAATATAGATGCACCGGGCTATTACTACTATAGCGGGACTTCCTGGATTAAATTAAATCCTTCTGTTAATATATATACTTCAAATGGTACTCTAAGCAGCTTCAGATCGGTAACAACCCAAGGAAATCCTATTAATTTTGTCAACGGAACCACTACAGCTAGTATTATCAGCAGTGAAACTGAAGGTGGATTTTCCGCAAACGGATCTGCAAGAGGTACCGTAAGCTTATCTTCAGACACAAATACAGTCAACACGTATACAGAGCATGGCAACGCAACGCAGCTCAATGCTGCAGGAACGACTCCAAAATTCAGTATGGGAACGACCAACTCTACTCCTCTTGTTCTTAAAACCAACAACTCAGAACGACTGACTCTATTGAGTAACGGAAATGTAGGTATTGGTACTATTACTCCTAATACAGCTTTAGAATTAACTTCAGGAACAGCCAATATATCCGGTTTAAGGTTTACCAATCTTACTTCTGCCACCCCCATAGCTGCCGGCCAGGCATTGGGTGTAGATACAACCGGAAATGTGGTAACTGTTGCCAATCCCAGCCCAACAAGCGTAAGTACTTTTTCTGTGAACAGTACTACTGAAGCTAACTTTAATGTGAGTGATCTCATGGCAACGGTTGTATCAGGAACATCCCAATCCGTTACTATTCCCACTAGCGGTAAAGCCTTATTTATCAATTGTATGCTTGGGGTAGATTATATCAGTACACCTGACGGAAGCGGAACGGCTTATTATGAAGCACGGTTATATATAGACGGAGTGCCCACAGACTGTTATATGCGTGCTCAGGAAGTAGGAATCAGTACCAATGCATTTTTCAGCATCAGTACCATTAAGTTTCTGACCGCAGGAAATCATACGATTGATGTAAGAATGCAGAGAACATTCAATAATGGAACAACTTCCGGTGCCAATATGCTTTGCACCCCAATTTCAATGTCATTCAATGCTTCTTATTTAAACTAAGTTTTACCCAAATAGGATAAAGCAATATAAATATTGTAATCCTTCATTATCTTAAACATCCTCCATGAAAAGATTTCAACTTTCAGTCTTATTTTTGTTTACGGGAATTGTATTTGCTATAGCCCAAACGGGAATTAATATCAGCCTACCCTCTTCAACCCTTGATATTACTGCAAAAAATGCCACCGGCCCCGGTACTGCCGTTGACGGATTGCTCATCCCAAGAGTAGACCGGCAAAGAGCGCAAAGTATGACCGGCATTCCCAATTCAACATTGATTTATGTAAACAGTATTGCAACAGGAACATTAACAGGAACTGCCTCCAATATAGATGCTGTGGGGTATTATTATTTCAACGGAACAGCCTGGACAAAATTAGGGCTATCCTCCAATATCTATAACTCGAATGGTGTACTGACAGGTGCAAGAACGATTA
Source organism: Chryseobacterium sp. SIMBA_029 (assembly GCF_046535275.1). Lineage (NCBI taxonomy): Bacteria > Pseudomonadati > Bacteroidota > Flavobacteriia > Flavobacteriales > Weeksellaceae > Chryseobacterium > Chryseobacterium sp. SIMBA_029. The sequence goes on from NZ_JAWRXA010000006.1 coordinate 87,725, forward strand.
CCACCAATGGAAATCCTTTACTTTTCACCAATGAAAATACCAATCTCGCCATTGTGACCAGCTCAGGCTTGGGAACCCTTGCTGCAAGCGGTTCTACCAAAGGATCTATGACCTTAACCGGAGGATCTGCCAATCTGGATATGCATGTAGATGATGCCAACCAGGCACAGGTAAATTCTTACGGAAACTCAACCAAACTGAGTCTGGGGACTATGAATACCGCTCCACTTACTTTAAAAACCAATGACATAGAAAAAGTCACTTTATTAAGCAACGGAAATATCGGTATAGGCATAGCAGCTCCCAATACAAAATTCGAAATAGCTTCAGGAATAGCGAATGTTTCTGGATTAAGGCTGACGAATCTTACCTCAGCGACTCCAATAGGTACAGGACAGTCTATAGGCGTTGATTCCGCAGGAAATATAATCACCGTTGCCAATCCAACGCCTGCCAGTATCAATACGGCTGCTGTGAACAGTACTACCGGCGCCGATTTTAATGTTAATGATCTTACAGCTGCTATCGTAACCGGTACCTCTCAATCTGTTACAGTCCCGGCCGGTGGTAAAACATTATTCATTAATTTCATGCTTGGAGTAGATTATGTAGGAATTCCCGCAGGAGGCGGACAAGCCACCTATGAGGCAAGATTATATATTGACGGGATCGCCACAGACTGTTATCTCCGAACGCAGGAAACAACAGCAGGAACCAGTACGCAATTTACCATCAACACGGTAAAATTCCTTACTGCAGGAAATCATACTTTGGATATAAGAATGATCAGAGCGGTAAATAACGGAACATCATCCGGGATCAATATGCCCTGCAGGCCTATTTCCATGTCTTTTAACGCTTCTTATATCAATTAAAACAATCTAAATCCTAAAATACAAAACTCGCAGATTTCTCTGCGAGTTTATGGTCTAAGTCTTTTTAAGTGCGTCTAATTTAATTTTTACTGTTTGATGAATTTATGATTGTGTGAAACTTCCCCTTTCACGAACACATGCAGTATATAATTCCCTTTTGACAGGGAGGATACATCAATTCTGTCTTCCCCAGAATTGAATGTTTTTACTTTTTGACCGACCATATTGTATATTTCAGCTTTCTCAATGCTGTTAATTCCTTTGATGTAAATAATGTCTTTCGCAGGATTAGGATAAATGGATATATTATTACCCTGTTTACCATTTTCTCTGGTAGAAAGAAACTCCGACAGATCAAGATAAAATGCAACGATCTGTCCGGATGCATTAGTTCCTACTCCCGCAATTTTTTTCCCGTCCCCGGATATTGCCAGTGGCAGCGACATCGTAACCCCTTGCGTATTGATTCCCAAGCCAGCCGCATAATCATTCAGATTGATACGCCCTGCTGCCGAGGTCCATATAAAGCCCTCTCCAGACATCGGGGGTGCCGCGAATGGCCTGAAAAAGCCGACTACTCTTCTGCCATCAGCAGAAATTCCCGTTGCCCCGCCTCTGAAGAAGGCAGAGGAATTTGGATGTGTTATATAAACAAGGCCTGCTGTAGCACTCCAAACATAAGGATTGGGCATTGCAGCGCCTATAATTGTATTTCCGTCAGCAGAAACGCCTCCCGCTTCGCCTACATTATCACCATTACCATCTGTGATAAAGCTTTCTACTCCATTTACCCATTTTGCCCCGCTTCTGGTTCCGTTATCTTCATCCTGCCATCCTACAATCACGGTACCATCGGTATTTACAGCATTGGCTCTCGAACTTCTTCCAGCAATTATGCTTCCCAAATCTGTTACACCATTTACGGCATCCCATTTTACAGCATGAGCACTTCCTGCCGTAAGCCAGCCCAGCCCCACAATGGTATTTCCATCAGCTGTCATTCCCCAAGTGGAACTTACACTTCCGTCCCATCCTGTAGGAACAAGGCCTCCATGATTGGTCCAGGCTGCAGTGCCGGTATCATACGTCGCTATTTCATTAAAATTGGTGTTGGGATTCGTCACCGAAGACGCTATTTTAGTTCCATCACCAGAAATAAGAGTCCTGCCTGCTGCAGGATATCCATTCGTAAGATTTCCAATCTGAACCAGACCGTTTGCAGCATCCCATTTAAAGATCCCGCCTCCACTCGTATGCATACTTAAGACTCCATTATCAGAGATACTTCCTACCGTATAATTTCCCACGCCCATCACGGTAAGCTGCGCACCCATATCTGAAAAACCAAACAGCGCACAAGCATATAAAGTTTTCAATGAAAGGTTGTAAATTTTTTTCATGTTTCTTTGGGGTTATTATTTTGAATTGGTGGAAACAATATTAATATTATATTTGGCATTTCAAAAGGGTTAGACTTACATAATTCGTGAAATTCAAAAGAACAAATAATATAAATCATTAAAAAACAAACCTATACAAAAACTCTACTTTGAAGACAGATCATAAGGATACGGAAGGAAAAATCAACAAAAATGTTTTTTTTCATAAGAAGATATTGAAAAAGAACATACAATTACTGATTATACTGCTATGCTCAGTTTTTATTAATGGCCAATCGGGTCCTGATTTTAGCATCTTATCAGACAAAGCTTTTCAGAAATTATATCAGAATCCCGATGATTGCATCAGCTATTCCCAGAGCTTACTGATCAGCGACCAGAATATCGAACACAGAATAGTTTTGCAAAATATCATCTCACAGGCCTATGCAATGAAAGGAGATTATGTACAATCCGTCAATACATACAGCCAAAAGGAAGACTCCGGAGAAAGAGAAAATCTTTCTTATTTTTTACAGGTATTTGGCGACTATAATCTTGCAGATCAATATCAGAATCTGGATTTATACAACCAGTCAACAAGAATAATTTCCAATTTGCTGGCTGATCAGAGATTATTGAAAAGTGATGATGCGAAATTAAAAATAACCACCGCTAAACTTTATCAGCTTCAGGCCCTTAATTTTGGACTGAACAGAAATTATCCGGCAGCTTTAGAAAACCTGGCAAAAAGTGATCAATATCTTGGTTCCGGCAACCAGGAAAATCTGATTCTCGACATTGAAAATAAGATCTTTAAAGCGTTATATCTGATGAGGTCAAATCATTTAGAAGACGCCCGATCCCTTTTAGAATCTGCTTTACTTTTTACAGAAAACAAAACGGATTACGCCTATCTTCAGGCAATGGTTCATGAAAGTCTTTCCCGCTATTATTTTTTAAAGCAAGAATACACAACTGCTGTAATCCATTTGGAAAAAGCATTAACGAAGGTTCAGAATCTTCCTTACAGTGATTTGAAATCAAAAATTTACGAATCGTTATCCAAGAATTATTTTGCACTGCATAATGATGAAAAATACCATGAATACAACAAGTATTACACGGAGATACAAGCAAAACTAGACTCCAATACGAGAGAAGGTATTCGTTATATTATAAAGCTGGTAGAAGCTAATCAAACCAAAAACCTGGAATTTCAGGAGCAGAATGAATCAAAAAAAATAAAGGTATTAGCTTCCATTTTTTCTCTTCTCATCATTATTTTAATCGTTTATTTTTTATTCTTAACTAATAAAAATAAAGAGGTAAAAAAACAGTCTGAGTTCTTTGAGAAACAAAAAAAATGGGAAGAGGACATTCAGATTCAGCCAACAGATCCAGTTAAAGAAACTGTATTTTCAGCAGAAAAAAGTCCGGAAAAAGATGCGAACAAGATTTCTAAAGAAAAAGAAGATGAAATTCTCTTAAAGCTGGCCGAATGGGAAAAATCTGACCGCTACCTCAACAAAAGCATGTCGATATCGATGCTTTCTGCGCAGATGGGCATCAATACCAAATATCTTTCTGAAGTCATCAACAACAGCAAAGGCAAAAATTTCAATGGCTACATCAATGATTTAAGGATCAACCATATAGCCCATTTGTTAAAAACGGATCCTGTGTATCTTAATTATAAGGTTAGTTATCTGGCAGAATATGGCGGATTTTCCTCGCACAGTGCGTTTACCACTGTTTTCAAATCGGTAACCGGCATGTCTCCCAATACCTATATCCAGGAAATAAGTAAAAGCAATACGTTATGAAATTAGCTTTAAAAATAGTTACCGTCTTATTTTTGATGGTCTTATCACCTCTTTCCGGACAGAAGATATCAGATGATTCTCTGATGCAAAAAGCACGAATAGAGATTTATGATAATCCCGACAATGCGATCAACATCTGTAAAACCCTGTTCAAAAGAGAAAAAGATATCAATAACCAGATCAGTATCCTTCTTCTTATTTCTACTGCCAATATCGCCAAAAGAGATTTCGACCAATCCCTGCAATATATTGTAAAAGCTAAAGAATTGGCATTACAGACCAATGATCTCAAAACCCAGATTAAAGTTCTGATTTCAGCAGCCGTCCAGTACCAGCAGATGGAACTTTTCAGTAAAAGTCTTGAAACTCTTAATGAGGTTGAAACGTATATCGCAAAACTTCCGGACGAAGCCCCTGAAAAGCATTCTGAAAGCGGAAGAAGCTATGCCATCCGGGGAATGATCTATAAAAGCCAGTCGAATCCTGAGATTGCCTTAGAAAAACTGCTTATTTCTATCCGGCACTTTGAAAAAGTAATAACCAGGGAAGGGACCTATGCCAATATCAGTGTTGTTTTTTATAATATCGGCTACTGCTATATTAAACTCAATCAACTGGAAAAAGCCCACCAGGCATTCCTACAGTCGATGGATTTTGCAAAAAAAAATCAGGCGAAAAGCTTAGAAGCGTTTGCATTAAAAGGTATGGCTGAGGTTTATAAACAAAAAAGAGAAAATGAAACGGCTTTGAAACTGCTTATTCAGGCAGAAGATCTTTGCAAAAATACGGGTGATTTAACTCTTAATGAAGGTATTTATAAAGAAATGGCTGAAAATTATTTGGCACTGGGACAACCGGCATTTTATCAAAAATACAATAAGAAATATTTTGAAATGCGCTTTCAGAGGGCACAGAATGAATTGAAATCCATCAACCATGCGATCAACAATCACAACAGAGAAACATTGATGAAAAGCAGGGAACTGACTTCACATTATCGTTTTCTTACAGCAATCATCGTTGGGTTAAGCCTATTGATCATTGGAGTATTATTATTCTTCATTGTTAAAGTGAGGAAAAAGAATATAAAGTTCCAGAAACACATCCAGCAGATCATCCGATCCTAGCATTTATTTAATCAAAAAAAACACCCCTAAGAGGAGTGTTTTTTTATATTTGTTTTGATATTATTTCCCGATCACTTCAGTAATTGGATTTCCGATATTTCCGCTTGGAAACTGGATTTTCAATAAAGAAGAAACCGTTGGTGCAATATCAGTCATATTATACGCTTTGTTGCTTTCACCATGCTGTATTCCCCAACCCATAAAGATTAACGGAATGTGGGAATCATAAGAATTCCATACACTGTGCGTCGTCCCTTTTTTAGCATAAGAAGGAAGCATAGAATCGTGGGAGATCAGCTGGATATCACCACTTCGCTGTCTGTTGATACCATTGATGATTCTCTGTTTTATAGGCTCCGGAATAGTAGATTCCTGAACTTTGGTAACGGAAACCGCGTATAAAATCGTAGGATCTTTTTCAAGTTCTTTGATCGTAAAATCTCTTACATCATCTAATTCAAGCTTGTTGTCTGCCAATAGTTTTCTGTCAAAATATACCTGATAGTTATCCACTGCATTGATCAGTTTATCCACCCCGAATTTATCTTTCAATTTTTGGTTGATATCCTTTTCCATTCCTTCACCGAAGAAACCCGTTGCTATTTTATGCTCTTGTAAGAACCCTACAGAATGTGCTCCCCCGTGGTCTGCAGAAAGGAAAATCGTATACTCTCCTTTTCCTACTTTTGAATCCAGATAGTTGAAAAATTGAGCCAGATCCTGATCCAGCCTTATATAAACATCCTCTACTTCAATAGAATTAGGACCATATTTGTGGCCTGCATAATCGGTAGATGCCAGGTTGATCGCTAAAAAGTCTGTGACAGCATCGGCCCCTAATTTTTCGCCTTCCACAGAAGCTTCGGCTAATTTCAGGGTTAGTGTATTTCCGAAAGGGGTATAACGAATATTATCCTTTTTCTCCTGATAATCTTTTGCTAAATTGCTGTAAGGGAAAGTCGGCGTTTTCGCACTTCCCAAAAGCCCTTCCCATGAAGAATTATCGGGTGAACTTTCTGTATATTGATTAATAGGAAGTAAGGTATTCCATCCGTTTGCCACTAATTTCTCCGGCTGTTTCTGTGCATTAAAAGATTTCACCCATTGCGGCAATTCATTCATGTACCAGGTACTCGTAATAAAATCTCCTGTAGAATCATCAAACCAAAACGCTCCGTTTGGAGTATGACCTGCCGGAAGAATAGAAGCACGGTCTTTCAAAGAAACGCCAATTACTTTACCCTGAAAATTGGTAGCCAGCCTCAATTCATCAGTTACGGTAGTAGACCAAAGATTTTTAGGAGAGTGACTTCCTGCTTTTGCATTCGTAGTTCCTACCGGCTGTACGCTCTCATCTGCTGTACAATACACATTTTTACCGGTTTCTTTATCCGTCCAGTCGTTTCCGGCAATCCCATGAATGGCAGGAACTGAACCTGTATAAATACAAGTATGTCCTAAAGCCGTAATGGTGGGCACATAGTTGATATGTACGTTATTCAGAGAGTATCCGGTATTCAGTAATCTTTTGAAACCTTCGTTTCCAAATTTATTATAAAAACGGTATAGATAATCCCAACGCATCTGGTCTACCACCAGACCTACGACTAATTTGGGTCTTTCTACCTGAGAATTTTTGGTCTTCTGAGCATTAATTGTAATTACGGACAAAGCGGTAGCTGCCGCAATTGAAATTTTCCTAAGCATCTGGTACATTTTTATTGACCACAAATTTAAGGGTTTTCAAAGTTTTGGAATGTGAAATTTTATTTAAATTTGAGAATCATACATTTTCATCAATTACTGCACTCATGATTTTAGGAGTATACTGGTATTATCAATTTCCGGAAAATTTATACCATTCCAATTTTTTTCATTTTTTCAAAGGGATTGGAGGGCACGCCAACAACCCCGCAGAGCTGGAAGCAAAAGTTTCAGTGGATAATGTCGACCGTTTCCTTGAAAAATTAGAACACCTGAAATCTGAGTTTAAGAATACGTATCTGTCATGTAAGATCAATGGAAATCAACTTATGATGACTATCGGTGATTATAGTCTTTTTGATTATCATTTTCAGTTGGTCCTTGAAATAGAAAAATTACTGATCTTAGAAAACGCAGTTTCACTGGGCCCCGGATTTCCATTCGAAATAAAATCAACGAAAAACTTCAATCCTGAAGCAGAAAAATTTCAGACGATAGAACATCGTTTTATTCAGCTTACCGGATCCGATTTTAAAAAAGATCATGCTGAAAATTTTTCCATGAGAATCGATTGTAATCTGCCTTTGGAAGATAAAATAAGTTTTATTCATGATCTTGTACACATTTGCCATGAAGAACATTTGTCTGTATTCTATTACAACGATTTTGATTTTAAAAACCATTGCAACCTGATGCTCATTTTCACTAATGGAAGACAGAAAAAAGATCATATACAATCTGTTGACATCAATTCTTTTGGAAGTAAAGTCCGGCATCTTACTCAGAAATATCCACTTCACTTTGGACACCTAGAAAGTCCGAAACATTATCCTTTACAGGGTCCTTATATCGAATTGATGGTGGATGAAGAGTATATTATTATACGGTAAACATTTGATACCATCCCAACATCTTATCGACAGAAGCTATAAAAGATATTGATATTTTTATTTTGTACCGAATAGTACAATTATTTACCTTTGCTTCAGAAATTAATCCCAATGGCAGGAAGACCCAAAATATTTAACGAGCACGAAGCCGTAGAAAAAGCAACTGAAGTTTTCAGGAGCAAGGGCTACGATACTGCTTCCGCAGATGAATTGCTTGGAGCTATGGGAATCGGAAAAGGAAGTTTTTATCTGGCATTTAAAGGGGGGAAACAGGAACTTTATATCAGATCTCTCCAACAGTTTTCAGAACAATTTTATCATTTTTTTTTGGAAAGCGTAGCAAATGCTGAAAACAAGATAGAATTCATCAAACAATACTTTTTAAGCCTTGCCGATTCTCCCGACTGTGATAAAGAGCGCGGGTGCTATTTGGGAAACGCCTTGGTTCAGCTTTCAGAAAAAGACCAGAAAATAAAAATGACCACCGCTTTCCTACTGAAAAATTTACAACAGCTTTTTACAGATATCATTAGAAATGCACAAAAAAACGGACAGATCAAAAGTACCGAAGATCCGGAAATCCTGGGATGGCATTTAAGCAATTTATGGAACGGAATTCATGTGACCAGAAGAATGGAAAATTCTCCCGAAACCCTTCGTTCACTCATTGCACTTAATCTCAAACTCATCGAATAAAATTTTTTATCCAATTTTGTACTAAATAGTACAAAATATAAAAATACGTTATAATTAAACAACAAACATTATGAACATCACCAACAACACCATTCTGATTACCGGAGGAGGATCAGGAATCGGATTAGAAATTGCAAAAACATTAAGTCCTAACAACACCGTTATTATCACAGGAAGAAATAAGGAAAAGCTAGATGCAGCAGCAAAAAATTTAGAAAATGTTTTTATCATTCAGGCCGATATTACCAACGAAAGTGATGTTGACAGATTGGTCGAAGAGATTAAAAACACATTCGGATCTCTGCATGTCCTTATTAACAACGCCGGACATGCTTATGCTTATACACTTTCAGAAAATTCAGACAGCTATAATAAAGCCGTCGCTGAGTTTGCCACCAATTATTTCGCTCCGGTAAGACTAACCGAAAAATTACTTCCTTTATTAAAACAGCAGACTGAAGCAGCAATCGTCAACGTTTCATCAATTGTTGCTTTTGTTCCCGCATCAAATATTCCTACCTATTCGGATTCTAAAGCAGCTCTGCATTCTTATACTCAATTACTGAGATATGAACTTGCAAAAAATACTGGCGTTAAAGTATTTGAATTAATGCCACCACTCGTCAACACAGACCTTTCCGAAGGAATCGGTGGCAAAGAAAATGGAATTCCGGCTTCCGATGTCGCGAATGATTTGGTAAAAGGCCTTCAGGAAAATATTTATGAGATCCGTGTGGGAAATACAGAGGTTATATACAGTAACTTCTTTGCTAATTCTGAAGCTTCTTTTAGTGTATTAAATCCGTAATGAAACTTGCTTCCTATTATTTTTAATAATAAGGATGATTTAAATGTAAAGCCAGATTTTTCTTACATAGCATTACGATAATCTCCCACAGATTGAGCTGATAACATGGATTCTTTTATGATGATCTGTTAAATAAGCTGAGTCTGTGGGAGATCTTTTTAAAGTTTATCTCGAAAATATCTTATACTTTATGCAGAAAAACAAGTATTCATTTTAAATTTTTCGCCAAAAACTTAAATCACCGTAAAGTGTGTTAAATAATTTTATATCTTAGTCCTATCAAATTAAAAATAGTAACTGCTATGAAAAATTCAAAGAAATTAACACGAAAAGAGTTGGTATTCATTAGTGGTGGAGATATCCCTTTTGCTATCTGTGATGCCGATGGCAACTGTCCGCCTGGATTTCCAAGTGGAGGTGGAAACAGCTACTGCAGTGGCGGGATATGTTATAGAACCAGTCCTGGCGGCGGCGGTCCCGGTGGCGGATGTATTGAGCCCCAGCACCTTTGTCAGTCATGGGAAACAGGATGTGGATGTGTTTATTTGTAAACATTGTTAGATAAATGAGAGAGCGGTTTTTACCGCTCTTTTTTTGGCTACATAAAAAGCAGATCCGGCTACATCTGATCTGTAGCTATTCCTGAACTTTGTCCGTATAAAAATAGTTAAAATGAAAATTATTGTAACAGGCTCGTTAGGAAATATCAGCGAACCGCTAACCAAAGAATTAATACGTAAAGGACATGCTGTTACGGTTATAAGCAGCAGTTTTGAAAGAAAAATAGCTATTGAAGCATTAGGTGCCAAAGCTGCCATAGGCACGATGGAAGATATTGATTTCTTGGCGGAAACATTTCGGGGAGCTGATGTTGTCTATGCCATGGAAGCATTGAATGCCGGCAGTTTTTTTAATCATGATCTGGATTTTATTGAAGCCAATACTAAAATCGGAAGCAATTATAAATCTGCTATCGAAAAATCAGGGGTTAAAAACATCATCCATCTAAGCAGCATCGGGGCTCACATGAAGGATGGAAACGGTATTCTCACCTTTCATTATAACGTAGAGCAGCTATTGAATGAACTTCCTGAAGAGGTATCCATTAAATTTATGCGTCCTGTAGGATTTTACTACAATATGTTTTCTTTTATTCCTACTATAAAATCTCAAAATGCCATCTTCCAAAACTATGGAGGCAGTGAAAAGGAACCATGGGTTTCGCCATTGGATATTGCTGCTGTTATTGCTGAAGAAATTGAAAAACCTTTTAACGGAAGAGAGGTTCGCTATATTGCCAGTGAAGAAATTTCGCCTGATGACATCGCAGCAACATTAGGGAAAGCCATTGGAAATCCAGATTTGAAATGGATTACCGTTACCGATGAAGAAATGCTTAATGGAATGATCGGTGCAGGGATGAATCCTAAAACGGCAAAAGGTTTTGTAGAGATGAATGCAGCCAGGGGGAGCGGTCTCTTGTATGAAGATTACAGACAACATAAGCCTGTGCTTGGAAATGTAAAACTGAAAGATTTTGCTGAACAATTTGCGGCAGCGTATCATCAATAATATGTAATTTAGTATCGTGAAACAGCCCGTAAGAATAAAAACCATCACTGAGTTCCATCAGTTCAGAGCACTGCCTAAGCCGGAACATCCGCTGATCAGCATCATCGATTACAGTACCATCAGGCGCAATCCGGAAAGTACTGAATTGAGCTGGATTCAGGATTTTTATTCTATTTCTATTAAACGTACCTCTAATGCACGAATACAATATGGCCAGCAGGAATATGATTTTGACGAAGGGTTTATGTTTTTCATGGCTCCGGGACAGGTTTTCAGTATTACGATAGATCCAAATTCAAACACTGAACATACGGGATGGATACTGCTCATCCATCCCGATTTTCTATGGGGAACTTCTTTGGCCAAGACTATAAAACAATATGAATATTTTGATTATTCGGTGAATGAAGCTTTATTTCTTTCTGAAAAAGAAGAAAATACACTGAAACAGATCATACTGAATATCCAGCAGGAATACCATGCTAATATTGATAAATTCAGTCAGAATATCATCATTTCCCAGGTTGAAACCCTTCTGCATTATGCTGAACGCTACTACCAAAGACAGTTTATTACCCGTAAAATATCCAATCATAAAATCCTGGATACTCTGGAAGATCTATTGGAAGATTATTTCAGTAATGAAGACCTTCTTATAAAAGGTCTGCCTTCCGTGCAACACGTTGCAGCCCAGCTTAATCTTTCCCCCGGCTATCTTACCGGTTTATTAAAAATACTTACCGGACAGAGTACCCAGCAGCACATTCATGAAAAACTGATCGAAAAAGCAAAAGAAAAACTGTCAACCACCCCATTGTCTGTAAGTGAAATTGCTTACGAACTGGGCTTTGAACATCCCCAGTCTTTCAGTAAATTATTTAAAAATAAAACTAATCTGTCGCCTTTGGAATTCAGGCAGTCGTTTAGTTAATCTTAAGATCTGAAACAAATTGAAAGCACAAAATCATATAATAAAACCTGTCAGAAATCATAACAGAAACGCTCTCTACAGAACGTTTTTTTCTTTTATTTAATCTAAATAGACCCTAAGTATTAGGATAAAAATAATATATTAGTGGCATGAAATATTTTGAAAAAATTCAAGGACTTCTTCCGTTGGGGTATTTATACCTCATCATTCTTGGACTTTTAAAGGAAAGTATTTTTTTTTATCCGCTGGGAATACATATTCTAAAATTTTCTTCCATTACCGATATCCTGATCAGTCCTATTTCTGATATTACTTCCAACCCTATTCTTATCATTCTGATCACTTTTATATTCCTTGCCTTTTTTATATATCAGGCAGTCCTCATTAAAAACAGTCATAAAGAATGGGGTAAAAAAATACTTAAGTCTTACCGACTTAATGCAGATGTAGACAAAAAAGAACTCCAAAAGGCAATGATCCCTGTTTTCGGGGTAATTGTGGCATTCGCACTTCTTTCTCTTTTTGTTGGTCTTGGAATAGGACAAGGTAAAATGGTGAAAAATAAACTTGAGAAACAAAGTTTTAAGAATAATTATGTTGTGACCTTCAATTCGGGAAAAACAACAGAAATCTATATTATTGACAACAACAGTTCCTACTATTTCTATGCAGAAAAAGGCAGTAAAACTGTGAAAATAGTCCCCACAGGAAATATCAGTTCCTTAGAAGTAATTAACCAAAAATAATATGAAAAATAAACTAATAACCGACTACACCGATGAAGAACTCATAAAAAATGAGAAAACATTAAAAGTAATGACTATAATGCTGATGTGCACACTGGTCCTACTCTTTTGTGCACTTCTCTTCCTTACTATTGAAAAAGGATTCAGCCCTTTACTTATCGTTCCGGTTTGCCTGTTCCCTTTATTACTTATTAATTTCATCAACTGGAATAATCTTAAAAAAGAAAAAACCAGAAGAAATCTGAAATAAAACTGTATTTCATTTTTAGCAATAAACTGTTGAAAATTGATTGAAATACATTATCTCTTATTAAATCTCACAAGAAAGCATACAAATTCATATTTAAAATCACGCTTTTCTAATAGAAACATCACTAATAAGTGATGTTTTTGGCGTTTTATACGATAAAAACTCATCCATTCGAAAAACAACAACCCTTTATTTATCAAAACATTACTACAATATATCATTAAAACAAACGTGATTAACTAAAAATATATTTCACCAATAATTGATTATTAATGAAATTTTAATATTTTTAACCCAACTAATAACCTAAATAATATCATGAAAAAAGCATTTCTTTTAATGGCTGCATGCAGTTTATTTCTTGTCTCATGCAGTAACGAAAATATTCCTGTCCTTTCACAGGAAAATCAGAAAAATGAAGCGGTGCAAAACTTTAAACAGGCACTGACTCATCTCAACAATCCAGAAAATCTTCCTACCGAAGAAGAAAAACGTTCTCCAGAATTCCCAGAAATGAGTGAACGAAGACTGGATATTCTATATCCTGCCGCAAAGGGCTTGATTAAATCTACAGGTGTAAAAGATGATGAACTGAAAAAAGCAACAAACGGCGACAAAAAAGCAACCTTAAAATGGGCTTTAGAGATCTTCCGTGACAGTAATAACTTACTTTAATCTTCTCTAAAACAGTTCACTTATGAAAAAAACTGCATTATTCATTTTTATGCTGATAACATCAATGATGTATTCCCAAACGAATTCCATTCAGATCATTAATTTTTCTCCTTATAACGTTAAATTTACTCTGCAAGGAAATGACAAGGTAGCTCCAACTATTGACTGCGTGCCTTGGGTATACAACCAGGATCCGATAGCTTTGTCTCCAGGGCAATCAATTACCTATTCACAATACAATTCAACGCATCTTACAGCCTTACCAATCAATGCATGGAAGGTTTACGCTCCCGATGGCACTCATATTACTTACGACCTGACTACTGGAATGAGCGTTCCCACGGCCATTAGTGGTACTACTTCGTGGGCACTCATCAATATATTTACTCCGGCTGGAGAGCAATTGCAGCTAGGAAGATCCTGCACCGGTAATGATGGTCCTTATACAACTCCTCCCGGATCTTCTATTACCGCCACATGGAATACACTAAACGGAAATGTATTGGTTGTAATCACTCAATAACTTGTCATTCACAAATAACTCAGGTACTAAGACCTGCAAATATCATATCCATAGCTCCAATTTTATGAAAAAAAACATTCTTTTAATGGTTGCATGCAGTGTATTTCTTACCTCATGCAGCAATGAAAACATGCCTGTCTTTTCACAGGAAAATCAGAAAAACGAAGCGGTGCAAAACTTTAAACAGGCACTGACTCATCTCAACAATCCAGAAAATCTTCCCACCGAAGAAGAAAAACGTTCTCCGGAATTCCCCGAAATGAGTGAGCGAAGACTGAATATTTTATATCCTGCCGCAAAGGGCCTGATCAAATCTACAGGTGTAAAAGATGATGAACTGCAAAAAGCAACAAACGGCGACAAAAAAGCAGCCTTAAAATGGGCTTTAGAGATCTTCCGCGACAGTAATAATCAACTATAATTCTTAAAACTAAAACCATTATCCACTATGAAACGAATAGCACTCCTTATATTTCTATCCATTGCTTCATTGGCTTTGTCACAAACCAATACCATCCAGATTATTAATTTCACCCCGAATAATATCCAGTTCAGACTTGCCGGCCGTGGCAATCAACTGGTAATGGATTGTCAACCTCTTATAACAGCCCAGGGATATACCACGCTCAACTCTGGTCAAAGTGTGACGTATACTCAATACAATACTGCCCAGCTTGTGAATCCCCCCATTTATACATGGGACGTCATCGCTGAAGCAGTAGGTGGAACCAGTTATACAGCCAATCCTTCTACCGGAAACATTATTCCCGCGTTTGTAAGCAACGTAAGCAGATGGGGAGTTCTGGATATCATCAGCCCTGCCGGAGATTATTATCGTCTGGAGAAAGCTTGTGAAGTTCCGGGAGGAGTTTTCAGTACTCCACCAGGCGCAACGGTTACCGCATCATGGAGCGAGCTGGGTGGAAATGTACTTGTGGTCATTACACCATAAAAATATATTTGCCTTTAGTTATTATTTAGACAGACCTTTCTCTTTTGAGGGTCTGTCTTTTTTTGATGTAAAATAAAGAACCCAGCGCCTTTGGCGCTGGGTTCTTGTATATAAAGTTTAAAATATTAAAACTTCAAATCACCATTCACTTCTCTCACAGCATTAGCTGCTTCAGCGAATTTTAACTGCTCATCAGCAGTCAGTGTAATGTTTACGATGCTTTCCACACCGTTAGCTCCGATGATCGCAGGCACACCTAAACAGATGTCATTCTGACCATATTCACCCTCAAGCATTAGAGAACAAGGAATCATTTTCTTCTGGTCGCATGCAATCGCCTGAACCATTACAGAAACAGCAGCACCAGGTGCATACCATGCAGAAGTACCTAATAGTTTAGTTAAGGTAGCTCCTCCTACTTTCGTTTCTTCGATTACATATTTTTGTTTCTCTTCGTCTAAGAATTCAGTTACAGGAACTCCGTTTCTTGTAGCTTTGCTCAATAATGGAAGCATTCCTGTATCACTGTGAGCAGCGATTACCATTCCGTCAACGTCAGAAATAGGGCTTTCCAGTGCTTCAGCCAATCTGTATTTGAATCTTGCAGAATCCAGTGCACCACCCATACCGATGATCTTGTGCTTAGGAAGACCTGATGTTTTGTGTACCAGATAAGCCATTGTATCCATTGGGTTAGAAACCACAATGATGATTACTTCAGGAGAATGTTTTACTAAATTAGCCGTAACATCTTTTACAATTCCGGCATTGATACCGATCAGCTCTTCTCTGGTCATTCCAGGTTTTCTTGGAATCCCTGAAGTGATTACTGCTACATGAGAACCTGCAGTCTTGCTGTAATCTCCTGTTGTTCCGGTAATTTTTGTATCGAATCCGTTAAGCGATGCGGTTTGCATCAAATCCATTGCCTTACCTTCAGCAAAACCTTCTTTAATGTCTACTAAAACTACTTCTGAACAGAAGTTTTTCATAGCGATGTATTCCGCACAGCTTGCTCCTACAGCGCCTGCACCTACTACAGTTACTTTCATATTGTATACTTTTAAAAATTTATTTTTTAGTTGAGTCTAAAAATTAGAACGCCCAAATTTAACAATTCCTGAAAAATTGGGCAATCTTTCAGGAATTTTATTAAGGTTTAAAAGAAATTAATTGACGTTTAATAGAAACGTATATAATTTTTTAGCTCCGGATAACACTTCATTGTAGTTTTCTTCACTCACTTCAGTATCCAGAACCTCTTTGAAATTTTTCCACATCGGTCCTGTATTTTCCTGATAGCATCCAAAGAAATTGAAGCTTACCTGATCAAATCCTTCCGTTTTAGAAAGCTGTTTTGCAATTACATTTCCACCTAATGTGGATCCTTCAATCACGTACATAGCTCCCAGTGCTTCATGCTCATTACTGAACTCAAGATCATGGGAAGCCGTTTGATTTTCCAGAGAAAGACTTTCAAGATCCTTCTCAATTAAAGGAAGTTTTTTTCTATTATCCAACTGAAGCTTTTCAGCATATTTATCAGAAAGGTTGTTGAATATTTTATCTTCAGAATGCAAAAGCATCAGATAATTGGTGTTGATAATCTTTTTGTAGTCTTCTAAAGTAAAAGTTCTGTTAAAGATCTTTTCAGAATTAAAAAGTTTTTCAGCAGCATCGTGATATTCTGCCGTGTTTTTTTTAAGATATTCAGATACCATAGTAAGTATTTAAAAGTTTCCTCAAATTTAAGGCTTTTTAAACGTTAAAATGAAAGAAGTACCATCTTTATTGCTTTCGTAGGCCACATTTCCACCGATTCTTTTCATAATACGATGAACAATAGACAGCCCTATTCCGTTTCCTTTAAATTTTTTCGCGTTATCCATTCTGTTGAAGATTTTAAACATTTTGTGTTTTTCCTCTTCTGGAATTCCGATTCCGTTATCTGAGATCCTGTAAATAATGGTTTCCCCATCTTCACTTCCTTCGATCTCTACCTTTGGCTGATCCTGATTGGAAGAATATTTTACAGCGTTATTAATGATATTTAAAAACACCTGATGAAGCATGGTTTTATCTGCAAGAACATCCGGGCATTCTTTAATAATGATTTCACTGTTCGGGCTTTCGAAAGTGATCTTAGCATTTTCCGAGATTTTTCTGATGGTATTTACGGTCTGTAAACTCTCAAGATCTATTTCGCTATGCTTCGCACGACTGAGCTGTAATACATCATGCATCATCTCCGCCATATTGTCGATCTCCTCAATAATCGAGTTTAATTTATTTTTATTCTTTTCTGTCTTTTCAAAATTAGAAAGAAGCATTTGGGCATTCAGTTTCATCACGGTAAGGGGGGTGCCCAAATCATGCGAGATCGTGTACGAGAAACTGTCGAGTTCCTCATTTACTTTTCTCAACTGGTTATTCAGCTCTTTGATGGCAGTATACTGCTTATGCGAAGTTTCTAAAATCACATCACGTATAGCCTGTACCGCACTGATATTTCTGGAATTCCATCTTTTTGAATTTCCTTTAATATTCTCCGTAAATACATGGAAAGATGTTCTTGGAGAAATAATCTGCTTTTCTTCGCCATTCTGTGAAAATACCCCTATTTTCTTCTCTGGATTTCCTGCCCAGTTGATATGTTCGTCAAATTCTTTACGGAACCAGATCAGCATTTCATTTTTGCTTCTTTCCACAAAATAGATCGCAATCCCGGCTGCTCTTTCATCCAATCCTAAAATATCGCCGAAATCTTTAAGAAAGCTTCGGCTGATATAGATATTATCTTGTGTATTTTCATGAGCCCAATCGACAATTTTTTCAATAACGGCCCGTTCAGGAACATTTCCTTCTGTTACGATATTATCTTCTGCGATAATAGCCAGTCCATCAGCTTCCGGCAGTCCTTTAATTTCGGATTTATTTCCAATGAGAGAATCGAATAAAGTACCGTGTTTTAAAAAGTCAGATTTCAGAGCTGCTGATTTTTCATTCAGCGCTATACGATAATTCAGTTCTTTTTTAGACTTAAAGGAAGAATAGGCATTGGCCGCCAATGCTGTAAAAATCCCTGCCTGTACACGATCTTCAAGATCGATGTGTTTAGGTTCAGAATTCTGGCAGGTAACAAGCCCCCAAAGATAATCGTCAATAATAATAGAAACACTGAAACTGGAAGATGCCCCAGAATTTTTGATGTATTGCCCATGGATAGGAGACATTCCTCTTGATGCCGTAAAGCTGAGATCAATATTACCACTTGTCTTGCTGATAAGAGCAACATTCTCAGCATATACATTACTGAAAATTCTTTTTCTCTTTTTTAAATAAAGTTCCCTTGCCTGTCTTGGAATATCAGATTCCGGGTAGTGAAGCCCTAGAAAGCTTTCCATCGCATTATTGCTCTTTTCAGCAATTACTTTTCCAGAACCGTCCATCATAAACTTATATACCATCATCCGGTCGTAATTCACGATTTTTGAAAGGGTGCTCAGGAGCTGTTCCCAGATTTCCTGTGCATCATCAATGATATAGAAATTGTCATATTTATTGGAAATGCGCTTATTGGGATTTTCCAATACGGCTTCAAACTCTAAAAAAATATGATTATTACTTCTGAAAATAGAAAAATGATATTCTTTTTCGCCGATGAATATTTTATCAAAATGAGTTTCATTTTCTCTTTTTGTAAACTGATCCAGGGAGGCAAAAATATCGGCTTCTATGATACTGGGAAAAATTTCAGGAAAGTCAGTAATCTTCTTATCGAAAAGCTGTCTGGTGTTCTCGATAGAAAATATATCCTTGATATTTTCACTAAAAAAGGTAATGGAGTTAGAGACTGCGTCAATGCCAATCAGATATCCAAAACTTTGTATATATCCAGGGATATGTATTGGCTCCTCATGGCACTCTACAAAATTCATATATTTCTTTAAACTATCAAATATAACGATTTTTTTAAAGATATAGTACTTTGTGGTACCGAAGAGTTAAGGCTATATAATACTATATGCCTTGCATTGCTTATAGCTAACTATTCAAATATCAAGCCAAAACAAACTTCATTTTTCAATATTTTACCGCTATTTCTATTTTGAATATAATGAAAATTTTTCAATATTTCAAGCGTAAATCTGCAACACTGATACTTAACATAAATTTCACATTAATGTTTAAAATAATTATGTTAATTAAACAAAATTTATTAAATTTATATCACCAAATAATGAATTCAATTCGTAATCGTTGAATTTCTTGCCGAAATTTCAATATAAGTTCTACGTCAGTTCAAAAAATATAATACTATGAAAAAGTTCCCTTTACTATTACTATCATTTGTCCTTTCCATAGGAATTTGGAGCGAATATGAAGCCTGTACAAGGCTCGTTTATAAAGGTCCGGACAAAACCGTACTCACAGCCCGATCTATGGATTGGAAAGATGAAATTCCAGCTAATCTCTGGGTTTTTCCGAGAGGGATTCAACATACTGGAGAAGTGGGACCGCTGTCATTACAATGGACCTCCAAATATGGCAGTATCATCAGTACTTCATGGGATATTGCTACAGCCGACGGAATGAATGAAAACGGCCTTGTGGCCAATCTTTTATGGCTGGGTGAATCCAAATATCCTGAATTTAATCCTAAAGGGAATAAAAAGGGACTTGCCATTTCCTTATGGGCACAATATTTCCTTGATAATTTCGGAACGGTAAAAGAAGCCGTTGATTATTTGAAAAACGATCCATTCGTTATTGTCAGTGATTATATTCCGGGAACTGAAAAATTTGCTACCGTGCATCTTTCACTTTCCGACGCAACAGGCGATAATGCTGTTTTTGAATACATTGACGGAAAGCTGGTGATTCACCACGATCCTTCTTATACCGTAATGACGAATTCTCCCGTTTTCGACCAACAGCTTGCTTTAAATGCTTATTGGCAGGGAATTCCGGGAAATATTATGCTTCCAGGAACCAATCGTGCAGCAGATCGTTTTGTAAGAGCTTCTTATTATATCAATGCCATTCCGCAGACCAGTGATACGCGTACAGCTGTTGCCAGCGTATTCAGCGTGATCAGAAATTGTTCTGTTCCTTATGGTATTTCTTCAGAAACAGAGCCTAATATTTCCTCTACGAGATGGCGTTCTGTTTCAGATCAGAAAAATCTGGTCTATTATTTTGAAACCGTATTTACCCCTAATACATTTTGGATAAACCTTAAAGATTTTGATTTAAGCCCTAAAGCAAAAGTAATGAAACTGGATCTCAGTAATTACCAAACCTACAGCGGGAAAGCCAATACTAATTTTAAAGAATCCAAACCTTTCAAATTCTTAGGAATATAAGTAAGGTTAGCATCCATCGATATATTTATCATTAAATACCAATTTTATGACCTTTTTTTCAACAAAAAAGAGTAGTCTGTTCTTTTGTCTTATGCTCTTTTGCGCATCAGCAACCGCACAGATTCCAGACTCTGCTCAAACTAAACCGGAGGAAGATAACGTGAAATATCCTCAGCTTCAGATCAAAGGTCTTTTTCAGGCCCGGTATCTGGTAGGTATGTCTAAGGATGTGGATGTTAACGGACTTCATCATTCCGACGGATCAGGCACAAGCAATAATTTCATGCTCAAATACATGCGTGTTCAGGTTCGTGCACAGATCAGCAAACGTACGGAAGTGGTAGCATTGGCTAATTTTGCTGATTTTAAAAATGATCCTAAAAGCAGAGTCCTTGAAAATGCTTACCTGAAATATACTTTTAATCCTAAACTAGCCTTTACTGTAGGACAGTTCAGACCGTGGTTTGGTATTGAAGAAACCTACCCTATCGACATCATCAAGTCCCTGGATTGGTCCAACCAATATACTGAATTCGGAAAACTGGGCTGGACAAGTTTCCAGATCGGTCTTTCAGCTACGGGGCAGCTCCAATTAGGTCAGATCCCTTTTCAATATGCCCTATCCGTCGTTAATGGAAATGGGAAAAACCAGGTGAATGACAATGATAACGGAAAACAGTATTCTACCCGAATGGTTTTTGGACTGAATAAAAAATATGCACTGAATTTAGGGTTTAATGGAGGTATCGGTGAAGTTTTTAGCAAAAAAATATACGCCGTAGGTGTTGACCTCAGCTCGCTGGTTAATTTTGATCCTAAATGGAGCCTCGATATGCAGTTGGAAGCCAAGCAGGCAACCAATCATCCACTCTATTTTGCTGTAACCCCGGAATTAAGGCCTCAAAATCCGGACGAATATCTGATCCGAGGGGTTTATTTCCTTCCGAATCTGAGGTATGAAGTGAATCATAAAAACCTCAGCGCTTTTGAATTGTCATGCCGCTATGAATACATTGATACTAATTTCAGAATCAATTCAAATCCAAGACAAACCGTTACACCGATGGTAGGGTTAGAGTTTTTGAAAAATTATGGTGCGAGAATACAACTCGGAATGCAATTCGACCGCTACAAATACCAGATTGACAATACTTCACAATACAACAACAATCTATTTATCGTTCAGGTACAGAGTAGATTTTAACCGCTTAATACATTGATTATCATGAAAGAAATTAATCTTAAAAATATAGCGATAACGTTTGCCGTTGCGCTTATTATATGGTTTATCCCTGTACCCGAAGGGGTTTCCCCGGATGCATGGCATCTGTTTGCTATTTTCGCCGCTACTATTTTAGGAATTATCCTTAAAGCAGCTCCTATGGGAACTATGTGTATGATGGCCATCGGGTTTACAGCACTTACCCAGGTTGCGGCTCCCGGTGATGCCGGAAAATCAATTACAAAGGCTCTTTCAGGCTTTGGAGATAAAGTAATCTGGCTGATCGGGATTTCCTTTTTCATTGCCAGAGGCTTCATTAAAACAGGACTGGGAAACCGGATTGCCTTTTTATTCATCAGAATTTTTGGTAAAAGTTCTCTTGGATTGGCCTATGGATTAGGACTTGCTGACGTTTGTCTGGCTCCTGCTATTCCAAGTAATACGGCAAGAGGCGGAGGGATTATCTATCCGATTATGAAATCCATGGCAATCAGCTTCGATTCTGTTCCGGAAAAACCTGAAACCCACAGAAAATTAGGCTCATTTTTAACGCTGAACAGTTATTATATGAATCTGATTTCATCTTCCATGTTTTTAACAGGTACGGCAAGTAATCCGATGTGTCAAAAATTTGCGGCCAATTTAGGAATCAATATTACGTGGATGTCCTGGGCTGCTGCCGGTTTTGTACCGGGTCTGGTAGCTTTCTTTGTTGTTCCTTTGGTATTGTATAAATTATATCCGCCTGAATTGAAAAAAACAGGTGATGCACCAAGAATGGCTGCTGAAAAACTGAAAGAAATGGGCCCTATCTCTAAAAATGAATGGCTGATGTTACTAGCCTTCTTTATTTTACTGGGACTTTGGATTTTTGGCGGAGCTCTTTCTATTGATGCTACCACTACTGCTTTTATAGGACTGACTTTATTATTACTAACTTCGGTACTGACCTGGGAAGATGTAAAAGCTGAAAAGGGCGCCTGGGATACGATTGTATGGTTCGCCGTACTGGTCATGATGGCAAGTACCCTTAATGAACTTGGATTTATTGGCTGGTTCAGTGATTTAATTAAAGCTAAAATCGGAGGATTAAGCTGGCAGGTTGCTTTTCCGGTTATTATTCTGGTATATTTTTTCAGTCATTACATTTTTGCCAGCGCCACCGCCCATGTAGCAGCAATGTATGCTGCGCTGTTAGGAGTAGGTGTTTCTTTAGGAATTCCACCTATGTTGTTAGCAATGATGTTGGGTTTCTTAGGATCAATTTATGGGGTACTTACTCATTATGGGCACGGTCCGGCTCCGGTATTCTACGGAAGCGGTTATGTTGAACTGAAAGCATGGTGGCTTCGCGGACTGGAAATAGGAATTGTCCTTCTGATTATCTATATGGGTGTCGGTGGACTTTGGATGAAAATTTTAGGATATTATTAATTTATATATATAAAAAAATATGCTGTCTACCTTATCAAGGAAAATGCTGATGTGCCTTACAGGACTTTTTCTGGGCTTCTTCCTGTTGATTCATTTCTTGGGAAACCTTCAGATTTTTTTACCCCAGGAGCAGGCTCACCTGCAGTTTAATGCCTATTCGCATTTTTTATCCGGAAATATTGTGATCAAAATAGTTTCATACGTACTGTATGCAAGCATTCTTCTTCATGCATTGGATGGATTCGTGATTACCTTACACAATAAAAAAACGGGCGGAAGCTACCGCAAAGACCAACGGGGAAGAGCCAGCAAATGGGCTTCCAGGAATATGGGGATTTTAGGAACGTTGATTTTGATCTTTTTAGTGATTCACTTTCAGAATTTCTGGTATATCTATAAGTTCGGAAACCCGCCATTGGATGAAAATGGGAATAAAGATCTTTATATCCTGGTAGTCACTGTTTTCAAAGAATGGTGGTATGTCATTATTTATGTACTGTCTATGGTCGCCCTGTGTTATCATCTTATCCATGGTATACACAGTTCTGTCAGAACGCTGGGACTTTATCATCCGAAGTTTGTACGATGGTTTAAAACGATTGGAATTGCCTACTCAGTGATCATCAGTATCGGTTTTGCACTGATGCCTATTTATGTATACTTCACTGCTCATTAAACAGAAAAGTTATGATTTTAGATTCAAAAATACCACAAGGCCCGTTGGAACAGAAATGGGACAACTATAAAAAGAAAGCCAAGCTCGTTAATCCTGCCAACCGCAAAAAATTAGATGTTATTGTGGTAGGAACAGGTTTAGCAGGAAGTTCAATTGCGGCTTCTTTAGGAGAAATGGGATATAATGTTAAATCATTCTGTTTTCAGGACAGTCCGAGAAGAGCGCATTCCGTAGCGGCACAGGGAGGCGTAAATGCAGCCAAAAATTATAAAAATGACGGTGACAGCGTCTACCGAATGTTTCTAGATACTTTAAAAGGCGGTGATTTCAGAGCAAGGGAAGCCAATGTTTACCGGATGGCAGAATGTTCTTTAAACCTCATCGATCAGGCCGTAGCACAAGGTGTTCCGTTTGGAAGAGAATATGGCGGCTACCTCAACAACCGCTCTTTTGGAGGTGTACAGGTAAGCAGAACTTTTTATGCCAGAGGACAAACCGGCCAACAACTGCTGTTGGGAGCCTATCAGGCTTTGATGCGGCAAGTCGGAAAAGGCAGTGTACAGCTATATTCAAGACATGAAATGCTGGATCTCGTTGTTATTGACGGAAAGTCCAGAGGAATTATTGTAAGAAATCTGGATACCGGCGAAATCGAAAGACATGCTGCCCATGCCGTAGTGCTTGCAAGCGGAGGATATGGTAAAATCTATTATTTATCAACCCTGGCGATGGGCTGTAATGGTTCTGCGATCTGGAGAGCTCATAAAAAAGGAGCATTAATGGCTTCTCCAAGCTGGATTCAAGTGCACCCTACTTCACTTCCTCAGTCCGGAGATTATCAGTCAAAACTGACCTTAATGTCAGAATCACTGCGTAACGACGGAAGAATCTGGGTTCCTTTACAAAAAGAGGAAACCAGACTTCCCAATGATATTCCTGAAAACGAAAGAGATTATTATCTGGAACGGAGATATCCTGCCTTTGGAAATCTGGCACCGAGAGATATTTCTTCCCGTGCTGCTAAAGAACGCATCGATGCAGGATTTGGAATCGGACCCTTGAAAAATGCTGTTTATCTTGATTTTTCGAAAGCTATACTTGAACAAGGAAAAGATAAAATTCAGGAGAAATATGGAAACCTGTTTGATATGTATCTTAAAATAACAGGATACAACGCTTATGAGGAGCCTATGATGATCTCCCCCTCTGCTCACTTTTCCATGGGTGGTCTGTGGGTAGATTATGAACTGATGACAACTATACCAGGATTATTTGCATTGGGAGAAGCGAATTTTGCAGATCACGGAGCCAATAGATTAGGAGCCAATTCTCTATTACAGGCTTCTGTGGACGGTTATTTTATCGCCCCTTATACGATTGCCAATTATCTTTCCAATGAAATCCACACCGGGAAAATTTCAATTGACGACCCCGCATTTGATCAGGCAGAAAATGGGGTAAAAAAACAGATAGAACAGTTTATCGGAATCAACGGAACCAAGACGGTAGATTATTATCACAAAACCTTAGGAAAACTCTTATACGATTATTGCGGATTGGCAAGAAATGAAGAAGGCCTGAAATATGCCATTGAAGAAATTAAAAAGCTAAAGCAGGAGTTTTATCAAAATGTAAAAGTTTCCGGAAAAGGAGATTCTATGAACTCCGAACTTGAAAAAGCAGGCCGTGTGGCAGATTATTTTGAAATTGGAGAACTGATGTGCTACGACGCTCTTACCCGAAACGAATCCTGTGGTGCCCATTTTCGCGAAGAATATCAGACACCGGATGGAGAGGCATTAAGAAATGATGCCGAATTTCAATTTATTTCCGCCTGGGCATGGAATGGTGAAAACAAAGAGCCCGAACTGATTAAAGAACCCCTGGTATTCGAAGAAATACAACCTACGGTAAGAAGCTACAAATAAAAAACAGAAATTATGGATTTACATCTTAAAATATGGAGACAGAAAGACAACCAGTCTGAAGGAAAACTGGTAGATTATGAATTGAAAGAACTGAATTCCCATATGTCTTTTTTAGAAATGCTGGATACCCTGAATGAAAAACTCATTACGGAAGGAGATGAACCTGTAGAATTTGATCACGACTGCCGGGAAGGCATCTGTGGACAATGCGGCATGATGATCAACGGATTAGCGCATGGTCCGTTAAAAAATACAACGACCTGCCAGCTTCACCTGCGATCATTTAAAAACGGAGAAACCATAGTCATAGAACCTTTCCGGGCACAAGCCTTTCCGGTAAAAAAAGACTTAAAAGTCGACCGTTCTTCTTTTGACAGAATTATTTCTTCAGGTGGTTTTGTATCAGTCAATACAGGTCAGGCACCCGATGCCACCGCTATTGCTGTCACTCATCAGCTGGCTGAAGAAGCCTTTGACGCAGCTGCCTGTATCGGTTGTGGTGCATGTGTAGCAACCTGCAAAAATGGAAGTGCCGCTCTTTTCACTTCAGCCAAAATTTCTCATATGGCTTTACTTCCGCAGGGAAAAGAAGAAAGGAGTACAAGAGTTCTTAGCATGGTAAAGCAGATGGACAATGAATTATTCGGGCACTGTTCTAATACGGAAGCCTGCGAGGTGGAATGTCCGCAAGGAATCTCTGTGCTGAATATTGCCAGAATGAATTACGAGTACAGCAGAGCGTTGTTCTTTGGAAAAAAATAAAGAAAAGGGCGAAAAGATAAACATATCTTTTCGCCCTTATTTCTAAGTCATTATGGTGCCGCTTTCTGCAGACACTTTTGGAATAATAATTTTCCCCGGATTATTTTCGTCATACATCACTTCAATCTTTCCGTGCTTCGGTACTGAAGCAATATCCAGAAGATAAATTACTTTTCTGTAGGTCGCAATATGCGCTTTCCCTTTAAAATCTTTAAAACTGACCTGGAATAAGACCTGAGGCTGCCCATTAATAATCAATCCTGTCTGGCTTACACTGATAATATCCGCCTCGGCATTTCTTCCGGCGAAAAGAATACGTTCGTTTTTATTTTTAAAGAAGACGCTTTTAATAATCAGCTGATACACCAGAATAATGGCTAAAAACATAATCCCGCTAAAGATAATAGGATGCATAAACGTTAAAAACCGCCATCCGAAATTAAAAGATTCTGTAGTATAAAAATAATAATAGAGTGCCGGAATATACGTGAGCAGGAAAAGCATAAAAATCACCCGTAAGGCCATTCCTATCTTATTATATTTTGTTTTCTGTACCTTTAAAATAAAATACGGTTCCTGTAATGGATTGGGATTGAGCAGCACTTTAACGGTTTTTCCTGCTTCAAACCTCTTTTCTTCAGGTTTGATGTCATTAAAAAACATCACATGTTCTATCTGCACATTTCTGAGGTTGGCAAAAGCTAATACAATCTGTATGAAATTGGTATTTGACTTCGCGCTGTATTTCATCAGTTTATAATCAATCACTTTTGCATCTCTGGGAATCCCACGCTCCATAATTGTGTTAATTCTGTTTTTAGATTTTATCGTCTCTATAAAAATACTGTAGATAAAAAATCCTACAACATATAACCAGATGACCAAAGAAATCCCCAGGTAGATATGGCTCGTCTCCAATGAACTTTTAGGTTCTAAAGGATTCTCAATGCTGGTCGTATAAATGAAAATCGGAAATGGGATGCAGAAAAAAAGCGTATAGAGCATCCAGAAAATGATCATAAACTTCATAACGAATATTTTTGTGATTCGTTATAAAGTTATAATTTTATTCATTAACTGGGCGATTTTATAGTTTAAACTTCTTTATCGAAATACAACATATAGTATTTCCCTTTTTCATCTTCTCCCGTAGCCAATTTCTGACGGTCACCGTGGATGTAGATGTGGAAATTTTTATCTAATTTGATGATGCTTTTGAAATGTCTCTGCGTCTTCTTAACAGCTGCTTCACTGATCGGAAATTCTTCCGCAATATTGATCTGCATATCCTGTTCGTAATCTGTTTTAAAATTATTAAAACTCTCAATTACATGCTCATCTATCAAGACTTCACTTGCAAATTCATCTAATTTAAATTCCTCTTTTTCTTTGAAGAAATTAATTGATTTATTTAAGAAATCTGCCTGATCTGCTTTTGAAACTTCAAATTCCTGAGGCAGCTGCTTGGTGATATAATCTTTGTACACCATCAATGCTTCCTGCGTGTGAAAATATTCATCGTCACGCTGTTTTACCTTTAAGAAATCCTCGAACCAGTAATATAGATCTCCGTTTTTGTTGTTATCAACTACAGAAAGTACATATCCGGTTTCTTTATGATTATTGTAGATCAAAGCTGCTTTATCAATTTTTGACAGACCAATTCCCAGGTCTTTTTCAATTTCAAAACTTTCGCCCTGAGGAGCTATTTTTAAGAATGGTTCTCTTTTTTCAGTTTTAAAAATCCCGATCTTATCTATTTTTTCATCACCTTCTCTATCGTCTTCAAAATAAACGATAAATAACTCTCCGCCCATAACTCTTGGGTTTTCAGCAACTTCAAAAAGATGTTTGGCAATATTTTCAGCTTCCCAGAGAAACTTGGCTTTATCATCAAAAATTTCAGATACAGAACTGAAAACAGGATTATTCACCAAATAAGTATCACTGTAAAAATTGAACGTTTCCTCAGATTTGAAAGAACCTAAAAAATAATCTTCAAGCGATTCTGCCATTCCTTCTTCCAACTGCAATTCTTCCTGAGAAAGTATTAAAGACTCACCGTTGATTTTATTTCCTACTCTGTGTACTACTATTTTTGAAAACATTTTTGATTTTTATGGACTGCAAAGATATTAATTATCTTAGATAATAAACAGCTTTCGTTTTGATAAAAATGTTCTCATTTTGATAGGTTTTTATGAGATCCCCAATTACCACAAAACCAAATAAATAATTGACTTACAGTACATTAAATAAAATAATCATTCAAAGGAACGCAATTGGTACCTCTCTATTCAAAACAGAGAAAAAATGGACTTAAAAACTTTAAACAGAATCGACACCTTAAGGAGATTAAAAAGCAAAGGGCCTGAAAAACCCAAGTGGCTGAAACCTTATCATCTACTGTTCATCGCATTTTTGGTCATCTTTATTTTTGGTGGATGTATAAAACTTTTAGAACAAAACCCTACTTAATATGAACTATTTACAAGCCGTTCAGGAAATTACAGAAGTAATTCCCGACATACAGAATGAATTAAACAAAAATACAGTACAAAATTCTTACAGTACTATCAGAATTTTTACCGATCAGATCAAAAAGATGATTCAGGACAATAACAGGAGCCTGTTATTTAAAAGTTTACAAAAGATGGATACTATCTATAAAAATGGTGATCTTATGCTGAGAAACGCTGTAGAAAGTACATTCATCTATTCACTGGATAGCTGCACCGCTTTCTGCAATGAGGAATACCGGAAAACAATATTCAATCATATCTCTCTGGATCTCCAGAAAATTTATTCAAAACAAATTTACAATCATGGGATATAATGTCCACTATTTAAGAAATAGCTTATAAATTGTCATACAAGGATTGTTTTTTAAAGAAATTAATTCCGATTTCCTGACACCCTATTTTTTTTATTACATATTTCAATGATTTCATTACACAATTAACCACATTATGAAAACAAAAATCAGAAAAGAATTCGATTGGAAAAGTTGGAAAACATCGAATTCCAGACATAATACAGAGATATTGGCAACTCACATTGCCGTGATTATCGGAGTATTTATTTTTGCAGCCTGTTTATAAGTTTGGTACAGTTTTCGCGGCTATAAAAACTGTCTGAAAAATATTAATTATGACGAACGTACCAATGCAAACTATTAATCAAAAAATAGCAGTAGAGTATTTAAAATTTTTCTATCCGCCGATCCGAAAGGAGATCTCCCAATTATCTGTGCAAAATAACTTTGCAGGGATCATGCAGGCAACGATCAACTATTTGAAAACCCTGTTGACCGAATCGAAGATCAACATTATCGGCCACCACATCAAACTGATGGAAGGAATTTACAGCAATGCAGATTCTTATGTAAAGGATATGATCGAAAACCTTTTTGTACGGTCTTTTGGAAGCTTTAAGAAGCACACCAAGATCCAGCACTGGAACCTTATTTTCCAGTATATGCCTGTACAGTTTCAGGAAATTTATCTGAATCAGGAAAAGCAGGATCAACTGTTCTTTGGTAAAAAATAACTTTTAAAAATAGAACTCCCCGAAACTAAAATTTCGGGGAGTTTTTTTATCTCTATCTGATGTATGGAACAACTATATTAATTCCATAAAATTCTTACCATAATACTACGCAATCACATACACCTGAAATTTTGCACGAAAATATAAAAAAACTCCCAAACATAAGTTTGAGAGTTTATTATCTTATTTTTATATTCCTGATAAGAAGTCTGTAAACGTACAAATTCTTTAGGGACTTCTTTTGCCGTGTTATCTTACTGAGCTTTTTTCACAAATACTTTCTGGATGGTCTGAAGCTCTTCTTTATTAAGCTTGGAAGATTTTTCCAGTTTGGCTAAAAAAGAATCAACTTCTTCCGGTGTTGCCGGTGACCCCAAATTATCACCTTTGGCATCAAATGAATCTACCAGTACCTCTCCTTTAGGATTTAATACCAGCCAAAAAGGAAGTCCTGCATTCTGGCCTTTATATTTGTTCATCATGTCCTGTCCGCCGGGATTTTCAAGGCTTTTCTTCTCTCCTCTTTCCTGAACATCAAGATAGGTGGTGACAAAATTTTTCTCAAATAAAGGTTTTGTTTCCGGAAGGTTCATGTTCTTTTCCATCATCTTACACCATCCGCACCAGGAAGCATGGAATATTAAAAGTACATTCTTCTTTTTCGCTTTAGCTTCTGTAAGCGCTTTATTAAGGGCTACATCGGCTTTTTCCTGGGCAAAATTTAACTGAAACACCAATAGGGAGACAATTAAAATAAGTTTTGAATATTTCATTGGATTTTTTTTAATGATAACCATACGAATGTAGGTATTTTCCCTGAATTTCGGATACAAAAAATCCCAGGATTTCATTCCGGGATTTTCTCTTTTCAGTCGTATTTAGTGAATAATATGTCTTAAAATTAAAGTGATCAAAGTGTAACGATTATTTTAGAACCGTCTCATCAGCTGAGACTCGCTGACGGAAAAATAAAGGTTTTTTCTTCATTAGGATATCCAGCGAAAACTGAACTAAAAAGGTTAAAATCATGTAGAACACGATAAGCAGTAATACGAATCCTATTCCGTGCTGTCTATATCCAAAAATACCTTTACCCCAGGAAATTAATATCCATTGTATCATATACATTGATGTCAGATTTCTACTGCAATATTTTAAAAGTCTGATAAAAGTATTTTCCTGAATGTTTGCGGTTATTCTAAAAATAGCCCACAGAAAAATTAATGTCCATCCTGCAAAATAAATAACTCCACCCGGCCCCATATGGTAGAAACGATTGTAATGGTAATCACCATATATAAAAACCAAAGGTGCACCAAGAGCTACAAATAAAAGTCCGACATACAGCATATTCTTGAATAATTGTTTGCTGTTATAATTCAGCTCCAGATACCATTTCCCAAAAAACATCCCAATGATAATGAAAGACATCCATGGAAAAACAGGAAAATAGATGAAGGCAGGAAAATCATTGCTAAACAGCAAATCTAAGACATAATTAATTACAGGATAATCAATAGTAATTCCACTCACTTCTCTGGATACTAAAGCGATCAGCAAGCCTATAGCCAGAATACCATATTTATTTTTTACATATTTTCTTATGAAACCTACAAATAGTAAGGACATTCCTGCCAATTGTAAAATATCTCCCAGCAGCACCAGATATACATATTGCTGTTCTATCGGCGCATGCCATCCATATTTCTGAATAAAATTATCCGGGGCAAAACCAAAAATTACAGGAATCATAAACTTCATGAAATTCATGAAAAGAGCAGCCAGCAGAAGTAAACCGCCTCTTTTTATTGAGCTTGCAAGACTCTGATGACTGGAAGTCATAAACGTCACACCCATGCAGATTAGAAAGATAGAAGTCCCTCTGCCCAAAAAGACAATAAAACTTCCAATAGCAGTTTCCGACTGAGACTTCACATTGGCATAAATAAGTAAGGTATGTATGATTACCATCCCTATAACACTCATTCCTTTTATTAAATCCAGTGCTGCAATTCTTTTACTTTGTTGTTCCATAATTAGTTGTTAGTTTTTAATATGATGCTATAAGTATTTTCATTTTTTATAATATTATTTTTATTAATTCTAAATAAAAACAAATACACATATTAAAAGCAAACTAAATTATTTCCTTTAAAAATTTTTATAAATATCTATTCACAAGCTACTTGCATCAATTTATGTAAGTGCAATCCTATGTTATGATGTTATCACAAGTCCATATTGAAATAAAAAACCGCCATAAAACAATGTTTTACGGCGGTTGTATCTCAAATATTTACCTGGTCTTGATATAAAAATGGCCGTTGCTGGCATACTTACATTTCACCTGTTTTATTTTCTCTGTTTCTGTAAACTAGAACTACAATAATAAAGTTCAGGATTAATAAAGGTGCAAAGTATTTAACTCCCATCAGAAAACCATCATAAGAATGAATAATAAACCCAGTCAGCCAAATCATAAGTGAAATAATGCTCGTTATTTTTGCTATTTTCACCTTAGATTTAGAACCAATTCTTGCTATTGATAATACATTTAAAACACCGCATATCGTTAAAAAGAATCTTATGAACATTGCCGTAATTCCCTGGTAACACGACCCTCCTTCAATTTCAAATTTGTCTGGAATACATAAATAAGAATAAGCCAGGATCATAATTAGCGTTATTGAAAGAAAAAATACAATTCTTTTACTCATATTAATACTTCATGAGGTTATTTTGCAAACTCCCGCTAGCCATACTTATTCTATTCTTTGTAATAATCTGTAATAAATTACATTTCCGTTTCCATCATCCAATGTCATGATTAAATTTCCTTTTTTAAAAAAATCATTGATGTCAACCGCAAATAGATTTACTCCCCAAAGTTCTTGGTAGTCCTTAATATCTTTATTATCAATAGTCAAAAATTGTCCATCTAATTTATAGTTTGGTGTTTTGTCAGTTGGCAAGGTGGCAAATATTTCCTTCAAGTCTTTTGCCGAATAATCAGAATCTTGATCAGACATCATTGAATATACTTTACCATTTTCGTAGAATGCAAACCACTGAAATTTTTGAGGCCAAGGATTAGATTTATTTAGTTTATCTTCATTCGGAAGTTCAACCTTTTTCCAAAAACCTAACAATTCAGAGAGTTTTGGTGGTCCGCCTGCCTCTGATCCTTTTTCTTGTCCAAAAACAGAAAAAGAAAGGAATGCAAATAGAATTATAATTGTATTTTTTACTGTCATATCTAAAAGCTTGTTTTATACTTATCCGAACATATCACATCAGGGGGTTCTTCTAAAAATTTAATTTTTTGCAATATCGAATTTTTGCAATTTTACATTTGATTTACATCCTGCAACAAATGAAGAAACAACATTAAAATGTTGTGAAACTGATGTCTATTTTTTATTTCAAAAGTCTACTTTCCTTAATTATTTTTCTGATTTCCTGCTCAAAATAGTAAGCAATATCAAAGTTTTCATTGCCTACATTTTCCATTATAACTACACTCGTTTTCGTTTTAGGGTAATATAAATTAACAGCTGTAAATCCTTCTCCCGGGTGAAAACCTGTATGCCCAATTTCATTAATGCTGTCTTTATCATTTATTCGCAAACCATAACCGTAACCAATAGGGTTTTTGCTGAAAACCTGATGGGTATCGGTTATTACATAACTCGTCATCATTTTATACGTTGTAGATTTTAGAACTTTTCCATTATGCAAACATTCGTTCCATTTTGCCAGATCAGGAGCAGTAACAATTAAGTGACTTCCAAAATAATTGTCAGCATCAAAACTTAATTATTCGTTGAGTTTAAAAGTCCCGTCTTTTTTTATGGTATGTCCTTTCGTTAACAATTTACTATTGGTTTCATTCGGATAATAGCTATTGTTCATTTTACATTTTTTGAATAATGCTGTTACTAACGTTTCAAAATTTTGACCACTTTGCTTTTCAAGAACAAGCCCGGCAACATAATAACCAACATTGGAATAACTAAAAGCAGAACCTGGTTTAAATTTCAAAGGCTTGTCCATATTTTCGCTGTACAATCCCGAAGTGTTATTAAGTAATTGATGAACAGTAACCGTGTCTGCCCAGGAATATTTAAAATCAGGTAAATATTTGCGAATAGGAGTTTGCAGATCAATCGTTCCTTTTTCTACCTGCTGTAAAATAAGTGCCGCCGTAAATTGTTTGGCTATTGACATTGTAGAGAATTTATCATCAATTTTCAGCGGTGTTTTTTTGTTGAAATCAGTGAATCCATATGCCTTTGCATATTTTGCTTTCCCATTTTGCTGAATGTACACTACTCCATTAAAATCTCTTGGATTTTTAGTTTTTAGTAAACTATCAATTTTTTTTGAATAGTCCTCTTTTTGTTGTGCTGATGAATTGCAACTTGTAAATAGAATTGTTATTGCAAGAAATGCTAGTTTTAAAATTTGTCTCATCTATGTTTTAAAATTACTTTATATTAATGTCTGTCCTGTATTTGAGAAAGGTTCGTAAAATACCATCAACTCAAAATATACGCCATATGTATTTTATATATTTTAACAATATTAAGAAATTTCTAAGCATCAGACAAAGCCTAATTCTCTACTTATTAAAGGATTCTATAAACTCCAAATGTGAAGTTTAACGTGGTATATTGCTATTTTAGAACAAGACGTATTATAAAAAAACGACTTCAATAATAGAAGTCGTTCTTTGAAATTTTTCTGAAAAAATTATTTTTTTAGATCTGCTTTCACATCTTTATAACCATCTGAAACGGCATCTGCACCTTTTACAGCGGTCTTTTTAACACTTTTAGCGCCTTTGGTTGCTGTTTTACCAACCCATTTCGTGCTTTTTTTCACTCCTTTTTTAGTGGCTGTTGTCCCTTTCTGAGCTTTGTCTCCAACCCATTCTGCTCCTTTTTTAGCTCCTTTTTCTGTTGCTTTTGCTCCTTTTTGAATGGCAGTGCCTACATTTTGGGCTTCTTGTTTTACCGTTTCCTGAGCATGAACAGCTGTGGCAAATAGACC
Source organism: Chryseobacterium sp. SIMBA_029 (assembly GCF_046535275.1). Lineage (NCBI taxonomy): Bacteria > Pseudomonadati > Bacteroidota > Flavobacteriia > Flavobacteriales > Weeksellaceae > Chryseobacterium > Chryseobacterium sp. SIMBA_029. The sequence continues at coordinate 122,668 of NZ_JAWRXA010000006.1, forward strand.
GAACGCTAATAAGGTCAATAACTTCTTTTTCATATTCTTGTTTTTAAAATTAACTTGATAAATATAACATAAAACAAGCCAAACCTGTATCATCAAAAAAATAATAAAAAAAAGTGTAATCAAAGCAGAAAAAAATCAATAAAAAAACCGCTTTAAACGAATGTTTAAAGCGGTTTTTAATATTTAACTATTATTGCTGATCAATAATTATTTTACTTCTTCGAAGTCTGCATCCTGTACATCTTCTGCACCTCCTGCATTTCCTCCAGGATTTTGAGCTCCTGCGTCTGCACCCTGAGCTTGCTGCCCTGCTGCATACATTTCTTCTGAAGCTGCCATCCAAGCTGCATCTAAAGCTTCTGTTTTAGCTTTGATATCATCTGGATTTTTAGCTTCGAAAGCTGTTTTCAATTCTGCTGTTGCTGCTTCTACTGCAGCTCTCTTGTCAGCAGATAATTTATCTCCAAACTCTTTCAATTGCTTTTCTGTCTGGAAGATCAATCCGTCAGCTTTGTTGAAAATTTCAACTTCTTCTTTTTTCTTAGCATCCGCTGCAGAGTTTTCCTGAGCTTCTTTTTTCATTCTTTCGATTTCTTCGTCAGAAAGACCTGAAGAAGCCTGAATTTTAATAGACTGCTCTTTACCGGTTCCTTTATCTTTAGCAGAAACGCTAAGGATACCATTTGCATCAATATCAAAAGTTACTTCAATCTGAGGAACTCCTCTTGGTGCTGGCGGGATATCTGCAAGGTCAAATCTACCAATCTCTTTATTATCGTTGAACATTGGTCTTTCACCTTGTCCTACTCTGATGCTTACTGCTGGTTGGTTATCAGAAGCTGTAGAGAATGTTTCAGATTTTTTAGTTGGGATCGTTGTATTTGCTTCAATTAATTTAGTGAATACAGAACCCATTGTTTCAATACCTAAAGAAAGCGGGGTAACGTCAAGAAGTAATACGTCTTTTACGTCTCCTGTTAAAACACCTCCCTGAATGGCAGCACCAATTGCTACTACTTCATCCGGGTTTACTCCTTTAGATGGTTTTTTACCGAAGAATTTTTCTACTTCTTCCTGGATAATAGGGATTCTTGTAGAACCACCTACCAAGATTACCTCATCGATATCAGAGATAGAAAGACCTGCATCATTAAGCGCTTTTTTACAAGGCTCCATTGATCTTCTTACTAAGTCTGCAGCTAACTGCTCGAATTTAGCTTTCGTTAATGTTTTCACTAAGTGCTTAGGACCTGTAGCCGTAGCCGTGATATAAGGTAAGTTGATCTCTGTTTGAGCAGAAGATGATAATTCAATTTTAGCTTTTTCAGCAGCTTCTTTTAATCTCTGTAATGCAATAGCATCAGATTTTAATTCTACTCCTTCTTCAGCCTTGAACTCATCAGCCATCCAGTTGATAATTACATCATCAAAGTCATCCCCTCCAAGGTGAGTATCACCGTTTGTAGACAATACTTCGAATACTCCATCTCCTAAATCAAGGATAGAAACGTCGAAAGTACCTCCTCCAAGGTCATATACTGCGATCTTCTGGTCTTTATGGCTTTTATCCATACCATATGCCAATGCTGCTGCAGTAGGCTCGTTGATGATTCTTTCTACTGTAAGACCAGCGATTTCTCCTGCTTCTTTAGTAGCTTGTCTTTGTGCGTCATTGAAGTAAGCCGGAACCGTAATTACCGCTCTTGTTACTTCTTGTCCAAGATAATCTTCAGCAGTTTTCTTCATTTTCTGAAGTGTCATTGCAGAAATTTCCTGTGGTGTATATTCTCTGTCGTCAATTTTAACTTTTACAGTGTCATTAGGTCCTTTTACTACTTCGTAAGGAACTCTTGAAATTTCACTTGCATCATCTTTAAAATGAGTTCCAATAAATCTTTTGATAGAATATACTGTCTTTTTTGGATTCGTTACAGCCTGTCTTTTTGCAGGATCACCTACTTTTCTTTCACCATCTTCTGTAAACGCTACGATAGAAGGAGTTGTTCTTTTACCCTCTGCATTAGGAATAACAACAGCATCTTTACCTTCCATTACTGCAACGCAAGAGTTAGTTGTTCCTAAGTCAATTCCAATTATTTTACTCATAATATTTATATTTTTTCTAATTTTTAAATTATTAATTACATTCTCTATTTCTCAATATCTGTACCAGATGAAAATTTGTGACAAAATGACACAAAACTATTTTTTAAGCCTGAAAAATTATCCTTCAGCAAGTCCATTAGGCAGCATTGACATTGACAAAACTTAAAAATTAATCAAAGTTTAACCTTGCCTATGATGTAAAAAGCCTGTGAATTATTATTTTTGATAAATTTTACACAAATATGTCATTACATTTTAATCCGAGAGACATCACATGGCTGGCCTTTAATGAAAGGGTGCTCCAGGAAGCCATGGACGAAAAAGTTCCTCTCCACCTCAGAATTCGCTTTCTTGGAATCTTTTCCAATAATCTTGATGAATTTTTCAGGGTGCGGGTTGCCGGATTAAAACGTGCCATGGATTTTAAAGAGAAAGTAATCGCAGAATCTTTTTATCAGCCTCCTTCCAAAATTCTGCAAAGGATCAATGAAATTGTGATCAGGCACCAACATAATTTTGACAAAACCTGGAAGAAAATTCTTTCGGAAATGGCCGATCATAAGGTTTTCATTAAAAACTCAAAAAACCTGACTGCACAGCAGAAAGACTTTGTAAGGGATTATTTTGATGAGGTTGTTGAATCTAATGTTATTCCGATCCTTCTTCATGAAAATACTCCAATGCCTTATGTAAGGGATAAAAGTCTTTATCTGGGAGTGGCCATGCGAAAGAAAGACTGGCAATATCAGAGCAATTATGCCATTATTGAAATCCCGTCCCGCTTTGTGGGAAGGTTTGTTCTTCTTCCGACAGAAGATCCGGAAGAAAAGAATGTAATGCTGCTGGAAGATGTTATTACCTTCAATCTTCCACATATCTTCTCTTATTTCGGGTATGACGAATTTGCGGCGAATGCTTTCAAAGTAACAAAAGATGCCGAACTGGATCTGGATAATGACATCAAAACCAATTTTGCAGAGAAAATAGAGAAAGGTCTTAAGAACAGAAGAAAAGGAAAACCTACCCGGTTTGTTTTCGATAAAGATATGGATAAAGCACTGCTGGAACTTCTGATCCGCAAGCTTAATTTAACTAAGAAAGACAGTATTATTCCAGGGGGAAAGATTCATAATTTTAAACATTTCATGGATTTTCCTGATGTTTTTGAAAAGTATGAAAAACCTGTGGAAAGAACGTCTTTCACCCATCCTGCATTTGAGCACGGGGAAAGAGTAACCGATGTTATTTTAAAAAATGATGTTCTATTAAGCTTCCCTTACCATAAATACAATCCAGTCATTGATCTCCTTAGAGAAGCCGCTATGGATCCTGATGTGAAATCTATTCAGATCACGGCGTATCGTCTGGCCAGCAGTTCAAAAATCAGCAATGCATTGATCTATGCGGCAAGAAACGGTAAAGAGGTAACGGTAATGCTGGAACTTCAGGCAAGATTTGATGAAGAATCCAACCTTAAATGGAAGGAAATGCTGGAACCGGAAGGAATTACTGTATTAGTAGGAATTCCCAATAAAAAAGTTCACGCCAAACTTTGTGTTATCAAAAAAAGAGCACATAACAAGACCCTTCAATATGGTTTTGTAAGCACCGGAAATTTTAATGAAAAGACGGCACGAATTTACGGTGATCATCTACTGATGACAGCCGACCGTAATATTATGGCGGATATCAATAAGGTCTTCAATGTATTGAAAAAACCTAAAGAAGATTATCTGTCTGTTTTAAAAACCTGTAAGAACCTTATGGTCTGTCCGCAGTTTATGCGTGAAAAAATCGTTCATCACATTGACCGGGAAATTGAAGAAGCCAGGGCTGGCAGAAGAGCAGAAATGATCATTAAGGCCAATTCTTTCAGTGACCGTGCTTTAATCATCAAATTATATGACGCAGCAAAAGCTGGTGTGGTGGTAAAAATGATTGTAAGAGGAATCTACTGTGCAGTTAATCAGAAAGATTTTAAGGAAAAAATAAAGGCTATCAGTATTGTAGATGAATATCTTGAGCATGCCAGGGTGATGTATTTTTATAATAAAGGTGCTGAAGATCTGTATATTTCTTCTGCCGACTGGATGACCAGAAACCTGGACTACAGAATTGAGGCTGCCGCAAAGATCACCGATAAAGATCTTAAGAAAGAATTAAAAGATATTATCGACATTCAGTTGAGAGATAACGTAAAAGCTCGTATTTTAGACAAAAATTTGAGCAACGAATACATCAGCAACTCTAAGGAAGAATGCCGTTCTCAAATCGAGACGTATAAATATTTAAAAGCTAAAACAAGCGTAAAATGAAGATCGCAGCGATAGACATAGGAAGTAATGCAGCCCGACTGTTAATCAATGAAGTAAAAATCAATAACAGGAAACCTGAATTCATCAAGTTAAATCTCTTGCGAATTCCTTTAAGGCTGGGAATGGATGTATTCACTCTTGGGAAAATCGGGGAAGAAAGGGAAAAAATGGTCGTCGACTCTATGAAAATTTTCAGCGACCTGATGAAAATCTATAAGGTAGACCATTACAGGGCCTGTGCCACAAGTGCTATGCGGGATGCCGCTAACGGAAAGGAAATTATAGAGCGGGTAAAAGATGCCTCAGGAATCGATATAGAAATCATTACCGGGGATGAGGAAGCCACATTGATCTATGAAAACCACGTAGCAGAAGGCTTAGACAAAGAATTCGCCTACCTTTATATTGATGTGGGCGGAGGTTCTACCGAGCTTACGTTCTATGAAAATGGCAAAATGATGTATGAAAAATCTTTCAATATCGGGACCATCCGTTTATTGAACAACCTCGTGACCGTAGATAACTGGCATGAGATGAAAGAGGAAATCAAGGAAAACATCACCAGCAAGAAACCGATTGTTGCCATAGGATCCGGAGGAAACATCAATAAAGTATTCTCCATGAGCAAAACCAAAGACGGAAAGCCAATGACACTGTCTCATCTAAAAAAGGTATATAAAGAATTTAATGAGCTTTCTGTAGAGGAAAGAATGACGAAACATAACCTAAGAGAAGACAGAGCGGATGTGGTAGCCCATGCGTTAAGGATTTTCAACAATGTGATGACCTGGTCTGACATCAACAGGATTTTCGTTCCTAAAATCTCCGTAGCTGACGGACTTATCCATAATATATACAGTCAGTTACACGACAAGAAGAAATAACTTCAGAGAGTTTCTCAACAATTATATTTGGGTTTCCCAATACAACCATTGTACTGAATGTATACTGTAAATATCTGTATATATTCAGTATGACGGAAAACAAAAACAGTACAGCAATACCATCGTCTGACCGGATTTCCCGGTACACATTATATTTTTCAATTTTTACAGCAAGTTATAAAGTAAAAACTATCATTAGAACGTCTGATAAAAAAGATAAAGTTCTGAATATGCTTAAAAATGGAGAAATTCACCATTTCGACATCCTTCCTTTTGTAGAATCCAACTTTAGCCAAGACAAAAACGATGGCTATGCCTTGCATTATGTTTCGTTTATTCATTTAAAACTCACAAAAAATGAAATGTGTTGCCAGCTGTGGAAGGATCCATTGGTGTTTCCAAACTCTTTCAAATAAAATTATTCAAAATTATCTGACTTAAAATCTTAACTTTAAATAAGTTCACTTATTAATATATCTTTTTAATTATGAATTCAAAACCAATCAAAATAATTCTTACGGGTGCTACAGGAATGGTAGGCGAAGGTGTTTTAATGGAATGCCTTGAAAATCCTTCTATTTCCGAAGTACTGAGTGTCAGCAGAAAACCTTCCGGAAAAAAACATGCTAAATTAAAAGAATATCTGGTACCGGATTTCCTTGCTGTAGATCTGAATGATGAAAATCTAAAAGGCTTTGATGCCTGTTTTTTCTGTGCCGGAATCAGCAGCGTAGGAATGAGTGAAGAAGAGTACACCAAAATTACATACGATACCACGGTACATTTTGCGAAAGCCGTTCTAAATCAAAACCCGGGAATGGTTTTCACCTATGTGTCCGGAAGTCATACCGACAGCACGGAAAGCGGAAAAACCATGTGGGCAAGAGTAAAAGGAAAGACGGAAAATACTTTGAAAAAAATGGATTTCAAAGGGGCATATAATTTCCGTCCGGGATTTATGAAACCTGTAGACGGCCAGGTGAACGTAAAATGGTTCTTTAAGCCCTTTATCTGGTTGTTTCCTGTCCTGTTACCATCAAAATCCCTGACCCTGCATGAAGTGGGAAGAGCAATGATCCATGCCGTACAGCAAGGGTACCCGACATCCGTTTTAGAAATAAGAGATATTAAAAGGTTAGCTCAATGAAAGCAATGCTGAAAAGGATCTTCATTGTCATTTTTATTTTAGGTATTCTGACCGCCATTTCAGGATTCATTTATGTACAGCCCCAATTTGGGAGACTGCCATCAGGTGAACGTCTGGAAAGGATAAAAAAATCTCCACATTTCAAAGATGGAGAGTTTCATAATTTTTCTGAAACCCCGACGATTACAGAAGGTCATAGTTTTTGGGGCGAGCTGTACGAAGCGGTATTTAAAAATAATCCCAACGCAATACCTAATCATCCTATCCCAGCCTTAAAAACTGATTTAAAGAACTTGCCGGCTGACAAAGATTATATCGTGTGGTTTGGTCATTCTTCGACATTACTCCATCTTAACGGGAAAAATATTCTTACAGATCCAGTTTTCAGTAACAATGCTTCTCCAATACCGTCATCCGTTCCTGCTTTTCAGGGAACTGCCATATATTCTGTTGATGATCTTCCGGAAATCGATTATGTAGTGATCTCCCATGACCACTACGATCATTTGGACTACAAAACCATTAAAGCATTGCAGCCCAAGGTAAAAAAAGTCATCTGTGGACTGGGGGTCGGAGAAGATTTTGAATATTGGGGATATCCGAAAGATAAAATTGTGGAACTAGATTGGTTTGAAAAGTATCAGGATCCCAGCGGAGCACTTACTTTCAACGCAGAGCCTGCGAGACATCAATCAGGAAGAGGATTTACCCAAAATCAGACACTCTGGGTTTCTTATGTAATCCAGTCTAAGGATAAAAATTACTTTGTAAGCGGAGACGGAGGTTTTGACAAGCATTTTCAACAGATCGGAAATAAGTATAAAAAAATTGACCTGGCCATTATGGAAGATGGGCAGTACGACAAAGCCTGGCATTTTGTCCACAACCTGCCGGAAGAAATTATTAAGGCTTCAAAAGATCTTCATGCTAAAAGAATTTTGCCTTATCATAATTCTAAGTTTAATCTTGCCAAGCATGACTGGAATACTCCGTTAAACGCACTTACCACCTTAGCGAAAAAAGAAAAAATCCCTGTTTTGACTCCAAAAATAGGGGAAGTCGTATATCCGAATGACAGCCTTCAACGGTTTACGGAATGGTGGAAGAAGTAGGGGTTGTTTTGGTTGTTGGTTGTTGGTGTTTAGTTGTTAGTGTTTGGTGTTTTGATTAATATGACGTTTGGAAATAGATAGTTTGAGCATACAAAATCTGTTTTAAAGAATTATAAAATAAATATTGAATAGAAAGTACTTATTATTAAACATTTCTTAAGATTCCCGTAAAATGTTTAGAGATAATAAAGTTCATTTTTGCATGAAATAAAGTAAAGTAAAAATGACCAATAACTACTTCTTAAAAGGGTTTGTCATCGCCGCTTTTTTTCTTCAGGGCGGTCTCTTCGGACAAACTCTTATCCATTACTGGAATTTTAACAGCAACTCTTCGGTTTCTTCTATTACCACGCCGACTTCCACATTGGCAGGAGGATCTCTTGCTGCTATTGCAGGGGGAACAAGCGAAATAGATCCGGCAGGAGGAGTCAATCAGAATTTTGATATAGCCAATTTCAATGCCCGGAACAATGATCCTTCCGGAACACACCTGAGATTCAACAATCCTATCGGTGGAGCTTTACAGTTTTCTCTGCCTACGACAGGATATAACAATATTATTATAAAATTCACCACCAGAAGATCGGGTTCCGGGGCAGGTACTCAAACCTGGTCCTACTCTACTGACGGTCTTACTTTCCAGCCTTATCAAACCGTTACTCCACAGGATGCAAATCCGCAACTGATTACCTTTGATTTTTCATCTGTTTCCGGGGTTGCAAACAATCCGAATTTTAAATTAAAAGTTGAATTTTCCGCTGGTACGGGAGGAACTGTTGGTAACAACCGTTTCGACAATTTCACAATGGATGGCTCCGCAACAGGCAGCGTTGACACCACTCCACCAACGGTCACTTACCTTCCCGCCAACAACACAAATAATGTATCAGGTACTGTAAATCCCACCATTTCTTTTAATGAAAATGTAAGACAAACAGACAATTCCGCGATCACCGATTCTAATGCACAAAATCTTGTAGAATTCCGTTTAGGAAATGCTTCAGGTACTCCCGTTCCCTTTACTACTACGTTCAGCAACAATAAAATTACTATAATTCCAACTGCAGGTTTAGTTCCCAATCAATCATATTATGTAGCTTTGAAACCCAATACCGTTGAAGATTTTAGTGACAATGGTGTCACCTCAGCCACTTCAACAGTATTTACGACAGCCGGAACATCAGTTTCTCTGGACAGAAATTTTATTACAGTCAATGAGAATGCAGGAACTTTAAGTTTTAAAATTAATGTTAATAACCCTTCCACATCGAGTGTCAACCTGGTGGTAAAACCTGCTCCGTTCAATACTGCAGACAGCAGTGATTTTACATTCAGCAGCCAGACCATTAATATCACTCCTTCTGCGACGAATTATACGGTAAACATTCCGATCATTGATGATACCCTGGAAGAACAGAGCGCTGAATATTTTGTATTAAGTCTTGAAAATCCTGTAGGTACCACTATTACCGGTGATAATACAGCAACGGTTTATATTGTTGATAATGATAAACCCGCTCCGGTTCCTTCCCATCAGATTCAGCTGAACTATCTCGGAAGTTTTGACCCGTCCGGAAACAGTACCAGTTCTACGGAAATTGTAGTACATGATCCCGCCACCCAGCGGTTATTTACCATCAGCTCACTGACTGATGTTTTTGATATTATCAATTTCAGTACTCCCAGCACTCCATCTGTGATCAATACGGTGAATATGGCTCCTTATGGCGGAATTACAAGTATTGCCGTGAAAAACGGAATTATTGCGGCGGCTTCTCCTAATGCCAATCCACAGCAGAACGGTTCTGTTGTTTTCTTTGACATTAATGGAAATTTCCTGAAGCAGGTTACTGTTGGAGCATTACCCGATATGGTCACTTTCAGTCCGGACGGAACCAAGGTGATCACCGCCAATGAAGGTGAACCGAATGATGCTTATACTGTAGATCCGGAAGGATCCATCAGTATTATTGATATCTCCGGAGGCATAGGGAGCCTTGGTCAAAGCAATGTAACGACTCTTAATTTTAATAATTTCGAATCACAGCTTGCTGCTTTAACAGCTACCGGATTGCGAAAAGTAAGAAACAACAATACTCTTTCTCAGGATCTGGAACCTGAATATGTTACCGTAAGTGCAGACAGTCAGAAAGCTTGGGTGACCCTTCAGGAGAACAATGCCGTCGCTGAAGTCAATCTTGCTACAAAAACCATAACCAGCATATGGGGATTGGGTAAAAAAGACATGAGCCTTCCCGGAAACGGATTTGATGCGTCTGATAATAACGGAGAAATACTGATTGCCAACTGGCCTGTAAAAGCTTATTATACACCGGATGCGGTGCAAAACTATAAAGTTGGAAATACCCACTATATTGTAACCGCTAATGAAGGTGATGAAAAAGACCTTACGGGTTTTAGTGAAAGAACAACGGTCGGAGCAAACGGATATGCTTTAGATCCTGGTCTTTTTCCGGATGCTGCTGTTTTAAAAGCTTCTCACAATCTGGGAAGGTTTAGAGTAACCAATGTCAACGGAAATACGGACGGCGATGCTGAATTTGAAGAAATCAATGCATTGGGAGCCCGTTCATTTTCAATCTTCAATGCGGACACCAAACAAATCATTTACGACAGCGGAGACCGTTTTGAACGATATATTGCAGCCTATCATCCTTTGATCTTCAATGCTGACAATGAAGCTAATGGTGCTAAAAACAGAAGCCGTGCAAAAGGACCTGAGCCGGAAGGAGTAGCATTAGCGACCATCAACGGGCAGACGTATGCGTTTATTACTTTAGAAAGAACCGGCGGTGTTATGGTGTATAATATCACAGATCCCAACAGCCCGACTTTCACAGATTACAAACATTCCCGTTCCACTTCAGCTTACGGAGGTGATAACGGACCGGAAGGAATTACTTATATCGCTCCTGAAAACACCACTACCGGAAAAGGATATGTGATCGTTGCCAACGAGATCAGCGGAACTTTATCGATGTATGAAGTGGCTTCCTCTCCTACTTTAGGAACCGGAGAAACAAAAACTGAAAAAGCAACATTCAATGTATTCCCTAATCCTGTAGCTAAAGGAAGCACGTTGTACTTCAACAGGGTTCAGGATTATGAATTGTATGATATGTCAGGTAAATTAGTCGGAAAAGAGAAAAATGCTCTGACAATCAACACATCACAACTCTCTACAGGAGTTTATCTTGTAAAAACTTCGGAAGGACAGATTAAGAGAGTCATTATAAAGTAGAATTAAATATTGAGTCCATCGCAAAGCTCCGGAATTTCCGGAGCTTTTTTATTGTTGGAAAATTGATTAGTTTTAGATTTTATTATTTTAGTGAAAGCACAAGACACATAAAAACTCAGTTCATTGAAAGCTGTTAAAAACATTAAAATACTTTTTATAGTAGAAAAGTCAACTGAGATTTTGAAAGTGATTAAAGAAATTATTAAAAATACCAGACCATAATTATGTTTGTATTTGCACTCGAAACTCTACAAGAACTACAAATCATCACATCTATTGATGATGTTAAAAATCTTGAGAATAATAAAACTAATCTCGGATATAGAGAATTGAGATTGATCAATGTTCAAAATACAGAAAAATTAAAATTGGAAATAGAAAAAGCTAGCAAAATTTATAATAACCAAGGTTATATTCACTTACTTGATGAAAATAAATCAGTTGTAGTCTCAACTTTCATAAGTAACATCAGAATTATTAAGTCTAAAAAGAATAATGTTACATTGAGTGGCTATGTATGGCATCATCCCAAAGGTTTTCATAAGGCTTACAAAATGATCATTAATAATGAGATTACGCATAAAAATGTTTGGAAACAATTTAAAAAAGATGAGTTGCAAGGCTGGTTAACATTTGCTTTACATTATAATAAGCCTGAAATTGAAAAAGAAAATATTAAAATCCAAATTGACGGAAATGAATTTCATAATCTGGATGAATTTTTCTGTATTTTAGGAGAAGAGGTCAATGGAATTACCGGATATTTTGGTCGAAACTCATATGCATTATATGACTGCTTAAGAAGTAATTTCGGTGTAAAATCAATTTCAGAATTAACCTGGAATAATCATGAAAAAAGTAAAAAATTTTTAAAAACTAAATTCAATACAATTATTGAAACTTTTAAAGAATTTGACGTAAAAATTATTTTGAAATAAGCCTAAAAACAGTTTCGGGCGGAAAGCAAAGCTTTCCGCCCGAAACTTATAATTATTAAATATCTAAGCTTGTGGAAGATCCCCTGTCGGATCATTATTGCTTATTGTCATATCATCAAAATTCTGTTTCTCTTTTTTCTCGATCACCTTTATAATTTCCTTCTGTACTTCTTCAGGTTTTCCTTTAAGGTACTCGGGTAAATTCAGTCCGGCCATATTAAAAAGATCGTTCAAAGGCGGCACCGATTTCATCATTCCGGAAACAAAATTAGAAGTTGAGGTTCCGCCATCCTGTCCGTTTCCGCTGTCCCAAACCGTAATTTTATCAATCTTAATATTTTTAACGGCTTCAACCTGGGTTTTCACCAATTCAGGAAGCTTTTCAATTAATAGTAACTGGAAGGCACTGTTGGTATCACCACCTGCGGCCTGTATAATTTTGTCATATCCTTCTGCCTGCTTCGTCAGGATCTCATATAAACCTTTCGCTTCGGCTTCCATTTTCGCAAAAATAGCATCTGCTTCTCCCTTAGCCTGTACACGGATCTTTTCGGCTTCCGCCTGTGCATCAATAATCGCTTTTTGTTTTGCAATTTCTGCATGAACGACGATATTGGCCTGCTGTGTAGAACGTTCTCTCTCGGCTCTTGCAGTTTCCGCTTTCTGTTCAGCAAGATAGGATTCTTCCAAAGATCTTGCGGCCTGTACTTTTTCTGCTGCGGTAGCGATTCTTAAAGCTTCCGCTTCTTTTTCTCTTCTTTCAGCATCAGAATTGGCAATGGTAATTTTAGCCTCGTTCTCTCCTTTTACAGCGATTGAGTTGGCTAATGAAGTAGCGATCCGGGCTTCTTTTGCGGCCTCTGCTTTCCCAATAGCTTCATCTTTACCTGCTGCGGCAATACTTACTTCCCTGTCTTTTTGCGTGATGGCAATTTTAACATCTCTGTCTCGCTGCGTTTCTGCAATCTGAGTATCTTTTTCTCTATCTGCAATGGCCTTTCCGGTTTCTCCGATCTTGGTTTGCTCAGCTACACTGATGATGGCCTCATTAATCGCTTTTGCAGCTGCCTCCTTTCCTAAAGCTTCAATATATCCGGATTCGTCTCTGATATCCGTAACGTTCACGTTAATTAATTTCAACCCTATTTTCTTTAATTCAGTATCGACATTTTTAGAAATATTATCCAAAAATTTATCTCTGTCTGAATTAATTTCTTCAATGGTCATGGTTGCAATAACCAAACGCAGCTGTCCGAAAAGGATATCTTTAGAAAGCTCCTGAATCTGTTCCGGAACAAGTCCCAGCAAACGTTCGGCAGCATTTCCCATAGAATCCGGTTCTGTAGAAATAGCAATCGTAAAACGGCAGGGTACATCTACACGGATGTTCTGTCTGGATAACGCATTCGTAAGGTTAGCTTCAATAGAAATCGGTTTCAGATCCAGATAAGCATAATCCTGAATAACCGGCCATACGAAAGCACCTCCTCCATGGATACATTTTGCAGAGCTTCCCCCGGTTTTACCGTAAATCACTAAAATTTTATCTGAAGGACATCTTTTATACCTCGAAATAAGAGCTAAAAAGGTGACGAATAGCACCAGTGCAATGACTAGTGTAAGAATAAGACTTCCTGGAATTTCCATATATAGTTTATAAAAGTTGATAACATATTAAATTTCAGCAACAACAAGCACTTCGTCATAGATATAAATGACCCGTACAGAATGACTGGACGGAATGTTTTCTTCAGATTCTGTCATCGCCTGAAGCTCATGATTGGCACCGTTTACAGAAATCAAAATCTTTCCTTTGCCACCCATGTTAGCCGGAATGGTAAGGTATACCTCTCCTACTCTTCCAATCAGATTCTCCATTTTAAAGGTATTATCTTCGGTGAGTTTTAAGATTTGAAGGATCAGAATGAAAAACAGGAATATAAATCCGGCACCAATCACCACTGAAATGAAGATCAAAAGCGTTTTATTGTCTACCGAATTGTAAAATGCGACTCCACTCCACCCGAATCCTAACAAAAAATTAATAAGATTTCTAAAAGAGAATAGTTGAAAAGGAGTATCAGTATGCCCTGCATCACTAAAGTCGGCATGAATACCGTCTCCGTGGCCACCTCCTATAAAGGTAAGAACAGTTTGAATTAAAAATATCAAACTGGCCGCTAGAGCAATATACCAAAAGCCTTGATTAAGGGGTTCCAGGTTTTGAAGAAATCCGAACATAATTTGTGCGTTTTCTCAAATATAATTAAAAAAAATGACATTTTCAATTAAAAATAACAAAAAACGCCTTGTTCTTTAATATAAAATATGACTTCTTAATTTCCAATAATATTGGAAAGTTGATGCTATAAAAACAGAGTTTCAAAATGGAAAAACGGTAACAAAGAAACTGGTCAAAAATTAATCAGTTCCACAAAAAAAGACAGGCTTTTTGGGCCTGTCTTTAAAAAATATATCTGTTGTATTTTTTACTCTACGTTAATCACTTTCTGAATTTCCGGAGCATGCTGTTTGATGGTATTTTCCACTCCTAATTTTAGGGTAGAAAAATTCAGTGAACAGCCTGAACAGTTTCCTAAAAGTCTAACAAAAACCTGATTATCCTTCACATCGATAAGTTCAATATCTCCACCGTCTTTATTAAGGAACGGACGAATGCTTTCCAAGCCTTCCATTACTCTTGTTACGGTATCTTCGTGTTTTATATTTGTTTCCATATTTTCTTCAGTTCAATTCGGTTTTTCTTCAATGTACTTGAAAAATTATTTTTTTGCCTTTGGCGAGCATCCTGCCATTGTTGTAATTTTTACAGCTTCTGTAGGAGGAAGGCTCTTATTTCTTTCTACAAGGCTTTCGATCATTTTACGGGCAGTATCTGTGTAGATCTCTGCAATTTTAGAATTCTCCTGCAAGGCAGCTGGTCTTCCGACATCTCCTGCTTCTCTGATGCTTTGGATCAAAGGAATCTCTCCCAATACAGGAATTCCCAAATCTTCTGCTAAATATTGCGCTCCCTGGTTTCCAAAGATATAATATTTATTGTCAGGCAATTCTTCCGGCGAAAAATACGCCATATTTTCGATTAATCCAAGAACCGGAATACTGATACTTTCCATCTGGAACATCGCAATCCCTTTTCTAACGTCTGCCAATGCAACGTGCTGAGGCGTACTCACGATAACTGCACCAGTTACAGGAACTTCCTGAATGATGGATAAGTGGATATCTCCTGTTCCCGGAGGAAGATCGATCAGTAAAAAGTCTAATTCTCCCCAGTCTGCATCTCTTATCATCTGGTTTAATGCTTTTGAAGCCATAGGACCTCTCCACACTACTGCCTGATTAGCTCCTGAAAAATATCCAATTGAAAGCATTTTCACGCCATAATTTTCAATAGGTTTCATCAGGCTTTTTCCGTTTACGTCTACCGAGATTGGCTTCTGTCCTTCTGTATCAAACATGGTAGGAACAGATGGTCCATAGATATCAGCGTCTAATAATCCTACTTTGAAACCCATTTTTGCTAACGTTACTGCCATATTTGCAGCAACTGTAGATTTTCCAACTCCTCCTTTTCCGGAAGCGATGGCAATAATATTTTGAATTCCTGGAATTTGTCTTCCTTTAATCTGGCTTTGCTGGATTTCGCTTGGTTCCGGAGAAACAATCTTAAGTTTTAAGTTAATGTCCTCTCCAAACTCGCTTGCAAAAGCCTGCTTCATGGCAGCCTCTAACTTCTTTTTCTCATGCATTGCAGGTGAATGGGCGGTCATGTCGATATATACATCGTTACCCATTACTTGAAAATTACTTACTAAGTCGTCTACTTCTATCTCTTTAAGGAAATCCTGAACCTTTTCTTTCGTCAACATATAAATATAAATTGTTCACAAATTTACGGAAATTTTACCTATTTAGAATAAGTAAAATCAAGTATTGAGAAAATCGATAGGGGGCATCATAAAATGCCAACAGGTAAAATATTTCATTTAATAATCAACAGGTTAGGAAAAACAGTTTCTAATTTGCCCTATTTTTCTCATCAAATTTTACATTTCGGTCTGTTCCTTTTATTTTCTTGTTTCCGAAATTATAGGTTACCGACAAGGTAAGCCTTCTTCCGTCATAATAATTATCATAGAAATGCGTTGCATTGGTATAATAGATTTCACCATTGCTTTTAGCCTGTCTGAAAATATCTGAAACATACAGATTCATCTGCAGGTTTTTCTCCATAAAATTCAGTTTAACACCTGACGTGAAGTTTCCTACAAAATAGGAATATGAATTTCCAAAACTTGAAGGTAAACGAAACCAATAATTAAAAAATAACTGAACTGTTTTATTGCTATTGAGCGATATATTATTCTGAAAATTCATCGTATAGGTACTTCCTTTTCTGGATGCGGCATCGGTAGCAAAAACCTGAGTCTTCATAGAAGATAGGTCCGCGGAATAATTGGCTTCCCAAAAGGTAAAAAAAGTATCTGAATAGTTCAACGAAATCCCTGCACTGTTCTGATTGTAAAAGTTATTGAAAGTACTGATCTTATTTTCTCCTTCAAGATTAACCAGCTGGCCAAATGCATTAAGCGTTCGCTGGAAATAGGCGGATGCAGATAATTTTCCTTTATAAATATAGGCCAGTTCAATATTATGGTTAATGGAAGGCTTTAACAGAGGATTTCCGGTAAAATAGGAATTGACATTAATATACCATCGGTAAGGGTTAATCGCCCGGAAATCCGGTCTGTTGATCCTTTTTGAATAATTAATACTGAATGTATTATTTTCATCACTTTTATAAGCAATATAGGCGGTCGGGAAAAATTTACCGTACGAATTCGAAGTATTCTGCCCTGAAGTTAAAGAATTACCGGTGACTGTAGAATGTTCATATCTAAGTCCTGCTTTTGCCGACCATTTTTCATTAAATTCTTTTTCCAGGCTTACATAAGCGGCATAATTTTTCTCGTTATATTCAAAGACATTGCTTTTTGCAGGATCAGTCTGATAGGTATTACCGATCAAGTTTTGATAGGAAACATTTGAATTATTATCAAAGTTGGTGAATTTTATTCCCGTCTCTGTTTTTGCAAATGCATAAGGCAAAGTAAGATCGGCCTGTCCTGAATAAATTTTGTAATCAACCCTAGAAGGTGTTCTTACAACAAAATTATTCCCCGAGCTCTCTATAGTATTGAAATCGATAGTATTCTCTGGCATATTAGAGAAATAATTCCCTGTAATACTCAGTTTGTGATCCTTTTTTCCAAATTTCACATCATAATAGGCACTTACCGTTTGCTGTTTATTGTTGGAACGGTGCTCGGCATAGGTTGACAGAGTATTGGTATAATTTCCCAGTTGAAAATAATCTGAGGTATTCTGGATATTCATATTAGAATGTCCGTAGCCATAATCGTAAACAAATCCTACATTAGATTTTGCTGCCAGTTGATAATCTACACTCAGATTGGCTCCGATACCATTTCCAAAATCTGTTCTATCATCTGAACTGATTAAACCATCGGCACCAACAATTTTATAATTTTCTGAGGAATGTTTTTGGGTATCATAATGCCGTACCTTCAATGATGAGCGAAGTTTTCCATTCTGATAATTGACTGAAGCATTGTTTGCCCCGCCGGTATACGTTGTTTGCAACAAACTTGTTGTAAAACTGCCGCTCCAGCCCAGATTCTGGTTTTTCTTTAAAACAATATTGATTAATCCGCTGTTTCCCTGTGCTTCATATTTCGCAGGCGGCGCCGTGATTATTTCTATTTTTTCAATATTTTCTGACCGTAAACTTTTCAAATAATTGATCAATTCACTTCCTGAAAGATTCAGCATCCTTTCATTGATCATTACTGCTACACCACTTTTTCCAACAATGGAAATTCCCGAACTTTCATCCACTTTTATCAACGGAGTATTGCCAAGTGCTTCCACTCCATCCATTCCCTGGGAAGCAATAGAATTGGATATATTATAAATCAGGCGGTCTGCTTTTCTTTCAATCAGTTTTTTTCTGGGTGTAAGGGTAATCCCTTCAATCTGTTTTTCTTCTTTTTTTTCAATATAAAAATCTTTTTCTGCATCTCCGGTTACCGTAATGGTTGTATTCAACAGTTCGGTTCCATCCTGTATCAATCTGATGTTGTAATTTCCATTTTCAGAAAGACTAAGGGTGTATTTTCCTTTTTCATCAGAAATAGTGGTATGTTTCGTTTTATCTTTAACTGCCATAATCTCTATGTATGAAGCTGCACTTCCCTCCCTTGCAATTTTGCCGGTAATACGCTGTGAAAAAGCTAAAATAGGGAGAAGCAGTACAATGGAAAATAGGGTTCTTGTCATGGTATCGTTTCTATTAAGACAATGCTTCTGTTTCTTTTATTACATTTTACAGGCCTCATTTTTTTCAATATATTCGCCAACATAAATTATCGTATGAAAAAAAGCCTGGTCATATTCTCTTTATTCATTGCTCAGATAGTATCTTCCCAAGACTATTCGCAGTATGTAAATCCCTTTATTGGAACCGGAGGTCACGGACACACTTTTCCCGGAGCTATCGTTCCTTTCGGAATGGTGCAGCTTTCTCCTGATACCAGAATAGACGGGAGCTGGGACGGATGTAGCGGCTACCATTATTCAGATTCGGTGATCTATGGTTTTTCTCATACCCATCTTAACGGAACCGGTGTTTCTGATTATGGAGACATTATGCTGATGCCTACGATGGGAAATCCCAGTTTGAATAATAAAGACTATTCTTCAAAATTCTCTCACAAAAATGAAAAAGCAACAGCTGGATTTTATTCGGTTAAGCTCGATAAAAACAATATTGATGTCCGGCTTACCACTACAAAAAGAGTCGGATATCATGAATATACTTTCAACAGCGCAGGAAATGCCAATATTATACTAGACCTGAACCACCGGGATAAACTACTCGAAGGTGAAGTGAGGGTGATTGATGATAAAACCATAGAGGTTTTCAGACGAAGTGAGGCCTGGGCCACCAACCAGTACATTTATGCACGCATTGAGTTTTCAAAACCCATGAAGATCTCTAAAAAAGACGTGAATGGAAAACAGGAAAGCAATCTGTATGCAGGAACCAGACTGGCCCTGGCCTTTTCAACATCTGTAAAAAAAGGAGAGAAAATTAATGTAAAAGTTTCTATTTCTCCAACGGGTTATGAAGGAGCCGCCAAAAATATGCTGGAAGAAGGAAAATCCAATGATTTTGCAACAATACAAAAACAGGCCGAAGCAGAATGGAATAAAGAACTTTCAAAAATTGAAGTACAATCAGCTGACAAGGATAAACTGAGCGTATTTTATACCGCATTATACCATGTTTTCACACAGCCCAATATCAATATGGATGTTGACGGAAAATACAGAGGCCGTGACAATAAGTTCTACACCGCAAAAGGATTCGATTATTATTCGGTATTTTCTCTTTGGGATACCTTCCGGGGTGCTCATCCTCTCATGACGTTAATCGACAGAAAAAGAACGGCAGATTTTATTAATACTTTCATTAAACAATACGAACAGGGTGGTAAACTTCCGGTATGGGAACTGGCCTCCAATGAAACAGAATGCATGATAGGCTATCACTCGGTTTCTGTGATTGCTGATGCCATGGCTAAAGGAATCCAGGGATTCGATTATGAAAAAGCATTTGAAGCGTCTAAAAATTCTGCTATGCTGGATATTTTCGGGTTGAATGCTTACAAACAAAATAATTACATCAGTATAGATGATGAGCATGAAAGTGTTTCCAAAACGGTAGAATATGCCTATGATGACTGGTGTATTGCTCAAATGGCTAAAATTTTAGGTAAAAAAGAGGATTACCAGTATTTTATGAAACGTTCCCAAAACTGGAAAAACCTGTATAATCCCAACAATGGCTTTATGCAGCCGAGAAAAAACGGAAACTGGTATGAACCGTTTGATCCGCGTGAAGTCAATAATAACTACACGGAAGGAAACTCATGGCATTATTCTTATTCTGTGCAGCAGGATATTCCGGGATTGATTGCTGCTCATGGAGGGAAAGAAAAATTTGAAAAATTCATTGATGCTATTTTCTCCGCTTCTGATAAAACTACAGGCAGGGAACAGGTGGATATCACGGGTTTAATGGGACAGTATGCCCAGGGAAATGAACCGAGCCATCATATTGCCTATCTGTATAACTTTGTGGACAAACCTCAAAAAACAGACGAAAAAATCAGGTATATTCTTGATAACTTCTATAAAAATACGCCAGATGGACTGATCGGAAATGAAGACTGTGGACAGATGAGTGCATGGTACGTTTTAAGTTCAATGGGAATCTATTCTGTGACGCCCGGAAAACCGGAGTGGGAAACAACAACCCCTTATTTTGATGAAATTAAAATCCATCTTGAAGACGGCACTACTAAAACGATCACTAAAAGTACAGATAAAGCTGAGCTCCAAAAGCTTGGTTTTGAAAATGTAAAACCTGCAAAAGATTTCAGCTATACCCAGCTCACCACTTCACCTGTCATTGCAGCCGACCGGATTTTTGATTTTTCCACCAAAGTGGTAATTACTCCGCTGGATCCAAAAGATAAAGTGTATTATATGACCATGGACGCAGGCGATGCGAATGTCAGAAAAACATTTACTGCCTACAAAGGTCCGTTCGTCATCAACAAAACGACTCAGGTTCATGCATATTCGGAAAGAAAAGGAGAGAAAAGTTCAGTGACGGCTGCGCAATTTAACAGAAGGCCCAATCATTGGGATATTACAGTGAATGCAACGCCTACTGCACAATATACCGCGGGTGGAAAATTAGCTCTTATCGACGGCATCAACGGAAGTGAAAACTGGAGGAAGGGTGAATGGCAAGGCTACCAGGGACAAACTTTTGAAGCGATTATTGATCTTCAGTCTCCACAGCAATTTACTCATTTATCTTCCACTTATCTTCAGGACAGCAGAGCATGGATCCTGATGCCCTCAAAAGTAGAATATTATGCCTCGATGAACGGAAAAGATTTTATTCTTCTGAAAACCGTTGACAATACGGTTGATCCAAAAGATGAAAAGGTTCAGACCAAAGAGTTCGGAACAGAGATTCTGCCGACTGAAGCCCGATATATCAAAGTAAAAGCCTACCATTTTGGAAAACTTCCGGAGTGGCACCAGGGCGCCGGCGGTGAATCTTATATTTTCGTGGATGAGATTTCGGTGAAATAAAAACAGGATCTTTACTAAAAAAACGACCTCTTTTCCGGTAAAAGAGGTCGTTTTATTGTATTATTTTGAAATCGTTACGATTCTTACTATTATATTTCTGATGAATTGGAGATTAATTCATTCGTTCCGACCACTGCAGTTCCTCAGGTAGTTCCCTATCTGAAAATTCGATATGAATGACTCTTCTCTTTTTACCATTCGTTGTTCTGTTGGAGCCGTGAAGCGTCAGCGGTTTCATGATCATGATCCCACCTTTTTCTACACTGCATATTTCTTCGGTTTCAACGGTCCAATCGATCGTTTCCGACCTGTAAATTCCTTTGGAATGTGATTTTGGAACTACTTTTAATGCTCCGTTATGTTCATCGGTATCATCCAGGTGAATTCTGATGGTGTATATGTTTTCTAAAATATCCAACGGAGGTTGTACAGCAAACTGATTCTGTTTGGTCGTCCATGGACCAAAACCAGGCAGATTCACTTTTTTATCAACAGAAATCGTTAAATCCTGATGATAGGCAACATACCAATTCGATTTTTCAGGTTTATCAAAATAAATGCTTTTTACCACCACATATTTCTTACCGAAAATTTCCCGGACAACTTTTTTAATATTGTCATTAAAGATGAGGTCTTTGATCTCCGGAATTTCCTTTAAAAACTGTCTTATCGCAAACAGATCTTCAGATTTTCTGAAAGTTTCCTTTGATGTATCGATGTTTTCGAGAACGTAAATTATCTTATTAATTTCTTCGTTGGAAAAAATATTGTTGATAATTTCAAACCCATTTTCAAGAATTACATTTTTATGATCTTGTACATTCATTTCAAAAATTTTATACAATATAAATGGTCAATAATGAATTTCCTGTAAACTTAATTACACTCCTTCATTATTGACCATTGACTAGCATACGCTACATTGATAATTCGTTATTTACATATTTCCACCATGGTTTTCCAGCTGTCCTTCCCACTTCGAAACGGCAGAAGTCGCTAATGCATTTCCTAATACATTGGTCATACTTCTTCCCATATCACAGAAGTGGTCAATAGGCAGAATTAAGGCAATTCCTTCCGGAGGAATTCCAAACATGGAGCAGGTCGCTACAATAATTACAAGAGAAGCTCTTGGAACTCCCGCAATTCCTTTTGAAGTCAGCATTAATATCAACAGCATGGTAATCTGCTGGCCAAGCGTCATTTCAATTCCGTAAATCTGAGCGATAAATATGGATGCAAAAGTCATATACATCATACTTCCATCCAGGTTAAAAGAATATCCCAGCGGAAGTATAAAAGACACTACTCTATTATTGCATCCGAATTTTTCTAATTCTTCAACCAGTTTGGGAAATACAGCTTCCGAGCTTGTTGTAGAGAATGCGATCAGTAAAGGAGCTTTGATTCTTCTTAATAATTCAAAAAGACGGTTTCCTAAGATAAGGTACCCTACCAGTAAGAGAACCAGCCAGAGAACTCCTAGTGCAAAGAAAAAGTCTCTCAGATAGATAGCATATACTTTAAAAATTTCAAACCCGTTGGTGGCTACTACCGCAGCAATAGATCCCAACACTCCAAATGGCGCAAACCACATGATGTATCCAACCATTTTAAGGATGGCATGAGCCACGATGTCAAATAACCTCACTACAGGTTTAGCATATTCATCCCCCAGGTTCGCCAGGGCAATCCCAAACATAATAGAGAATACTACAATCTGCAGTACCTCATTGGTGGCGAAAGCTTCGAATAAACTTTTCGGAATGACATGCTTTACAAAATCTTCAAGAGAGAATCCTTTGCTGCTTTTCAACAGATCTTCTGCAGATGCAGCATCCTGGATTGGCAATTTGGTAATGTGCCCCGGCTCCAGCCAGTTAACCAGCATTAATCCAATAAAAAGAGAAATTAAAGAGGCCGAAATAAACCACAGCATTGCTTTTGTGCCTACTCTTCCAATCATTTTGATATCGCTCATTTTAGCAATTCCTACCACCAGTGTGGTAAAAACCAATGGCGCGATAATCATTTGTACCAGTCTGATAAAAACAGTTCCCAGCAGTTTTATATTCTTAGAAAATGGTTCTGCACTTTCAGGATATTGCAGATGCACCATCCCCCCAATGCCTACCCCTAAGATAAGCGCAATAATAATTGCTATAAACAGTTTATTTTGTCCTTTCATATAAATAGTTCAAGTTTCGCAAATATAATAGTTTTTCAATTGGTGTCAGATTTTATTAAAACAAGGCTAACGCTATGTTACATTTATGATCCGATAAAATTAAATGTCTGATTCCTAAAATATTGTAAAAAATTAAAGAAATATTTCTCTGGTATTTATTATTTTGGTACAAATTTTATTATTACATTTGACTGTATTAACAACATTAATAAATATACAATATGAAAAAAACTATCGCAATGGCTGCATTGGCTATAGCTGTATCATTTGGAGCTGTTTCTTGTAAAAAGAAAGTTTCGGATGCTGACCTTCAAACTCAAGCTACAACTGTAGTAACATCTAATCCTGGTGCTTCTGTAGAAGTAAAAGAAGGAGTTGCTCATTTAAGCGGAACGTTCCCTGATCAGCAGTCTAAAGATGCTATGATCGCTCAGCTAAAAGCCATCAAAGGAGTAAAAGAAGTTATGGACATGTCTACAATCGCTGCTCCGGCTCCGGTTGCTCCCGTAACTACCACTTCGGCTGTAGATCCTGTAGTTCAGAAAAAAGTTCAGGATGCTGTTAAAGATTTCCCAACGGTAAAAGTAGAAGTAGTAAACGGTGAATTAACTCTTACCGGAAGTGTTTCTAAAGAACAGGCAAGAAAAATCAAACAATCTGTAGATGCTTTAAAAGCTGGAAAAGTAAATTATAACTATACTGTAAAATAACTAGAGATGAGCACATTACAAGATAAATATTCAGGTGTAATTTCAGCAGCTCAGTCTGCAGGAATTGCAAATCTTCAGGTTCAGGAGCAGGATGGTATTCTATATGTTTCCGGTAATGCTTCAAATACTGCAGCAAAAGATGCAGTTTGGAATGCATTGGGAGCAATAGATTCTACCTATTCAGCATCAGACATCAATCTTGACGTACAGGTTGCAGGTTTGGCTGCAGGAGCTTCTCTTACGGTAGCTACTGAAGATTCTAACCTTAACATCAGACAAGAGCCTTCTACGGAAGCAGCTGTTGTAGGAAAAGCAGCGAAAGGTGCTTCTGTAACATTAATCGAGCAGACTTCTGACGATTGGTGGAAAGTAAAAAATGCTGATGGACAGGAAGGATATGCGTATTCAAGATATTTGAAAGCATAATTCTTTTTAAAATCAACAATTAAATATGAACATCCCTTTACAGGGATGTTTTTTTTTATATTTTTACGCCTCGGAAAAAAAACTAATGATGAAAAAAATCTTACTGCTGTGGATCCTTATGTTCAATGCCATTCTTTTAAATGCTCAAAAGTTAAGTATTGATGGAAAAGTAGCAGATTTTGACAAAAAACCTATTGAAAATGCCACGGTTTATCTTTTAAAACAAAAAGATTCATCCATCATCAATTATACAGCGACCAACAAGGAAGGAAAATTTTCATTAAAAATGGATGAACTGAACGAACCTTCTATTTTAAAGATTGATGCTGAAAAGCTGACTTCCTATTCTAAAAAATTTGAAAGCATAGATAAATCCTTCTCTTTAGGGGATGTGGAACTTGAAAAAAACTCAGTATTTAATATTGATGAGGTAAAAATTACCGTTTCTCCTGTAAAGATTAAAAAAGATACCATAGAATTTAATGCATCCTCTATCAAAGTGCGGCCCGACAGCAAGATTGAGGAACTATTAAAACAAATCCCCGGTGTGGAAGTCAGCAATGACGGGAAAATTACTGTTAACGGAAAAGAAGTGGATCAAATCATGATCAACGGAAAGCCATTTTTTGATAAAGACGGTAAAGTGGCATTGCAAAATCTGCCGGCAGATCTTATTAAAAACATCCAGTTTACGACCACTAAAACCAAAGAGGAAGAGTTAAGCGGAAAAACTCCGAAATCCAACAATACGACCATCAATTTTAATATTGATGAAAAGAAAAACAAAGGCCTTATTTCCAGGCTTACCATTGGGTATGGTTCCGATAAGCGGTATGAAGGAAGCGGACTGGTAAGTTATTTTAAAAATGACACGAAGATCAGCCTTCTGGCTTCATCCAATAATATCAACTCACAGGGGTTTTCCAGTGATGAGGTTTTTGACAGCATGGGACAGGGCCGAAATTCATGGATGATGCAAGGCGGTACTGTTACCACATCTGGAGGTAACACCTATTATATGCAAGGCGGCGGCGGTAATAAAGGAATCCAGAGATCAACAACTATAGGATTCAGCTATAGTGATAAGTTCGGGAAAGATGCCGACCTGGACAGTTTCAGTCTGATGCATAGTGATTCTAATCTCGAAACCCGTTCCAAAGCATCCAGAACAACGCTTTTAACGGCCAATACTTTACAGACCAATTCTGAAAGCAACGGTAAAAATGAGTCCAGACAATATAATTTTGATACTTCTGTAAAAATAAAACTGGATTCTCTGACGAGTATTTATATTTCGCCCTCTTTTTCAAAATCCAAAGGATATAGTTTCAACAATTCTAAATCAGCTACTTTAAGGGATAACATCCTCCTTAATGAAAGTGATTCGTACAGCAGCGTTGATTCGGAAAGTAATTCTTTCAATCCGAATATTTATTTTTCAAAAAAATTCAAAAAAAAGGGCCGCATAGTTTCTGCCAATATCAATAGTTCGATCTCCGAGTCTAAAACGAATAATCTGAACCGATCTGAAAATATATTTTACGAAGGTTCAGATTCTAATGACAACCGAAACCAACGGGCCAATAATAAAACCCAGAACAACAATTACAGGTTTACCACGTCCTATTCAGAACCTATCACAGATTCAATGAACATCACAGCCAATCTTAGCTATGACGCAAAGGTTTCCCGGGATATGAGAGATGTGAATGATTTTGATGATGCTACAGGACAGTATTCTAAATACAATGTGCCTCTATCAACCCGTATGAACCAAAATATTAATAAATTTTCTCCGGAGCTTTCCTTGGAACTCAACAAAAAGAAAATTAATGTATGGGCATCGGTGAATCTTGATATTACGGATATGAAAATCAATTCTGCCTTCAATGCAAAGCAATATGATCTGCAGAAAAACTTCGCATTGCCCGGGTATAATCTGAACTTCCAATATGAGTTTTCGCAAAATAAAAGACTGAGCATTTATCATTACGCCGATTACAATATTCCGAGTGCAGAACAACTGACTCCTTATGAAGACACCTCGAATCCTTTGATAACCTACCGGGGAAAACCTGATTTGAAAAACACATGGACCAACCGTACGTATCTTTATTTTAATAATTTTAATATCGTAAAAAACATCAGCTACTATTTCAATGTTGGTTTTACTTACGGAAATAATGATATCATCAATTATTCTACCTATGATAATTCGGGGAAACAGATCGTAACGTATGATAATGTAAGTGGGAATAAAAGCGTTAACGCAGGCGGAAGTTTCAGCAAAACGTTTAAATGGAAGACCAACAAACTTACCATCAGCCCGAAATTTAATATGAATTATAGCTACAACAGAAACTTTATCGATGGTCAGCAATTTATCAGTAATACATACAGCCTTAATCCGGGATTAAATGTTACCTATGAAATCAAGGATAAAATGACCATAAAACCTTCCTACAGGCTTGGATACAATTTTTCAAATTATGTGAATTCCAGTATCGCCAATGTGAATACCGCTAATCAGGCTTTAAAACTGGAGCTTACGAATTACTTTTTCCAAAGCAAATTCGTATTTGGAAATGATTTTGAATACAATACAAACTCGAATATTGCGCCCGGTTTTAAAAAGGACTTTTATTTCTGGAATACCAGTCTAGGCTATTCATTTTTCAAAAAACAGTTTACTGCGAAAGTAAAAATCTATGATATCCTGAATCAAAATCAAAGCGTAAAAAGAACGATCACCGATTCTTATTTCGAAGACCGGGAAGATTTGATTTTAAAGCGCTACGTTATGTTTTCTCTCAGCATGAAACTGAACAAATTTGCAGGAAAAAAAATGCAATAACTCCAATATTAGGCTCAATACTGATCAAACGGCTGGAAAAATTTTCAACCGTTTTTCTTTAGTCTTATTTTTCAATGCAAGATCCTTTCGATAAAGTACGCCAGAACTATTTTTATTTTTAAATTAGCCACAAATTTAATTTATGAAAATCCACATTTCTATTGTATTTATTTTCTTCTTTATTTTTGGAAGTTCACAAAACACACCGCCAAAGGACAGTTTTGTGAAAGATAATTTCACGAAAAAAGAATTTTATATCCCGATGCGTGATGGTGTCAAACTTTTTACAGCGGTTTATATTCCTAAAGATATTTCTGTAAAGAATAAATATCCTTTCCTGATGCAGAGAACCTGCTACAGCATTGCTCCATATGGCGAAAATGAATATAAAACCAAAATAGGTCCGAATACTTATCTTATGAAAGACAAGTATATTTTCGTCTATCAGGATGTACGTGGAAGGTATATGAGTGAAGGAACCTTCACCAACATGACTCCACAGGTGGAAAGAAAAACCAAAAAAGATGTGGATGAAAGCACAGATACGTATGATACGATAGACTGGCTGCTTAAAAATGTGAAAGATAATAATGGTAAAGTAGGACAATTCGGAACCTCTTATCCAGGGTTTTATACTGCAGTAGGAGTTTTAGCTGAGCATCCTGCTCTGGTAGCCTCTTCACCTCAGGCTCCGATTTCCGATTTCTGGAATGACGATTTTCTTCACAACGGAAAATTCATGTTAGGATATTTCAGAACATTTCCTGTTTTCGGCGTTCAGAAAACTCAACCTGAAAAAGAAGCCTGGTACAAAGATTCTTCCGTAAAAACAACCTCAGAAGATGGTCTTAAATTTTACAGAGAAATGGGAACCTTAAAGGATGGATATGAGAAATATTATAAAAATAATTTCTTCATGACAGAAATTATGAACCATCCGAACTATGATGAATACTGGCAGAAAAGAAGCCTTTTACCTCATCTTAAAAACATCAACCATGCGGTGATGACTGTAGGCGGATGGTTTGATGCAGAAGATCTGTCCGGACCTTTAAACATTTATAAAACGATCGAAAAAACAAGTCCAAAAGCTAAAAACACGATTGTAATGGGACCTTTTTCTCATGGCGGATGGTCTCAGGAGCAGGGAAAACATTTTCATAATCAGATTTATTTCGGTGACAGTATTGCGACCTATTATCAGAAAAATATTGAAACTAAATTTTTCAACCATTACCTGAAAGGAAATTCCAAGCAGGATGCCGGGCTTCCTGAAGCAATGATGTATGATACCGGAGCAAAAGAATGGAAAGAATTTGCTTCTTATCCTCCTAAAAATGCTCAGAAAATAAATTTCTATTTGGCAGACGGAACTCTAAAAAATACAGCAGGGCAGAACTTTTCAGAATATTACAGCGATCCGAATAATCCGGTTTTGAGTTCAGATAACCTTAAAGATTTCAATGGTTTTACCCCAAGAAATTATATGTCCGAAGACCAAAGGTTTGCAGAAGGAAGACCAGATGTACTAACCTTTACAACGGATGTTCTGACAGAAGATATTGCTTTTGCAGGGGAAATCATGGCTAAGCTGAACATCGCCTCTACTTCTACCGACGCTGATTTTGCTGTAAAACTTATCGACGTTTATCCGGAAGATTTTAAGCCTGTAGAAAAGAAAGATGGTGTGGTGTATGCCAATTACCACCAGATGGTAAGAAGTGAGATTATGCCTGCAAGATTCAGGAATTCACGTGAAAAAGGTGAAGCGTTGGTCGCTAACCAAAAAACGGCAGTCAATTTCAGGCTTCAGGATGTGGTCCATACTTTTAAGAAGGGACATAAAATTCAGATTCAGATCAGCAGTACGTGGTTTCCGCTTTTCTCTGTCAACCCTCAGAAATTTATGGCCAATCCGAATATGGCGACAAAGGAGGATTATACAAAAGCCTTTATCAAAGTCTACGGCGACAGTTTCATAGAAGCCGATGTCATTAAATAAAAATTAAGGTTATTGTATACTATTTTACACGTTTTGTCATTCCGACGAAGGAGGAATCTTATTCATAGACTAGTATAAAATTAAGTGTATAATCTTACCAAAATAAAAAGCTGTATCGATTTTGATACAGCTTTTTTTAATTCTTATCTAAAGCTTCCAAAACTTAGTCTTCAATCGTTCTGAAAGTAAGATTTACTCTTGGAGTTTTTACTTTGGTTGTCGGTGGAAGGCGGTGCATCCAGTGATCCTGAGTGGTTCCTTTCATAACCAGTAAGCTTCCGTTTTCTAGGAAAACTTCCACTTTTTCTTTGGTATTTTTATGTTTAAACAAGAACTTTCTTTCCGCTCCAAAGGTTAGAGAAGCAATAGCTCCATGTTTCTTAAGATCTTTTTCTCCATCGCTGTGGTAGGCCATTCCTTCGCTTCCGTCGTGGTATAAATTCAGCAGGCAGGAGTTATAGGCTTCTCCTGAAACTTCCTCACATTTCTGTTTTAACATCAACAGTTCAGGAGTCCATATCCTTGCATATTTTGTTCTGTTTGAATAGGTATATTCAAATGCTTTTTCTCCAAACCAGGCGACTTTTCTTTTCGTTAGGATCAATTTTCCAAAGATCACCGCTTCATCATTTTCCCAGGGAATATGATTGAACAAATAATCATAATAGGAAACCGATTCTTCTTTAGAAAAAACCTTTCCGTAATAGTGAACGGTTCCATCATTGGGAAGTACATTGATCGGGAACTCTGATAAATCTTCGAATAGGTTCATCATTTTTAAACATCTTTTTATAATTGAACTATAAATTTTGCATAAACGCGCTAAAGCCCGTTCCTATTGATACTAGATTCTTAATATCTTAATGATTTAGCATTCACATAAATTTCATGAAAATTCGTGAAATTTATGTAAACTACAAAAATCTTTTTGAAGGCTTAAGTTTTATATGGTACAGCCAGACTGGGGATCCGTTGAACCAACTTCATTCGTAGGATCATTATTCCCCTCCTCCGGAGGGGTGGCAAATCTTCGATTTGCCGGGGTGGTTTGATAAAGATCAATGTGCTAATAAATTTTCAGAATACACATGAGAACTTTCCCAACCTATAATCAGCTGTTTTCTCTCACTTCCCCACATATATCCACCAATATTACCTGAAGATTGAATCACACGATGGCAGGGGATCAGAAATGCTACAGGATTACTCCCAATTGCTGTTCCGACGGCTCTGGAAGCTTTGGAATTTCCAATTTTTTCCGCCAATTTTCCGTAAGTAGATAATTTCCCCATCGGGATAGAAAGGAGGCTTTCCCATACTTTAAGCTGAAAATCGGTTCCTTTTAAATGTAATTTGACGGTATTGAGTTTCGTCCAGTCTGTATTGAAAATAGACAACGCATTTTTCTGCAGTTCATCCTGTTTTTCAAAAAAAGAAGCATTAGGAAATTTAGATTTCAAATTTCCTAATGCTGTTTCTTTATCGTTTTCAAAAGCCATGTAGCAGATTCCTTTTTCTGTGGAAGCTGTAATTACGTTTCCGAAAGGACTTTCAGAAAAGCTGTAATTGATGTGAAGGCTTTTTCCTCCATTTTTATATTCTGCTGGGGACATTCCTTCGATATTCACAAACAGATCATGCAATCTGCTCGTGCTTGATAATCCTGTCTCGTATGCGGTATCAAATAAACTTGCTTTTTCTTCCTTCAGTAAATTTTTAGCATGTTCAAGACTGATGAACTGCAAAAATTTCTTCGGACTCGTTCCTGCCCAATCCGTAAATATTTTCTGGAAATGAGCTGGACTTAAGTGAATGTTCTCTGCAACTTCCTCCAAACTTGGCTGAAGTTTAAAATTACTCCGGATATATTCTATCGCCTGAGCAATTCTGTTGTAATCGATTTGACTTTGTGTAGACATATCATTTTGTTTTATCTCACAAATTTCCTAAGAATATCCGACAGAAAAAATCCGAATCCTGCGGAATTTTAGTCCTGGCTGATGTGATAATAAGCTAACATTTTGTAATAAAGTTTCGCTGCCAGGAATGCACTTGGCTTAGCCATTGGAGAATCCATTAATTCTACAATATCAAAGGCAACTACATTACATTTTTCAAATACTTTTCTTAATAATTCCAACGTTGGATACCATTGTAATCCGCCTGGTTCAGGAGTTCCTGTAGACGGTGCGATGGACGGGTCAAAAGCATCAAGATCTATCGTAATATAAACGTTTCCTGAAACTTTTTCCAGTACATCATTGATCCAGTTGTCATTTACCGCAATTGCATGGGCAAAAAACACCTGTCCTTCCGGTAAATACTGATATTCTTCAACATCCATAGAACGGATTCCCACCTGAACCAGGTTATGCTTCTGACGGGCTTCGTACACTGCACAAGCATGGTTGGAAGTAGATCCGTGGAATTCAGGACGCAAGTCTGTGTGAGCATCCAGCTGAAGTACGGTAAGATTTTCATATTTTTCTCCGACAGCACGGATAGAACCGATGGATACCGAATGTTCACCACCAAAAAGGGTAAACAACTTTCCATCATTTTCCAACAGCTCTTTTGTCTTTTGATAAACAGCTTCTGTCATTGCTTCAGGAGTAGAATTTTCAGAAATTTCTCCACCTAGGTACACTCCTTCCAAATAAGGTTCTGTATTGGTTTCTATGTCATAAAGCTCCATATTTTCAGAAGCATCAAGGAATAATGCCGGCCCTTTATCAGCTCCTTTTCCCCATGTTGAGGTTCCATCGTAAGGAACCGTTACCAACATTACTTTTGAATTTTCTAATGATGCGTTTTCTTCAGGAATTCCTGCGTATGTTTTCATGTTTTAAATGATAAAAAATTGATGGTTCAAAGATAGTTGAATTTACGTTTATGAGAAATATTTTATGAATACTTTACGATTCGTTTCGGGTTATGTTTCCTATTTTTACAGTAAAATTTTTTCGATATGTCATTAAAAGCTGTGCTTTTCGATATGGATGGGGTGATTGTAGATACAGAACCACTGCACAGAAAAGCTTATTTCAATATGTTTAAGGACCTGGGCATTGAAGTTTCCGAGGATTTATACACTTCATTCACAGGATATTCAACCAAAAAAGTTTCCACTACTTTAATTGAAAAATATAATCTGGATCAAAGTCACGAAGATCTCACGAACAGAAAAAGAGTGTATTTCAAAGATTATTTCTACCATGATGCCGGATTTGATCTTATTCCGGGGGTAAGAAAATTAATTGAACATTATTATGAAAATGGAATACAGCTGATCATTGCTTCTTCTGCCAGCATGGTAACCATCAACATGGTTTTTGAAAAATTTGGTCTGGAAAAATATTTCAACGGAAAAATAAGCGGTGCTGAGCTTAAAGAATCCAAACCTCATCCTGAAGTTTTCCTTCTAGCCGCTGAAATGGCAGGTGAACCGCTCGAAAATTGTATGGTGATTGAAGATTCCACCAACGGGATTTTAGCCGCCCACAGAGCCCATATTTTCTGTGCCGCCTACAAAAGTGAGCATTCCGTTAACCAGGATTACACATTAGCCAATATCACAGTATCTGATTATTCTGAACTGGAACTTGATAAGATATCCAAATATTTTAAATAAAAAACAGCCATCAGATTGATGGCTGTTTTGTTTATTTTTTCTGTCATTTTCTAGCAATGACCATCCTATTCAATTAATACCCCAGAAGTTTTAAAACATCTTCAGGTTCCTGTCTTTCACGGAAAATCTCATACTGGAATTCTCCATTTTCATCTTTCTGAATCAGAATATGTCTTGGCTGAGGCATCAGGCAATGGTGAACACCTCCGTAACCGCCGATCGTTTCCTGATAAGCTCCTGTATGGAAGAAACCGATGTATAAAGGTTTCGTATCACTGAAAACAGGCAGATAAATCGCATTGGTATGCTGTTCAGAGTTATAATAATCATCCGAATCACAGGTAAGTCCTCCTAAGAATACTCTTTCGTAAGTATCATCCCAACGGTTCAGCGGAAGCATGATAAAGTGTCTTGAAATTGCCCAGGTATCAGGAAGTGTGGTCATGAAAGAAGAATCGATCATATTCCACTTCTCTCTGTCGTTCTGACGTTTCTGAGAAATAATTTTATAAATATTCGCACCACTTTCTCCAACCGTAAAACTTCCGAATTCCGTATAGATATTAGGTTCTTCTACTCCTTCTTCTTCACAGAATTTTTTGATTTGTGATACGATCTCTTCAACCATATATTGGTAATCGTAATCGAACTGTAAAGATGTTTTGATAGGGAAACCACCACCGATATTCAATGAATTAACTTCCGGTGCAATTTTCTTCAAACGGGCGTATACACGAAGACATTTGTACAATTCGTTCCAGTAATATGCCGTGTCTTTAATCCCGGTATTGATGAAGAAGTGAAGCATTTTCAGTCTTGCATTCGGGTGTTCGGCAATTTTCTGGCTGTAGTAAGGAATGATATCTTTATATCCGATTCCTAATCTTGAAGTATAGAATTCGAACTTAGGTTCTTCTTCAGAAGCGATTCTGATTCCGATATCGAAAGTAGTGTCGATGCTTTCTGTAAGCTTATCCAGTTCACGGTAATTATCCAGAATCGGAGTAATATTTTCAAAACCGCTGTTGATCATATCCGAGATCTTAGCCAGATAATCATCCGTTTTGAATCCGTTACAGATCACTTCAATATCTTTGCTTACATTACCTTTTTTGTAAAGTGCTTTTACGATATCCATGTCATAAGCAGAAGAAGTTTCCATAGAAATATCATTCTTCAATGCTTCTTCAATCACAAAATTGAAATGACTGGATTTTGTACAGTAGCAGTATCTGTAGTTCTTTTTATAATCGGTTTTCTCAAAGGCTTCTTTAAACCAGCTTTTTGCTTTCTGAATATTTTGAGAAATCTTCGGGAGGTAACTAACCTTTAAAGGAGTTCCAAACTTTTCAACAACTTCCATTAAAGGAATATCGTGAAACAACAAATTGTTCTCAGAAACATTAAATTCTTCGGTAGGAAAATACAATGTCTGATCAATAAGTTCCGAGTATTTTATTTTCATTTTTTGACAAGTGAATTAAGAATGCAAAATTGCTAAAAAACTTTGATTTTTTGGTGTTAAATTTATTATAAATTTCTATTAGTAATACCGCAAAAAATTCAGTAAAATTATCAATAAGTGAACTTTTGAATATATTGTTGCCTTTTATTTTCAGAAATCCCCAATACCTGTTGAATATAAATATCCATAGAACCATATTTATTATTAATTTCATCAAACGCCGCATCTAAATAATCGCGTTCAATCCAGCTTAATTTTTCAAGAACTTTTATATCCATTTTAGGATACATGAAATGTAAATGATCAGCAAGGTTCAATCTTTTCTGAACGAGTTGTTTTCTGAAATTATTAGACAAAAGATAATCGTTGTAAATGGTTTCTTTATCAAACTTTAAAATGGTAAGAATTAAGGCTGTAATAATCCCCGTTCTATCTTTCCCGGCCGTACAGTGATATAAAACTGGCTGATCGGATTCCAGAATTTCTGTAATAATTTTCTTTATTATTTCCGGATTTTCGGTGACATAATCTTTATAAAAATCCAGCATTCTTTTGTTGGCATCGGAACCATTTACTTTTCCTTTTAAAACTAATTTTTTAGCTTGTGACAACTGATCACCCTGGTCTTCAAAAGCAGAATAATTTTTATACATCATATTTTCAGGAAGATGATCAGGTTTATCTGCTATTTCTTTTTTATTTCTTAGATCGATAATCTCCTTAATTCCTAGTCTTTCAAGTTCTTTAAAAGAATTGTTTTTTAGTTGATGAAGATGTCCGCTTCGGTACAACTTTCCTTCTTTTAATGTTTTTCCTTCGGTATTTTTAATATTTCCTACCGTTCTAAAATTGTTTACCTTTTTAATGGTAAACTGATTTTCTGTTTCATTTTTGCCGTATTCAGGCGCAGAAAACTGTTGTACTTTACATGAAAAAATACAGAATAATGAGAGGATGAGAAATGATATTTTAATTGGTTTTTTCAATAATTGAAAATTTATATGGGATTTTTAAATGGGATAAAACCCATTTTTATCGAATTGAATGTTTATGCCGTTTTAATAGATCGCCGGATATTCTATTTCATTGATACCAACAAAAAATAAAAGATCTCCTGATTCATATTCAATAGAAACCTCATCTTCAATCGCAAAATTGCGGGTTCCTATTCTTGAGGTAATGCTCAAATTTCCTTTGGTTAGAGGCCAGTTTAAACCTTTTGTAGTAATGTTTTCTACGGAAGGAAACGGATACAGAGAGATCATTTTGTTTTTTACATTTTTCAACGTAAAGTTTTTTGGAACAAAATAATACTCTGAAAATTCATCGTAAAATTTAATATTCAACTGATCTTTAAATGTATAGGCAACGGTAAGGTTTCCCAAAAAATGATCCTGTTCTCCCCCACTTGCTCCCAATACATCAATAGATTGAAATCCTTTTTCCATAATAATTTCCAACGCTTTATGGAAATCTGTTTTATCCTGATCGAGGGTAAGAATAAATTTATCCTCGTACACATCTTCATCGGATCCCGAATGTGAATCAAAATCACCGGAAATAAAATCAATCCGGTCTAAAGGAAAACTTAATTGTTTCAGGTAATGAAAAGCCCCGTCTGTACAGGCAATCAATCCATAATGCTCCGGATTCGGAATAGAAGCGGGAGGTTCTCCGTTGATGAAAAGTAATGCTTTATCTTTCATTCGGATTCCAGTATTCTTCCGGTTCGTTGTTGATTTTTGAAATATATCTTGCCAACACAAAAAGATAGTCTGAAAGTCTGTTAAGATATTTGATCAGCTCAGGACGTACTTCTTCTGCTTCGTTTAAGAAAACCAATGAACGTTCTGCTCTTCTGCAGATGGTTCTTGCAGCATGTAAAAAAGTAGCCGGTTTTCCACCACCGGGAAGAATAAAATATTGAAGCGGTTCCAATTTTTCGTCAAAAGCATCCATCCACTGCTCAAGCTCTTCAATTTCAGTATCAGCGATAATCAATGGTAATCTTGATTTTCCGTTAGCCAGCATTAACTTATCTACTGGTGTTGCAGCTTCCGAACCCACCGTAAAAAGATCAAATTGAATTTTTTTCAATTGTCTTAAAACTTCGACATCTTCTATGTGGCTTTTTGCAATTCCGATGAATGAATTCAGCTCATCAATATTTCCGTAGCTTTCTACCCTGGCGCTGGCTTTAGAAACCCTGGTGCCGCCATACAAAGCAGTTTGCCCTTTATCTCCTGTTTTAGTATAAATTTTCATACTACTAAATTACTTTATTAAAATTATGCTCACAAATCTTAGCTTTAAATATTCTGAAACCTAAATTACAACCATAAAAAATGACCGATTAAAACCGGTCATCCACAAATTATTTTATCTACCTCTACATTTGATGTAAATCGATATTAACCTAAACGGCAAAGGCAACCTCTTTATTTGAAAATAAAAAAATATTTTTTTCATCTTCTGAAAACCTACTGACAAACTGTTGTCATAACCCTATCTTACCTTTGTTTCAACAATAACAAACTAAACAAAATTATGATGACAACTACCGCAACAGCAACAAAACAATTCATTACTTCTGAACAATTATTAGAGCACTGGCAGGGACACAGAAATCTGACCAGAAGAACAATCGAAATGTTTCCGGAAAAAGATTTATTTGAATTCTCGATCGGAGGCATGAGACCTTTTGCAAAGCTGGCAGTGGAATTAATCGGAATCGGAGGACCTGCTTTGAAAGGGATTAATGAAAAAACTACAGAAGCGTATCATGAAGATGCCTTTGTTCCTACAAATAAGGCAGATCTATTAAAAAAATGGGACGAAGAAACAGAAGTAATCAACCATTATTTCCATATGATTTCTGAGGAGCGTTTTCAAGAAACATTCAATTTATTTGGTCAATATGAATTCCCGGTGTACCAGAATATTCTTTATTTTATTGATAATGAAATTCACCACAGAGGTCAGGGATTCGTTTATTTAAGAGCCTTAGGAATTGAACCCCCTTTTTTTTGGGAGAGATTTTAGGATCTTTAATGGCTTTATTAAAGTTAAAAATGCTGACGCAGCAAAGGATACCAAATTCAATCATTTCACAATAAAAAACTTTCAGAGGATTGCTCTGAAAGTTTTGTTTTTATTTAACTGATCTATCTTTGAATGGTTAAAATATTTTTATAATTTATTTGAAATACGGGTAATCAATTCTTTCAGGCTGGTTTTTAAAGATTCCGGTTCTAAAACATCCGCATAATCTGCAAAGGTAATCAACCAACGGGGAAATCCCTCTTTGAGCCAATCGGTTTCAAAAGTGAGCTCAATTCCGTTTTCGGTTTCAATTTCTTCCGTTAAGCCGTAATATTTTTTAGAATTGACGAGATGCCCAATAATTTTTTTATCTACTAAAAGTCTGACTTTAGTTTTATTTCCATTGGAATTCTGTCTGTAATCATTGATCTGACCATATTCCTGTAAAAAAGGATGCTGGGTTTTAAAAATTCCCAGAATCCGGTCTACCCGAAACTGTCTGAAGTCATTTCTCAATGTACAGAAAGCCATCACATACCAATAATTGAATTCAAAAAAAACACCCACCACTTCAATGGTTCTCGATGATATTTTATCTTCAACCGTTTTATATTCCACATGCAGCTGTTTCTTCTCTGCAATACTTTCAAGGATGATGGGAATGATATTCCGGATATGATCTTCTGTTTTGGGTTGATAATTAAAAACATCGATTTGTTTTTCAATATTCTGAATTAAGTCTTTATCTGAATATTTTAATACTGACCGGACCTTTTCCATCGCTGTCTGGTAATGATTTCCCAAACTTTGATGTAAAAATTTCTGCATCAGCTTTTCGGCAGTAATAAAACTCAACACTTCTTCTTTTGTAAACATCACAGGCGGAAGTTTATAGCCATCCATCAGAGAATAGCCGTTTCCCGCTTCTCCTATAATGGGAATTCCTGCATTTTCCAGTGTTTTAACATCCCGGTAAATCGTGCGGATGCTTACCTCAAATTTTTCAGCGAGATCCTGTGCTCTTACTAAAGGTTTGGACTGCAGCTGGGTAAGAATCGCTGTTACCCGGTCTATCTTTTTTAAATAATGGTCGTTCATTAGTCCTCCTTATACGTTTTTACCAAACGGTCTAAATTAAGACTTCTCGCTGAAGCATCAAAAATCTCACGGTAAGTTCCGTCTTGCCCATAGAGTTCATCATGGGTTCCGCTTTCTACCACCATACCTTTTTTCATGACATAAATTTTATCTGAATCTAAAATCTGAGATAAAGAATGGGAAATAATTACCACAGTCCTTCCCTCTTTTATCGCATCCAGCGAGTTTTTGATTTGCTCAGTCGCAATCGCATCCAGGCTGGCAGTAGGCTCATCCAGAAAAATAATAGGCGGGTCTTTTAAAAACAATCTCGCAATGGCAATCCGCTGCTGCTGACCTCCGGAAAGCTGCGTGGCATCATGCTGATATTTTTCCGGAAGGTCCAGGATCTGATCATGTAAGTAGGCTTTTTTAGCAGCTTCTTCAATTTCTTCAAAGCTGGCATTCATATTTCCATAGCGAATATTATCTTCTATACTTCCCTGGAAAATATGGTTTCTCTGAAGAACAAGCCCAAGATCGCTTCTGAGAAAAGTATTTTCGAATTGATTTAAATTCACCCCATCCAGCAGGATTTCTCCGGAATCCGGCAGATAAAATTTACACAAAAGATTAATGATTGTTGATTTCCCGGCGCCGCTTAATCCGACCAGGGCGGTAGTTTTTCCATTTTCGATCTTCATAGAAACACCATGCAATGCCTTTGTACCGTTTGGATATGTGAAATCTACATTTTTCAGTTCAAAAGTTCCTATAATTTTCTTTTCAACAAAGGTTCCGTTTTCTTCTACCTCCTGATCCGCATTCAGGATGTCAAAATATCCTTCAGCATAAATCATGGCATCATTCATATCATCATAAATCCTGTGCAGTTGGCGTATCGGTGCTGAAACATTATTAAAAAGCATGATGTGAAGCATAATTGCTCCAATTGTCATCTGTTGATCCAATACCAGATAAACCGTTAAAAGAATAATTAGCACCACTCCAAACTGTTCTAAAAAAGTTTTCAACCCATCATAGATAAAGTTGGTTTTTCTTGTGAACATCTGGCTTTCCATCAGCTGCATCTGAAGATCATATTGTTTCTTTCCTTCAAATTTTTCCCGCACAAAACTTTTGATCACCATAATGGAATTGATCAGGTTTAACAAGCCTGAAGTTTTCTTCTCACGTTGATTCCTGAGCTGACGGCGGACTCCGCCCAATTTTTTAGCCTGCAGAGAACTTATATAAAAAAATATCGGAACAATAATCGTAGAAACCATTCCCACATATACATTTTGCATGTACATGATGATTAAAGCAATAATTGCATTGGAGAAAAGGGGAAGTATGTCGATAAAAAAGTTCTGAACAAGTTTCGTTAAGCTTTCAATTCCACGGTCTATTCGTATCTGTAATTTTCCTGATTCATGGTTTTCATCATTAAAATAGGCAACTCTGTAGGTTAATATTTTGTCAATCGCTGATTGTGCCAATACAGAGCTTACATTAATCCTTATTTTTTCACCATAAAATTTCTGCCCGAAATTGATGAAAATATTAAGCAGTTCTTTTCCCAGTAAAATAATGGAAATAATGACCAGCACATGAATTCCTTCAGACATCGGATGCGGAAGCTGGGTGAGCTTGGTAACCTCATCTACGGTATATTTCAGAACAATTGGGTTTACCTGCGCGGCGAGAGCTCCCAAAAAAGTAAGAAACAAGGTTCCGTAGATCATTAAACGATACGGTTTTATGAAAGGAACCAGCTGTTTATAAATTCCAAATAAGGTGATGGTTCTGTTAAAAGGTTTTGCCATAAAAGAATGATTAAAAATAAAAAACGTACCGTTTCCGGAAAGAAAAGGTACGTTTTATTATAATTTTCAGCAAATAAATTGCTTTACTTTTTTTACATCAGGTATAGGTTAACCTTCATAAAAATAGGTCGTAACATAGTGCAGTTCAGACTTTCCTGCTGCTTTAGATTCAGCTTCTGCCTGCTCCAGTGAATATTGTGACGTAATTTCTTTTTTCTGAAATACAAATGAATTGTTGGCGTTCTTGTCAACCACTTCGTTGAAAATGTGTTCAATTTCAGAGTTGGCTAATGATGCGAAACTCATATCCTCAAACCCGTACATTAATCTCAGATCATCATACTGCGAGAAGTTTTCGTCTACAAATCCCTGAAGCTGAGATTTTGAATCAAAATTTCCTGCCCAGATATTATAAGCATACTTTTTACTTTTTGGCTTGTCTAAGATACTCTGATATACGAAATTCTCCCCAAGATAAGCTTCCCTTACCTGTGGATCGTTAGCCAGATCTTCCGGCAATCCTTCTTTCAGGATTTTCCCTTCAAACATGATATAGGTTTTGTTCGTAATCGCCAGGGTCTGCTGTACGTTGTGGTCGGTAATAAGAATTCCTATATTTTTATCTACTAAGCTTCGTACAATTTTCTGAATATCTTCTACGGCAATAGGGTCAACTCCCGCAAAAGGTTCATCTAACAGAATGAAGTTCGGACTGGTTGCTAAACAGCGTGCAATCTCCGTTCTCCTTCTTTCACCTCCCGAAAGAAGATCTCCTCTGTTTTTACGGACATGCTGTAATGAGAATTCTTCAATCAGTTCATCACATTTGATCTGCTGTTCGCGCTTTGACAATTTGGTAAGCTGCAATACCCCCATGATGTTTTCTTCTACAGACAGTTTCCTGAAAATAGAAGCCTCCTGAGCAAGATATCCGATACCTTTTTGGGCTCTACGGTACATTGCATCTGTTGTAATCTCCTGTTTGTCCAGGAAAATTTTCCCTGAAGTCGGCTTAACCAGCCCTACAATCATATAGAACGATGTGGTTTTCCCTGCTCCGTTCGGGCCGAGCAGACCTACAATTTCTCCCTGCTGAACCTGAACAGAAACGCCTTTTACAACTTTTTTAGGACCGTATTCTTTGATTAAGTTTTCTCCTCGTAAAATCATAGCAGCAAAGATAAAGTTTTTTTGAATTCAAACTTTATATTAAAACAGAGTTCACCAGACATTCTCAATGTACAGCATGTATACTATATCTATTTAAACGAAAAAGGAAAATTCATCATTTTTAATTAGCTCTATCTATAACTATCCAATTGGAGCCATCGCTTTGTAAAGTAATCCCCCGGTTTCCGGCAGTATCATTAAGCGTCCAATTAGAAGAGACATTTCCTAGAAAAGAAATACTTCCGGAAATAAGTATATTGGAATTAATACCCATATACATTTTATAAATTTTTCCTTTGTTCAATGATGTGGCACCCGGCAAATTAATAGGACCATTAGCAATAACGGTATCATCTGTATCTTGTACCGTTCCCGAAAAAGTTCTGATATTAACGGCTACAGAACCAATATTAGCCCAAGATAATTGAGCATTAATTCCATTTCCTGCAGTTCCTCCATTGGTTACCAAAATCTGATTTGCTTTCCCCCCTGTTTTAGGAAAAATATAGCTTCCTTCCGTGGGAGTCGCTGTTTTCCCAAACTCAAACTGAACACCCTCTAATTCGCGAACGTGAACAGCAGATTGATTATCTTGATTTGATTTTTGACTTATTAAAGAAACTTGATTTTCATAGATCTGCACAACAGAAGATTGGTCGGTAAATCCAGAACCACCAGCTTGAATATCTACAATCCCTGGTGTAACCTGCAGGGCGCCTATATTAGTCGGTGACTGTGCTACCTGATGAATAGAATTCTGTTGGATCTGGATCATTCCAATATCCGTCGGGTTGGTTATATTATCTGCATTGTATAAAATACTAACTCCCGATCCCATAAAATTTGTTTCAATACCAATGGCGCGGCCCCCTACATTCGCCTCTGTTTTGAAATCACCAACTACTTCTAATTGTTTGGTGGGTACAAAGGTTTCATCGATACCGATAGCAACTTTACCTTTTTGATAAATATCCTGAATATTTTCATAAGCAGGGTTTACGGTTCCTTGTATTCTCCAGGGATCTATATTTTTCGCATCCGGAAAATTTTGTTTCACCCATTTTAAAATCAAAGCATCGAAATAATAGTACCCATTACTTGTAACATTGGCAGTCTGATCGGCAGGAAGTGGATTATCTGCAGCAGCCGTCACATAAACCAATGCTCCGTTCTGAT
Organism: Chryseobacterium sp. SIMBA_029; assembly: GCF_046535275.1. NCBI lineage: Bacteria > Pseudomonadati > Bacteroidota > Flavobacteriia > Flavobacteriales > Weeksellaceae > Chryseobacterium > Chryseobacterium sp. SIMBA_029. Next base: position 165,281 of record NZ_JAWRXA010000006.1, read on the forward strand.
CGGCGGTGTACGTTTTTAATTTTAATTGATTTCCGGTAATTCTTGGAGCGATAATACCATCAAAACGATTGGCATCTGATGGTGAACCGGTAACGTCTAATGTAGCTTTTGGTTCAGCGGTATTAATACCCGTTTGAGCGGATAAAACCGCAGTCAATAGTACTAGACTAATTGAATAAATTTTTCTCATGTTGTGTTGTTTTTTTAATTTATAATACTTGACTCAACCAAGCATTACTACCTACATCAGGAGGAATACTAAGTTTTCCTCTGAATCTAATTTTTTTAGTGTGCTTCTTTTATGGTTACAAAAGTATATTCTGTGGTGTTTTTAGTAGAAAATCCTAAACAACCATTACATAAAGCCTCACTTATATCATTAATAATTTTGGCTCAAAAGTAATTATTTTTTGCTAATTATATAATTTTTTAGAAAAAATATTACAGTTTAATTTCAATTATCCCACTTCTTGTTCTTTTTGTTCAATAACAAACCCGTTGATAGTCTTAAGTTTTGCGATTTTTACTTCTTATCCAAGTTGATATTTTTTTGTCGCTTTTTTAAATTCAATCATAATAACCTCAGTTCTATTAATAATTTATGAAATAAATTTGATGAAAAAGCAAAAATTAGTACGCTTAACGTGTTTATATTTAATGATTTAACTAAAATTTGCCTTATGATTTGTTTTGAAAAATTACGAATATTTATTAAATTGTTGATGAGTTTTGTAAAGATTTTGAAGAATTTTCAGCACCTATCCTTATTCGTACCAAACCAAAAAAGAAACCCAGAATGAGTACTTCTGAAGTGATTACAATAACACTTCTTTTTCATTTGAATGGATTTAGAACTTTTAAACATTTTTACATTTATTATGTGCAAAAACATATAACACAAGATTTCCTCCAAACTGTTACATACAATAGATTTGTACAATTAATGCAATCCGCATTAATGCCGATAAAGATGTTCGCAAAAACCTGTTGTTTAGGATCTTGTACAGGAATATCTTTTGTAGGCAGCAAGCCAATAAGAGTTTGTAAAAACAAAAGGATAAAACGCAATAAAGTGTTCGAAGATATTGCTACCACAGGAAATCTACAATGAGTTGGTTTCATAGCTTCAAACTTCCTATCATCATTAATGATAGAGAGGTGAACTTCTAAATTTCTTTGTCACACAGGCAAATGTTGATGATAGAGAACCGTTGAAAAATGAATTTTTTTTGCAAGCAATTGTTAGCAAATTGTTCGCTGACAAAGGCTATATTAGCGAAAAATTGACCCAATTATTATTTGTAGACGGTGTTCAATTAATCACCAGTATTAGAAATAATATGAAAAATAGTTTGATGGAAATGACTGATAAAATTTTGCTTAGAAAACGCTCTATCATTGAAACAGTTAATGATGAATTAAAAAACATTTACCATGCAGAACATTCAAGACACCGTTCAGTCGTGAATTTTATACCAATTTGATTGCAGGAATTATAGCTTATAATTTCTTGCCTAAAAAACCTTCATTGAAATATGAAACCATTAAAACCAATCAATTAGCATTGTTTTTTTAATCGAACTCAGGTTATGAAACTAATGATTTTAAATTATGTCTAAATATTTTTGAAAATTTTCCCAAATTATTTATATCTAAATTTATCAATGCTTAAAGAAACTTTTTTTACTATTTTTTCTGAAATTTTTCTTTTTGTTGCAAGATGTTTTAACTCAAATTTCTTTTTTTTTCTAATGATCATAAAATGATAATCTTCCTCTTCCCAAATTCCATATTTTTCGAAATAAATTAACTCTAAATGATGCTTTTCAAGATGTCTTATTAATTGGAAAAGTTCAACTTCTTCGTCGATGACTTGTAAACTTTCCGGATTATTAACTCTTGTATAATTAATATATTGCGGATTTGGAATGTTGATAGCTATCCTTGTTTTGATAGTAGAAATTTTGGCCAAATTTTCAAAAAGTTCATCATGTTGTTCCAAAGGAATATGTTCTATCACATCCATTAAAGTAATGAAGTCAAACTCTTTATTTTTAGGTTGATATTTCACGATGTCAGCAACTTTAAAAGAAATATTTTTTTTGTTTTTTAATATTCTTTCTGCAATAGCGATACTTTTTTCACTTAAATCTATTGCTTCAATTTTCCCATTAGATATTTTTTTGGCTAAAAGTTTTGTGAAGATTCCAACTCCACAACCAAGTTCCAACACGTTCGAATCTTTTTTTAATCCTAAATGAATTAATCTTTTATATAAATTAATTAATCTTTCGTTGGCCCCAATTTGAATTTGTCTTTCGGTATAATCATCATAGAATTTAGCAATTTCGCTTTTTTTCATTTGGTAATATTAATTATATTATTTTAAATTTTTAAATCCCATTAAAAAAGCACCAATTTTTTCGTAATTCCAAATGTCTTTTAATTGTGCTCGAATTTTTTCCCGAAACGGAATTTTGGCTGAATAATCATTCGAAAAAACCACTTCTCTTTTCACCCAATCTTTGGTACCTTCGGCTCTGTCGTGTTCTAACCAACGATAAGGGTTAGAAATTTTTGTCCCAAAATATTCAACATTTTTTGGTTTCGGGATATTTCAGAATATTTTGTCATACTTTGTGAACTCTATTGTATTTGCGACAAAAGCAACGATGGCAATGGTAAAAATTTGGATTTTCATCGGAATCAATTTTTTCAAATTTAGAAAATTTTAACCATTTTAAGGAAACGTTTGAGAATATTAACCAATTTTAAAACTTATAATTTACTAAAAGGAACATTTTTTACAATATTACAATTTCAAATAATTAAGTTTATGAAAAAGAGTCAGGTATTTATTAGCAGGAAGCATTGGGATTATTATTGGGTTTGGCATTTTTGGTATTAAAATATATCTAGTAAAAAAGCACAAAGAATATCAAGATTATTATTCAGATTTTCATCGGAATTTCTAAATTATTTTTTTGAAATTAAAATTCTTATCCTATTAACTTGAGTTCAATTGCGAAATAATTTAAAATATCAATAGGAACTGACTTTAGCCCGTTTTTAAATATTGAATTCAAAATTGGCTTTACCCAAAAAGTAGATTAAGTTTTGACTAAAACCAATTAATTTCTTAATTTTCACATCGGGCTAAAAGCGCGACACAATTTATTTATTTTAATCTTTTGAAAATCAAATAATTACAAATAAAATAACCATTAAACTTAGGTTAATACATTTTTTTCTTTGACTTATCAAAACAATAAATACACTAAAAAAAAATTAAATAGCGGTGTATATGGAAGAAGGGTTGTCTGCAAAATAAGTTTATATTAAGATCTACTGCATTTCTATTTTATTTCTATAATTTTATGACACGAACCAAGAACCATGTATTATGGAAAATAATCAAGACCTTACCGATCTTCTTGCTTTAGATCTGGGCATCAATATTACCAACCGCAGACCCTACGCCAAAGAAGTTTTCAAATGGCAGGATATGGAATTACTTCCCCACTCTTCCGCCGACACTCTGTTGTGTGAAATTTTTGAATGGAACGGAAGAAACTGGAGAACGACAGAAAATAATCTGATCGGATTTTTATTTTCCGGTGAAAATCTAGCTACCGTTAAAAACCAATTAATTAATACCCCAAAACATCAGGCGCTAATTCCTGATTTTGAATTTACCAAGGACAGCATGATCGAATATGGTCTTTCCTTACCTTCTTTATTCAATATTGGCGTTAACGGAAATATTAAAAGTGCCAAAAACTTTTCGGTACGGGTGAATGGCGTTACCAAAGCCAGAATTACGAATATTGATTCGCCGGGAATTGAAATTTTAAAAAATTATTCTGCCTTTACTCAAAATGAATCCAAATCGTACAGAAAAAACATTAAGTTCAATTATCTGAGTACGTCATTATTTTATGCTGAAAGCGTTGAAATATTCCTGGAAAAAGAATCCGGAGTAAATCTTGATGTCAGTTTTCAAACACAGGATGTAGAAGTTGATGCTAAAATTGATACGGACACAACGCAGCATTTTGTATTAAAATATTCCGGAAACCAGGCTCCTTTTGCTGCAAAATTTACGAAAGGAAAAGATTTCAATATCATGTGATATATTTTAATTACTTTAGAGATCTTAACCCAATCAATCTCGATATGAAAAAATTAACAAAAAAAGATCTAAAGAAGATTAACGGTGGAGACATCAGACAGCCGGATGGCAACAATAACTGTCAACCGGGATGGTATTTATGTCCAACCAACATCTGTGTGTATGACAACGGAGGGCAGGATCCAATTGTTCCGGGTGCTCCGCATTACCATGCATGTTTTGGCTAAGATTAAAAAATCCCCTTCAAAATTTGAAGGGGATTTTCTTTTCCTATGAGGAATTATTTATTTAAAAGTATTGCCGCTTCTTTAGCGAAATACGTAAAGATCAGGTCTGCACCGGCTCTTTTAAAGCACGTTAAACTTTCAATAATCGTTTTGTCATTATCCAGCCAGCCGTTTTGGGCAGCTGCTTTCACCATAGCATATTCTCCACTTACGTTGTAAACAGCAATGGGAAGATCAATCGCCTCGCGCACTTTGGAAACAATATCCAGATATGGAAGTCCCGGTTTGATCATGATAATGTCCGCTCCTTCCTCAATATCTTTAAATACTTCATTCAACGCTTCACGGGAATTGTGGAAATCCATCTGGTAGGTTTTTTTATCTTTTGGAATCTCCATGTCGTCTTTAGGAGCACTGTCTAAAGCACTTCTGAAAGGCCCATAGAAAGAACTTGCATATTTTGCCCCATAACTTAAAATTCCTACATCGGTAAATCCGCTGTCTTCCAATGCTTCACGAATGGCAAGGACTCTGCCATCCATCATGTCACTTGGTGCCACAATGTCAGCTCCTGCCTCGGCATGGGATACAGACATTCTTGCCAGAGCATCGTTGGTAGCATCATTTAGGATTTTTCCATTTTCGATGATTCCGTCGTGTCCGTAAATGGAGTAAGGATCCAGGGCAACATCCGGCATGATGATCATTCCCGGAACGGCATCTTTTATCGCTTTGATGGTATTTTGCATCAATCCGTCTTTGTTCCATGCTTCTTTACCAGTATTGTCTTTCAGATGGTCTGACACTTTCATGTAAAGGTTGACAGATTTTACTCCCAAAGAAAATAATTCTTTACATTCCTTCACCGTCAAATCTATACTCCGCCTGAATATCCCAGGCATCGACGGGATCGCTTCCTGTTTGTTTTCGCCCTCCATTACAAAGATTGGCATTACAAAATCATCAGTTGTAAGAATATTTTCTCTTACCAAACTTCTGATAGATTCATTAACTCTAAGTCTTCTATTTCTTGAATGTATCATTTTTGGAATACTTTTTGAATAAGTTTCTACAAATTTACTATAAGTTCTATAAAAAACTATTGCAGGAGATTATAGAATTATTTAATTTTGTTAGAATAGATTTAAGAAATTATAATTTGATGAAAAAACTTTTACTTTTATTTTTATTTTTAGGCACTTTTGTTGGATTTTCCAACAATTTTAAAGCTCAGCTTAGAGAGCCTGGTTCCATCTCACAGAAATCTGATGATGGTGTACTGGTTGCCTATCCAAATCCTGCAAAGGATTTCCTTATTATCAAGGCAAAAGATTCTGCATTAAGAATCAAGAGTGTGACTTTTTATTCTATCTTAGGTACCCAAGTCGCCAATTATGCTGTCAACATGAACTCCGGAGAAATTAATATTGAAAAATTAAAACCCGGAAAATATTTGATTCGCTATATTCTAAGCGACAATACGCAAAAGGTTACTCAAATAGTAAAACAATAAATTCAAATCCTGATAATCATCAGGATTTTTTCTTTTACAACACTTCTATTTCAATTATTCCGTAACTTTCAGGACTTTTATATACTCATTATAAAAACAATTTAATGCTAAAAGCCGAACATATTACAAAGACTTATAATGCAGGGAAAAAGACAGCATTGGATGATTTCAGCATCCACGTCCCACCCGCAAGCATTTATGGTCTTTTAGGCCCCAACGGAGCCGGAAAAACTTCATTCATCCGTATCATCAATCAAATTACACAGGCTGATTCCGGAGATGTATTCATCAACGGAGAAAAGCTTAACGCCAGCCACATCCGGGACATCGGTTATATGCCAGAAGAAAGAGGGCTATATAAAAACATGACCGTGGGCGATCAGATCCTTTATTTTGGAGAATTAAAGGGAATGACTAAAAACGATGCACTGAATGAAGCTAAAAAATGGTTTGAAAAACTGAATATCGATCAATGGTGGAAGAAAAAGCTGTCTGAACTTTCAAAAGGGATGGCTCAGAAAATCCAGTTTGTAGTAACAGTCCTTCACCGACCACACCTTTTGATATTAGATGAACCTTTTTCAGGTTTTGACCCTGTGAATGCTAATCTTATCAAAGATCAGATCATCGATCTTAAAAATAACGGCACCACGATTATTCTTTCTACCCATAGAATGGAAAGCGTTGAGGAAATGTGTGATTATGTTGCGCTGATCAACAATTCTAAAAAAATTATCGACGGTAAAGTCTTTGATGTCCGGGAAAAATTCAAGAAAAATATTTTCGGAGTTACGCTTTCTGAAGTGGATGATGCCCAGTTAGAGCATTTCAAAACCAAATACGAAATTTTTAATTCTTCTCATGAAAATGAACTGGTTTCTTTTGACTTAAAAAATAACAGTGATCAGAACAGCATCATTCTGGATCTTGTGAATGTTGGAAAAGTGAGATCATTTGACGAAAAAATTCCCAGCATGAATGAAGTGTTTATTAATGCCGTAAGTAATCATCCTTAATTTTTATGAATAATATTTTTTTAATTACAAAAAGGGAATTTCTTACACAGGTTAAGAAAAAATCCTTCATTATATTGACGCTTTTGGCTCCTGTGATGATCATTGCATTCGGAGCCGTGGTAGGATTAATGTTCAAAGCCAATGAATCACACAGCATCATTGAGGTGGTTGACAAAAGCGGACTTTTTAAAGATCAGTTAAAATCCAATGACAAACTTAATTATGTCTTTGTTTCTGCAGCTGATGAAAAATCCAAGATCAATAATTTAAAAGGCAATGAATCATTGGATGGTATCTTGATTTTACCGGAGTTGAAAAACCAGAATTTTGATGACCTGGAACACAGCACCAGATTGGTGGTTAATAATAAGATCGGCTTTGATACCAAGCAGAGAATCGTTTCGGATATCATCAACATCATCAAAAAAGAGAAGATCAAGCAACTTGGAATCCAGCAAGCCCAGATTAATGATCTTGATAAAAATTTCACGCTGAAAACCATTAATGTATCAGATAATAATAAAGAGGATTCCGATCTTTCTTTTGGTGTTAAAACCGGTTTAAGCATGGTGTTGATGTACGTCACCTTTATGTTCATTATCATTTATGGAGTAAGGGTGATGAGAAGTGTTCTGGAGGAGAAAAACAACCGTGTGGTTGAAATTATTATTTCTTCTGTAAAGCCGTTTGAGCTGATGATGGGGAAAATTTTAGGGGTAACGCTGGTTGCTCTGACGCAGTTTACGATCTGGATCACCATGTCAGTTATTGGAGCATTGGTTCTTAATACGGGTTTTTCACCTTTCCAGAAAAATATTCCGGGAGGAAATGAAGAATTGGTGAGCAAACTTGATATTGGCCAGATTGCAACTCAGGTTTCTCACAGTTTACTGGAACTTAATTTCCCGTTAATTATTTTTGTTTTTATTGTGTTTTTCCTATTGGGATATATTTTTTATAGCTCAGTATACGCCGCCATCGGTTCTGCGGTAGATAATGAAACAGAAACGCAGCAGTTTACGCTTTTTGCCATTTTACCACTGACTTTGGGAATGTATGGAAGTTTTTCTTTAATGAATAATCCTGATGGTCCTTTGGGCTTCTGGCTGTCTATTATTCCCTTTACCTCTCCTGTTGCGATGATTGCAAGGATTCCTTTTGGAGTTCCGGCCTGGCAGATTGCTCTTTCTATTACACTATTGCTGATTACCACTATTTTCATGATATTCCTGGCCGGAAAAATATACAGGGTAGGAATCTTAATGTATGGGAATAAGGCTACTCTAAAAGAGCTTTGGAAGTGGATTAAAGGATAAAATAAATCTAAAATCTATAAAAAAATAAAATCCCGGGAATTTCTTCCCGGGATTTTTTATGTTTCTGAAAACAGAATTTTATTTAAAGATGTAGTTTAAGCTTACACTAATAACCTGTTCAGATTTAGATTTTGTAGTCCCTTTAGGTTCGTTATCAAGCCCTGGATATGTATTGGAAAGACCAAGATCATATTTCAGCGCTAATTCCAGCTGCCTTTTGTAGCTGTACCCAACTCCCAATCCTATCCCAAAATTGAAACTGGCAGCTTTTCCAGTTACTCCAGGATATAATGGATTAGTAACATCCGGGTCATAATATTCTCTTCCTACTGGTGAGTTTTTAACATTTTGGCTTACCAAAAAGTTAAATCTAGGACCTACCAATCCAAAAAACTCTGATTCAGCTTCTGAAAAATAGCCTTTAAAATAGATCGGTACGCTCAGATAGTTATTAGCATATACTGCATCATATCCACTTCTTCCTTTAGCATCTTTATCTTTTCCTGTTTCTCCTGCTCCGTAGTAGGTAACTTCGGGCTGAATGAAAAACTGGTTAGATTTCCCTACAGGGATTAGGGCTAAAGCACCTCCCTGAAAAGCAAATCTTGCTCCTGAAGGATTGTGGGCATTTCTTACACGGGAATAATTACCTCCTGCAGTGACACCAAATCTCGTACTTGAAAAATCAATCTGGGCGAAAGATAAAGTAGAGAGTGTCAATGCTGAGGCTAATAAAAGTTTTTTCATATTGTTTTGTTTTTTAATTATGCTAAAATTTTCGCAACAGTTGCTCCGATATCAGCCGGAGAGTCTACTACGTTGATTCCGTTTTCTCTCATGATCTGCATTTTTGCCTGAGCAGTATCTTCATCACCTCCAACGATAGCACCAGCGTGTCCCATTGTTCTTCCTTTAGGAGCAGTTTGTCCTGCGATAAATCCTACTACTGGTTTTGTAGATCCACTAGCTTTGTACCATCTTGCTGCTTCAGCTTCCAGTCCACCACCAATTTCACCGATCATTACCACCGCTTCCGTTTCAGGATCGTTGATGAATAATTCTAATGCTTCTCTTGTTGTTGTTCCGATGATTGGGTCACCACCGATACCGATTGCTGTAGAAACACCGAAACCAGCTTTTACCACCTGGTCTGCAGCTTCATAAGTTAAAGTTCCTGATTTAGAAACAATACCTACTTTTCCTTTTTTGAAAACGAAACCTGGCATAATACCAATTTTAGCTTCTTCAGAAGTAATAATTCCTGGACAGTTTGGACCGATTAATCTGCAGTCTCTGTCAGCGATATAAGATTTTACTTTTACCATATCTGCTACAGGAATACCTTCAGTAATACATACGATTACTTTGATACCTGCTTCTGCAGCTTCCATAATAGCATCTGCAGCAAATGCAGGTGGTACGAAAATGATACTTACGTTAGCTCCAGCTTTTTCAACAGCATCAGCTACCGTGTTAAATACAGGTTTTCCTAAGTGCTCGCTACCTCCTTTTCCTGGAGTAACACCACCTACTACATTGGTTCCGTATTCAATCATCTGGCCTGCATGGAAAGTACCTTCGTTCCCTGTAAATCCTTGTACAATTACTTTAGAATCTTTGTTTACTAAAATTGACATTTTATTGTTGTTTTAATTTATTTATACTTTTATTAATGCTCACAAATTTACTTAATTTTCTTTGATTTTGGATAAAAGCTTCCAATTTGTTTATTTGAGATTTCTCAGCTTTACTTCTTTTTTCAAATAGGTTTTAAAATCTTCTGCAAACATCCCGATATAGGTTCCTTTTTCAAGGTCTCTATTGACTCCTGTTTTCCCAAGAATCACCGATCCGCTTTCAATGGTATTCCCTGATGCCATGCCAACCTGTCCCCATAATGTAACCTCATCGCCAATGATACAGCAGCCGGCAATTCCTACCTGAGAAGCAATAAGGCATTTTTTTCCAATAACGGTATCGTGGCCTACCTGTATCTGGTTATCTAATACTGAGCCCTCTCCAATAACGGTAGAATCTGTAACTCCTCTGTCGATGGTACAGTTGTTTCCGATCTCAACATTGTTTTCAATAATGACATTTCCTACAGAAATCAGCCTGTCGAAGTTTCCGTTCAGTTTTCTGTAATAGAAAGCATCTCCGCCTAATACGGTTCCGGATTGAATGATAACATTATCTCCAATAACCGTTCTGTCTCCAATGACTACATTAGGAAAAATAAGGGTATTTTTTCCTATCCTCACATTATTGCCGATCACTGCCGAAGAGTGTATTTTAGTACCTTCTCCGACTTCTACATCATGTAGTTCTTCTGTGAAGTTATATATTTTTGTAAAGTGGGTATTGATTTTATTAAAGTCTCTGAAAGGATCATCAGAAACCAAAAGGGCTTTGCCTTCCGGGCATTCCACCTCTTTGTCGATCAGGATGATCGTAGCGGCAGAATTAAGGGCTTTGTCATAGTATTTGGGATGGTTAACAAAAACGATATCTCCTGGCTGTACCATGTGAATCTCATTAGTTCCCAATATTTCAAAGTCTTCAGGACCAATAAATTTTGCATCGATTAATGATGCAATGGTCTTAAGTTTTTGTGGAGAATGAAATTTCATAACAATTAATTTTCTTATAAAACAAAATTCGGAATGCTAGTGCAAACCGAATTTTTATAAACTTTATTGATTATTTTACTCTTTCTAAGTAAGAACCGTCTTCTGTGCTCACTTTGATTCTGTCTCCCGGTTCAATGAACAAAGGAACCATTACTCTTGCTCCTGTTTCAACGATAGCGTTTTTCAGGGCATTGGTTGCTGTATTTCCTTTTACACCCGGATCAGCTTCAATAACATCTAAGAAAACTGACTGAGGAAGTTCTGCAGAAAGCGGCGTTTCATCTACTTCTTTCAAAATGATTGTTACCTCTTCACCAGCTTTCATAAACTGAGAGTTTTCGATCATTTCTTTATCAAGATAAAGCTGAGAAAAATCGTCATTGTTCATAAAGTGGAATCCATTCTCATCATCGTAAAGATATTGGAATTTTCTGGTAATTACTTTTACTTCTTCAATTTTGTGACCCGCAGAAAATGTATTATCAAGAACTTTTCCATTTGTTACTGATTTCATTTTTGTTCTTACGAAAGCAGGACCTTTTCCAGGTTTTACGTGAAGAAATTCAATGATCTTGAAAATATCATTGCTGAATTCGATGCAAAGTCCTTTTCTTATATCGTTACTTGTTGCCATTAATTTATATATTATCTTTTGTTTTTTAACTGATTTTTATAGGAAGGGAAATGTTAGCTTTCCTTACCTGTTCCGTATCCTTTTACAATACCTCTTGGAGAGTTCTGGATAAACTGAAGAATTTCATCTCTTTCAGCAGTGGGAAGCATTTCTTTCTCAATATGAGAAATAGCCTGTGAAACATTCATTTTCATCTGGAAAATGGCTCTGTAGATTTTTTGGATTTCGAATATTCTTTCGTTGGTAAATCCTCTTCTTCTTAATCCTACAGAATTGATTCCTGCGTATGCCATCGGTTCTCTCGCCACTTTAACGTAAGGAGGAATATCTTTTCTTACTAATGTTCCTCCGGAAATCATCACGTGTTTTCCGATTTTCCCAAATTGATGCACAGCAGAAAGACCTCCCATTACGGTATAATCTCCAATTTCCACATGTCCTGCAATCCCGCATCCGTTTACGATGATAACGTGGTCACCAATAATACAGTCATGGGCAATGTGAGAAGTTGCCATAATAAGGCAGTTTGCACCTATTTTAGTAAATCCCAGAGCTTTTGTTCCCCTGTTTACCGTTACACATTCTCTGATGGTCGTATCGTCTCCAATAATAACCTGAGTATCTTCCCCATCAAACTTTAAATCCTGCGGAATCGCAGAAATTACCGTTCCTGGAAAAATCCTGCAGTTTTTCCCAATTCTTGCCCCATCCATGATGGTTACATTGGGTCCAATCCACGTTCCTTCTCCAATTTCCACATCACCTGCAATTGTAGTAAATGGTTCTACAATAACATTTTTGCTGATTTTCGCACGTTTATCTACGGCTGCTAATTGATGAATCATTTAATCAACTTTATTTTTTGCAACTTGAGCCATCAGCTCTGCTTCTACCACTACGGTATCTCCTACATATCCATATCCCTGCATATGTACAATGCCTCTGCGGATTGGTTCAATCAATTCTATTTTGAAAATGATAGTATCTCCCGGCACTACCTTTTTCTTGAATTTTACTTTATCAATTTTAATGAAATAGGTAGAATAGTTTTCCGGATCCGGAACGCTTGCCAATACCAGGATTCCTCCGGTTTGTGCTAATGCTTCCACCTGTAAAACCCCTGGCATTACCGGTTCTTTTGGAAAATGACCAACAAAGAACGGTTCGTTCATGGTGACATTTTTCAATCCTACTACATGAGAATCTGAAAGTTCAAGGATTTTGTCTATCAATAAAAATGGAGGTCTGTGAGGCATAAGCTTCATAATTCCATTGATATCAAAAACAGGTTCTTTCGTTAAATCAAAATCAGGAACATTTTTTTTCTTCTGCAATTTCCACTGGCGATTTAATTTTTTCGCGAACTGGGTATTTACAAAATGTCCAGGTTTATTGGCTATAACTTTTCCTTTTATTTTTACTCCTGCTAAAGCCAGATCACCGATTACATCAAGTAATTTGTGTCTTGCCGCTTCGTTAGGATAATTCAGGTTAAGATTATCAAGAATACCATTTGGACGAATAGACACATTGTCTTTTCCAAATGCTTTTTTTAATTTTTCAGTCGTTTCCGGGGTAAGATCTTTGTCAACATATACGATCGCGTTGGAGATGTCCCCACCTTTGATCAGACCGTGATCTAAAAGCATTTCTAATTCGTGTAGAAAGCTGAATGTTCTTGCCGAGGAAATTTCTTCTTTAAATTCTGAAATATTTTTCAGAGTAGCATTTTGAGTCCCCAATACTTTGGTCCCAAAATCTACCATAGTCGTAATTTCGTAATTATCTGAAGGGATAATGGTAATTTCTGAACCCGTTGCTGGATCACTATAGCTAAGAACTTCTTTTACTACCAAATACTCTCTGGCAATACCTTGTTCTACAATTCCCACACTTTCGATAGCTTCTACAAAAAACTTTGAAGAACCATCTAAAATTGGGGGTTCAGAAGCATCCATTTCCAACATTGCGTTATCTATGTCACAACCCACTAAAGCTGCCAGAAGATGCTCACAAGTATTGATTTTTACGCCTAATTTTTCTAATGTCGTTCCTCTTTCTGTTGCTACAACATAGTTTACATCAGCTTCGACCTGAGGGTGCCCCTCTAAATCTGTTCTTACAAAGACGAAACCTGTATTCTCTTTAGCAGGTTTAATGGTCAGTTTTACTTCTTTACCAGTATGAAGGCCAATTCCAGAAAGTGTTACTTCTTGCTGGAGTGTTTTTTGCATATCACTCATTAGTATGATCTTTTGAGTTATCCTCAAGATTATTTATTCTTTTTACAATTTCAGTAAAATTCCTGAAATGAACATAATTTCTGCGGAAGTCAGAGGCTGTAATTGCCGGAGATCCGTATAATACCTCTTTATCTTCAATATTATTATTCACGCCGCTTTGTGCCTGAATTTTAACCTGATTTCCAATATTGATATGCCCAACGATTCCTACCTGTCCCCCAATCTGGTTCCAGTTGCCGATCGTTGTAGATCCTGCTATTCCCGCCTGCGCAGCAATTACATTATTCTGGCCTATTTTTACGTTATGTGCGATCTGGATCAGGTTATCTATTTTAGTTCCTTTACCAATGATGGTAGATCCTATCGTAGCTCTGTCGATGCTGCAGTTTGATCCTATTTCCACATCATCTTCAATGATAACATTTCCAAGCTGAGGAATCTTCTTGAATCCGTCGGCCGTCGGCTGGAAACCAAAACCATCACCGCCAACTACGGTATTGGAATGAATCACACAGTTATCGCCAATGATGCAATAATCATAAATCCTCGCTCCGCTGTCAATCTTGCAGTTCTTCCCGATTCTTACTCCTTTTCCTATATACACATGGGGATAAATTTGGGTCCCCTCTCCTATTTTCGCTTTTTCCGAAACATAGGTAAAAGCTCCAATATACGTTTTCTCTCCAATAAGTGCAGTAGAATGTATAGAAGATCCGTCTTCTATTCCATCTTTTCTGCCCTGCATCTCCTGATACAGATTCATCAGAATCTGAAAAGCAAGATAGGCATCTTTTACTGCAATAATGGTGGGGGTATAGTTATCTTTAACCAAAAGGTCCTCCGAAACAATAAGTACGGAGCACTTTGAGGTGTCCAAAAAGTGTAAAAATCGTTCTTGTGCTATAAATGACAGATGCCCGGATTCTCCATTCTCTATTGGTGAAACTCCAGTAATAAGTGCGGTTTCGTCACCTATTATTTTCCCGTCAATAAAACTTGCAATTTGCGAAGCTGTAAATTCCATATTCTGCAAAGATAAGAAATTCTATAATTCGCAAACATTTTTTAGTTTTGGATCGTAAATTTTAATATTATTTAAGAATTTATTTTAAAGATTTCTCTGGGGAAAGTTAAGATATATCTTACTGTTTTATTCACCATCAATCCAGATAAAAGCTGATCTTCAGACTCTTCCAATCGTATTTTTTTGCCATTTTTTTGCAGCAGATAAATAGGCTGTTTTTCTGTATCATACGGAAGAAGTTTTCTTTTGATCTCGTGTACCAATTCAGCCCCGTTATCAATTCCAAAAAATTCATTCGTCTTCATTATTTTTTCTTCAATGAATTCTTTTTCAAACTGATGCGATGAAACAATTGTTTTGGGAAGGTTTCTCTGGATCACACATTTACACCAATAAGACAAAATAAAATCGTCTGAATTCTGCCATACTTTCATCGCCTGAATGACATCATTATCATCAAGCTGCGTAAATCTTTCTACATCTTCATCCGTTGCTGAACTTTTCCCGCGGTATAAGAAATATTTCAGATTTTCCGTTGCCGGCAGATCGATTCCCTGTGAGACTAAATATTTTGCTCTTTCTAAGATTTTAACCAGAATAAATTCTGCCAAAGCGGAGGTTTTATGGTAATATACCTGCCAGTACATGAACATTCTTGCTGCCAAAAAGTTCTCAATGGAGTAAATTCCTTTTGCATCAATCACCAATTCTCCTTCGTCACAGACATTCATCATAGAGATAATTCTTTGGGTATTGATATTCCCTTCTGATACGCCTGTAAAAAAGCTGTCGCGGTTTAAATAATCCAACCGGTCCACATCCAACTGAGAAGAAATAAGCTGATTAAAAAATTTCCTGTGGTATTTACCCTGAAACATTTCAATAGCCAATGACAGTTCACCCTTAAACTCATCATTCAGCCTGTTCATCAGCAAAAGCGATAAATTTTCATGATGCCAGTCGTCCATCAGCATACTTTCCAGTGCATGGGAAAAGGGCCCGTGGCCGATATCGTGCATTAAAATTGCCAGCATTGCCCCTTTTTCCTCTTCTTCCGATATTTTAATTCCCTTTTGTCGTAAGGTTTCCAACGCAGTAAACATCAGGTGCATTGCTCCTAACGCATGATGAAATCTTGTATGGGTTGCACCCGGAAAAATAAGGTTTAATAATCCGGTTTGAGAAATTCTTCTCAGTCTTTGAAAATAAGGGTGCTCGATGATATCGAATAAAATTTCGTGAGGGATTTTGATGAATCCGTGAACGGGATCGTTGATGATTTTAAGCTTATTCTGCATTGAAAGTCCATATTAATACACAAATTTAGGGAAATTAATTTTTAGCATTATTTAATTTTTGTTCACAATTATCCTGTAATTAATCAGAAATGATAAAATTTAACAGAAAAATCCTACTCATCTCATAAAATTTGAGTATATTAAATTTTATAAATTACTAAACACCGAAATATACCTTCATTGTTTCACAAAACACCCCACTTATGAGTGACAAAAAATTTAATATCGCTATTCTTATCGATGGTGATAATGCTCAGGCTAAATTATTAAAAGAAACAATTGAAGAAGTTTCCAAATACGGCAAAGCGACCATCAGAAGAATTTATGGTGACTGGACTTCCCAAAGTATGAATTCCTGGAAAGAGCTTGTGAATCTCTATTCCATTAATCCTATTCAAAAATTCTCTTATACCAGCGGAAAAAACTCAACGGATGGAGCGATGATTATAGATGCGATGGATATTCTGCACGGAAAAAGTGTGGAAGGTTTCTGTATCGTTTCAAGTGACAGCGATTACACAGGCCTTGCCAAGAGAATCCGTGAGGAAGGGCTTTTTGTAATGGGCATCGGGGAAAAGAAAACCCCGGAAGCTTTTGTGAAATCATGCGATATATTTACCTATACTGAAAACATTTCTCCCAAAATACGGAAAGACGCCAAAGCAGACGGTCAAAAAGAGAAAGAAAATAAAGCGGCAGGCAAACAGAAAAAAGAGGCTTCGAGTGCTAAAAATCCTCAGTTTCAAAGTTTCTTATCGCCGAATGATGAAGAAACAATTTTAAAAGCATTTGAAATTTCCGCCAACGAAAATGATATGGCATTTATTTCCACCCTTGGCACCAATATCAGAAAAATAGACCCGAGTTTTGACTCCAGAACGTATGGCTATTCTACTTTATCAAAACTTTTTGATGATCTCCCTCACTTTGAAGTGGTACGAAATGAAACCAACCATCCTTTATTAAAGAGAAAATAAAAATCGTCTATAACTTCTGAAAATATAAAATTTTTCACAGTACCATAACCATTCAACTTTTTGTTGGATTAATGGCTTTACCTTTATCTTTGTTTTAATAACCCATTATTTTAATGAGAAGCTTCTCTTTTATCATTCTTTTTCTGGTAAGTTTTACTTCTTTTTCTGCGCAATCTATTTCTGAGACTCAAAAGTTGGAATCGCTTTGTAAAGTCTGGGGATTTTTAAAGTATTATCATCCCAATGTAGCAAAGGGAAATTTTAATTGGGATCAGCAGCTTATTCAAAAGATTAATGAACTTGAAAAAATTAATGATAAAACGCAATTAAATGAACTGTATTCTCTTTGGATTGATAGCCTTGGAAACGTTGAAGAATGTGCAAAATGTACTTTAGCAGCACCAAAAACAGAATTCCTGAAAAATTTTGATCTAAGCTGGATTGATCATGATGATCTTTTCACGAAAGAAGTCAGCCAAAAACTTCATTACATCCAAAACAACCGGAATATCGAGGAGCCTTATTATTTTGGAATAAGTGAAAGAAAAGTGTTTTTCAGAAATGAAAATTCTTACAGCACCAAATTTACTTCAACATCCATCAGCCTTTTAGAATTATTCAGATACTGGAATCTGGTTGAATATTTTTTTCCCTACAAATACAAGACAGATCAAAACTGGAATGATGTTCTGACAGAAATGATCCCGAAATTCCTCAACAGTACTGACGATGTACAGTATCATCTGATCCTGGCAGAGCTGGTGACAA
This sequence comes from Chryseobacterium sp. SIMBA_029, assembly GCF_046535275.1. NCBI lineage: Bacteria > Pseudomonadati > Bacteroidota > Flavobacteriia > Flavobacteriales > Weeksellaceae > Chryseobacterium > Chryseobacterium sp. SIMBA_029. The sequence continues at coordinate 183,059 of NZ_JAWRXA010000006.1, forward strand.
AAACAGATGACTCCCATGCTTTTTTATTTTCACCACTCATCAGCATGAATCAGTATGGAAGAAGAAAAATTCCTGTAGAATATTCATATGCTGAAGGAAAGTTAGTGGTTACCAAGATCAATGGTATTCAATATCAAGAAGAAATTCCTTTGAAAATAGGAGATGTTATTTATAGTGTTGACGGAAAAACCATTCCGCAGATGGTAAACAGCTTTGGGAAATATATTCCGGCCTCCAATTCCTGGGGAAAAATAAAAAAAGCGAAAAGCCTGTTTCTTTTTTCAAACAAAGATTCTTTGGAGCTACGATTAGAGAGAAACGGACAGAATTTATCGGTAAAGGCAAAAACCTATCTCCCTCGTGATATCATTAGTGAAAAGAAGGCTTTACCTGAAAAATGGAAATTTATAGATCCTGAAAAGAAGATTGGATATGTCAACATGGGAATTATTGAAAGAGATAACCTTGAGGAGATGTACCGGAATTTAAGAACTGCAGAATCCATCATTTTCGATTTGAGAAATTATCCCAAGCAAACCATTATTCCTTTAAGCAGGCTTATCCTTCCTGAAAACTCGATTTATTATCAATTTAATTTCCCTGATGGCAAATATCCCGGGAAATTTTACAGCCGGAAAAACAGCATCGGCCTGCATAATCCTGATTACTATAAAGGAAATGTGGTGATTTTAGCAGACGAAAACACCCAAAGTCAGGCAGAAACCACCACCATGATGCTGAAACAGCATCCCAGATCAAAAGTCATAGGAAGCTATACTTCCGGAGCCAACGGAGATGTAATCACTTTTAATATAGCCGGTCTTAAAACTAGTTTTACCGGTATTGGAGCCTATTATCCGAATAGAATGGAAACGCAGCGAACAGGAATTATTCCTGATATTTATATACAGCCGACAGTGAAAGGATTGCAGGAAGGAAAAGATGAAGTTTTGGAAAGGGCGTTGGAATATATCAGAACCGGAAAGTAACTTTTTGAATTCAGACTGAAAAGTCAGATGTATAACCCTTATCCTATATCTTTAAAAGAGGTAATTTGTCTTATGCATTTTCCGAAAAAAAACTTATTCTGTATCCTTTAAATGTGGTATCTTCATGGTGAATTATGTTGATTCTACCGCGTCAGTTTTATTTAACTAATATTTAACCTTTTATTCCCCTATTTTAGGAGATTTTTGAAAGATTTGGTCAACATTTTGATACTATAACCATGTAAAAAATAAATTATGTCGGAAAAGATATTATGGATAGATGATGAAATAGATTTACTTAAGCCCCACATCGTGTTTCTAGAAAAAAAAGGTTATCAGGTAACCCCTGTTAACAACGTGAATGAGGCATTAGAACTAATGGATTCAGAAAAGTTCGCCTTAACCCTTATTGATGAAAATATGCCTGGAATTTCCGGGCTTGAAGCGATTCCTATGATTAAAGAGAAAGATAATTCTCTGAAAATCGTAATGGTAACGAAAAGTGAGGAAGAACATATTATGGAAGAGGCTATCGGGTCTCAGATTGCAGACTATATTTTAAAGCCTGTAAATCCCAACCAAATCCTGTTGTCGTTAAAGAAAAACCTTCAGGAAGACAATCTTGTAGAACAGAAAACAATTTTACAATACCAGCAGGAATTCAGAAACCTGTCTCTTGAGCTATCTTATTTAAGAACGTATCAGGATTGGGCGGAATATTATAAGAAGATCTTAAGCTGGGAGATTAAATTTGATAAAGTGGCAGATAATGAGTTTGCCGATCTTTTACAGTCACAAAAAGAAGAAGCCAATATACAGTTCGCAAAATTCGTTGAAAATAATTACGAAGGATGGCTTACGGATTCTGAAAAACCCCTGATGAGCCACACGCTTTTCAAAGAAAAGGTAAAACCGGAAGTAGAAAAAGAGAAAGTTCTTTTATTGATGGTAGACAATCTGCGTTACGATCAATGGAAAGTGATAGAGCCTTTATTTACCAAATATTACAATAAAGTTTCAGAGGATTATTATTACAGTATTCTTCCTACGGCTACACAATATGCAAGAAATTCATTTTTTGCGGGCTTGATGCCCTCTGAAATAGAAAAACGTTTCCCTGAAAAATGGTTCAACGATAATGAAGAGGGAAATAAAAACGAATTTGAACGTGATTTTCTGGAAGATCAGATGAAAAGAATTGGCTTGGGATCTAAGTCAATGAAATATCTTAAAGTCCTGAATGCTGATTTTGAAAGAAAAATCTACGATGATTTTAACCAGCACAAGAACAATGATCTATTGGTGATTGTGTATAACTTCATTGATATTCTTTCTCATGCTAAAACAGATAACCATATTGTAGATCAGCTGATTCGTGATGATAAAACGTTCAGATCACTTACTTATAACTGGTTTGAGAATTCATCCATTATCAAGATCATTAAGGCAGCGGCAGAAAGCGGATATAAACTGGTGATCACTACCGATCATGGAACAGTATACGTTAAAAAGCCAAGTAAAGTGGTGGGAGACAGAGAAACCTCTACCAATATCCGTTATAAAACCGGAAAAAGCTTAACATATGACACCAGTGATGTTTGGGCGGTTACGAATCCTGAAAAGCTATTTTTGCCTAAAGGAAATCTGAGCTCAAAATATATTTTTGCGAAGAACAATATTTTCCTTGCCTATCCAAAGAATTACAATCACTTTGTGAACTACTATAAAGAAACCTACCAGCATGGTGGCATCTCACTGGAAGAGTGTATTATTCCTTTCAGTGTTTTAGAACCTAAATAGTCTGTAAGGTTACTTCATTACATAAGAAGCGGAAAAGATCAGTTGATCTTTTCCGCTTCTTTTTTTCTATAGTCTTGAAGAGTTTATATCTTCGTAGAAAAAACGCAATGTATATTATTTCACTTACCTACAAAGTTTCCATAGATCATGTTGAATCCCTGATTCCAGAACACAATGCCTTTCTTCAAAAATATTATGATTTAGGACTGTTCATTGCTTCCGGAAGGAAGGAACCGAGAACGGGAGGAATTATTATTGCCAATGCGGAATCAAAAAGTGAAATAGAAATGATCATCAGGGAAGATCCTTTTTATATTCATCAAATGGCAGATTATGAAATCACAGCGTTTATCCCCTCAAAATATAATGAGAATTTTAAATTTTTTATAAAAGACTAATGAAATTAATTACTTATAACGTCAACGGCATCAGAGCTGCTTTTACTAAAGATTTTTTAGGCTGGTTAAAAACAGCGGATCCTGATATTATCTGTATTCAGGAAAGCAAAGCCGGAAACGATCAGATTGACATCGAAAGCCTCGAAAAACTTGGGTATCACAGTTATTGGCATTCTGCTGTTAGAAAAGGATACAGCGGCGTAGGAATAGCCTCTAAAATAAAGCCTAACCATGTAGAATTTGGATGCGGTATTGAAAGCTATGATAATGAAGGGAGAATCATCCGTGCGGATTTTGATGGATATTCTGCTATTTCAGTGTATGTCCCCTCTGCTTCCAATATTGAAAGGCTGGATTTCAAGATGCAGTTTTGCCATGATTTTTTAGCCTATATAAAAGAATTGAAGAAAGAAATTCCAAACCTTATCATTTCCGGAGATTTCAACATCTGTCATCAGGCTATTGATATTCATGATCCCATCCGCTTAAAGAATGTTTCCGGCTTTTTACCGATGGAAAGGGAATGGATGACCAACTTTATCGAAGAATGCGAATTGATCGACAGTTTCAGGTTTTTTAATAACGAGCCTGATAACTATACCTGGTGGAGTTACCGGCAGAATTCCAGAGCGAAAAACAAAGGCTGGAGGCTAGATTATACCTTCGCATCATATACTTTAAAGGATAAGCTTACCAGAGCCGTTATTTTAAAAGAAGCGGTGCATTCTGACCACTGTCCTGCTTTGGTAGAATTAGATGTATAAATGAAAATAAAAAAGCCAGCTGAATCAGCTGGCTTTTTTTAATTTAAAATCATAAATTAATCGACAATTTCATATTCTACCGGAATCGTACCGTGATCGGTATTTCCGATTTCATCGAACGCGGCTTTAGAAATATCTAATGCTCTTGATGAATGGAAAGGCCCTCTATCATTTATCCTCACTATAACCTCTTTTCCATTGTTCAAATTGGTAACTCTAATGTTAGTCCCAAAAGGAAGCGTTCTATTTGCTGCGGTAAGCTTTGAATTATCAAAGATCTCGCCGCTGGCTGTTTTTCTACCGTTAAATTTATCGTGGTAGTACGATGCATAACTTGTTTTTTTCGCATCTACGGCATTATTTTTGAAAGAATAAATACCTAGCGTTGAAATCATCATTATGATTACGAGAATGAATCTTTTCATCATTTTGAACTTTTATTGGTTTTGACGGGACAAATGTATCAGGAATCTTCTTAAGTCCCTACTCAATTTGTTAAAAATCGTTAACAAAACCTTAATTATATGTTAACGAACCTTGTAACTCCTTACCAATAGGCTTTTTAGACCACATTGTTAAATAACGTTAAAAATATAAGCAAAACGTTAACGAAATTAACAAATTGAGTTATTTTTAGAAAAAACAAAAATATCAAAATACTGAAAATCAACACGTTATCAAAATTTAAATTTAGCCAAAAATCCGATTCTAAAATTCTTTTACAAGATAAATTTTAAGATTATTACTACTTGTGGGTCGGCTTACATTTATCTTTAAAAACCTGTTTCACCTTTGTCAAACCGCATTTTTGGATATTCCAGAATACAAATAAAATAAGTGTTATGCTATGATTGTTAATATAAATAATTTCCTTAACGAGCTGTTTTTACATTAATTACATTTTCATATTTATAAATAATAGATCTTTTTTCAAAATTCATTAATTTTTTATGCTAAAGTGTCGAATTAATTTGGTGTTTTTTGTCTCCATTTTTAAATCCGGCCTTAATTTATTATACTTAATCTAATTTTTTCCTATCGATTTCTGACAAAAATTTCATTTCTATCGTTTGATCGTCCATTCAAATTTTGCAGCTTTAATCCTGTGATTAAAATACACCTATTCTTCTGAGCTATTTTCATACGAGCTAATTCAATCATCTTTAGAGGTTATTCCAGAAAGTTTTCTGGTCTGGATATGCTAGCTTAATTCAAAATAGAACTAGTATCCAAGATATTTACTTTACACAATTAAAATCCCTTGATCTGAAACACATAAATACAGCATATAAGCATTCTAGTTATTTTAATGAGATGTTCCTATATTTTTTCAACTCCCATATATACTACTTGTTTACAGAGGAGAGTTTCTTAAATGATTAGTCCAAAGATTTGATCATGAGTTTTTGCTAAGATGGTAAAACAAAAAAGCCAATGATTAATCATTGGCTTCTATATATTATAAAGATACAATCTTACTTTAAATATTCTAATACATAATCGTATGTTCCAGACGGATACACTACAGACATACTAGGAGATCCTGTAATTGCATTTCCTGCTGAAGTACCTAATGTATAAGAGTATAAACTTCTGTCATATACTACATTAGTACCTGTTTTATAGATTGTAATTCCATACATACCCGTCATACCAGTTGGTGAAGGGATATTCACCGCTGTTGAACTTCCAGTAGCTGCAAAAGTTCCTTTGATAGCATATATAGGAGCATTACCTATAGATGTATTTGTAAGTGTTTCAGCAGTACCTATACTTATTTTTGGACTTGTTCCCACTGGTAACCACTGACCTGTAGTAGTAGCTGTCGGGCTACCTGGATTTGAAAAATAATAGAAACCTGGCACTACAGCCTGCCCTCCAATTCCAGATCCAGTACCAGGAGTATTACCTGTACCTGTATTATAAACAATTATACCATCAAACCTGTTAGGGTTATTTGCAGGTAAATAACTACCATTATTAGTTAGTACTAATTGAGTTAAATCTGTTCTAGGGAACAAAATACCTTTACCTAAAGTAGAACTTCCATTCCATGTAGTAGAACTTGAAGCATCTAAAAATGCTGTACTATTATTAATGGAAGCATTAGCTACAGTTTGATTAGCTTTAATTTGAGCTTGGGAATTAACATTAAAAGCTAAAGCAGTAACAAATGCTAGACCAGCCTTTAAAAAATTATAATTTTTCATATCTGTTATTTATTTTATTAAAATTATTGAAGACTATCACTAAACCACGAAATACCATCAGTAATTAAACTAATACCTGTTGCATTAACTATTACACCTGCACCTGTTGATTTATAATCAGTACTTGAAATAGTTGGACCAGTTCCACCAGTAGCTTCAAAAATCTTAATTGTTTTTCCTGCCATAGCAGCAGTAGGGGTTGGTAAAGTAACAGTAGAAATAGTAGTTGCATTAAGGATAACACAATTACCTACATCAGTTGCCAAAATAGCTGCTGTACTACCAGAGCTAATTGTTCTAAAACTAGGAGCCGCAACTGCACCTCCTCCACCAACAGCAATCCACGTGTTGGTTGATCTACCATCATAATAATAGAATCCTGATGCTGTCACATTTACTGTTTTAGCCGTAGCAGTACCATCAATGGTATTTACAAAAACCAAAGCACCATCTTGAGCTGCAAGGTAAACTGGATCTTTACCATACAATTGTGCTCTTGTCATACGAGGGACCAATAGCGCATCAGGTCTAGTATTATCTGTTGTAGTGGCTACAACATCTAAAGTAGCTGCAGGTGACTGTGTGTTAATACCAACACGCCCTTGCTGAGCCTGAGAAAGCGCCGCAAATCCGACTAACATAGTCGCTGTTAATAAAAATTTTTTCATAAGTTTTTAAAGATTTTAATTACATTTTTTTTTCATCAATATTTTAAAATGGGAAATATATTCCAACTTGTGCATATTCAAATCTATCTATAAACAAACAAGTTACATTCTATCTGATTGAATTTGAGCACACACCTAAACTGAAGTATATAATTTTAGAATATTGTTTATAGTGCAAATTTAAGATATAATTTCATATTACGTACGTTTTATACAAAAAAAATAATTAACATTAGTCACCAAAACCACAACTCACTAAATAACAATAGAGTATGAATTTTGATAAAAAAAAGTAAGACATTAAATTTTCTTAATATATTTCAGTCAAACTAAATTTATTTACTTTATTGTTTAAAACTTAACAACGATAAAGTATTAATTATACTAATTCCCCATATAAATCAAATTCTTCAGCAGAAGTTATTTTTACGTTGGCAAATTCACCAATAGAGATGTAGGTTTCCTCAGCTGAAACCATAACGGTATTGTCAACATCCGGAGAGTCATACTCTGTTCTGCCAATGAAATAATTACCTTCTTTTCTGTCAAAAACGCATTTAAAAATTTTACCAATTTTTTCCTGATTCTTTTCCCAAGAAATCTGAGACTGCAGTTCCATAATTTCTTCCACTCTTGATTCTTTTACTTCCTGAGGAATATCATCCTCCAATACATGAGCGGTAGTATTCTCTTCGTGGGAATAGGTAAAGCATCCTAATCTGTCAAATTTCTGTTCTTTTACCCAATCTTTCAATTCCTGGAATCTTTCCTGAGTTTCTCCAGGATATCCTACGATCAGGGTTGTTCTGATAGCCATATCAGGAACTTTCTCTCTGAATTTTGATAGCAGGGCATTGGTTTTTTCATGCGTAGTCCCTCTTTTCATTGATTTCAACAAATCAGAGTTAATATGCTGAAGAGGAATATCTATATAATTACATACTTTAGGTTCTTCTCTGATGATGTCTAATACATCTTCCGGGAAACCGCTAGGAAAAGCATAATGAAGACGAATCCATTCGATACCGTCTATTTTCACTAATTCTTTTAATAAATCTCCAAGGGCACGTTTTTTATAGAGGTCTAATCCATAATACGTCAAATCCTGAGCGATTAAGATCAGTTCTTTTGTTCCTTTTTTGGCCAGTTTCTGCGCTTCAAGGACTAATTTTTCAATGGGGGTAGAAATGTGTCCACCTCTCATCAAGGGAATTGCACAGAAAGAACAAGGTCTGTCACATCCTTCAGATATTTTAAGATAAGCATAGTGTCTGGGAGTGGTAGTAAGCCTTTCTCCTACCAATTCATGTTTATAATCTGCTCCCAGGTGTTTTAATAAGATCGGAAGATCTCTGGTTCCAAAATATTGGTCTACATCGGGAATTTCTCTGATCAAATCAGGCTTATATCTTTCGGAAAGACATCCTGTAACAAATACCTTTTCAACTTCACCTCTGTTTTTAGCCTCTACATAATCAAGAATTGTATTAATTGATTCTTCTTTTGCATTATCTATGAATCCACATGTATTGATTACCACAATATCTCCCTTGTCTTCATGTACCACTTCCTTTCCATTGGCTTTCAGCTGGCTCATTAATACTTCAGAATCATATACATTCTTGGAACATCCAAGAGTGACAATATTGATTTTCTTCTTCCCTACAGATTTTGTGCGCATCTTTTTGATTTTGAGTCTGCAAAGATACGAAATAATAAAGAGTATAGATTATAAAATACAAAACCACTTTAATAAAGTGGTTTTTAATATCTTAGTTTAAAAGTTTCCTTCAGTAAATTTTGGTAGGTTTTTATCTTTTTCTGAAAGCTGAATAATATCTAAAGGTAATTTCCAGTCAATATTTAGATCCAGATCATTCCATATTACGCTTCCCTCAGAATCCTTATTATAAAAATTATCACACTTGTAAGAAAATATAGCAGTCTCACTTAGTACCGAAAAACCATGTCCAAAACCTCTTGGAACATATAATTGAAGTTTATTTTCTGGAGTTAACTCTATTCCAAACCACTGTCCAAAAGTAGGAGAATCTCTACGAAGATCTACTGCAACATCAAAAACTTTACCTTCAAGACAAGATACTAGCTTTGCCTGTGCATGTTCTCCTTTCTGTAAATGCAATCCTCTCAACACTCCGTAAGAAGATTTTGAGATATTATCCTGAACAAAATGACCATTCATACCAGTCAGTTCTTCGAATTTCTGCTCGTTATACTTTTCAAAAAAATATCCTCGGTCATCTTCAAAAATAGTTGGTTCTAATACATAACAATCCTTTAAAGGAGTTTCTCTTATTTTCATATTTAAGTTTTATTATATTATAAATTATACTTCTTTTTTAAACTCAATTTCAATCCCAGATATAAAATACCTATAGGAATAAAAACAATTAATACAACTACCCAAATTGGAAAGTGTGAATGTATTAAAAATATATTTATGAATAATTGCACAATAGCGTAAAAACTACTGATTACTAAATGGGAAACTTTTTTTTCATTCGCAAAAAGCTGATATAAATGTCTTCTATGAGCTTCGAAAATATTTTCTTTTAATACTATTCTTTCAATGATGGTAAGTACTACTTCCATTCCATAGATTGCCAAGAGCAGGATAAATTTATATTCACCTGTTCTCATGATTAAAAGTGTTATAAGACCAATTACCCAGAAACCGATCCCCATACTTCCCACATCACCGGCAAAACATTTTGCTTTCTTTCTGAAATTAAAAAACAGAAATACGAGACAGGCAAGCATTGGATAATATATGAAATCAAGATCTGTAAATTGGACAACCTCTTTATTTATATAGGCTAATGAACCAAGTGCTACAAGACTATAAATTCCTGTCATCCCATTAATACCATCCATAAAGTTATATGCATTCAATGTCCCTATTATTAATATAAATAATATAGGCCATACCCAAAAAGGCATTAAAGTAAAAGCACCAGTAAAATACAGAAGTAAAATAACTGAAATAAGGTGAACAGACAGCCTAATCTTATTTGACAGTGTTCTAATATCATCAATAAAACTTATTGTACATATTGCCAGAATTCCAAGGCCAAAAGACCAATATTCCTCAATCATCAAATTGAAATTAAACAATCCAAAGATAATAAATGCAATAGGAAAGATAATCCCTCCTCCTCTTAAAGTGATCTGTGTGTGGGCACTCCTGTGGTTTGGTTTATCTATGATATTGTATTTATCTGCAATTTTAAAATACATCAGCATTGTGATAAATAAAATAACTATTATTACTATATATTCTATCATTTGTTTTTAAAACTTTTTATTGTTTTAAGAAGACCATCTTCTGCAGAAACAGGTAAGTTTTTTATATCTAAAACGTGTTTTATTTTTTCATTAGAGACTTCATAGCTTTCAGTTAGCTTTTTTAATCTTTCAGAATTTAAAGGCAGTTTTAATATGTCACCTAATTTTGCAACTGAAGAAATCATTCCGGAAGGTAGTTTCCACAATCTACTTTTCCTTCCTGAAGCCCTCCCTATAATTTTTATCAAATCATTTGTAGAAATAGATCTATCATCAGCAAAATTATAAATTCCAGAAGGAACATTTTTATTCTTAAGTATTTCATAGACTAAAAAATTTAAATTGTCAATACTTAAAAAAGAACGTTTATTTTCGAAAGCGGCTAATGGCCAAGGGATTCCTTTTTCTACAACCTTATAAAGAAGATTCAGATTTCCTTTATTTCCAGGACCATGAATCATACATGGACGAATAATGAACAACCTTTTATCTTCAGGAAGATTTTTAGATAATAAATATTCTTCAGCAAAGAGTTTAGATTTTCCATAATGAGTCTGAGGATTTGACATATTCTCTTCATCTAAAATTCCATTCACTGTATCTGCGGTTGCTTTTACACTGCTGAAATAGATAAAGTCCTTAATATTCGAGTCCAGAAACTCATCGAAAAGATTTTTAGTCAGCTCTGTATTTACTTTTAAATATTCTTCCTCTTGGGAAGTATTGGCCGTATCATGAGCTTTACCTGCGAGATGAATGATTGTTTTTGTGTTTTTATTAATCTCCCATTTATTTCTTAATGAAAGATTTTGAATATTGTAATTATTATCTTTTAAAAAATTTGAAAGATTTTTTCCTACAAACCCAGAAGCACCAGTAATTGTAACCTCCATTGTTAATTAAATTCTTAATTTTAAGTTCCAAAAATAGCAAATCTTATTCCAACAAAAAATTATTCTGCAAAAAGAAATATTTATATTAACCCTATTTCTACTACAAATCAGTATATTTGTCGCTATACCTAACTTTTCATATTCATAATATGACCTTAAAAGATCTGCTTAGAAAGAACAAACATATAAAAGAATTATATCATTTTTATTTAGAATCAATTTATGACATTAGAAATTACAGATATAAAAAAATTGTAAAAAAACTACTTCATAATAGTGATGAACTTGATCTTGCAATTGCAAATATAAAAAAGATAGCCTCATCTTCTGAAAAAAAAACTTATTACATAATACGAAGAGACAATTCTTCAATAGGCCTTTTAACATATGTTTCACTTTTCTTAGGACATATTGCTTATGCTATTGCAAAGGGATATATACCCGTAGTCGATATGCAAAATTTTCACAGTATTTATTTAAATGAGGAAGATTTCGGAAAAAAGAATGCCTGGGAGTTTTATTTTAAACAGCCTTTAAATTCTAATTTAGACGATATTTATAAAGCAGGCAATTATGTTTTAAGTCCAACAAAAATGCAACCATTATCTCCTTTTATCAATTCTGTTTTCGACCGGGATGAAAGCATATTCTGGAAAAAAATATATGAGAATTTCATTCATTTAAGCGATGAGGCAAATTCTTACATTCAAGATGAATATATAAATCTTATAAAAGGTAAAAAAGTTCTTGGTTTATTGTATAGAGGAACTGATTATACAAAAATGAAGCCTTATGGACACCCCATACAACCCGACATCGATACATTTATCAGTAAAATTGAAGAGTTTATTGCTCAATGGGGTGAATTTGATTATATATATATCGCTACAGAAGAAAAAGCAGCGGTTAATAAGTTAAAAGAGAAATTTTCCAATAAAATCTTAGAAAATAAAAGAGTATATTATGATGATCTCAATGTTGATTTTCTTTTTGAAGCTTCTTTTAACAGGGAAAATGATAGGTATTTAAAAGGAATTGAATACTTATCTTCAATTTATATACTTTCTAAGTGTAATTCTTTTATCGGGGGACTATGTGCCGGAACTTATGCTACTAACTTTATGAATTCAACAGATTTTGAAAATAAATTTTTCTTTGATCTTGGAAAATACTAAATAATTATTTACCTGTTTTTTGCTCAATTTGTTTTTGATATTCCTCATTAGTAAGTTCTCCATTTCTAAGAAAAGTTATCCCCACTGATTTAGCTTCCGATACAAAGGTATTTGCTTTGTTATGAATTCCAGCACCTCCTATTTGATCGAATCTTTTTTGATCATTCCTACCTATTTCCAAGACGGCATAATCTACGGATAACAATTCTTTTTTTATTCTTTTTTCAAATTTGCTATTACCTTTCACCTTGTTTAAGGCTGATTTCAAGATTTGATAGTAATCTCTGATGTTTTGATCACTCAAATAACCATCTTTATATTGTACGGGATTAGCGTAAACATCAAGAGATGCTCCTGACTGCTGAAATCTATTATTAACTGTATTTATATAGTTTTTCATATCTGTCCATGCAGGACCATAATAGTTTTTCAAGAAATCATCAATTAACGTCTGAACATCTAGTTCAGGATTCCATAAAAGTTTTGCTAAAACATATGACTTCAACTCCGAAAATTCGCCTTTTTGAGGGCCAATTCCTTGTTCAAATATTTTTTTAACACCTGAAGTTTTAAAATACTGCAGATTCGGTTGGAGAGTATAAATGTTAGGAAAGGGAAACAATGAATTGAAATAGTTGACCGTGTAATCCCAGACAAAAAAATTATTGGTCTGCTTTTTCCATTCCTTAAACGATTCTCTGAATTTTGCTGCGTCTTTATTTTCAGGAGAAGAAATGGGTTTACTTCTGTCCACATTGGTATAACAAAACATTATCTCCACATTACTTTGCGGCTTCGTCTTAGGTGATGGATATAATGACTGATTATACGCCAATGTACTTATAATTTTATCAGGAAAGGCTATTGCAATTTTATTCACAAAATACATCATAGCTTCAGTGAACCCACCATTTGAATATTTTTTTTCACATAAATTACAATGGCATACATTGGGAGAGTCTAGTGGACTTACAGACCACACAACATTATTCGGTGAAAGTGACATTTCCACTTTCAGAACTTTAATAAGTTCTTGTATTGCCCCTTCACTACTGAAACACATTTGAGAAGCGTCTCTTTTACCATTAACTAAAGCAAAAAATTCTGGATTAGTTTTAAAGTACTTATCCGCAGGAAGAAGCCACCCAAATGAATGAGCAAAATATAACCTATTTTCAAAAAAATAGTTCAATTTATGAAAATCAGCATAATTCTTATCTTGACTTTCAATAAAATATTCTGTTCTGAACTCAAACGGAGGAGAGTAAATAAAATTAAGATTATTCGGGATCTGAACATTTTTACTAACAGGTATCACTTTTTCATCCAATGCATAAACCTTATATCCCATATAATTTTCAAAAAAAGTATATGTCGCATACAGCACTCCTTTTCTGTTTCCTCCTGATATAATGAGATTATTACTCAATGCTTTAATCACTACCCCGTCTTCTGCAACCTTAAAATTATTCCCAAAAGCAGAATTCTTACCTATTCTTATTTCTTTCTCTTTTTTAAAATCTGAGGTTTCAATAGGCAGGGTAACTCCTGATATATCTTTAAATATTCTCTGAAACTCTTGTGCTGCCTGTTTTTCAATATTATCTGCACTATTAGCCAAGGCTATATGATAAGCTGAAGTACCGTTTGAAGCCAAAACTAATTGTTGAGAATATAATCTCAATGAAATAGTCAACAGAAAAAGAGTAATTAGTTTCATTTGAATTGTGATATTGTTTCTTTATTTACGTTTGTTCTTTCAAAGTCAAAGAACCATCCCCATTTTGAGAAATATCTATATGCTGACGCTAGAAAAATTTTAAATAATTTTTTATTTTTATTAGCACCAGATTCATATTTATGATAAACAGATACTTTTGGATAATAAATCGTTTTATATTTTTTGTGCATTCTTCTTGAGATGTCCCAATCTTCAAAATACATAAAAAACCTGTCATCATAGAGACCAATTTCTTTTAACGCAGTACATCTGAACAATGTAAAACAACCTGAAAGAATTGGCGCATTATAGATTTCAGATTGATCTACAAATCTAAGTTCATATTTATTAATAAAATCATTGTAAATAAAAAAAGGAGACTTGATCTTTCTAAGCAAGATACTCATTGGAGAGGGCAAAAGCTTAGGAAGAAACTGAACTGTCCCATCCTCATTCAGAATCTGTGGCATAAGCATTCCTATTTCAGAATCAGTATTCATATAACTAATCATATCAGAAATTACATCGCCTTTGAAATAAGCATCAGGGTTAACTACGAAATGATATTTCACCCTGATATCTTCCAACGATTTTTTCAAAGCAATATTATGAGATGCACCAAATCCTGGATTGGAAGGGTTATGTATATATTGAATAAAATTAAACTCTTTAAAATATTTTTCCAGAGAGTTTGTTTCAGAGTTGTCAACTAGAATAAGATTAAATTCTAGTTTAAGCTGAGAGAAAGAAGAAAGAAAGTTATTAATATCTTCTGAAGAAGTATTATATAAAACTATTGAAATATTTATCATTACAATTCTAGATTCTAGATCATCATTATTATCTTCATTTTTTAGCTATGCTTAGTTTCAACAATTCTTTTTCCCGTTACATTTCTTACGGTTTGTCTTAACATTGCAAGGCTATTGGTAATACATTTTTAACAGCCTATTTCATATACTTATATTTTATTTCTGTAATAGGTTCGTATTAAACTTTATCCCATGTATTAGTAGAAAAATTAAATTTCTTTATCACTTTTGCGGGACTGCCAACAGCAATAGTATAATCTGGAATATCTTTTGTTACGACAGACATCGTACCAATAATAGAACCTTTGCCTATTGTAACGCCTGGCATTATTGAAACATATTCTCCAAGCCATACATTTTCTTCAATAGTTACCGGTGCAGATTGAAGTTTTCTTTCATTTGGTTTAGATAATGGAGAATCTTGATCTTCTCCGCTATAACTACCATGGTTATGATCTGTTATAAAAACTTTACTAGCTATTAATACATTATCTTTAATGATAATTTTTCTATGCGCTGCAATATGTACATAATCATTCATCTGTACTCCTTCCCCTATCTCAATTAGATATTTTTCTTTACTATCTGATGGAAAAGCATCAATTCTACAATTAAAACCTGTCGTAAAACCTTTGCCTACTTTAATAAATT
The DNA here is from genome assembly GCF_046535275.1 of Chryseobacterium sp. SIMBA_029. Lineage (NCBI taxonomy): Bacteria > Pseudomonadati > Bacteroidota > Flavobacteriia > Flavobacteriales > Weeksellaceae > Chryseobacterium > Chryseobacterium sp. SIMBA_029. The sequence goes on from NZ_JAWRXA010000006.1 coordinate 198,445, forward strand.
TTCTTCCTCTTATTCTAAACGGAAAACGAATCAATCTCGCATTTTTAAAAATAAGCATTCCCCTAATCTTAAAGTATAACAGACTGATAATACCAAATATACCGTATCTTTCTAACATAAATTTCGTATATTATTTTAATTTAACAATTAAGAATCTTCTTACATATTTTAAAATAGAAAAAATATTAATCAATACATATTCAAAATTATTAATAATTCCCATATGTAAGGAGTCTTTAATATTTTTTAATTCTCCTTTTTCCATTTCCAAAATATTTCCTGATAATCCACTTTCTCCAAAATGGGCTTTACCACCTCCGGTTATCACTAAACTTTCATTCAGTAGATATGCATTATATTTATTGGCTATTCTAATAAAATAATTTCCTTCTTCCGCATATCTTTGATTTTCATCAAAATATCCAATATCGTCAACTATGCTTTTCCTAAACAAAATAGTAGGGGTTACAAAAACAAATCTTAATAAAAGTTGTTTCGCTGTTATTTTTGTTAAATGACCTAATTTAATCCATAGGATATTTTTAATAACTTCTTTATTCCTGGTGGTCCCTAAAAAATCTATTGAAGGATTTTCCTTAATAATTTCAATCTGCCTTTCTAATTTATTGGCTTCCCATGCATCATCAGAATCCAAAAGGGCAATCCAATCTCCATGGGCATTTTTAATTCCTGTATTTCTTGCAACAGAAACACCACTATTTTTAATATTAATTATTTGAATTTTTATTCCTGACTGATTATTGTTGATAATCTGATCAACAATATTTTTAGAATTATCTTTACTTCCATCATTAACAATAATTATTTCATCAGGTTTACATGTTTGACTAAAAACTGATTTTAATGTTTCAGTGATAGTCTTCTCAGAATTATACATGGGGATTATTACGGAAATATTCATATAAAAAAATTAAAAAGGATAGCTTTGTTCCCAAAAGAATTTATAAGGTAAAAAAGGAGTCAGTTGCTCTTCATCTCCCACACTGGTAATATTCTTCATAAACATTGCAGTACTGAATAAGCTGATTATGATCATTCTGAACATAAACATGCTTCTATTTTTGATTTCCAACAAATCAATATTATTCAATATATATATAATTAAAGTGAATAAAAATGTTGTTTGAAGCCTTAATCCTGCATAAGTAAATTTAGCAATGATAAATGATATAATTTCCAGGATCAAAATAATATGCAATAGTTTTTTCGAAGACTTCTTATCAGAATAAAATAAAAAACAAAAATAAATAAATAAAAACTGGATTAGAGGTCCAATACCCGAAAACGCACCTGGTGATTGAATGTGCGAATAGCTTTTCTGTTTTCCCGCCAAATGGTCCAAAAAGAAGTCAAAAGTACTTGTGAGAGTCATCAAGACAAGGAAAATACCTAAAAATATAAAAATATACTTTTTCTTTATTAAGTTAGATATAAAAACCAGCACAATAAGCAATGCAGAATATTGAATTGAAATAGCAACCACTGACAAAATTGTTGTGTAAAGGTATTTTTTTTCATACAAATAGTGCACAGCCCAAGCAGCTAATGCAAAGCTTAGTCCATATCTGATACCATTCATTGTAAAATCAAAGTAGAAAATAGGGAAAAATACAACCACAAATAGAGCAATAGTCTCTTTGGACCGCGAAAAAAGCTTGATAAGAAGAAAACTTGTGATTACAGAAATTAAAGCCACTCCAAATCTTGCCCCTAATCCTAATTTTGATATTAAAAAAGTAAGTAAAAGAAATCCTGGTTCATATCCATCCGTAACCATACCCTTTTCATGGAGAGAAAAAAGACCCAGGTAAAAAAAAGTATCTGTCCCTATATTCCCTCTTAATACAGCAATTAAAAATGCAGGCAATAAAAAAACAAATAATAACAAATTTTTTCTTTGAAAATCTACTTTATTAAAATAGTAATTTATCCAAAGAAAAAATATATAGATGTATGGTATTAAATAATATGGCATTCTTATGAATTATAAATTTCCAATACTTTTTGAATATTTTCTATACTTAAAATTGTTTTGTCTTTCCGAGAACTCATTTTTGTATTCAATATATTCAAAGCTTTTTTAGTATAAATTTTAAATATACTTTTTGCATTTTCAATTTTGTATTTATTTTGGCTGATATTATTTTCAGATAATGTTTTCTGAGTCTCCTCTTCAATCAAATCACTAATAAACTTCCTATTGTTTATTCTTCCCTGAGCCAAAAGATAAAAAATATTAAATTCTTTTAATAATTCAAATTCTTTCAATTCTTCTAATGCTTTCAACCCAGATTCAGCCCATATTGTATTAACACTATAATATTTAGGGATTCTTTTATCAAAAACATATCCTTCTCTATGTCTAAGATGGGGAATATTTTCTAATGTTCCTGAGTGCTTTCCTGTGAAGTTTTCTGCGGTAGTACTTGTTGGGCATACTCCTGCCACTGAAATTGGTTCTTCTAATTGGAAATGGTTTTTAGCGATGCATGAAACGGCAACTGAAGAGTATATATCTGGGCTTAATCCACCATAATAATGTCCTGTTAACTTTTTTATCTTTTCTAAAATATCTTTTTTAACTATTCCGTGATAAGTTTTAGGTAAAGGATATAGCAAATAATGTTGTAATCCATTATGTAGAAGACTGATTAAATTCTTTTTTAGAGAAATCTCCTTTATATTATTACCAAATGGCGGAATAATTAATGCTCCGGTAGGGTATTGCTCTAATGCACCTGGCCAGTAATAAGTAACTGCTTCTTTAGAACAAACAGAATCTATATCGTTATTATCTGCCCATTCGGCTATCTCAATGGCCTTTGGCAATATCGTATCATCATCACCAATCAGTATGATATATTTTCCTGTGGTAAGTTCTATTGCTCTGTTAAAGTTTTCAATTGAAGAAACCGGGCCTGAATCATATCTATATTTAACATTAGTAGATTTCAGCTCTTCAATAAAGTTCTTTACCTGGGGAGTTGCGCTATTATCTGAAATGGTAATTTCTATTTTATCACTATTAAGAGATAAAATAGACTGTATTGATTTCACACAATATTTTTCTCTGTCTTTAGTCGCTATTGCAATACTTAGTAATGGTCTCATTACAAAATTAATTTTTAAATTTAAAAAATCTTTTTATTTCCTCTCTTGGCAAAACTATAGCAGAAGTGACCATCAATGTTAGAAAGGTAGCAATCCCTATCCATATAAAAGAAATAATTCTGCTTTCACTAAAGATTTGTGGAATTCTTGAAAGCATAAAAGATACTAAAAATGCTATAATGAACGGAATAAAAATCTGTTTAAAAAAAATTTTATTCAGTAAGTTTTCTTTTATGAATTTTCTATTTATAAAAGAAATATATATAAATGTAGAAATAATCTGTACGAAAAGGAAAACGACAGCCGCTCCATATGCCTGGTAGTATTTAATGGAAAAATAGTATCCGGGAAACGTTATAAATATACTTAGTATTCCCAATACGTTATTTAGCTTTGTATATCCATTTGCTATGGCTACCTGGCCTGGAATTACCTGAAGCATAACAAAACCATAAGCCGAAGCTACAATTGGTAAGATTATATATACATGGTTAACGATTTCTAAATTTCCAGTCCATGCCCATAATAATGGTTTAGTAAAGAAAATAATATTAGACAAGAAAGTAAAAATTAAGATAGAAACATACAATGCATATTTATTATATAAGTCGTTAGCTTCAGTAATTTTTTTTAATGAATAATAGGCTGTAAAATTTGGAAGTACAGCTGTAGCTATAGGTCCGGCAATAGCAAGCATCCCTTGAGACAACGAAACTGCTAAGGTATAATATCCTAAACTTTCTAATGATAAAAGTTTAGAAATAACAATTTTATCCATCTGCGTATTGAAGGCTGCTACTATAGCAATCAATAGCATTCCACCAGCAAAATGAGAGACATTTTTTAAAACATTTTTGTCTATGCTAAACAAAAAATTTATTTTCTTTTTATAAACTATTTTGTCAAGAGAAGCTTTCATTAAAAAAGTAAAAATAAGTGTAGCAGCACTCTGCCAGATAAAAAATGTATTTAAATCAGGATAGTAAATAATTACCCCAATAACCAGCCCATTTCTTAACATTCCCCACAACATTTGATAAACATTGGCCATCACCTGCTTTTGAAGACCAAACAGGCCTCCCATATAAAACCTAAGCAACAGTTGAAAGCCTACATCAATACTAATAATTTTAAGAAAACCAGATACCTGAGATGGTGTATAAGATTTAACCTTAATCCAATTATCTGCGATGATATCTGAAAACAAGACTATTCCTACAATAGATAGCAAAACAACTATGATATAAACCGACTCAAGTGTTTTATAAATTTTTATTCTGTCTTCTTCTTTATTATCATTTCTTGCAAATTCTCTCGATAAGGTAGCTGTGAGTCCAGAATCTAAAATTGCAATTATTCCCGCTATAATTAATATAAAGCTTATAATAGAATAGCTTTCAAATCCTAAATACTTAATATATAAAGGAATAAATATAAAGTTTGAGAATATACCCCAAAATTTACCTATAAAATTTGCAACAATATTTTTTTTCATCTATTTTTCTAAGTAGGATCAAGCAGGTAAAAATCTCGCCTTATTATTGTACAAGAACTTATAAACTCTTCTTTCCAATTCTGAATTTGACTTATTGAATGTTTTATTGTGCAACAAAAAATATCCTTTTTCAGTGTTATCTTCTTCTTCCATGGTAAATACTACATCACTATTGTTATCAGATAACTTTGTTCTTTTTTCTTCTAATCTGATCTGTACATCTTGATTTAATGAAACGAATTCCTGCAACCATCCATTAAGCATTTCAAATTTTTTGTCTAGCGTTACATCTTTGTAAAAATTTGCTTTTTCCATAAGCTTTGCAGGACTTCCTGAATAAACTCTATTAGCTTCTAAATCTTTCGTTATAACAGAGTTAATAAGTGCTGTGCTTCTTTTCCCTAAATACAGGCCAGATCCTACAACACAACTTCCTACAAGCCATACATCATCATCAATGGTTGTCTTTCTCTTTGCGTACAGTGTACAGCCTTCTATTTGCTCACCACTTGCCACATGCGTCCATATCTGTGAGTACATTCCAACTCTTACTCCATTTCCTATTTCAAGTCCACCTGCAGCATCAAGAATCGTATTCTGTCCAAACCAGCAATTATGTCCAATCTTCATCTCTTGTTCTGCCATTAACAACATATCATTATGCAGAACGTTCCAATCTCCTATATCCAATGAACTGTAAACAAATATTCTTGTATTATCATTAATAATATTATTATCACCAATTACAACTTCAGCATCCGGATCATTTCCTACTATTTCAATAAGTACATTTTTCCCTATACGGTTATATTCGCCAAGCCTAACATTCTTATGAATTTTGGCAGTTTCATGAATCTGATTTGTAGAACTCATATATTATATTATTATTTCAATTTAACGGGTGAACCACCATCCAGATGGTACAGCCACATATTTACTCATAAATTCATTTACTCCAATTAATTTCGTTTTATTCTGAAAAACAGAATAAACATTATTATTAATATGAACACCTGTGGAATAGAAACCATCTGCTTTCATCTTTTGAAGAAACTCATTTTTATTATCTGTAAGAAGTCCGTATACCCAAAAATTGGGATTAACATTTTCATTAACTTTTAGTGATTGAAGTTTAGGATTCGCGTCAAAAATTTTGTCCCATTTTAAAGCATTATTTCTCTGCTTTTCCAAAAGCTTGGTAATATTTTCCATCTGCTCAGTTCCTATTAAAGAGTTAATCTCACTCATTGTGGCCCCATATCCTTCTACTTTGATATCACAATCAGGATTGATTTCTCCATTTTGTAATCTGAAATTTGACCTGTCTATTCCATAATCTCTTATCATTCTCGCCTTTTCATATAGTTTGTTATCTTTAAAAGACAATGCTCCTCCGTCTATTGTATTAGGCAACCTCACAGTCTGAAAAGAAAAAATGGTAATATCAGCTCCTGTATTTCCTGTTTTTTTTCCTTTATATTCGGTTCCAAAAGCCTCTATACAATCATCAACAACAGGAATATTAAATTCTATACCTAACTGATAAACATCATCTAACTCTCCTGCGTATCCACAAAAAAGGTTATTAAATATAGCTTTTGTTTTTCCTGAAATAAGTTTTTTTAAATGCTCAGTATCAATTGTTCCTGAGGTAGGATCTACATCAACCCAATTTATTTTTAAGCCTTTAACTGCAAATGGTTGATTACTGGCCAAGCAACTTACCGGACTCGCAATAATTTCATCACCAGCTTTAAGGTCTAAAACTGATAATGCCATCAATAATGCCTGATTATAAGTAGTCGTTGTCAAAATTCTATCATTACAGATAAAATCAGAAAGAGATTGTTCAAATTCTTTTCCTATCTTGCCATAAGATAGTTTTCCGGAATATAATATTTCATTAATTTTATTTGAAATATTTTCCGGCATAAAGGGTTTATATATAGGAATCATTTACCATCCTTTTTTAATTACTTCAGCAATTGTATTACGGGTATCCTCATCTATCCACCATCCACAAGGTATATGTACCATTTTTTTATAAAAATCATCAAAAACAGGTAATTCCGTTTCAGATTCTTTAAACAAGGAATGTCTGTCATTACGAAGATGAAGTTCTGATGCTGTAATTCCATTATCGGCCATCATCTTAATAAAATTTTCCCTATCATCTACTTTCATGGTATATAACCAATAAGAGGGATCTGTATTTGGATTATAATCTAACAGTTGTATTCCGGAAGTATTTTCTAATGCTGTATCGAAAAATTTACCATTTGAAATATATTTACCAATTATATCTCTTACATATTTCATTTGTATAAGACCAATAGTAGCATTCACATTATTCATGTGATATTTATAGCCTGGGAATTTAATATCATTTTCAAGCCTAGCTACTTTCTTGTCCAAACCAAACCATCTCAGTAATCTTCCTTGGTTATATTTATCTTCGCTTTTGACTGTTAAAAAGCCTCCATCCACAGTAGTCATATGCTTTATAGCCTGCAAGGAAAAAATCGTATATGCAGAATTATTTCCAATCATTTTCCCATTATATTTAGCCCCCATTGCATGAGCTGCATCTTCGATTATTGGGATATTGAATTCTTCCGAAATTTTATTAAACTCATCCATATCACATACCATTCCGGCATAATGTACAAGTAAAATAGCTTTAGTTTTAGCAGTAATTTTACTTCTTACACTTACTGGATCCAGTAGTCCTGTATTTTTTTGTACATCAGCCCAAACTACCTTACCTCCAACAAGTTTTATAGCAACGTTAGTAGGTTCAGCTGTAAGAACGGTACTTATAACTTCATCTCCTGGCTGTATTCCGACCATTAATAGAGCTATATGCAAAGCAGCAGTACCTGAATTAAGGGACAGAGCAAGTGGGTTTCCTATGTACTCTCCAAATTCTTTTTCGAATTCATAAACTTTTTCTCCTTCAGCTATATATCCACTATATAAAGTTTCTTGTATTGCCGGCATTAAATCTTCAGCAGGTGGTAAATACGGTTTTACTATAGGAATCATATTTCTATTTTAATTATTTGGTGATCAGATTTAATTCTTGTTGAACATATTCCAAGGTCAATAAAAGTTTTTTAAGCTTTTCAACATCAAGTAGTTCTGTGTTATCCGAATTATATTCTTCTACACTAAGTTTTGGACCATCTGTTTGTACATATTTAGTATAGTTCAGATCTCGCAGATCTGCAGGAATACGATAGAAATCACCAAGATCTTCAGCTTTTGCCATTTCTTCTTTAGCACATAATGTTTCATACATTTTTTCTGCATGACGCTCTCCAATAATTTGAATTTCATTATTAGCTGAAAATAATTCTTTTAATGCTATGGCTAAGGTTTCTATAGTTGCAGCTGGGGATTTTTGAACAAAAATATCTCCAGGATTTCCATTTTCAAAAGCAAATAAAACCAACTCAACAGAATCATCAAGAGACATCATAAATCTTGTCATTTTAGGATTTGTAATAGTCAATGGCTTTCCCTCTTTTATTTGTTTAATAAATAACGGAATAATAGATCCTCTGGAGCACATAACATTTCCATATCTGGTTGCCGTGTACACAGCATTTACAGCCTGGACTCTAGGATCTCTAGCTTTAGAAACTGACAGTTTTTCCATTATTGCTTTGGACATTCCCATTGTATTTATGGGATAAACAGCTTTGTCTGTACTTAGAACAACTACTCTTTCCACATTATTCCTTGCTGCAGCTTCGAGTACATTTTCTGCTCCCAGTATATTGGTTTGAATGGCTTGCATCGGATAAAATTCACACGATGGTACTTGTTTTAACGCCGCTGCGTGAAAAACAAAGCTTACTCCTTTCATTGCATTATTAATACTGTCGAAATCTCGAACATCTCCAATAACAAAATTTAATTTGTCATTTTTATATTCGATACGCATGTCTTCCTGCTTTTTCTCATCTCTTGAAAAGATTCTTATTTCTTTAAGGTCAGAATTAAGAAATCCTTTAAGCATTGCATTTCCAAAAGAACCAGTTCCTCCTGTAATTAATAATACTTTATCTTTTAACATATTTGTTTATTTTTTTATTTAATGGTATATATTGGAATGGGCAAATAAAGTTTTATAATCTTGCATCTACCATCGTCCTATCTAAACATGCTTTTGCATCAAATACAACACCATTATCTGTTTTAATTTTCTGAATATCCAGTTTCAAAAATTCATTATGAGACACAGCAAGAATAATGGAATCATATTTTTTTTCATGATTAAGTCTATCTATAAGTTCTACATTATATTCTTGACGAACCTCTTCTTTGCTTGCCCAAGGATCATATATATCTACTTTGATACCAAAATCAATTAATTCTGAATATATATCGACTACCTTTGTATTTCTAACATCAGGACAGTTTTCTTTAAATGTCACGCCTAATATTAAAGCGTTTGAATCTTTTATAATTCCCCCTTTTGCAATTAAAAGTTTAACAACTTTAGACGCTATAAACTTGGCAATTGAATCATTTACCCTTCTTCCGGATAAAATAACATCTGGGTGATAGCCGAGTTGTTCTGCTTTATGGGCTAAATAGTATGGATCTACAGATATACAATGACCACCAACCAGTCCAGGTTTATACTTAAGGAAATTATATTTCGTTCCGGCAGCTTCCAAAACATCATGGGTATCAATCCCTATTCTATCAAAGATCAGAGCCAATTCATTAACAAAAGAAATATTTACATCACGTTGAGCATTTTCTATGGCCTTAGAAGCTTCCGCTACTTTTATACTTGGTGCTTTATGTGTTCCAGCTGTAATGATTTTCTTATATAGATTATTAACTTCTTGAGCAATTTCTTCCGTAGACCCAGAAGTTACTTTTTTAACACTCGTAAGTGTATTAATTTTATCTCCAGGGTTAATTCTTTCAGGGGAATAGCCAACAAAAAAATCGAAATTGAATACAAGCCCTGAATATTCTTCGAGAATAGGAACACATTCTTCCTCAGTACAGCCAGGGAAAACCGTTGATTCATAAATAATAATATCTCCTGTTTTTATAATTTCGCCAAGCATTTTTGATGCAGAGATTAAAGGTCTTAAATCTGGAGCATTATATTTGTCAATAGGTGTAGGAACTGTAACTATATAAATATTAGCTTCTACTATATCAGATAATTTACTTGTTGCTTTGTACCCTAACTTACCTTCTGTCTCTTCAAATTTTTTCAGTCCATTATCCAGCTTTTCTATATCTGCTTCTAATGTACTATCCATTCCATTATTGAGTTCTGTTACTCTTTGATCATTTATATCAAATCCTAATACTGGATAATGCTTAGCAAATTCTAGGGACAGAGGCAGCCCTACATATCCCTGTCCTACAACTGCTATTCTATATGGTCTCATCTTTTTGTGAATTTATTTTTAATTTTCTCCAACCATGTTTGTTCTATATGATTATTATAGCCATAACCATATTTATTGCTGTATCCCAAATTCTCTCTACTTACGTCATTTAATACAAAACCTACATTTTTAATTTTCTTTTGATCAATATTATTATTCGCAAATTCTAATAATGCTTTTTCAGTGTACTTCGATCTTGAAACATAAATAGTAACATCCGCAAACTCAGCGATCAGAAATGTATCTGTAACAAGCAATAATGGTGCAGTATCTAATATTATATAATCATACTTTAATTTAAGTTGATCTAATAATATTTCATATTTTCCATTTGATAATAATTCAGTAGGATTTGGAGGAATCATCCCTGAATAAATTACATCTAAATTTGGATTAAAAGAAGATACATGAATAATTTCATCCAGATTAGCCTGATCAGAATACAAATATTCAGTAAGACCAGCCAAGCCCTTTCTTGCCGTATTATATCGTTGTAATTGAGGATTTCGAATATCTGATCCAATAATAATTGTCTTTTTCTTTGGATTAGCTAACGTTAAAGCTAAATTAACAGATGCAAATGTTTTCCCTTCCCCTTTTACTGTCGAAGTCACAAAAACGACTTTTCCTTTCTTATTATCCTTGGGAAGCATAAAATTCATATTAGTAATCAAAATTCTAAATGCTTCTGCCATAGGAGTAATATCATTCATCCTTACTATATCGGAGTCTCCCTTCTCCAAGCTTGGCAGTTCTGCAATTACAGGCGCATGAACAAGTTTTTCCAAATCATGCTTGGTGATTACCTTATTATTCAATAATTCTGACAAATAGATAATAATAAAAGGAATAAGAAGGCCAACTGCCAAGGCTCCAAGAAGTATTATATTTTTCTTCGGTGAAACAGGTGCACTGGAAGCGTATGCTGTATCTATCACTCTTGCTTTTGGAGCAGTAATCGACAGCCCTATAGCTGTTTCCTCTCTTTTTTGTAAAAGAAGAAGATACAGGTTTTCTTTGATTTGCTGCTGCCTTTCAATTCCTCTAAAAAGCTTCTCAATAGAAGGAAGTTTAGATATTTTACTGGAAACTTTACTTTGTTCTCCTAAATATTCATTTTTAGTTAACTCTAGACCATCTTTATTCCTTTGTAAACTCTGCATTATTGTTGTACGCATCGCACCAATTTGCTTCGTAACATCAACCACTGTAGGGTTTTCCGGCGTAGCTGATTCCAATAACCTATTACGCTGCATGATAAGCTGGTTATAGGTAGAAATTCCACTAGCAGCTTCAGGACTGTTCAAACCAACATTAGATGGTAAAACCTGAAACTGTCCTTGTTTTGAAACGAAACCAATCAAAGAATTTGTCAATTCTAGCTGAGCATCAACATCTAGTTGTTTTGCTCTTGCAGCTGCTGAACTTTCTAAATCTATTTTTGCTTCAGTTTCAAGGTCTGTAAGATTATTTTTTGTTTTAAAATTTTCTTTTTGATTCTCTACTTCACCTAGCTCTCCTGAAAGTTTTTTTATTCTATCTTCGATAAAATCCAAAGTTTTCTTAGACTCTAAGTTCTTATCAGTAATCGCATCATTATTATAAGCTAATACTAATGCATTTAGAATATCAATAGCTTTTTCTGTTTGAGGGTAATTTAATCCCAGTCCTAAAACTGTAGCATCTTTGTTAACAACTCCAACATTAGAAATACTTTGAAAATAAGATATTTTAGCTTCTGTCGTAGAAATTTTGAGCTGCATTTCATTTACATTTAAATCCTTAACAGTTAAAGGGTTAAAATTATTATTTTTAATAATAATAATGGTTGCAAATGGTAGATTTATAGTTGTTCCAAATTTTGAAACAATTTCTTTTCCAATTTCATCTGAAAAAAGTTGTAATTCATTTCCTTTTATTGTCAAATTAATTGGCTCTTCAGGAAACTTAGCCAATGGCTTTTCTGAAACAACTTTAACACTAACCGGAGAAGAGCTTTTATATAATTCTACACTTCCAATTTTCTTTTTTGTGAAAATATCAACCTGCATATTTTGAGATTTCACAACATCTCTCATCAGTTTTTTAGATTTTAAAATCTCAATTTCATTATCTACACTATTGGTTTTCATTCCTCCGAATCCAGATAAATCCTGAAGTATTCCAACATCACTTACAGTAGGAGTTTGAGAGCCTTTGGAATCTTTTATAAGTATTGTAGTTTTTACACTATAAACTGGTGTTACAAATTTTAAAGCAAAATAAGCTATAAGAGTACATAAAAGAATTGAAATAACAAACCATGGCCAATTTCTTAAATAGGGTCTGATAACTTCATTAATATCAATACTTTTTAAATCTTCCGTTTGTGAGTAATTCAGAGTTTTTTGGCTGTCCATTAATTTTTTACTTCTTGATTAAACTTACTACAACAGCCGCAGCTGTAATGGCAATTGAAAGTGCAGTTATGTAGAATGTCGTATTTGGGTTTTGTTTAGATGCTAGATCCTTTGTATTATTGGAAGCTACAATAATAGCATCCCCTTGCTTCAAATTATAATAAGGTGAATTAATTAAATTGGCATCTTGCAAATTTATTTTGCCATGAATTATTTGGCCATTTTCAGTTCTAATAACCAAAACATCATCCCTTTTACCATACATTGTTAAATCTCCAGCCATTCCCAATGCATTTAAAATTGTAGCTTGTCCATTTGAAATTACATAGTCTCCCTGCCTGTTTACCTCTCCTAAAACTGTAATTTTAAAATTTGAAATTCTTAAGTTTATTGTAGGATTAATAACATAACGAGTCATTTCACTTCTAAGCACATCTTTAAATTCGGTAAATGTTTTTCCAGAAGTATTAAGTTTCCCTATTATAGGAAAATCTATATTTCCTTCATTATCTACTATATAAGTAGGTCCTGAGATGTTAGTTGTGCCTTGGGTAGGAGTATTTCCGCCAGCAAAAGTATTGTTCTGAATAGTTTCAGATGAAGAATAGTTTTGATTAAAAGGCTTCACAACATCCATATCTTTTGCTGTCACCAATATAACAAGTTGATCGCCCGGTTGAATAGTAGAACTAGAATTTCTGGTAGAAGCATCTACAGCTACTTGTTCTATGTTCTGCATATAGTTCAGATCATTTTTTGTATTAGGATTTGTTTTGCATGAAACTAGCCAAAATGCCAGCAATATAATCAATATCTTACTTTTCATATTTTTTAATTATACAAATATACATTTATATTTTTCTTATATATCCAAAATCTCATAGACAGAATTATTACTTCTGAATTCAGGTACAATGAATTTCAAAATCTTTACTACCTCTACTTTATCTTTCATTATAGAGGCATCTGTAACCAAGTCTATCAGACTCTCTATTTCTAAAAATTCCATGGCTGGATCCTTAGAGATCATAATCTTTTCATTATGAGTAGGAAGTGTTTTAGCATTGTCACTCAACAACTCTTCATATAGTTTTTCACCTGGCCGTAACCCAGTATATATAATTTTTATATCTATATTGGGTTCAAACCCTGATAGCTTAATCATTCTCCTTGCAAGATCCAGAATCTTAACAGGTTCCCCCATATCAAAGACAAAAATTTCACCTCCTTTTCCCATAGTTCCTGCATGAAGAACAAGTTCACAAGCTTCAGGAATTGTCATAAAATATCTTACAATATCAGGATGCGTAATCGTAACTGGTCCTCCAGCTTCAATTTGCTTTTTAAAATGTGGAATAACGGAACCGTTTGATCCTAAAACGTTACCAAACCTTGTTGTAATAAATTTTGTAGTATTTCCTTCAACGTGCTGTAAAGATTGAACGAATAATTCTGCAGCTCTTTTAGAAGCTCCCATAACATTAGTAGGATTTACCGCTTTATCTGTAGAAATCATTACAAACCTGTTTACTTTATAACGGCTTGATAAAACAGCAATATTCTTTGATCCTAACACATTCACACGAATTGCCTCATTAGGATTCTCTTCTACTAATGGTACGTGCTTATAAGCCGCAGCATGGTATACCATTGAAAAGTTATACGTCTGAAATATTGGCTCAACTCTATATATACTAGAGACATCCGCTAAAACAAATTTAAATCGTATGTGAGGAAATTTCTCCTTCACTTCAAGTTCAATGTCATAGAGAGGTGTTTCAGCTTGATCTAAAACAACGATCAATGCAGGATTAAATTGGGCAACTTGTCTTACAATTTCACTTCCAATAGAGCCTGCACCACCTGTTACCAATATATTTTTATTGAAGTGTCTGCTTCTAACTTCTTCGCTTTCGATTTTTATTGGTTTTCTATTAAGAAGGTCTTCAATCTGAAGATTTCTGATAGCCCCTCCTAAATCACTGTCTCTTAATTTCTGAACGGATGGCGCTTTGAAAATATTTAAGTCTTTTTCTAAAAATAAATTTACCCAGGAATTCATTTCATCTTTAGACATCATTTCCTTAACAATAATAACACCATCGATGATAAGGTCTTCTTTTGTTGTTTCCTCTATTCTTCTTTTCTCGTAAATAGGTTTCCCTAATAAAGAAGCTCTTTTGGAATCTTTTCTTTGAGTCAGAAAACCTACCACCTGATATGGCAGACTTGGGTTATCCAAAATAGCACGTGCTATAGCAATAGACTGTTCATCAATACCCAATACTAAAATTCTTTTTTTCAGAGCACTTCTTCTATATTCTCTGACAATATGAAAAAATTCTTTCACATATAATCTGAAGAGAAACAGCCCCATGAAAGAAATAACAAAATACAATACCAGAAATGGGGTTAATATAAATTTCCCACCCATAGTCCAGAAATAGGCCAAGTTTACTACACCTATAACTGTCATAGTACAGAAACATGATATCAGCAATTTAAAAAGGTCAATAAAGGTAGAATGCCTTATAATTCCTGCATAGGTTTTGAAAAAATACATGAAAATTGTATTTATCAAAATAATAAAAGCAAAGACCACGCTTTTATCCTCATGATAAATAAATTCTTTTTGGGTAATTTTTTCAATGGTATAAGTAGAAAGAAATAGAGACATAACCAAGATGATAATATCTATTACAAGTATTATCCATCTAGGTAGATATCTAACGTCTGAGAGATTGACAACATTATCACCTCCGAATATTTTTTTTCTAAAAGAGCTGTACATTGTCTGTATTTGTGTTCATATTTAAATGGGTTACCCCTAGTTTTTATTAATAACAATTCTTAAGTTTGGATGCAAAAATAAAATAAAATTTCATCTACACTTAAATTAAAAAAAACAAATTTAGTGAATTTCATTTTGTAAAACGTTAGAAATTCTAGCTCTGCAATCATCTGTTAAATTAGTTCCCGACGGTAGGCACAGTCCTGTATCAAAAAGTATACCAGATAAATTATTTCCAAAAAACTTATATCCTTTATACAGTGGCTGAAGATGCATAGGCTTCCATAGGAATCTGGTTTCTATATTATTCTGTGAAAATTTTTTCTTTAATTTTTCTTTTAAAAGATTATTTTTCAGAATAACAGTATTGAGCCAATAATTAGAATAAAAGTCACTATTTGGTGCAGAAAACAGTTCAAAATTAGTATTATTCTTCACTGCCTGTTGATAAAAATCATGGTTTTTTCTCCGTTGCTCTATTTTTTCCTCAAGTGTTTCCAATTGTCCTCTACCTATTCCCGCTGCAATATTATCCATTCTGTAATTATATCCTATTTCAGAATGACTGTAAAATTCTTCGTTGTCCTTAGCCTGTGTAGCTAGGAAAAGAGTTCTATTTTTAGCAGCAGCGTTTCGGGATATTAAAATCCCGCCTCCTGCAGTAGTAATAATTTTGTTTCCATTAAAACTTATAATGGAAAGGTCTCCAAAAGTTCCACACAGCCTGCCTTTATATTTACTGCCTAGTGCTTCTGCACTATCTTCAATAACAGGAATTTCATACTTTCTGGAAATCTGGAGTATTTCTTCCACCTTAAAAGGCATTCCATATAAAGATACTGTAATAATAGCTTTAGGTTTTTTACCCTTTTGGATAGCATATTTTATTGCTTCCTCTAGCATATCCGGACACATATTCCATGTCTGGCTTTCACTATCTACAAATACAGGAACAGCTTTTAAATAAAGAATAGGATTAGCAGTAGCTACAAAGGTAAAAGACTGACAAATTACAAAATCTCCTTCTTCAACATTTAGTAACCGTAATGCCAGATGAATAGCAGCAGTTCCGGAAGATAAAGCTGTGACATAAGAATTGTTTCCTAAATAATTTTCCAGACTTTTCTCAAATTCATCTATATTGGAGCCGTATTGGGAGATCCAGTTGGTATCAAATGCATTCTGTATGTATTTAAGTTCATTTCCTCCCATATGCGGAGGCGACAGCCAAATCTTTTCTTTTTTCACTTATCTGCTTATGTTTCGTCAAAAGTATCAATTATTTTCTCATATTCAAAACCTCTACTCATCAAATATTTTATCGTTTTCGATTTTCTTTGATATTCTTTTTGGTCTTTTTGCCTGGAATAATAATCTTCAAAAATTTTTCTGATGGTCTTTTCGTAATCTGCTTCATCTATTTCATCAAAGCATTTGCTGATAAGCTTTTCAGAAATCTGTTTTTGCTTGAGATTCATTTTTATTTTACCTTTTCCCCAATGCTTTATATAGAATTTTCCTCTGATATAGCTTCTGGTAAACCGTTCCTCATTTAAATAATTCTCTTTGAGAAGATAAAGCATAATTTCATCCTTTGCTTCGGGAATCAGCATAAATTCCTTCATTTTTTGCTCAACCTCAGCATGGCAGCGATCCTGATAAACACAATAATTTACCAGTTTCAGCTTAATCTCATCAAAAGTGAATGACTTCTTATCCATATCGATAAAAAAAGAATGAGCTATTGCCCATTCTTTATATTTTCTGTTGCAATAAATATTAGTAGTTAAATAATGCTTTACCTTCCATTAATTCATTAACCTTCTTTCTTACAGAAGTAAGGACTTCTTCATTTTTGATATTGTCTACAACATCAGAAATCAATCCTGCAATGGTATCCATATCCTGTTCTTTCAATCCTCTGGTGGTAATAGCAGCAGTACCTAATCTGATTCCTGAAGTAGTGAATGGAGATTTGTCATCGAAAGGAACCATATTTTTATTACATGTAATATCTGCCAAGACCAAAGCTTTTTCGGTTTCTTTTCCGTTTACACCTTTATTTCTAAGGTCTACAAGCATTAAGTGATTGTCTGTACCTCCGCTTACAATATCAAATCCTCTGTCAGTCATTGCTTTTGACAATGCCTGAGCATTTGACTTCACCTGCTTGGCATAGGTTTCAAACTTTCCGTCTAATGCTTCTCCGAAAGCTACTGCTTTACCGGCAATAACATGCTCAAGAGGACCTCCCTGAATTCCTGGGAATACAGCTCCGTCAAGCACCTGGCTCATCATTTTGGTTTCTCCTTTTGGAGTTTTATGTCCGTAGGTATTTTCAAAATCTTTACCCATCATGATCATACCTCCTCTTGGACCTCTCAGTGTTTTGTGAGTGGTAGTGGTTACAACATGACAGTGTTCGAATGGAGAATTCAATAATCCTTTCGCAACTAATCCTGCCGGGTGAGCAATATCAGCCCAAAGTGTTGCTCCTATTTCGTCAGCAACCTCTCTGAATTTTGCATAATCCAAATCTCTTGAATATGCTGAGAAACCTGCAATAAGCATTTTCGGTCTTTCTCTTAAAGCTACTTCTCTCATTTGGTCATAATCGATCAGACCGGTTTCCTGCTGTACTCCGTAAGAAACCACCTGATATTGGATTCCTGAGAAGTTAACTGCAGAACCATGAGTAAGGTGCCCTCCCATTGAAAGGTCCATTCCCATTATTTTATCACCGGCCTTCAAAACTGCAAGATAAATAGCCGCATTAGCCTGAGAACCGGAATGTGGCTGCACATTCACATAATCAACTCCGAAAAGTTCTTTTGCTCTGTTGATGGCTAATGTTTCAACCTCGTCTACTACCTCACATCCTCCATAGTATCTTTTTCCTGGGTAGCCTTCCGCATATTTATTCGTCAATACGCTTCCCATCGCTTTCATTACATTTTCAGAAACAAAGTTTTCTGATGCAATAAGCTCCAATCCGTGAGTTTGTCTTTGTCTTTCTTTTTCAATAAGGTCAAAAATAATATCCATTTACTTTTAGTTTTGAGATTTTCCTCCCCAAATGTACGGAATTTCCCTCTAGATTTTGGCATCCCAAAATATGATTTTTGGAATTAAAATTATAAGCGTTCTATAATTTAAAAGTCTGCATCTACCAGTTCTTTGTTGACCATAGCTCCTGTAAAATTGCCCTGAGAGACCGCATTTGCTACAGAACGCATCATTGTAACATTATCTCCACAGGCATACACTCCATAGACATTCGTCTTTTGAAAAAGATCGATTTTAATAAATCCCTGTTCCGTCAGCTCGTATCCTAAATCTTCAGCATCCTTCAGGTTTTGTTCAAAAGGTATTTTAGCATACAGTACTTTTAAAGAAAATTCTTTTCCATTTTTAAAAACTATTGTACGGATATTTCCATTCTCATGCTCTATTTTTTCAATTTCATCTTCATTAATATGAATTTGATGCTGATCTAATTTTCCGATCTGCTCTTTTGTAAAAGTAGATTTCCCGTTGGTAAAAAGGGTAATTTCTTTAGTCCAGTTGATGATCATTTTTGAAAATTCATAGGCAATATCTCCATTGGCTAAAATTCCTGTCTTTTCATTTTTTACTTCGTAACCGTGGCAATACGGGCAGTGAAGAACAGAAATCCCCCAGCAATCCGTAAATCCCGGAATGTCCGGATGCATATCTTTAACTCCGGTGGCAATAATTAATTTTTTAGCGTTAAACTTTTCCCCTGAATCAGTTTCAACTTCAAACCCACCAGAAATTTTATTAGTTTTTACAACGGTTCCGTCGTGTAATTTTACCGTTTCATATTTTAAAACCTGTTCTTTTGCTATCGTATTGATCCTATTTGGACTTTCTCCGTCATGCGTCAAAAAATTATGAGAATGCGGAGTTTGCCTGTTGCAGGGTTTTCCATTGTCGATGATAAGGGCATTTCGCAGCGATCTTCCTAAAGACATCCCTGCTGATAAACCTGCGTAGCTCCCTCCTACTATAATGACATCAAAATTGTTTTCCATAGTTGTTTGGTTGTTGGTCACGCAAAGGTAAGTAAATCTTCATTAATGCAATTAAGTTGCAATAATGTTTTTTATAAATATTTCCATACAGTAAGAAAAAACACAAAACAAAACAGCTAATGATGGCTTTTTACAACCATAAAATCTATCTCAGAGATATAAACAAAAAATCCCGAAAAATTCGGGATTCCAGTTTAAAACTTATAATGATCGTTTATTATTTTGTCTTTTCTTTAAGCTCTTCTTTATCTTTATCAGAAGGATTCCATACTTTCACATTGGCATCTTTTGTAATTCCTGATAAGATCTGTACATTGATTCCATCACTGGCACCCAATGTTACGTAAGTTTTCTTAAATTTCCCGTCTGCCTGCTTCACTTCAACAAAAGGTTTGTCTTTTCCGTTGCTCTTTTCATATTGAATAAGCGACTCGTCTAATAACAATGCATTTTTCTGAGAGCTTAATACAATTTCCCCGTTTGCAGAGAAACCAGCTCTGATGTATTCGTTGTTAGGATTTTGTACATCACCTTCAACCGGGAATTTTATAGTTCCGTTGGTATCTTTTCCTTTTGGAGCGATCATCGTCAGTTTTCCCGGGAAACTTTTATTCTGTAAAGCCCCGATTACGATCTTCATATCCATTCCCTGTTTTAGTTTCCCCGCTTGTGCTTCATCAATATCTCCCTGAAAGATCAAAGAGCTAAGATCTGCAATAGAACAGATGGTTGTTCCGGCATTGAATGAGTTGGCTTCAATTACCTGACTTCCTACTTTTACAGGAACTTCAAGCACCGTCCCTGCCGCTTTAGAACGGATCTGGGTTGTTGCTAAGCCTTGCAATTCCGGAGTTGCTCCTGTTTTTACAATCTGTAGTCTTTTTTGAGCAGTCTGCAACTGTTGATTAGCATTTTTCACCGCCTGCTGCATAGAATACAGATCCTGTTGTGAAGTAAGGTATTCCTGTTTGGAAATTACTCCCTGCTTATATAGTCTTTCCTGCATAGCAAACTGCTTCTGCTTATTGTCTACATTCATTTTTGCATTACTGATCTGCAATTGAGAATTCATAACCTCCTGCTGTGCATTATTTACATCAGCAATATTCGGGATAATTCTTACGGTAGCAATCAGCTGTCCGGCAGTTACTTTATCTCCTTCATCTACCAAAATCTTTTCGATAATCCCGGCAATATTGGGTTTGATTTCAATTTCTTCTTTTGGAACGATTTTTCCGGTCGCCATGACTTTATCATCCATGTTCTGGATGGTAGGTTTACGGGTAAGGAAATTTTCGCTCTGCTTCGTATTGGACTTTATGAGGTACCCAATTCCTGAGAACAACGCCACTGCAAATACAAGCCCCAACACTATATAAATGGCTTTCTTCCAAGTGAATTTCTTTTTCATATATCTAGTTTATTTTTTAATATTGAATTAATTTGTCTTTATTAATACTTTTATGTTTGGCCAGTTTTTCAAAAGCCGGAGCCAGGTCTTCTTTCTTATTAATAAAAAGAATGATGATCATCCTGTTTTTGGAATCTATAAAACTTATATTCTGTATAGACTGGTTATATTGTATTCCTTTAATCTCCGGGAAAACCTTTTTCAATTCGTCCAGATTTTCTTTTTGGTTCTTATCCAGCAGCATTATGAAAGAGGAATCAGCTTCCTGCAATTTTGAGCTTTGTGAAATATTTTTCATCGGACTCGAAACACGTACATTGTTGGCACTGAAATACGTGAAAAGAGCATCAAATATATAATTCCCATCCAATTCTTCCGTATACAGATTCAAGGTATTGAAATTAGGTGCATATTCATAAAGCGAATCAGGAAAAGTCTGTTCAAACTTTTTAATCGCGTCATCAATAAAATCCTTGTCAATTGCCTTATTTTCCTCCAAATATTTTTCAGTTAAAGGATAAATCGCCTTTGCAAAGAGCGCAATGGTAGGATTATTATACCATTCCTGTTTATCCAGAACCCCTTTGTTTAACACTTTATATGCATATCCGTTGCCCAGTGCTGTTGCCATTGCTTCATTAAAATAAGAATAGGCCAGCTTCGCATATCTTGATTTATTTTGTTTAAAGTAAGCCTCCTGTTCTTCCTGAACTTCTCTACTCTGCTCGTTGTATAAAATATGACACATCTCGTGCATCGTTACTCCCAACGTTCCTACTGTATCATTGGAATCTGTCATACTTCCTACACACAGGGCATTTCCATGAGGTGTTGCTGTAGTATTCCCATTTTTCCCGGGGATAGGATACAGCGTCACATAAAACGGAATATGCTGATCCCAGGACGATTTATAAAAGTGATTAAACTTTAAAAACAGTTCTGAACTAACGTCATTATATTTTTTAAGATCATCAATCTGTTTTTTAATCTTTGACTCATTCTCATTCCATACAAACTGTCTGAAATAAGGCTGTGCATTTTTTAAAGTCTGATACACCTGCATTTGCTCATTAATGGGCAAAATCCCGGTTATTCTTTCATTAAAATCATCAAGATCTTTAGACTTCAGGGTATTTACGATAAGCAGTGTCAAATAACTTTTCATATACATCCTGCCTTTCGGATAGTCTTGTCTTGTTATGCTTTCATTAAAATCAATAGATTTAAAATCTCCAACCAATTTCTGAAAGTCTTTATCTCCTGATAGTTTTCCATCTATATATTTCTTGTATGTAGAAGAGGTTCCCGGCATTCTTGCTGCCGTTTCCATAAAATTAAAAAGGCTATAGACTTCACTTTCTTTAAAAATGAAAAAATCACTGTGCTGCGCGTAAACAGCTCCAAAACAGTAGATCATTATGAATAAAAAAAGCTTTTTCATCTCTGCCTTATTCTGTTCTCAATGCCTCAATCGGCCTGATCTTCACGGCTCTCTGCGCCGGAATCATTCCTATTAATAATCCTAAAATTACCATTACTGCCATCGCTCCAAATACATTCAGGTAGTTCACTGTCGGGTTGTAGAAAGGAAATGAATCCTGATTCTGTGTCACCATATTCAATATAATCAAAACAAAGATTCCCGACATGAATCCCAGCAGCCCCGAGGACAGTGTAATAACTACACTTTCCAACAAAATCTGGTTTCTTACCTCAGCAGGTTTCGCTCCTAAGGCTCTTCTGATCCCAATTTCTTTGGTTCTTTCTTTTACCGTAATCAATAAAATGTTTGAAATGGCGATAACTCCTGCGAGAATCGTTAACGTTCCCACGATAATGGTTAAAAGCTGCATTCCGGTTAGGAAACCTGTCAGTTTTTTAAATTCTTTTCCAAGATTGAAGCTTCCAAAAGCGTTTGTATCTTCCGGTGACACTTTATTTTTAGCCTTTAGGGCAAGTTTAACTCTTTCTTCGACATCATTGACATTGGCATTAGGCTTACTTACAATTGCGAACATATCAATCTTATCTCCTGCATTGTACATTTTGGTGTATGTAGAAAGTGGAATGAAAATAGTCTGATCATTTTCAAATCCGCCTCCTTTTTTCACCCTGAAAACGCCTATAACATTAAAAAAAAGACCTTTAACATTAATGGATTTTCCAATAGGATTTTCATTCTTTTTAGAATCAAAGAAGTTTTTATATACTTCTTCTCCAATAACGGCTACATTTTTATTTCCGGAAACATCCGCATCATTGATATATCTTCCAAAAATCAGTTTTTTCTCAGAAATTTTATTTCCAACAGGATAATCTCCCGTCAGAGAATAGGTTCCGTTTTTCCCATTTCTGGACATGATTTCTCCCGGTGTACCTGTAAAACTTCCTCTTGCATTTTGCGGAGAGATATAATCAATTTCTGAAATTTTGTTTTTAAGCATCTGAATATCGGGAAGGGTAAGATCCAGCTTTCTTCCTTTCGGGAAACCTTCATAAGGAATGTTTGTGTTTTGCGCCCAAAGAAAAATTGAATTTGTTGCAAATCCTGAGAACACTTTATCAAAACCATTCTCCATCCCTTTTGCTGCTCCCAAGAGACTCACGTATAAAAACATCCCCCAACCCACACCAATCATGGTAAGGAATGTTCGAAGCTTATTATTCCGCAACGAATAATAAATCTCCTGCCAAGTATCTTTTTTAAATAAAATATTCACTTTCTTGAGTTATGAGTTATATGATGATCTGTAAAAGGATACATCTGTTGATTGATCTTTGAATCTCCTTATTTTCAAATTTTCTTTGTTACTATTCGCAGCTGTTATTCTGTTCTTAATGCTTCGATAGGTTTAATCTTTGAAGCTCTGTATGCCGGAACAAATCCTGCAATAAGACCGGATAAAACCAAAGCAATAAAGGCCATAATAATAGTTCCCCAGCCCACACTCGGACTTTTGATAAAATATTCTTCCAGATTATCTCCAATTAAATTTAAAGCCAATACTCCAATTCCTACTCCTACAAAACCTGAAATTACCGTAATGACGACACTCTCCTGGACAATTAAGGCAACGATACTTCCGGGTTTTGCACCGATAGCTTTTCGTACACCAATTTCTTTGGTCCTTTCTTTTACGATATACACCATAATATTGCTGATCCCAATAATTCCTGCCAGTAAAGTTCCAAGACCGATAAAGGTTACAATAGCGGTAATCACCGCCATAAACATAAATGTATCATTCATATTTTTGGCGTTGTTCCATACCCGCACTCCATTTTCATCATCAGGAGATACACTTTTTCTGGATTTCAGTTTATCTTTTAATTCATCACCATATTTTATGGCTGCTGCCGGAGTCAGTTTATCATTATAAGCAATGAATATTGTACTCACGGTATCAGAACCTTTTTTCATCTGCTGCAGCGTGGTAATAGGAACAGTAATATGCCTTTCGTCAGAATCCCCACCATCATCAGAGAAAACTCCCACAATTTTAAACATCGTTCCATTGATATCCAGCTCTTTTCCGACAGGGCTTCCGTTCTTAATCAAATCCCGCTGTACCATTCTTCCGATAACGGCAACATTCTGCTTTCTTTCAAGGTCCATCGGACTTAGGTAACGACCTTCCAGCATTTTTCTGTTTTCAGTAAACTGCTCTTGTGGATCAGCACCATTTACCTGATAATTTCCGCTTTCTTTTCCATACTTAATCATTAAGCTGGATGAATATCTTGGAGTGGCATAGCCTACATTTTCTTTGTCTGTATTTACTAGGAAGTCGTAGTCATCATTATTCATGGTGATCTTTCTGTCAGACTGCAGTCCTTTGTAGGCCAGCGTAGTTTTTCCTGTATAAATGGAAATAAGGTTCTGGGCATCTCTGGTAAATCCTTCTGTAAAGGCATTTTGCAGCCCTGTCCCTATTCCGAAGAGAACGATGAAGATAAATAAACCTAAAGCCACCGTAAACCCCGAAAGTACCGTCCGCAATACATTACTGCGAATAGAACTGAATATTTCCTGCCAACGATCTAGGTCAAACATAGTTTTGTTTTTTTACTTTATAAAAAAGTCAATTAAATGGTGAATATTCTTCGAAGTCAATTCACTGCGCTGTCAATTTTTTCTTCTCTTGTTAAACTTCACTTCACCTGCCCAATACAATTCAGCATCATTGACTATCTTAATATTCCACTTAATAAAATGAAAGTTGTTTTTATTAATTTTCCTGTTTTTTCTAAATTCTCTCTTTCGATATACTTACATTCAATAGCTATATCAAAACATGAATCTAATTCTATTACCGAACCTCTTGCAATCTCAAAATATCTTTTTCTTTCGGTCTCGGATTTTCTTGAACAACCTTCTGTAATATTCAATACCACTGAAGTTGAAGCTCTTCTTATCTGATCTGTTAAATTAAATCTTTCATTATCCGGAAGTCTTGACAACATTTGATAACATTCAAACCTTAATTCCCTTGCCGATTTATAAACATCGAGTTTATAATGATTGAGATCTAAAAACATTTTTATCCTTTTTCAAATTTGTGATTTATTATATATGACGAACTATTCAATTTTTCACAAACTTAAAAATTCACTTGCGAAGCAAAATTGACCATTCATCATTCACGTTCTTACAACACAATCTGCTTGATAAACTCATCGCTTTCAATAATTCCGTCTTTTAAAATAACGTTTCTTTTGGTTTGCGCTGCAACGTCAGGTTCATGGGTAACCACAATAATGGTTTTCCCTTCGTTATTGATATCCTGAAGAAGCTTCATAATATCATGAGTTGTTTTGGAATCCAGTGCTCCCGTAGGCTCATCCGCCAGTACGATCTTAGGATCAGTAATCAAAGCTCTGGCAATAGCTACCCTTTGTTTTTGTCCTCCGGAAAGCTCATTAGGAAGGTGGGTTGCCCACTGGGCAAGGCCTACTTTTTCCAGATACTCCATAGCTTTTATGTTACGTTCTTTTCTGGGAACATTCTGATAATATAAAGGAAGAGCCACATTGTCCAAAGCAGTTTTGTAACCGATCAAATTAAAAGACTGGAAAATAAATCCCAAAAACTTACTTCTGTATTCGGCAGCTTTTATTTCAGACAGGTGCTCAATCGGAACGCCATCCAGCTCATAAGTTCCAGAATCTTTTTCATCCAGAATACCAATAATATTAAGGAGTGTAGACTTTCCGGAACCGGAACTTCCCATAATGGAAACAAACTCGCCTTCGGAAATATTAAGATTAATTCCTTTGAGAACGTGCAACTTGCTTTTTCCTGTGTCGTACGATTTATTTAAATCCTGAATTACTAACATTAAGTGATGTATGTTTTATACCCAATAAGTAGATGATATATTCAATTTGTTACAAGATTAGCAATTTATTCAAATAAATTATTGTTTAACTCATTATCCATTTATTAATAAGCTTTTACACAATCCTGTTTAACCGTAAGTTTACATTTTTATTCATTCTAGCCTTATAATTGTCCTTAAGCCATTATCAGCGCTACTTTCATGTAAATGTGGAAAACTTTTAGAGTTAAAACTCAACCAATTAGTATTTTCCCCTTTTTAAATCAGTTCTTTTTTTCGACCTTTGTGCTTCGCACGAAACAAAAAACAAAGACCCTTCTCCTGTGAAAAACTTTGAAATACAAGTTACGACAGATCAAGAAGTTGATTATTTTTTGAACGTTATCCACAGTCATGTAATTATTTTAATTTTAAAGACATTTTAATATGGGAATTTTTGATAAAAGAGTAAGCTATAAACCATTTGAATACCCTGAGGTTCTTCAATTTGTAGAGGCGATCAACAAATCGTTCTGGGTGCATTCGGAAGTGGACTTTACTGCAGATGTTCAGGATTTTCATTCGCAGTTAGAGCCGCACGAAAAAAATGCTGTGAAAAATGCATTGTTAGCCATTGCACAGATCGAGGTGTCTGTAAAGACATTCTGGGGAAACCTATACAACCACATGCCTAAACCTGAATTGAATGGCCTGGGTGCTACTTTTGCAGAATGTGAATTCCGTCATTCTGAAGCTTATTCCCGTCTGGTAGAAGTATTAGGATATAACGAAGAATTCTCTAATGTTATAGAAATTCCTGCTGTGAAAAAGAGAATTGATTTCTTAACAAACGTTTTGAAACACGCTAATTCTACCACTCCAAAAGAATATGTTTCTTCTCTTTTATTATTCAGCATCCTGATTGAAAATGTATCGCTTTTCTCACAATTTGCGATCATCCTTTCTTTCACAAGATTCAAAGGATATATGAAGAACGTTTCCAATATTATTGCATGGACTTCTATCGACGAGCAGATTCACGCGAATGGAGGAATCTATCTGATCAATAAAATCCGTGAAGAACAACCTGACCTGTTAACAGATTCTGATATTGAAGACATCTATACTTTGGTAGATCAGTCTATTGAATTGGAAGGTGAAATTATCGAATGGATCTTCGAATTAGGAGAGTTTAATTTCTTCACCAAAGAAGACCTGTTAAACTTCATGAAATACCGTGTTGACGACAGTTTAAAGAAAATCAATATGGATACGCGTTATAACATCACTCCAGAACAATATCGTCCAATGAAGTGGTTTGAAGAAGAAGTTTTCGCCAACTCTATGGATGATTTCTTTGCCAAAAGACCTGTGGATTACACGAAACACGATAAGAGTATTACTGCGAACGATTTGTTTTAACAATAAAGGCGCGAGCGAAGCAAGCGTCAAAGCAGATAGTATTAGCATTTTGTCATTCTGAATGAAGAATTTCATCTTAATATTCTTAAAACTTAAATTACCCTTAATGGGTAAAAATTTAAAATAGTAAGAAATAGTTAAGACTTCAAGATTATCAAGAGATTGCTTCGTTCCTTGCAATGACAAGCAGATTAAATATCAAAGCATAAATAATGATCAACGTAATCGTATCTTACACCGTTAAACCGGAATTTGTTACCGAAAATAAAGCCAATATCCAAAAGTTTCTGGATGATTTTAAAAATTTAGACCAGGAAACCTTTGAATATAAAGTGTATACAAAAGAAGATGGCGTTACATTTTTACATTACTCCAATTATATCAATGAGGAAGTACAACATGAGGTTTTGAATGTACCTTCTTTTAAGGAATTTCAAAAATTAAGAGACGAAAGCGGGCTGAACGGTTCCCACAAAGTAGAAATTTTACAATCAATATAAGCAATACAAAATTCCTGAGTTTTATAAAACCACCCGGGAATTCGAAAATATAACATCTATGGAAGAGCAAAATTCAAATATATGGTGGCTCAATGAAGAGTCTGAGCAAATGCTGAACAGAGGGTATCTGTTAAAAGGAGAAACTGTAGACGGAGCTATCGACAGAATCACCACTGCTGCTGCAAAAAAATTATACAAGCCTGAATTACAGCCGGCTTTCAAGGAAATGATCACAAAAGGATGGATCAGTTTTTCTTCTCCTGTCTGGGCCAATATGGGAACACAGAGAGGACTTCCGATCTCATGTTTCAACGTTCATATTCCGGACAGTATTGAAGGAATTACCCACAAAATGGGTGAGGTGATCATGCAGACAAAAATCGGCGGAGGAACTTCAGGGTATTTCGGAGAACTTCGTAACCGAGGAACTGCAGTAACCGATAATGGAAAATCTTCAGGAGCTGTATCTTTTATGAAACTGTTTGATACGGCAATGGATGTTGTTTCTCAGGGCGGAGTAAGAAGAGGTGCTTTTGCTGCTTATTTGGATATCGACCACGGTGATATTGAAGAATTTTTATCTATCAAAGATATCGGAAGTCCGATCCAGAACCTGTTCACAGGGATCTGCGTACCGGATTACTGGATGCAGGATATGATCGATGGCGACATGGACAAACGTAAAATCTGGGCGAGAGTACTGGAAAGCCGTCAGCAAAAAGGTCTTCCTTATATTTTCTTTACAGATAACGTTAACAGAAACAAGCCGCAGGTTTATAAGGATCTGGGAATGCCCGTAAATGCAAGTAACCTGTGTTCTGAAATCATGCTTCCTTCCACCAGAGAAGAATCTTTCATCTGCTGTCTGTCTTCCATGAATTTAGAATTGTATGATGAATGGAAAGATACGGACGCTGTAAAACTTGCCGTTTACTTCCTGGATGCTGTTTTAACTGAATTTATCGAAAAAACAGAAGGTAATTATTACCTGCAGGGAGCAAGAAACTTTGCTTTACGTCACAGAGCACTGGGCTTAGGAGTATTGGGATACCATTCTTATTTACAGAAAAACATGATCCCTTTTGAAAGTTTTGAGGCAACTCAGTTCAACGCAAGAGCTTTCAGACATATCAAAGAACAGGCAGAAACTGCTTCAAGAGAATTGGCCAATATCTATGGAGAACCTGAATTATTGAAAGGATACGGATTAAGAAATACCACGACTATGGCTATTGCTCCTACGACTTCAAGTTCAGCAATTCTGGGACAAACTTCTCCGGGAATCGAACCTTTTGCCTCTAACTATTATAAAGCGGGCTTAGCAAAAGGAAACTTTATGCGTAAGAACAAATATCTGGCAAAATTACTGGAAGAAAAAGGGTTGGATAACGAAGAAACCTGGAGAACAATTATGCTAAATCACGGTTCTGTTCAGCATTTAACGGAGCTTAGTGACGAAGAAAAAGCAGTATTTAAAACATTTAAAGAAATCTCTCCAATGGAGATCATTTCACAGGCTGCCCAAAGACAGCAGTATATTGACCAGGCGCAATCACTGAACTTACAGATTCCTTCTACAATGCCTGTAAAGGATGTAAACTACCTGTATATTGAAGCATGGAAAAAAGGAGTGAAAACTTTATATTATCAAAGAAGTTCTTCTGTCTCTAAAGAAATGATGGTCAATTTTGTGAGCTGCTCTGCTTGTGAAGCATAATAGATAGAAATAATAAACATCAATATATATTAAAGCACGCTTTTTCAGCGTGCTTTTTTTATGGTATAAAAATTTTTAATATAATTTTAATATTAGGGTACTAAAATCTATTTTCTCTTCATCCTCTATTAACACTGAAAATTTTCGACCTCCATTCCCTAAATAGTGAATCAAGTCACTGTAACACTGAACTTTAGCTATTTTTTGGAACAATTTTTACATATATTTGCTTAAAATTTATCATATACAATAATATTTAACAGAATATCAATCAATAATAAAATATGCAGCAAATGATCAAAATAGTAAATCATAAAGTGTATGATTTCTATTTAAAAACAGATGTAAAGTGAATATTTTTTAAAAAAACACAAGAAAATTAAATATTAAATATTTATAAGCAAAATCAATAAATAAGTTAAAATAATACATTTTGTAATTCAAGTAAAAAATTCAAACATTAATAAAAATGAATAGTAAAACAAATGGATAACAAAATGTATGAATAGAGCCCAAAAACACAAAAAACACACCTACACAAATCACTAAACGATGAATTTAAATTCAATAAGAGATAAAAATTTAAATTAATCATAAACAAATATCAATTTATAATATAAAATACACAAATTAATCAAATTAAACAATTAATTTTCTATTGGCAAGAAGTTTGCTAATAGTACAAACACACAAAAAAATTATTTCGAAAATGTACAAAATTATTACAGCAATGCTAGTAATGGCTTTCTGCTCCATGAATGCACAAGTGGGTATTAACACATCTTCACCAGACGTAAGTTCTGCTTTAGATGTTACCAGTACTTCTAAAGGAGTTTTACTTCCAAGAATAAGCAATCTTTCATCGGTTACTAATCCTGCAACAGGGCTGGTTATTTTTGATACCAACAAGAAATGTATCAGCCAGAATGTAGGAACTCCTGCAGCTCCGGACTGGGCATGCCTTTCTCCCAATGCTACCAGGTTTTTCTATATGCCGAGTATAGTATTTGACACGACAACGACTGGAACAGGACAGACAAAGGATCTATACACTTTGTATAAAAATCAGTTTTCGAATGTACCGACTAATGCAAGAAGCGCATCTGCTCCGGCTACAATTCCGTTTTTCCCGAATGCAACAGATCTTTATTACTATGTAACAGGCTATGACACTACTGTTTTCAAAATAAACAGCATCAGCAGTACAGGTGTATTAAATTATGATGTCTTATCGAATGCTACTTCAGCCTCTTTCATCAACATCGTATTTGTCGTAAAATAAACTGCCATGAAAAAGAATTTTAAGAGGCCATCTTTGATGAGCCTGGTCTTCGTACTGCTTACTCATTTCGTGTATGCACAGACAGATAGTACAGAAGTGGCAAGTATTTATGGGTTTTATTCCTATTCAAGTTCGCTGATGAATGCTTCTTCAGCACCGGAACTTGCGATACAGGGAAATGCCTCATATACTTCTACGGGAGTACAGCTTACGCCTGCGACTGCAGGACAGTTTGGAGGATTATTTATCAACGGAAGAACTTTTACTTCAGTAAACGGGCTTCATGTTGAATTCGAATATGATATGAAAAACGGAACACCCCTAAGCGGAACATATGGAGATGGTTTATCTTTCTTCCTTTATGATGGTGCTGTAACAAGCCCTACCATCGGGTCACCAGGTGCAGGACTTGGATATGCTTACAACAGAACAAAAGACACTTATGCCCCTCAAAGAAAAGCAGGTTTAACAGGAGGATACCTGGGTATCGCTTTGGATGAATTCGGAAATTTTAAATCTAAACGTTTTCAAGGTGAGTCGAGGGTAAATGGTATTGCAGGGGTAACCTGGAGCCAGGCGACCAGTCATGTTTCCTTAAGAGGTGCAAGAGGTGCAGCTATCAATACCACAGGATTAGGAGCAGGATTTACAGGATATCCGGTTTTGGTGACGCGGTCTACATTAAGCAATTCAGGAACTGTGGGTAGTGTGCTTCAGACAGACAGAAGTTATGCGGCTACTTCCAATACGCTTTCTTCCGTATTTGATCTTAGAAACAATGCCGGAGAATTCAGGAAGGTGTATCTTGATTTGATTCCCCATTTTACCGGCCCTACGACTACAGACGGATTTGATATCAAAGTGGATATTCAGACAGCCCAAAATGGAACCCCAATAAATATCATCAACTATTATCATTATAAAAGTTCAGTGCCTTATTCTGAAAATGCGAATCCACAGGTAACTGACTTTAACAATTTAGATGTTGAGGGGCCTGCTACTAATCAGACCTTGAATGCAACAGTACCTTCAGTTTTAAAACTTGGTTTTGCAGCATCCACAGGAGCTGCGTTTCAACAGCATATTATCAGAAATGTAAAACTTACTCTTCCTTATGCCGCTGTTGCTAATGATGATGTAACTTCTACCTGTAAACTTCAGCCAGTCAATATCCCGGTTTTCAGTAATGATATCGCTTATAAAGGTCCGATCAGTATTACAACTCCACCAACGGGAAGTAATGCCAATATTGATTACTCAACCTTTAGTTTTACAAAAAACAGCGATACCGATTTAACATTGTACCGTAAAAAAGTGACTGCCCAAGGAACATGGACCTATAATAAATCTACTGGTATTGTTACCTTTAATCCTTCAAGCGGATTTACAGGAACAGCAACCATGACGTATACGATAAAAGGAAAAACAGTAAAAGATTCAAGTGGAAACATTATTGAACCCTATGGAGATACCGCTTACAGATCTGTTCCGGGCACCATTACCGTTAATTTAAAAACTACAGGCTGTATCTATTCAGTAGTTTCCAACAGAATGGTAACACAGGGTGTAAAATAAGAAACAAAAAACATATTCTACCATAAAGAAGCAGTATAAAAACCATAGAAATTTCTATGGTTTTTTGTTTTAAATCTATAAAGCCCCACAAGCTTATCTTTATAAAAAAGGCCCGGAAAGAAAATCCGGACCCCTTGAAAGAATATATAAAGTAAAATTAAAAATTGTATCGAACCCCAAGCTGAGCCTGGAACCTTGACGCAAACTGGTCAATAGTATAAGGCAATCCTGGTTTTGTAAAGTTATAAGTAGGATCTCCTGCGGCAGTTTGTCCTGCTGCTACATTTCCTACTTTCGTTAATCCTACACTGGCTGTGGAATTAAAAGTATTGGGTACAAAATATACTTTCCCCCAATCTTTATTTAACAGATTCGTAAGGTTGATGATACTTAGTGAAATCTGAATATTATTTTTAGATTTTTCACTTAATCTTATCTCGTCCATGATTTTGAAATCGGCCTGGATATTCCACGGAGTATTATCCCCGTTACGTTCTGTAAACTTTCCTCGTCGGGAGCTTAAATATTTACTTCCATTAACGAAGTTTTCATAATCTGCGATCTGCTGCTGGGCCGTAACCACTACATTTCCTGATGCATCTTTTATAGGCACAATGTATTTTGCAGCTTCAGTCGCATCTTTAAAGATATAAGCCAATCCTGCTGCCTGTCCCGTATTGGCAATCGTACTGTTTACAAATCCCCATGAGAAAGGATTTCCTGATTGTGCATTGAAGTATACATTCGCAGACAACCTATTGGATTTTGAAACATTAAAGGCATATCCAAGGTTAGCAACCACTCTGTTCTTGATCGCAAAATTGGAAGTGGTCAATTTAGGATCATTAGGAGTCAGCGACTGATTCATCTGCCAGTTACTTTCCATAGAATTTCGGATTCCATTGGTAATATCTTTTGCATCACCGTATGTATAAGCGGCAAAGAAATTAAACCCGAAACTATATGTTTTGGAAATCTGTGCGGTTACATTATACCGGTATCCTTCTTTGGTATTGGATAAAAGATAGGCATTAGAAAAATTACTGTTAATATTGGTAGTGTAAATTGGCATCTCATGATTCACATCATAGCTGTAATACGTTACATTATCAGTTTTGTTTACCTGCTGGAACTTCAGATCGTAAAGCACTTTAGTATAGATTCCTTCTAAGGTAAGTTTATATCCTGCGAATGTGTAATCAAAAGCTAATGAACTTCTCCACACTCTTGGCATTTTAAAATTGTTATCGATAAGATCCACCTGTACTTTGGAAGAATTCTGCCATTTCGGGAAATTACCGCTTACCAAAGGATCTCCGTTCGCTGCAAGCTGTGCGGCAGTCGGTGCGTTATAATCATAGCTGCCAAAACCTACCCCGTCATTATAATAGGCGTATCCCAGCCATGCAAAAGGAATTCTTCCTACAAAGATTCCGGAACCCCCTCTCACTACCACAGAACGATCTTCTGTAAGATCCCACGTAAATCCTAATCTTGGAGAAAGTGTCGGTTTAGTTAGATAATCATTATTGAGCTGGCTCAGCGGTGTATAGGTATAAGTATTTCCGTAATTAGGATCTGCAGGAGAACTGGTTACCTTCGGACTTAAAAGAGGCTTATTTGGTAAATCGGTATAATCTACTCTCACTCCCGGAGACAATCTTAGTCTTCCTAAATTAATCTCATCCTGAAAATATAAGGAAAGAAGATTCACTTTATACTGTGCATATGGATTGTCGAAAATAGTTTGTCTGCTGTCTCCATTGAATGGATACGTTCCCCTAATTCTAGCAGGATTGGAATTATAAAAATCCGCTAAGCTTTTGTAAGAAATTCTTCCGTTAAGAGCATTCACAAAACCGTAATCAATATTATACAATTCATTGTGTGTTCCCAATAAGAACGTATGATTTCCTGTTTTATAGGTCAGGTTATCCGTGATTTCAAAAGTTTTCTGCCTCATATTAAAAACAGTAGCTTCTCTGTCGTTTCCTAATAAAATAGTTCCGCCGTTATAGGCAATTTCCACCTGTGGAAACATGGTATTGGTAGAAGTAGGATCTCTGTAATCATGAATAGAAGAATATCCCAGGACTAAATTATTGTTCCACTTATCATTAAAACGGCTCTTTAATTCTAAAGTCGTTGAAGAAGAGGTATTTTTCTGGATAAAATCCATACTGGAAAATCTGAAATTGGCTCCATCCCTTTCAAGATTTGAAGCCTGAGAAAACACGGTGTTATTCTTAATAGATAAAGTATGCTTATCATTGATCTTCCAATCTAATTTATTAAACATCTTAGCACTTTCCGAGAAGTTAGTATACTGGTCAAAACTTCCTACATTAAAATTATATTTATTGCGTACAAAGTCAGAAATCTGCTGAGCAACCGTATTGCTTACCAAAGCATTGGGATCGCCGGCATTATAAAAAACAGGATCTGTTCGTTTCGTATACTCAAAGTTACTGAATAAAAATACCTTATCCTTTACCACAGGAAGTCCTACTCTTCCCCCGTAAATAAAATCTTCAAAAGAATTCGGCATTTTTGAATTGTCCCCTACTCTGTTTTTTCCTGTAATAGAAGCATTTCTTCCATATACATACATCGATCCCGTTACATCATTACTTCCGCTTCGGGTTACAGCATTGATACTTCCGCCAAGAAAGTTCCCCAGCTTTACATCATAAGGAGCAATGTACACCTGAACATCCTGAATAGCATCCAAACTTATAGAATTGGAACGGGTACTGCTTCCCGGCATTCCTGAGGTTCCTGTCTGTCCTCCCAACGATGGACTGAAACCAATGGCATCATTATTAATAGATCCGTCAATGGTTACGTTATTATATCGGAAATTGGTTCCGTTAAAAGAGTTATTGGCGCTTTGCGGTACAAGTTTCGTCACATCCTGAATACCTCTATTGATATTAGGAAGTCCGGAAATCTGTGCCTGGCTGATCCCTACTCCATTTTTTACACTGGTTCTCTTGGAAGTAATTTTAACTTCATCAATGGTTTTTTCTCCATTATTGATCTCCACTACCGGCAGATCATTATTTCCTAATGAAAGCTGGACATTAGTATTAGAATAAACGATTTGTGAGCCATCAGAAATCACAATACTATACGGACCTCCCGGCTGCAGGTTATCCAGACTAAACTGCCCCTTGCTGTTACTTTTGGTTTCAAAAGTACTATTGGTAGGCACGTGAATTACTTTTACAGTAAGCTCTGAACTGGTTCCTTTCAGCCTTCCAAAAATCTTAGAGGTAGTTTCCTGTGAAAATGCAAAGCCGAAAGACAATAAAGCAAAAGCACAGATCAGTTTTTTTTTCATTTTTTTACTTCTTATTTCTAGGGCAAAATTAGATTCCCTGCTGATGAAGTATGGTAACATACAATTAACATTGTGTAACACAAAGTTTAATATTTCCTTAAAAAAAACTTAATAGGACTAAGGAATCTTTTAATTCAGTAATATTTTAAGCCTATAAAAATCAGGACACTCCGTTTATTAAAGACTTTTCATGATATGAACCCAATATGAACAGGAAAAATCACATCCCGGATTGTTAAGAATTAACCATCCTTTTCTAAAAACCGCCTAGCAAAATATTCACTTGATTAGAATGATATAATTATCCTCCAAAATCCGGATAAAAAGAAAAAAATGTTCCATAACAGAAGACGCTGAGAGGGATCATTTTAACGCCAAAACCATAGAATTTCCTATTGTTTTGTTTTATATTTGTTATATCATATAATACCTAAAAATCACTCATATGAAATTCGGACAAGTAGAAGACCCTTCAAAAATAGATTTTACGCTCCCAAAAGATCATCCCAAAACGAAAGAAATTTTAAGTCAAAACAAAAAAGGACTGGAAAATCTCTCTGTAGGATGTGCCAAATGGAATAAAACCGATCTTAAAGGCTTTTATCCGAAGGGAACAAAAGATGAACTGACATATTATGCAACCCAGTTTAATTCTATAGAATTGAACGCTACTTTTTATGGAATGCCAACACCGGAACAGGTAATCACCTGGAAAGAAAAAACTCCTGCTGATTTTAAATTCTTCCCCAAGATAACCAATACCGTTTCTCACTTCAGAAGGCTGATTGATGTTACAGATCCTGTAACGCACTTTGCATCCGCAGTCATGAATTTTGACGAAAAACTGGGAATGGCTTTCCTCCAGCTTCATGATAATTTTAAGCCTAAAGATTACGACAGGCTTGAAAAATTTGTAAAGGAATGGCCGAAAGAAGTTCCTTTGGCCATTGAACTCCGAAATACAGAATGGTTTACCGATGAAAACATCCTGAATACTACCTGCGAGCTCTTTGAAGCCAACAATATCACTAACATCATTGTAGATACGGCTGGAAGAAGAGATATGCTTCATATGCGTCTTACTACTCCCAATGCTTTCATCCGGTATGTAGGTGCTAATGCGGAAAGTGATTACGAAAGATTGGATGACTGGCTTGAGCATCTTACCCAATGGAAGAAGGAAGGACTGCAGAATCTTTACTTTTTTGTTCATCAGAATATTGAAAAAGCATCCCCTTTATTATCCGCCTATTTCATTAAAAAATTGAATGAAAAGTGGAAAACTGACCTTCCGGTGCCTAAAATGGCAACTGAAATTACAGGAACTCTGTTTTAAGCAAATAAAAAAATATCAACAATTGGTGAAAAAAGCAATAATTTATCTAAAAATCACCATTTAAACAGTGTGTTGTAGTCTATTTTTCTTTTTTTTAAAAATTATAATTAAAAGGGTTTTTATATTATAAAATTTAATATATTTTACCCTACACAAATTGCATTCAATCTTGAATGTTTAAAAACTATAATGTTATGGAAAAAGAAATTTGTACGATAAGCATTACCAGCAACTGGCTGGGTGATGCCTATACTTTTTATACAGACAATACGATAAAAAGAGTGTACGACACCAGCAGCCTTAATTCTAATATAACAGAATGGCTCGACGCAAAGCAAATCAGTAAACACAATAAGGACAAAATAATTAAAAACTGTCCTGAAGAGTTCAAAGAACAGGTGATGCATATGCTGGATTATCCTTAAGAGACACTACAAAAATTTATGTAAGAAGCTGATCTTTTGATGTATATTTTCAACTGAGCAAAATAAGTTATTTATTTTTTCTTACGATCAATACCAAATTGAGAAACAGGAGAAGCAAATCCAATGCTACCCAGATTCCCAATTTGGTATTTTCATAATT
The DNA here is from genome assembly GCF_046535275.1 of Chryseobacterium sp. SIMBA_029. Taxonomy (NCBI): domain Bacteria; kingdom Pseudomonadati; phylum Bacteroidota; class Flavobacteriia; order Flavobacteriales; family Weeksellaceae; genus Chryseobacterium; species Chryseobacterium sp. SIMBA_029. Next base: position 236,232 of record NZ_JAWRXA010000006.1, read on the forward strand.
ATAGGCATCAACCTGCTTTTTTGCAGCTTCAGAAAGCTTCAAACTCTGGTTGATATAGTTTTGAACCTCTACAATCTGGTCAATATTTTTATTCGGGACGGAGTGTTGAGAGAAATACACCAGATTTTTTTTACCCAGGTATCCTACAATCCAGTATTCGTTAGATTTATCCATTTTCAGGTACTCGATCCTGTAATATTCGGGACGTATTTTACCAATATGCTTGGATTCCAGCACCCCATTCTTTTCAGGATTATTGACATTGATTACATAAAAATCTAATGTCTGAGGTAATTTATTGATCACCTGCAGACCAACCGAATTGTCAATAAATCCTACCGCACTTTTCTTGATAAACCAGTAGGTAAATATGGAAACCGAAAAAACAACGGTAACGATGCGAAATAATTTCGTCCATTTTGCCATCCTTCCTGATTTTACTTTTGATAAAACCAAAGAAAGTACACAAGCCCAAAAGATAACAAAAATGATAAATACCATACTGCAAAGATACTCATTTCGGAATTTTTGAGGGAATGTTAATCAACATTCCACTCTTTATAAAACTGATCCAGGAATGTAAGCATGAAATCATGCCTTTGCTGTGCAATTTCCCGGCCTTTTTCTGTATTCATCAAATCCTTCAGTAACAGAAGTTTTTCATAGAAATGATTGATCGTAGTGCCGTTGGATTTCTTATACTCTTCTTTAGACATATTCAGGCTGGGCTGCACTTCCGGATCATACATCGGGTTATTTTTAAACCCTCCGAAATTAAATGTCCTTCCGATTCCAATCGCACCAATCGCATCGATACGGTCGGCATCCTGAACAATTTTTAGTTCAATAGGCAGCTCTGAAGGTGCTTCTCCTCTATTTTTAAATGATATATTTTTGATGACGAACAAAACCTGTTCGATGATGTCTTCCGAAACCTGCTGTGATTCCAGAAATTCCCTAGAAATTTTCAGTGCCAACGTTTCATCACCGTCATGGAATTTGGGATCGGCAATATCATGCAGCAATGCCGACAGCTCTACTACGTCATGATTACAGTTTTCTGCATCTGCAATTTTTTTGGAAAGCTTCCATACTCGTTCAATATGATACCAGTCGTGTCCGGCTTCTGCTCCTTCTAATTTTTCTTTTACAAATTCTACGGTGTTGCTAATTGTACTTTTCATTGATCTTTCAGTTCATTTAAAATTATATCCCAAAGGTTTTTATTATAGCTTCTAAAAAAATTCACATGCCCTATCTCTTTCTTTTCAGATTCGGATGTTTTCACAAGTCTGTAGGTAGGTGTAAGGTTTGGATAGGTATCATTCAAAAGGCTTTTGACTCCTTTGTCAGTCAACCACACATCATCTTCCGCACGGATCACGAACACTTTCTGCGTTAAATTCTTAGAATAGTCATCAATTTTCTCCAACAATCGGTTGGTTGATTTCCTGTTTAAAATTAAGGTTCTCCAGTCATATGCACAATTTTTTGGAAGACTTTCTCCAAGTCCAAACCAATGTGCAGGAAAATAGCCTAATAACCCGGTGGTTAGAGGTTGTGCAATTCCAAATCCAAGATAGGCTTCTACTTTTGTCTTAAGTTTTAAATGTCCTACAAAAGCATTTTGAGTTCCTACAAAGATGAATTCTTTAAATAAGTCAGAATCTTTATTCATTCCTAAGATCAGTGCTCCTACGGAATGGCCAAGGCAATATTTTATATATTCAGGAAATTTGATTTTAATATAATCCGTCAATGCTTTATAGTCTACTGATCCCCAAATTCTCATCGAAGCATCAAATCCTTTCATATGCTTCGGCTTTGAAAGACCTATTCCCCGGTAATCATAAGTAATCACTGTAAATCCTTTCTCACAAAAATAGTTGGCAAAAGAAAAATAAACCTGCTGTTTTACGCCTGTCGCAGAATTGATCAGCAGCAGTTTGCCGTTACTTTGTTCCGGCTCAAAGATATGCGCAGCCAGAGAAATATGATCCTGTGTTGTGATGATTAGCTTTTCCATAGTATAAAAGAAAATATCCACCCTAAAAGTGGATATTTTACTTATATTTTCGTGTGAAGTTTATAATTTTCGATATGTAGCAAATAGTTTAAACGAAATCTGATCTTCTTGGCAGACCTGTCTGAGAACCTTTACCACCAGATACTCTGGATGAAACTTCATTTCCAAATTTCACGCAATTTTCGATAGAATTTCCATGGCATAGTGCTATGGCAAATCCTGAAGTAAAGGCATCTCCCATCCCCATCTTGTAAACCGTTTCATCTTTATCATTTCGGTAATACTTCATTTCCGTACCATCGAAGTAGATTGTTGAGTTGGTATCATCTCGAACAAAAACTTTATTGAAAAACTTTTTCAGAACTTCTTCTCTCTGCTCTTTTCCAAAAACAATATACAACTCACTGCTCTTTGCTACTACAAAGTCTACCATTTCCAAAATAGAATCACTTACTCTCATCGCAGGGGATGCATAAAGCCCTACTTTTTTGCCATATTTTTTAGCTTTTCTTACGGTATATTCCACCACTTCCATGGAAACTTCCAGCTGTATGAGGACAAGATCCGCAGTATGGAAATATTTATCAGCATCCTCAATATGTTCTATGCTCAAACATTTATTGGCTGCCGGTACCACTACAATGGCTGCGTGTCCCTGACTGGTTGTTACATAAGCTGTTCCCGTTGATTCTCTGTCTGTTTCATAAACAAATCCTACATTTACATTTTCGCTTACCAGATTCCTCATGATCTGCTGGCCAAGAGGATCCATACCTACACAGCCTACAAAATATACGCTGGCACCCAACCTGGCTGTTCCTACAGCCTGATTAGCCCCTTTTCCACCAAAATAGCTGTCGGAATTAACGGCTAATACAGTTTCATTAGGCTGGGGAAGTTTTTCTGTTTCTAAGACCAAATCGATGGAGGAACTGCCTACAACAATAATCCGGGGTTGTTCTGATGAGAAATTCATTGTGTTTTTATGTTAGTTTAATAATTTATATTTGGTGGAAACTGTTCTTCAAAAATAACTATTTTTATTTAACTTATTTCAATAAATTCTGTTACAATTTTTACCGGTAATTTATCTTTATCATAACCAATATAACTTGCATAAAATCCTTCACCATATCCGGTCTCAAAAGCGAAAATTGTTCCGGGATGATCTTCTGCCGGCTTCAAAAATGCATATTGGTCTATCGCCCCGTTTTCATCAAAGAAATAATCATGGAAAAATTCTTCATAGATTCCCATAAAATCCACTCCTTTGCTATGGTATAATTTTTTCTCCAGATCATTGAGCTTTTCCTGAGTGCCAACATCCATAAAGCAACCCATTCCGCTTTCTACAGGATAGCCGAAGATTTCTCCTTCTGACAGATCTTTTAGATTCTGATCATCCGTTGTTGCTAATTTCCATTCTGTAATTTCAGCATTGGTAAAGATAATTTCTGCGTATGCTACACAGTTGCTTTCTCTTTCTTTATGCAGTAAAACTGAAAAATCTCCTTTGGGAAATTCCGTAGAAAAAGGTTTCATATCATTGGTGATCAAAGGATCACAAGCCACTAATTTCCCACTGGAAAGATAGATCTTCCCCACTTCAAAACTTTCCAGCAAAGGACTTTCTACAAAGTCTTTTGAGAATAGTTTTTTTATGTTTTCTATATGTGTCATTTTTTATTTTCAATTATATCATTAAATTCACAAAAGAAGACCAGTTCAACCAGTCTTCTTTTATGTGTATCATTTTTTGGAATCATTAATAATTCCTGCAAGACGTATCGGAATGGGTTACAATATATACAAATATTCTTCCATTTTATATAAAAGGCTTCGTGAAAAGTGTTCATGAAATTTCAACCTGATATTCCGACAAATTACTGTTCATTTAGGACTATAAACTTTTCAGCTTTTCTTCCAGAATGGCAATTTTATCCTGCGCATCTTTTTGTTTTTTGCGTTCACCATCTACGACTTCAGGTTTTGCATTGGCCACAAATTTTTCATTGGAAAGCTTTTTATCTACAGAAATCAAAAATCCTTTCAGGTATTTTAATTCTTCTTCTGTTTTTATTTTTTCTTCTCCTAAATCTAAATTTTCACTTAAAGGAATTGAAACTTCCGTAGATCCGATAAGGAAAGTAAAGCTTGGTTTATCTGTTTTTTCACCGAAATGAATTTCAGAAACATTGGCTAATTTCTTAATCACCGCTTCATTTTCAAACTTATCTGCACTGGTATATACTTCAACGGTTTCTTTCGGTGAGATTCCTTTGGTCTGACGGTAATTTCTAATGCCGGAAATAATTTCTTCAGCCATTTCGAAGTTTTTAATAAGGGTATCATTAAACGCTTCTGCTTTCTTCTGTTGTGCAATTACCAACGCTTCCTCAATGCTTCTCTCAGAGATCAAATGCCAGATTTCTTCTGACTGGAAAGGCATAAACGGATGAAGAAGTTTCATTAATTCTTCAAAGAACATAACAGTTCTGTCATATACTTCTTTAGAAATTCCTTCTCCGTAATTAGGTTTAATGGCTTCCAGATACCAACCACAGAAATCATCCCAGATCAATTTATAGATCAGGTGCAACGCATCAGAAATTCTAAATTTCTCAAACTGCTGATCGATTTCTATGATCGTTTTGTTTAATTTATTTTCAAACCATTCAATTGCTTGGTTGTCTGCAATATTCGCTGGTTTATCTTCATGATTCCACATGTTGATCAAACGGAATGCGCTCCAGATCTTTGTCATGAAGTTTCTTCCCTGAAGCATCAGGTCTTCATCAAAAAGAAGGTCGTTTCCAGCTGCAGAACTCAATAAAATTCCGACACGTACTCCATCTGCTCCGTATTTATCCATTAGTTCCAATGGATCTGGTGAGTTCCCCAGGGATTTTGACATTTTTCTTCTCTGCTTATCTCTTACAATACCTGTAAAATAAACATTCTTGAACGGAACTTCTTTTCTGTACTCTAATCCTGCCATGATCATTCTGGCTACCCAAAAGAAAATAATATCCGGGCCTGTTACCAGATCTGAAGTTGGATAATAATAATTAATATCTTTATTTTCAGGATCAAGCAAACCGTCAAATACGGACATTGGCCATAACCATGATGAGAACCAGGTATCAAGAGCATCTTCGTCTTGTTTCAGGTTATCAGTTGTCAGTTGTGGGTTATTGGTTTGTTGCTTCGCAAGTTCTAGTGCTTCTTCAATGTTTTCTGCAACAACGAAATCATTTTCTCCCTCACCGTAATAGAACGCAGGAATCTGTTGTCCCCACCAAAGCTGGCGGGAGATATTCCAGTCGCGGATGTTTTCCATCCAGTGTTTGTAGGTGTTTTTAAACTTTTCAGGATAAAATTTCACCTCATCATCCATTACGACATCCAAAGCCGGTTTGGCAATATCAACCATTTTAAGGAACCACTGAACAGAAACTTTAGGTTCGATTACCGCACCTGTTCTTTCTGAAGTTCCTACTTTATTCACATAGTCTTCTGCTTTTAACAGAAGTCCGTTTTCTTCTAATTCTTTTGCGATCTGCTTTCTTACCTCAAATCTGTTTTTCCCTGCATAATGTAATCCGTGCTCATTCAGGTTTCCGTCATCATCTAAAGCATCAATCATTTTTAACTGATGTTTCTTTCCGATCTCATAGTCATTGGTATCGTGAGCAGGTGTGATTTTCAATGCTCCTGTTCCGAATTCAATATCTACATATTCATCTTCAATAATCGGAATGACTCTGTTAACGATCGGCACGATTACATTTTTACCTTTTAAATGGGCATATCGCTCATCATTCGGGTTGATACAAACGGCAGTATCTCCAAAAATAGTTTCCGGACGCGTGGTAGCTACGGAAAGAAATTCTTCGGTTCCTTCAATTTTATATTTAAGGAAATATAGTTTTCCGTTTTGTTCTTTAAATATTACTTCCTCATCGGAAATATTGGTCTTTGCTTCCGGATCCCAGTTTACCATTCTGTATCCTCTGTAGATTAATCCTTTATTATATAGGTCTACAAAACTTTTAATTACCTGCTGAGACAATTTTTCTTCCATGGTGAAGCAGGTTCTGTCCCAATCACAAGAACATCCCAGTTTTTTCAACTGCTCAAGGATGGTTCCACCGTATTTATCGGTCCATTCCCAGGCATGCTTTAAAAATTCTTCACGGGTGATATCGGATTTACTGATCCCTTCAGATTTCAGTTTGGCAACAACTTTAGCTTCGGTAGCAATGGAAGCATGGTCTGTTCCCGGAATCCAGCAGGCGTTAAAGCCCTGCATTCTTGCACGACGGACCAGAACATCCTGAATGGTATTATTCAACATATGGCCCATGTGTAAAATCCCCGTAACGTTTGGCGGAGGGATGACCACGGTATATGGAGGCTTGTCATTGGGTTCTGAGTGGAAAAATTTATTTTCCAGCCAATACTTGTACCATTTTTGTTCTGTTTCCTGTGGATTATACTTTTCTGAAATCTGCATAAATTCTATTTCTTTAGCTTACAATTTGCAAAAATAGCTTAAAGAAAAAAAATTTTAAGTATGAATTAAAATAATTTTTAACTTTGTTACTCAAAATTTATCTAACAAACGTATTAACATTCAAGAATATGAAAAAATTAATTGCAGGAATTGCATTATTCGGGACATTTGCTCTTGCATCTGCACAAACTATTACATTCGATAAGACTACTTTCGACTATGGTACTATTAAGCCAGGTTCTGACGGTACAAGATTTTTCACAGTAACTAACACTGGTGATAAGCCTTTGGTAATCTCTAATGTAAAGCCATCTTGCGGATGTACAACTCCAGAATTCAGTACAGATCCTATTATGCCTGGAAAATCTGCTAAAATCAAAGTTGGATATAACACTACTAATGTTTCACCATTTAACAAAATGATCGAGGTATTTTCTAATGATCCGGCAAACAGCAGAACTGTAATCTATATCAAAGGTAATGTAGATGCTAACGCTCCTGAGCCAAAGCCATTGACTGCTGAAGAGCAAAAACAGGCTGCTAAAGCTCAGAAAGAAGCAGATAAAGCTGCTAAAAAAGCTGCTAAAGTTGCAAAAGTTGCTGCCGCAAAGTAAGCTCTACTCAAAAAAATAAAAGAACCGTCTCCAATGAGGCGGTTTTTTTTATTACTTTTATTATAAATATCAACATGTATGGACACCAATTTCTCTGATGACTTCCTGGTAAACGGAAAATTCTCAATAAAAAAATCTTCAACTTCTTATGAAGGAAAACTCACTAAAGAAGAAGGAAAGGAATTATTAATTAAGGAAAAAGAAAAGCTTCGTGAGCTTCAGGAAAAAATGTATGCAGATGGAAGTAAATCTCTTCTGGTTATCCTACAGGCAATGGATGCTGCGGGTAAAGACAGTATGATAGAACATGTTTTTGGAGGCGTAAATCCACAGGGATGCAATGTTACCAGTTTTAAAACACCCAGCTCAAAAGAATATGCCCACGATTTTTTGTGGAGACATTATTTAGCCTTACCGCAAAAAGGGATGATCGGTATTTTCAACCGCTCTCATTATGAAAGTGTTTTAGTATGCAAAGTACATCCTGAATACAACCTCAGCGAAAAAACATGGAAAACGGTAAAAGATTTTGACAGCACATTCTGGGAAAACAGATATGAAAGCATCCGTAATTTCGAAAAACACCTTTCGCAAAACGGAACTACCATTGTAAAAATATTTCTGAATGTTTCTAAGGGCGAACAAAAGAAAAGACTTCTCGACCGAATTGATGAGCAGGAAAAAAACTGGAAATTCTCTTCAGCAGACCTTCCTGAAAGAGCTTTGTTCGGCCAATATATGGAAGCCTATGAAACGGCCATTAATGAAACTTCAAAAGATCATGCGCCATGGTATGTACTTCCTGCTGACAACAAATGGTTTGCAAGAGTGGCAGCAATACAGATTATTATTGATACCCTGGAAAAAATGGATCTTCAATATCCTCAGCTTTCAGAAAAAGATAAAATGGGATTGATAGAATCTAAAAAAACACTTGAAAGTGAATAAAAAACAAGCGTAACATATTACTTAATAGTTAAATAAAAGTAAATATTTTTATTTAAAAAACACCAAAAAGTGAATAATTTGTTTTTTGTAAGAGTTTTTTTTATAAATTTATCAAAAATTAATTTTGAAATTAATTTTGATAACCCTTTACAAAACTTTAACTATGAGAAAACAATTATTGTTATTAGCGTTTGCTTTAATAAGCATCGCTTCCTGTAGCAATGAGGGAACCGCTGTGAATACAGCAACAAGTATGAAGACTCCGTCCATGGAGAATTTCGATAAAGCTTTTAAAAGCCTGGGCGAACCTCAAAACCGCCCTACTGAAGAAGAAAAAAAACGGGCTACTTCTGAACTGAGCGACAGGAGAAAAGCTCTTTTAGTTCCCGCTTCTAAAGAATTAATCCTTTCAACAGGCATTACAGAATCTGAAATGATGAGAAAAACTAGCGGCGATATGAGCCAGATCATCGTTTGGGCTACGCAGATCTACATGAAAAAAAGTGACGAGATCCGCAACCATCTGAAATCTGAAAATTAAGATATTTCACGGAAAACATTCCTATTAAATACTCACGTATTATTAGGCTGTTTAACCGTTGCTGTAAGTGATTCAGAACTATACTATTTCTATGAAGATTAGTTTATGATGATATCCTCTGCAGCCCCAAATATTTCACCTAATCATCAAATAAACTAATATATATGAAGAAAATATCATTACTCTTATCCGTGTTTGCAGGAGTTCTTTCCTTTGCACAAAGTACTCCTTTAGTTATTAACAATTTCAGTTCCTATCATGCAGTAGGAAGACTTCGTACAGGAAGTGCCGGTCCAATTGCCGGCCCTTATATGTTTGCTTCTCCTAATCCTCCTTATGGAACGTATACCGTACCTGCCGGACAGTATACTCAATATAATACATTTGATACCTCTGGAACAGCCATTCTCCCTATAATGACCTGGAATGTTACAGATTACACAACGCCTTCCAACAATGGTAGCTACCCTTATAATCATAGTTTCATTACCAATACCATGAATTCATCAAATGAATGGGGCGGATTTCATTTCTGGCTTACGGATCCTGCTACAGGAAATACGGTAGACACTTATGAACTGGGCGACCCCAACATTTATCCCGGATTCAGTTCTTCGCTGACGGGAAGTGTTTCTTCTGCTGACTGGTATACCATTACAACACCAGCCGGAGCGATCACTTATCTGGAAATTTATTAATCATTATCCCATAGGCTGCTAGTCATTCAGCTGTCTTATTGGAAAATCTAATATTCAAAAAACTTAAAAAGTTTTTTGGAAGGAATCCTTATGTCTTTATTTTCAACTTATTACAATACAAAATTATCTTATTTAATCATGAAAAAACATTTTTTATTGGCAGCTTTTGCTGTCGTAAGTCTTACCATTTCCTGCAGCAATGAAGGAGCAGCAGTGAATACCGTAGCTAGCATGAAAACTCCACAGATGGAAAACTTTGATAGAGCTTTCAAAAGTCTGGGTGAACCTCAAAACCGACCTACGGAAGAGGAAAGAAAAAGAAACACTTCTGAACTGAGTGACAGAAGAAAAGCTCTTTTAGTTCCGGCGTCCAAAGAACTGATCCTTTCAACAGGCGTTACAGAGTCTGAACTCATGAGAAAAACCGGAGGTGATATGAGTCAGATTATTGTCTGGGCAACCCAGATTTATATGAAAAAAACTGACGAAATCCGTAAAAACATAAAAACTGACAACTAAAATATCATGAAAAAACTATTAACATTAATAGGAATAGCCGCAGTTTCTCTGGCATATTCCCAAGGCATTTTTATCATTAATAATTATTCCGGGTATGATTTTCACGGAAGTCTTTCTGCCAACAATTTTGCAGGAGGATGCTACCCTTATGTTCATGCGCTGAACCCCGCAACGATTATTGCCCCCGCTTATTCCAATATGGGAAACAGCAATGCCATTATTTATAAAAATTACAGGGATCAGTATACGGATTCCTTATTTCCGATCACTCAGTGGAGCGTAACGACAAGTCCCACAAATACACAACCCCGAGCCTGGAACCATGCCGCCGTTATGCCTGGCGGAACTGTTGCCAACAATACCACCTGGTCTGCTACTAAATTTCAGATGTATTTTGCCGGAACCAACACCCCGGAAACGTTTTTTAATGGAAATGTAGGAAACAATGCCAATCCATGTGTTCTGATTGATAATCTGATCACTACTCCGTATGGAACAGCAGAATGGTTTACCATAACAACAGGTACTACAGTCACAACTTTTTTAGAAATACACTAACCACGTCCATATAATTATGAAAAAAACAATCTTATTAGCCGCATTTGCCATTTTAGGCCTGATATCATGCAACAATGAAGGAGCCGCTGTCAATACCGTATCCAGTATGAAAACTCCACAGATGGAAAATTTTGATAAAGCTTTCAAAAGTCTGGGTGAACCTCAGAACCGTCCTACGGAAGAAGAAAGAAAAAGAAATACTTCTGAACTGAGTGACAGAAGGAAAGCACTATTAGTTCCGGCTTCCAAAGAACTAATCCTTTCAACAGGCGTTACAGAGTCCGAACTGATGAGAAAAACCGGAGGTGATATGAGCCAGATCATTGTTTGGGCTACCCAGATCTATATGAAAAAAAGTGAGGATATCCGCAACAATATAAAAGCTGATAAATAGGTACTGGTATGAAAAAATTCTTAACAATACTGGGGGTTGCAGCTTTTGCTTTTGGCTATTCTCAGGGTGGTGCTCTTGTCATCAATAACTATACACCTCATGATTTTTCAGGATACATCATGGCTAATAATTTTGCCGGAGGATGTTATCCTTTTGTAACCTCCGGGGACCCGGGAATGGTAACAGTTCCTGCCAATGCCAATATGGGAAATGGAAATGAACTGAAATATGGAAATTACAAAGATCAATATACCTCTTCTCTGTATCCCATGACTCAATGGTATGTACAAACCTCCAGCACAAGCAGTATGCCGAGAGCATGGAATCATCCCGCAGTTATGCCCGGCGGAACAGTCTCCAATAATACGAAATGGGCCTCTACAAAATTTAAAATGAATTATGCAGGAACAACGAACGGAGTTCCCGGTTTCAGCAGTGGTTTAACTCTTGCCGGAAATGCTTCCTGCTATACGGCACCTGATTATTTTGATATGACTTCGGGAGGTATCACCAACAGTGCGGAAATTTTTACCCTATCGAGTGGAGGAATTAATTATACCTACATCCAACTCTATACATTTTAATTATATAAAAAATTGTATTGGCAGTTTTTACTGCCTTAAATCCAACGAAATCCACAACAATATAAAACCAATAACTAAACATTATGAAAAAAACAATCTTATTAACCGCATTTGCCGTTTTAGGCCTGATATCGTGCAACAATGAAGGAACTGCTGTGAATACTGTATCCAGCATGAAAACTCCACAGATGGAAAATTTTGATAAAGCTTTCAAAAGTCTGGGTGAACCTCAAAACCGTCCTACGGAAGAAGAGAGAAAAAGAAATACCTCTGAACTGAGTGACAGAAGAAAAGCGCTTTTAGTTCCTGCTTCTAAAGAACTCATCCTTTCAACAGGCGTTACAGAATCTGAACTGATGAGAAAAACCGGAGGCGATATGAGCCAGATCATTGTATGGGCTACTCAGATCTATATGAAAAAAAGTGAGGACATCCGCAAGAATATAAAAGCCGAAAACTAAAAGACATGAAAAAAATTTTAACTACAATTTTCATCGCGGCAGTATCATTAATCAATGCGCAAAACTTAAAATTAATTGTCAACAACTATTCTACCACTTTTGATTTTCATGGAACTTTAAGTGCCCATAACTTCGGCGGAGGCTGCTATCCATATGTCACTACGAACAGCCCTGCAATGGTTGTTGTTCCTGCTGACGCCAATATGAATAATGGAAATGAACTGGTGTATGCTAATTTTAAAGATCAGTATGTAAACTCTCTGTACCCTAATGCAAGCTGGTTGGTACAGCTAAGCGCCGCAACACCGGTAGTAAGAGCATGGAATCACGCAAGTATTGCACCCGGTGGTGTCATTTCTGCGAATACAAAATGGTCTTCTTCTCAATTTCAAATGTATTATGCAGGAACTTCTACTCCCGAGCCTTCTTTCAGTGGCCTGATTGGAGAACCTCAGGATCCATGTACGGGAGCAAGCTCCAATATTTCGACTCCATATGGCGATGTAGAATGGTTCAATATTACCACAGGAAATGTGGATTACTCTTATTTACAAATTTATTAATATGAAAAAACTAATAGTATCAGCCCTTTTATTCTGTGGCGTGTTTTCTTTTGCACAAAGCACCCCTTTAATGATCAATAATTACAGTAAGCTGAGGCTCGAAGGAAGGCTAATGGCTTGCAGTAAAACAAACGGCTATCCTGTAGCTTTTGCAGCTCCCAATCCTCCCTATGGAACATATACTGTTCCACCGTTAACGACTGATGTAGAGTACATAACATTGAATACTTCCGGCCTTTCATCCCTGCCAATTTTAAAATGGTACGTTACCACGGCTGGTGGCAGCACTGCTTACAATTACAATGATCCGGCTATGGCGGGGATAAGTTCTTCGGTAGAATGGGCGATGTATCATTTTGTCACTAAAGATGATCAGGGAAATGGTGCCGATACTTTTATAATAGGTAATCCTATTGTATCAAATATGGCAGGCTTCTCAGCCAATCTGTATCAGCTGGGCACTACAGCGGAAGCAGAATGGTTTTCCATTTCGGGGATAATTTACCTGCAGGTGTATGATTATCCATAAAAAATTCAAAATTTCAGAATAAAAGCGGAAAATTCCGCTTTTATTTATTAAAAATTCAATAAAATCCATAACAACCTATTTATGAAAAGATATTTTTTACTAACGGCCTTTACCCTGCTGGGACTTATTTCATGTAATAATGAAGGAACTGCCGTTAATACCGTAGCCAGCATGAAAACTCAGCAGATGGAAAACTTTGATAAAGCATTCAAAAGTCTGGGTGAACCTCAAAACCGACCTACGGAAGAGGAAAGAAAAAGGAATACCTCTGAACTGAGTGATAGAAGAAAAGCATTACTGGTTCCTGCTTCCAAAGAACTCATCCTCTCAACAGGTGTTACAGAATCTGAGTTGATGAGAAAAACCGGTGGTGACATGAGTCAGATCATCGTATGGGCAACCCAAATCTATATGAAAAAAACTGATGAGATCCGTAAAAATATAAAAACTGACAACTAAAACATTATGAAAAAGTTTTTAACCCTAATAGGGATAGCAGCGGCTTCTATAGCTTACTCACAGGGCGTATTGGTTCTTAATAATTATTCAGGGTATGACTTTCATGGAAACCTTCTTGCCAGTAATCTCACGAACTGTCTTCCGATGGTGATGAACAGGGATCCGGATCCTATCAAGGTTCCGGCCAATGCCAATATGGGTAACGGGAATGCATTAGTCATAAAAGACTATCAAATTCAGTATACTTCGTCTCTCTACCCAATTTCAAGCTGGAATGTAACTCTGACACAGGGAAATACTACAGCAACGTCCTGGGATGATGCCAGCCTTGTACTCGGAGGAAGTATTTCAAATAATACAAAATGGATTACTTCAAAATTTGCTATGTATTTCCCTGGAACCAATAACCAAGTACCGGGATTCAATTACAGTATTGGTGACGCAACCCCCAATACGTGCTATACAAGCACTGATTATATACTTGATCCTAATGGTGAAGTAGAATGGTTTACTATTTCTACCGGTGGCACTATGGTTACTTATTTACAAATCTTTTAATATAAAAAAGCCATTAGATCCGTAAGAATCTAAATCTAAAAAATCAATCATTATGAAAAAAATTTTGACAATATTAGGGATAGCAGCAGTATCTTTGACTTATGCTCAGGGAGGAACTCTTATCATTAACAATTATACTCCTTATGAATACAGAGGAGATATTATAGCTAATAACAGCCTGGGATGTTATCCCATCGTAGCAAATGCGAATAAAATTATTGTTCCTGCAGATTCCAATACCGGTAATGGGCAACAGTTGCAGTATGATAACTACAGAGATCAATACACTTCATCTTTGTACCCCAATCCCAATTGGACGGTTAGCACTTCGGCAAGCACCACGAATGTCAGACCGTGGAATCATCCCGCAGTGATGCCCGGAGGCACGATATCCAATTTCACCAAATGGTCTGCTACAAGATTTGATATGTTTGATACCGCAACCGGATCGTATGTAACAGGGTTCAATGCCAATTTAAGTATCACCTCCTGTAATTCTTCAACTCCTACACCTTCCTACAATACCCCAAACGGACTCAATAGTGCAGAGATGTTTGTGATCGGAACTATTACCTACACCCAGCTATATTAAAATTACAAACACTATTATTCATAGAAAAAGCGGAGAAATTCTCCGCTTTTCTTTGTATAGATCGATATATTATTCATAAAATCACGAGAAAATCTGTAAGCCGGATTTTGTACTTCCGAAGAAGTGCCTGTTATTTATCTGCGTCCTGCATTGCTGCAATACTTTAGCTGATTACCCCTCGGCTTTCAGAGCGAGCCGCCCCTATTTTCATTGCTGAAAAGAACCGATATACTTATCATTGCACCGCAAAGAGTTTACCTGGTTTCACTACAGCCGAACTGTACTTGCTTTCTGTTGCACTTGTCCTACCCTCACGGGTGACGGATGTTATCCGCTTTGCTGCTCTATGGTGTCCGGACTTTCCTACCCCTGCCGAAGCAGGAATCAACAAGCCGACTTTCTCGTGGCCGCAAAGATACAGGATAATTTTGAGAATGAGATAATGACACTATAAGTAAATTCTCAAATGTATTCTCCCCTTTTAGCGTCCTGTCTATAATTATAAATGATAACTCTTCATTAATCACTACATTATTATTATCTTCGTGCCGTTATACATCTATTGTGATTTCTAGAGAAAAAGAATTTGCGCAGCTCATCAAGGATAATCAGGGTTTGATTATCAAGGTTTCGCGTCTTTATACCAACTCTCTGGAAGATGAAGAAGATCTTTTCCAGGAAATTGTTCTTCAGCTCTGGAGAAGTTACGATTCTTTTAAAGGAAATTCTAAAATTTCTACCTGGATGTATCGTGTAGCCCTTAATACAGCCATTACCCTTTTCAGAAAAAAAAGCAAAAGCTTACCTACCAACGAATTAGATATTAATCACAGAGATTTTATTGAAGATGATGATGAAAAACAGCAGCAGGTATCACTTTTGTATACGGTAATAAAGACATTGCCTAATGTGGAAAGAGCCATTGTAATGATGTATCTGGATGATTTGCCTTACAAGGATATCGCAGAAAACCTCGGGATTACCGAAGTTAATGCACGTGTGAAAATGAACAGATTAAAGAAAACCCTTAAAGAACAGATGGAAAAATATGCCTGAATTTGATTTAGACAGTTTTAAGAAGACATGGCAAGAACAGCCTGTTCAACAGAAATACGATAACAGCGAGATTCTTCAGATGCTGAACCGAAAATCGCGCAATTACGTGAAATATATTTTCTGGATCAGTGTGGTAGAATTTCTGTTCTTTTCGATCATGGGGGTATTTTACTTCATGAAGGGAGATGAGTCCAACAGCTTTCTTAAACTATTGGAAAGACTGGGAGCCCAAAAAACACCTGAGGTAGAAAACAGTTTTGAGATTATATATTTAATTATTAAAAGTCTTAGCTTATTGATAACAGCTTATTTCGTCTATAAATTTTATCAAAACTACCGACAGATAAAAATAGAGGAAAATCTTAAAGGATTAATTACACGGATTATACACTTTAAAAAAACGGTTAATGCATTTATTTTAATCAGCATTGTTTTACTCGTTGTTGTTACCACCGTATTTATTGGTTTTATCTTCTACTCTCTGAATTCTCAAAGTATAGAGGTTAATAATTCTACTCTTACAGGTTTCCTGGTTGGAATCGTTTTAAGCACCGCTTTAACGGTAACACTGGTGTGGCTTTATTACAAACTGGTATATGGTATTATCATGAGGAAGCTGGACAAAAATCTAAAACAGCTTAAAGACATCGATTCCCAGGAAAATTAATACTTCACAGACCTTAGCTTACGATTTATTTACTAATTTTAGGTAACCAAATCTTTAGTTATGGCATTATCCTATGTACACGGTGCTTCCGCTATTCCTTTATTGGGTGAGACAATCGGAGGCAACCTAAAAAATACGGTTGAAAAACACGCTCATCAGGAAGCATTAATCTCAGTTCACCAAAATTACCGGGCTACCTATCAGGAGTTTTACAATCAAACAACAGCCGTTGCTAAAGCCCTGATTTATTTAGGGGCAAAATCCGGAGACAGAATAGGAATATGGGCTTCTAACCGCTATGAATGGGTAGTTCTGCAATATGCAACGGCGAGAATAGGAACGATTCTAGTTAATATCAACCCTGCGTACAGAACGCATGAACTGACCTATGTCATCAACCAGTCTGAAATCCGTTTTATTTTTTCATCACTGCACTTTAAAACCAGCAACTATAAAGAAATGGTAGACTACGCCAAAGAGGTGTGCCCTTCTATGGAACATGCTATTTTCTTTGATGATACCTGGGAAGAATTTGTAAACAACGGACAATATATTTCCGATGAAACCCTCCAAAGTTTCGAAGAATATGTGCAGTTTGATGATCCTGTCAACATCCAGTATACTTCCGGAACAACCGGCTTTCCTAAAGGCGTAACCCTCTCCCATCATAATATTCTGAATAACGGCTATTTCATAGGTATCCGCCTACGCTATTCCGAGAAAGATCGGGTCTGTATTCCTGTACCGTTTTACCACTGCTTCGGAATGGTGATCGGAAATATCTGCTGTATTGCTCACGGAGCCTGCATTGTGATTCCTAATGACAGTTTTGATCCTGATATTACCTTAAAAACAGTTTCTGACGAGAAATGTACCTCATTGTATGGTGTTCCTACCATGTTTATCGCCGAACTAGCTGTAAAAGATTTCAATACATATGATTTCTCCAGCTTAAGGACTGGTGTAATGGCCGGCTCCGTCTGCCCTCCAGAGATCATGAAAAAAGTAGAAAACCTTATGAACATTAAAGAAATGAGTATCTGCTACGGAATGACCGAAACATCCCCGGTTTCCACACAAACCCTAATAGGTACTTCTTTGGAAAAACAGGTAAGCACCGTGGGTACTGTTCAGGATCACCTGGAAATAAAGATCATCGATGAAAACGGAAAAGTACTGAAACGCGGAGAACATGGCGAACTTTGTACAAGAGGCTATTCTGTGATGCTGAAATACTGGAACGATCCTGAAAATACTAAAAAAGTATTGGATGATGCAAAATGGATGCACACCGGAGACATGGCCGTGATGGATGATGAAGGGTACATTACCATTTCCGGCAGGATGAAAGATCTCATCATCCGCGGCGGAGAAAATATTTCGCCCAAAGAAATTGAAGACTTTTTATACACCTATCCCAATATTCTGGATGTGCAGATCATTGGAGTTCCCAGTGAAAAATTCGGAGAGGAAGTGATGGCCTGGGTGAAAATCAGAAAAGGATTCGACCTTACGGAAGAAGAGCTCCTTACCTACTGTAAAAACCAAATAGCCCATTATAAGATCCCGAAATACTGGAAGTTTGTGGATGAATTTCCCATGACGATTTCAGGAAAAATAAGGAAAGTAGAAATGCGAGAGATTTCTATAAAAGAACTGGGAATCGAAATGGGCAAGCCTCGTTCGTAACCATACTTTAAAATAAAATTTAATAAAAATGCCCAGTTACTGATTAATTGGGCATTTTAAATATTCTAAATAATAAACGTTTATTATAATTCTTTTCTTAATCGTGCAACCGGAATATTAAGCTGTTCTCTATACTTTGCAATCGTTCTTCTTGCAATATTATAGCCCTGTTCTTTTAAGATCACTACCAATGCATCATCGGTAAGCGGTTTTCTTTTATTTTCCTTACTGATCACTTCCTGAAGATGGTTTTTAATTTCCTTAGTAGAAACCTCTTCCCCATCATCATTCGTCAAACTGTCTGAAAATAAGTCTTTAAGGTAAATAATTCCATTTGGAGTATCTGCATACTTGCTTTTCACTACTCTTGAAATCGTAGAGATATCAAAACCTGTAATATCAGCAATATCTTTCAGAATCATAGGTTTTAACGACTTTTCATCACCCGTTATGAAATAATTCTTCTGGAATTTTACAATGGCATTAATGGTCTGTAATAACGTGTTCTGGCGTTGGTTAATGGCATCGATATACCATTTTGCAGCGTCCAGTTTTTGCTTGATAAATAAAGCAGCCTGCTTATGATCAGCCGATTTTTTATCATGTGAATACGTCGTTAAAATATCTTTATATTCTTCCGAAACTCTTAAAGTAGGCGCATTCTTGCTGTTCAGCATTGGAATAACGATTCCATCCTTCACCTGAATTACAAAATCCGGGATAATTTCCTGGTTGATCGTAATGGTTTGAGTATCAAAATTCCCTCCTACTTTGGGAGACAGCTTGGAAATTTCATCCAATGCATCTTTAAGGTCTTCTTCTTCGATATCATATTTCTGGATGATCTTGTTATAGTGCTTGTTGGTCAATGCATCAAACTGATGTCTCAGGATATTTGCCGCTAAAGAAACTGCTTTATCAGAACTCACCTTTTTTTCGATCTGTAACAACAGACATTCCTGAAGGCCTCTTGCGCCTACTCCTGGCGGATCAAGCTTCTGAACATAATTTTCCAGCACATCATCCACTCTTTCCTTGGTGGTATAAATTCCCTGGGAAAAAGCCAGATCATCAACGATAGATTTGATTTCTCTTCTCAGATACCCATCTGTATCAAGGTTACCGATAAGATATTCAGCAATTTTCACATCTTCCTCATTGATATTGGCAAGATGAATCTGCTCCATCAGATAATCATATAAAGACTGGCCTTCTGTTAAAAGGCTTTCATTATCGAATTCTTCGTCATCCGCAGAATAGTTGCTGGATGCAGTTTTATAGTTAGGTTCGTCGTCGTAGAGATAATCATTGACATCAAAGTCTGTTTCAATGCTTTCTGTTCCTTCATCCTGATATGCTTCTTCCAGGGAAGAATAATCATCTTCCTTAGATTCTTCTTTTGCAATCTCCAACGCAGGGTTCTCTTCTAACTCTCTCTCTAACTCTTCTTCAAATTCCAACGTGTGAAGCTGAATAAGCTTCATCAATTGGATCTGCTGTGGTGCCAGCTTCTGTCCTAATTTGAGTTGTAAGTGTTGTTTAAGCATATTAATATGTGTGTTTTAACATAACATAGTCTACGAATTTAATAAATTTATTCGAGAAAAAATATAATTAGCATGATTTTTGCATTATACTTATCAACATAATAAGCTATTAAAGAATAAAAAAAGCCTTAAATTAAAATTTAAGGCTTTTTATTTATCTAAAACTCAGCATTCTTCGGTGTTCTAGGGAAAGGAATCACATCTCTGATGTTTGTCATTCCTGTTACAAAAAGAACCAGTCTTTCTAACCCTAATCCGAACCCTGCATGAGGTACTGAACCAAATTTTCGGGTATCAAGATACCACCAAAGTTCGTGCTCATCGACATGCATGTCTTCCATTTTCTGTTTTAATACATCTAATCTGGCTTCTCTTTCAGAACCGCCGATGATTTCACCGATTCCAGGGAAAAGAACATCCATTGCTGCAACAGTTTTGTTATCATCATTCAGCTTCATGTAGAATGCTTTGATTTCTTTTGGATAATCAAACAATACTACCGGGCTTTCAAAATGTTTTTCTACCAGGTATCTTTCATGTTCAGACTGAAGATCGGTTCCCCATTCTTCAATCGGATACTGGAATTTTCCTTTTTTATTTTCTTTTGAGTTTAATAAAATCTCAATAGCTTCTGTATAACTTACACGTTTGAAACGTTTGGTAATTACGTTCTGAAGCTTTTCGATAAGACCTTCTTTTGCTCTTTCTTTTTCCGGTTTTGTTTTCTGTTCTTCCTCAAAACGTTTGTCAAGGAACTCAAGATCATCTTTACAGTGATCAAGTACATACTGGATCACATATTTAAGGAAATCCTCTGCAAGGTCAATATTATCTTCAAGGTTATTGAACGCTACTTCAGGCTCAATCATCCAGAATTCTGCCAGGTGACGGGTTGTGTTAGAATTCTCAGCACGGAAAGTAGGTCCGAATGTATAAATTCTTCCTAATCCCATTGCTGCCGTTTCTCCTTCTAACTGCCCTGAAACCGTTAAGTTTGTTTTCTTACCAAAAAAGTCCTGTGCAAAATCAATTTCACCCTCTTCAGTTCTTGGAATCGCATTCAGGTCAAAGTTGGTTACTCCAAACATTTCCCCTGCTCCTTCTGCATCAGCACCTGTAATAACCGGTGTGTTGATATAGAAAAACTGGTTTTGGTTAAAGAAAGAATGCACTGCAAAACTTACAGCGTGACGGATTCTGAAAACAGCTCCAAATACATTGGTTCTAAATCTTAAATGCGCTTGCTCACGAAGTTTTTCCAAGCTGTGCTTTTTAGGCTGAAGAATGGTATTCTGCAATTCTTCCGTAAAGTTATCCCCTAAAATAATGATCTTTTTAGCAACAATCTCCACGGTTTGTCCTGCTCCCTGACTTTCTACTACTTCACCTACAATTTTAAGGGAAGAAGCAGTACTAATCTTACTGATAATCTCTTTGTCAAAATTTTCGAAATCAACAACAATCTGCAAATTATTAATTGTAGAACCATCATTAAGGGCAATAAAGCGATTGGCACGGAAGGATCTTACCCAGCCGTAAACAGTAATGTCATGATGTAATACCTTTTTGTAATCCTGTAGGATTTCTTTAATCGTCTGCTTTTTCATTTGTTGATGATAAAATTTTCGTATAAAATTAATGTCTGCAAAGTTACAAAAAAACAGCGCAACTTCATGAGTACGCTGTCTTTTTAAAAAATCATTTATCAATTATTTAACGAACAACTATGCTTCAAATATTATTTAATTAAAGAATATGGTCTTTTTTCTCTGCTTTCCATTCTTGATTTTCCATGCATGATAACAGCTGGGTACATCAAATTGCCATTTCGGAAGTATTACAATAATCAGGATCACATCAATATGAGAAACAAGTCCTAATCCTATGGTGAGATAAAAAGCCCAACCTGTTTCTTGAAATCCTATTAAATATGTAAAAGCAAGGAGTAAACTCAATCCCCACATTTTCGACATCAATGCATGAGTACATGTTTCTTTTCCGAATTTCCAAATGCTTATACCATAGCAAAGGGCTTCCATAACGAAGAGTAAAAGAATTCCCTGCCATTCATTTTTAATTAATTCAGGATTTAGAAAATAGGATGCAAATCCCAGCGAAAGCCAGAAAATAAGATCTGTCTGACTGTCCAGTCTTCTTAATTTTTCTGAGGAAACACCAACTTTTCGTGCAATAATTCCATCGAAGATATCGGTTAATAATCCGAAATACATTAATGCAACAATTAAAAATTTTGCTTCTATGTCCTTGAAATAAGCCAGGCAAAGGATGATTGGAGCAAGAATAAATCTGGCTGCAATTAAAATATAGGGCAATTTTTTCATGATTACTCTGTCTTTTCAAAAGTTAAACTATAGTGAAATGTTTTCCAGTCGCTCATGAAAACCAATACGCCGTTACAGAAAAAGTAATTGGATTGAACCAGCAAATTATTATTTTGATCCACTGTAAAGCGTGATTTCTGAAAATTCCACCCACCGAAGATCAATGGAATCCCATCAAGCATGAATCTCTTTTCTTTTAAATAAAAGAAACCATCTTTTTTTAATTTTACTTTTACATCTTTATCAAATAAAACATTTTCAGATTCATATATTTTAACATTAAAAATGTTTTGATTGACATTTTTTACTTTGACTTTTAAATCTTTATTATATTTTTCTTTAGAAACAAACATATTTGTATTTCTATCAAAAACATCACTAAGACTTCTTACATAAAAACCACTTCTTGAAGAAGGCACATTATTATAAGTTCCTTCTATATCACTTACACTATTTGTATTCAAGCTTACACTTTTTGTATCTGCATTCTTAAAACCTGCACAACTAATAGTAAGAAATGTAATATTTAAATAAAAAAACATTTTTTTCATAGCTCATTATTTTAAAATTCTACTTCAAAATTATCTGTGAAAAACACAAATCCGAATGCGAAAAAAAATTAAAATAAAGAAGTACATTTGTGAAAATCACAAAATCATGTATCAGGAACTTTTACTCAGGGAAATTCGCAGAAAAATTGGTAATAAATCTTTGAACGATGAAATTGCCAATATTCTGAATATAAGTTATGATGCATCACACAGAAGAACATCTCTGAAAGCAAAGTTCAGTTTTGAAGAAGGCTTGATACTGGCCAAATATTACCAGATTTCTCTTAACCAATTGATCACTTCAGACCAGCAGATTATGGTTCAAAAAACTTCTGTAGTAAATGAAACATCAGATTTACAGTCATTTTTTCAGAATACGCTCAGTATTTTTGAAAACCTGCCTCTTTCTGATGAAATGACGATTTATTATTCTGCGAAAGATATTCCTTTTTTTTATACGCTTTCAGATACTTTACTTTCCCGTTTTAAGATCTATGTCTGGATGAACCTGCTGAATGCAAAACAGGTTTTCATTCCCTTTCTGCAGTTTTCACCTCCGTATTTTGAATCAAATACGCAGCAACTGAAGAAAAAATATGAAGCACAAAATATAGTGGAATTATGGAATGACAGAACTATTTCCAGCATTTTACAGCAGATTTTATTTTATTATGAAACCGGACTTTTACAAAAAAATGAAGGGGAAATTATTCTGAAAGAACTAAAAGAGCTTATAGAGTATATTGAACAAAAGACAGAAAATGATCCAAAATTTCACTTATATGAAAATGAACTGATGCATCTTTCCAATGACATCTTTTTTCATCATCCGCAACAATCACTTTTCGCATTACCTGCGAATATGTTTGGGTATATCCTGATTACTGATCCAAAAACCTGTAATGAAACACGGAATTATTTTGAACATCAGATTAAAAATTCCAAATCATTGACGACTTCCGGAAACCGGGACCGAAAAATATTTTTCAATACCATGTATGAACAGATTGAAAATTTAAAGCAAAAACTGCAATGAATACACTCCGTACCGGTGAATTTTTTGGACAAACCAACGAAAAACTCAATTTTGAGGGGCTGATCATCACAGACACTGAATATACCCATTCGTATGTAGACTGGCATTATCACGAAAATGCCTATTTTACCTTTCTGCTTCAGGGAAATATGGTAGAAGGAAATAAAAAAGAGATCTACCATTGTCCGGCAGGAACGCTTCTTTACCATCATTGGGAAGACCCACACTACAACATCAAACCAGAAGGTTTTACCAGAGGATTCCACATTGAAATCTCTGCTGAATGGTTTGAACAGCTTCATGTTTCTAAAGATGCTGTTGAAGGAAGTTTGCAAATACAGAATCCTTCCATCAAATTAATGCTATCAAAAATTTTTAAAGAAACAAAAATGAACGATCAGACGTTTGAATTGTCTGTTCAGCAGTTATTATTAAATATATTCAGCCAGTTATCTGATACCAAAATAGTCCAACCGGAAAAGAATCCGCGCTGGGTAAAACAGATCAATGAGCTTTTACATGAAAACTTTATGGAGAAAGTAAGCTTAACTGAACTCTCGAAAACTTTAGATATTCATCCGGTCCATCTCAGCAGGGATTTTCAAAAATACTTTCATTGTAACCTCGGGGAATATATCAGACAACTCAAAATCAATAAATCGCTAATTCTTCTTCACAATAAAAACACACCACTGGTAGAAATTGCAGCCGAATGCGGATTTGCAGACCAAAGCCATTTTATACGATCGTTTAAAGAAAATCTAGGGATCACTCCATTGAAATACCGGAAAATCCGATAAACAGGAATGTTAATTTCATTCTATTTTTATACGTAAAAACAGTGTAGTTTTACGAGAATTATAAGATCACCATGAAATTTTCACTTTTACCATTCCTACTTTTCACATTTGGAGCTTTTTATGCTCAGAAGAATATCGTAGAACCGGAGACAATCGACAACACTATTCAGAAAAACCATCTTCATACGGTTGTTTTTTTAGATAAAGTTGTTGCGTTGGAAAATGTAAAGGAAACTGATTTTCTTACTCATGCCGTACTCCAGGAGGATAAAGATTTTGGGATCAGAGTTTTTATGGATAATTCTCTGGTTAATTATTTACATGAGCTTGAGCCTTCTTTAACGGCTGATGAATTGATAAAAAAAGGAAGTTATCAGTTCTCTTTTTATGTGGACGGAAAGCTGATCTATCTTGAAAATCTGAATACAGGCGCAGGAACACCGGAGCAAAAAAAGCTGAAAACCACCTTTAGAATTCCACTGTTCAGTTCCGGCAATGAAGATTCCTGGGGAAGGTATTTGTGGATGCGTTTCTATCTGGCTCATAACGGAATCGATGCGCTTACGGAAGGAAATCACAATCTAAAAATAGAGATCAGACCTTATATCAATACCAATTCTTTAAAAACTGGCAGGTTGATTGCCACCGGGGAAATTCCTGTAACCATTCCTAAAAAACAACTTACCGAACAGCAAATTGCTATTCAGCCGATTGCGCCGAACAGCGGATGGAAAATTTCTACAGAAAAAATCAATACTGAAAAGATAAAAGCTTTACATAAGAAAATTGCTGAAAATAGATTTAGAGATATCACCAGTATCGTGGTCATTAAAAATAACAGGCTGCTTATAGAAGAGTATTTCAGTAATTGCGGGCGTGATAGTTTACAGGACACCCGTTCCGTGGGAAAATCTTTTGCTTCTGCCTTAGCAGGAATTGCCATTAAAGAAGGTCATTTAAAAAATGAAAATCAAAAACTGGGAGAGTTTTATCATCTAAAAGAATATAAGAATTACACCCCAAAGAAAGACAGCGTAACTTTAAAAAGCCTTCTGACGATGAGTTCCGGATTTGAAGGTAATGATGAAGAGGAAACTTCACCCGGAAATGAAGAGAATATGTACCCTACCGATAATTGGGTAAAATTCACTCTTGATGTTCCTATGACAAATCAGAAAATCGGAAAAAAATGGAGCTATTTTACAGCTGGAGTGGTCGTTGTAGGTGATGTGCTCGATAAAAATATTCCCGGAGGATTGGAAGCGTATGCTGATAAAAGATTATTTAAACCTCTGGGCATCAACACGTATCAGTGGCAATATACCCCGCAGCATAAAATTTCTTTGGCCGGAGGATTGAAAATGAATGCATTAGATTTTGCAAAATTCGGACAGCTGTATAAAAATGAAGGAACCTGGAATGGTAAAAGAATTATAGATAAAGCCTGGATTAAAAAATCATTCAGTAACTATTTTACTGACAATAAGGATTTTGAAGGCTATGGCTACCTGTTCTGGAGAAAAGTATACAAAGTGGGAAACCGGAATTTTGAGGCGTATCAATGCAGTGGCAATGGTGGTAATAAAATTATTATGTTTACAGAAATTCCTGTAGTAATCGTAATTACGGCAAAGGCTTACAATAGATCATATGCGCATTCACAGGCTGAGAAAATAGTTCAGGAATATTTGCTGCCAGCAATTAACAATGAGCAATAAATAGGATGATAACTCTTCTTCAGGGAATGATCTGTTCTACAGTTTCATTTTAGTAAGAAGGGTTTCTTTTAAGTCTCGCAGATTGGGCTGATTGAGCAGATTAAATAGGTTCAGACATCAGAGTAATATAACTTTACAGCCTATCTTCTGAAATTCCAGTCCACAGTAAATGACAGGTACCTATTTTTTCTACCTTAAGTCTTACTAAAAAGTGATGAAAATAAAAAAAGAAGTTGGGAAACACTGTATTGGTCCCGAAATTAATGATAAAAAGAAATAGACCTTAGAAATAAGGGCATTATTCGTCTTTTTTGGAAGGAACCAGGAATACATCGATAAGTCCTTCAGGAAGTCTCATTTTGATAATTCTTTCTTCACGGTCCACTTCAAGGATCCAGTCTTTGATGATGGGAATTACTACTTCTTTTCCATCTAGGTTGGTTACAAAATAAGTTTGCGCCGTTTGATCATTCACAGATCGTATAACACCACAGTCATTATCATTTTCATCAAGGACATTGAACCCGATGATCTCATGATAATAGAACTTATTTCCTGACAGTTTAGGCAGTGTATCAAGCGGCAGGTAAACACTTTTACCCAATGACTGATCTACTAACGCCTCAGAAGAATTTTTAAAGGCAAGATTCAGAGCATCTAATTTACTCCATGATGATTTTGCAATAAAAAATGGAACCAATAATCCGTTGATTTCAACGAATATTGATTCCAATTTATTGTAAAGCTCGGGTTGGTCTGTATCTAATTTCAAGATAACATTCCCCGCAAGTCCGTGTCTGCGTGTGATTTTTCCTAAAAAATAGCAATCTTCTATACGCATACGGTTGTTTTTTTAAGCTTCAGTGTTTTCTTCAGTTTCAGCAGCAGGAGCTTCTCCTTCAGCAGTTTCAGCAACCACTTCTTCAGCAGGTGCGTTAGCAGCTTCTTCAGCAGCTTTAGCATCAGCTTCAACTTGTGCAGCAGCAGCGATTCTAGCTTCGTTTACTTTAACTTCAGCATCTAAAGCAGCTTTCTTAGCGTCTGCCTGAGATTTAGTTAAACCTTCTACTTTACCTTGTACTTTTTGTTCTTTAGCCTCTAACCAAGCAGCAAATCTTTTTTCAGCTTCAGCCTCATCAAAAGATCCTTTAGCAACACCACCTTGTAAGTGTTTTTTGTAAAGTACTCCTTTGTAAGAAAGAATAGCTCTTGCAGTATCAGTCGGTTGAGCACCGTTGTTTAACCACTTTACAGCAGAGTCAACGTTCAAATCGATAGTCGCAGGGTTAGTAATTGGGTTGTAAGTACCTAGTTTTTCGATGAATCTACCATCTCTTCTTGCTCTAGCATCTGCAACCACGATGTGGAAAAAAGGCTTACCTTTTTTACCGTGTCTTTGTAATCTGATTTTTACTGACATAATGTTTGAATTTTACGGGAACTCGTCCCAGTTAAATATTTAAGTCTGCAAAGATAGTGAAAATATTTAAAGTTCAAAGCTAAATTTTGCAATGTTTTTCACCTTTAAGGCTTACTTTCCATTATATTCACCAAGACCCTTCTTATAAGCCTCCAAAGCTCTGTTTGTGGCAAACGCATGATCTACCATTCTTTCTTCAAAAATGGATTTTTCATACTCAGGATTCCATTTTTTTATATATTTCAGGTCTTTATCGAATTTTTTAGTTTGTTCATCCGGGTTAAATACCCTGAAATAAGGCGCCGCATCACAACCACAGCCTGCCGCCCACTGCCAGTTTCCATTGTTTGCAGAAAGGTCATAATCCAGGAGTTTTTTTGCAAAATAGGCTTCTCCCCACCGCCAGTCGATCAACAGATGTTTGGTAAGGAAGCTTGCAACGATCATCCGTACCCTGTTATGCATTTGTCCCGTTTGGTTCAGTTGCCTCATTCCGGCATCTACAATGGGATATCCTGTAGTTCCATTGCACCATTTTTCAAATTCTTCTTCATTATTCCGCCATGGAATATGTTCATATTTTTCCTTGAAACATTTTTTAACTACTTTCGGGAAGTGAAATAAAATCTGCATAAAAAACTCTCTCCAGATGAGTTCATTCAGCCATGTTTTATTATGCTTCAGGGCAAATTTCACGCATGTTCTGATAGAAATCGTTCCAAAACGCAAAGCAATTCCCAAATGCGTGGTGGCATCTAAAGCCGGAAAATCCCTGTTTTTATCATAATGATCAATAATTGCGGACTCCAGTGTTGGGAGTTCAAACTCTAAATCCGTTTTTTCGAATCCGATTTCTTTTAAACTTAAAATCTTTCTGAAATCTGTCTGATTAAAATTCTCATGGTTGAGCGTTACAGCCTGTACATTTTCGGGCCTGAAGGTATTCTTCCACTTTTTGGAATAAGGAGTATATACGGTGTAAGGTTCTTTATTATCCTTTGTGACTTCACCTTTTTCAAAAATTACCTGATCTTTATAATTGAAAAATCAACGTTTTTAGTATTCAAAAATTCTTTGACCTCAGTATCTCTTTTGATGGCTGCAGGTTCGTAATCCCGGTTGCAGTACACCGATTTCATCTTATATTCGGATTCTATCTTTTTGAAAATGTCCAACGGTTTTCCGTGATATGTTTGAAGGCTGGTTCCGAATTCTTTCAGTTCTGTATTGATTTTTTCCAATGCCTGATGGATGTAATCTACCCGCCTGTCATTTTTATCTTCCAGCTGATCTAAGATATCAGCATCAAAAATAAAAATCGGAATCACTTGGGAGCCCGATTGTAATGCTTCTGATAAGCCGGCATTATCTTCCAGCCTAAGGTCTCTGCGAAACCAAAATATTGAAATTTCTTTCATTTTTTCATTCAGTGATATGGTCTTATTCCAAACTTCCGATATAGAATAATCCTAAACATTTCTGGTTTTCTTCAATGGTAAGAGAATCCTTAAGATCATCTACGATTTTTGGAGAGCTCCAGTAAGATCCTATATGATTTGCAGTACAGGTAAGATACATATTTTGTACGGCCATAGAAACAGCAGCGATTTCTTCCCATTCCGGAACCATTCCACTGAAATTAACGATAATAGAAACGACAGCGTCTGCTTTATTGATTTTAAAACCAATATCAGTGTATTTTTTTTCCAGGAAAAGATGTTCTGGCTGCGATTTTTTATAGATGGTTTGCATTTCCAATGCCAGCTTTGCTTTTTCTTCTCCTTTGAAAATCTTAAAACGCCATGGTTTTGTCCGTTTATGATTGGGAGCAAATGTTGCGGAGTTTACAATCTCTTCGATCAGCTCCTGAGAGATTTCAGTATCGGTATAATCTTTTGGAAATATACTTCTGCGCTGTTCTATGATTTCTTTTAAAACGGTTGCTTTATTCATAGTACAAATTTACGACATGGAATTGAATGTGCTTTATTTATGATTGAGTTTTTAAAAGACTTACTCAATTTTTATCCACTTCATACCTGTAATGATAAAAGTAACAACCCATAATTTTATATAAATGAATAAAATATAAGCTCCAAACAGGATTCGGAGCTTTTAGATATTATGCGCAATAAAACGTAGTGATAAGAAACCGAAGAAAGGGATTATAAAACCTCAACAATCTCCTGATGGATATTATTCAAGGTAAAGGCATCACCGCCTTTCATCCCCATCATCTTTTTGGCCATTGGGCTTTCGGGAGAAATCGCATAAAACCGATCACCTTCAAAAAAGAACTCACCCAATGAAACTGAAATATAAAAACGGGCTTTATTGGTAATAACCAGGGAGCCCAGCTGAATTCTTTCGGTAGCGGTATTTAAAACTCTGGACATATTCCTGTTAAGTTCATTTAATGCAGCGAGCTGGCGTTGCATCTGGTAAATCTCCTCCTGCATTTCTTCCCTCATGCTGTCGTATTTCGGAGTTTTTTTGATGTCGCGGGTGGCTTCTAAAGTAAATTCAATAAAATTTTTAAGTTTGGTGATCTTTTCGGCAATCACGCCTTTTACAAAGTTTCTTATATTATTTTTCTCAAATACGGTCTTCTCCATACATCTAATCTTTACATAAAGATAATATTTTTTTAAAATATAATGATCTTTTCGTCTTTCAAAAAACTAATGATCCACAGAATTTTAAACTTATTTAGCGTGACAGTAAACGTTGCTTCGGGAATAATGCATTATCCTTTTATAGATAAAAAAAACAGCCTTGTAAAAATTACAAGGCTGTTTCATTATTTTTCGGCCATTTTTTTCAGGTCTCCAAGTCCGCTATCAAACATTTTTTTCATATTCATATCCATCATGGGTTTCATGATTTTCATCATCGTATTCAGCTGATTATCCATCGTCCATGTCACCTTCGTTCCATTTCCGTCTGATGTAAGCACAAAAGTACCTTTTGCATCACCTTCAAATGGTTTTATGAAATGTAATTTGGTGGTTAATTTTTCGTTTGGTGTCACTTCAGTTACTGTTTGTTCACCCTCTCCTACTTTGTCATTTCCTTTCCAATGATAGGATTCTCCTACCTGTCCTGTTGCTCCGGAATACGTAATTACAACATTTTTGTCCGCTTTAGAAAACGGATCCCAGGTATTAAACCCTTTTAATGATCCGGTATATTGCCATACTTTTTCCTTCGGTGCATTAATCACGATTGATCTTTCAAAATGGTAATCTTTACTGAAAAAGAGCATCGCAATTACTGCATAGGCAATAATCAATAAGATGATCACTCTAAGAATTCTCAAAATTGTTTTCATAGTATCTATTTATATTAAGGTTATCTTTTAATTGTATTCTGCTTTATCTGTTTCAAAAATAGCAATTCTGCACACCCCTCCACTTTTCCTATGACAAGATTATTAAAGATAACGCATTTTTGTCATACGGCGACAGTAAGGCATTATTTTTGCGCATTTCAGCTGTCAGATCAAGACGAATTATTATTTTTACCCTAATTAAAATTTGAAATATGAA
This sequence comes from Chryseobacterium sp. SIMBA_029, assembly GCF_046535275.1. Taxonomy (NCBI): domain Bacteria; kingdom Pseudomonadati; phylum Bacteroidota; class Flavobacteriia; order Flavobacteriales; family Weeksellaceae; genus Chryseobacterium; species Chryseobacterium sp. SIMBA_029. The sequence continues at coordinate 267,166 of NZ_JAWRXA010000006.1, forward strand.
TATTTTAACAGAAAAATTTAATACTCCCTATCATACTGCACCATTCAACGATATAAAGAATGAAGATTATCTTCCTGCTTTCAAAGAACTGATCCAACAATCTGAAAAAGAGATTGATGCTCTGGTTACCAGTGCTGAAGAACCTACTTTCGCCAATGTTATTGAGGTGCTGGCTTATTCCGGTGAGCAGCTTGATGTGGTTTCCAATATATTTTTCAATTTAAACTCTGCAGAAACGAGTGACGAATTACAAGAGCTTGCTCAGGAAGTTTCTCCTATTTTAACCGAATATTCATCAAAAATATCTCAAAACGAGGCTTTATTCAGTAAAATCAAGAAGGTCTACGACGAGAAAGAAAAATATGATCTTAATGAAGAGCAGGAAATGCTTTTGGAAGAAACCTACAAAGGTTTTGTAAGAAACGGGGCGTTATTGAATGATGAGGATAAAGAAAAATTAAAAAAGATCAGCATGGATCTTTCCTTAAAATCTCTTCAGTTTGGGCAGAATGTACTGGCTTCAACCAATGCTTATTACAAACATATCACTCAAAAAGAAGAATTGGCAGGAATTCCTGAAGCGATCATCGAGCAATATGCTGAAGAGGCAAAGGAAAGGAATCTTGAAGGATGGGTAGTTACCCTGCAATATCCAAGCTATATTCCGTTTATGACCTATGCTGAAAACCGTGATTTGAGAAAAGAACTGGCATTGGCCAATGGTAAAAAATCATTTGATGGCGGAGAATTCGATAACCAGCATATGATTAAGGAAATCCTTGAATTAAAACAGCAAAAAGCAGAATTATTAGGCTATACAACCTATGCAGATTTCGTTCTTGAAGAGAGGATGGCAAAATCTCCCGGAAAAGTATTGGATTTTTTAAACGAAATGCTGACCAAAGCAAAACCTTATGCTGATAAGGAAATTGCAGAGTTAAAAGCATTAGCAAAAGCTGATGGAATTGAAGATATGCAGTCTTATGATCATTCTTTTTATGCTGAAAAGCTTCGTAAAGAAAAATATGACCTTAATGATGAGGAGCTGAAGCCTTATTTCCCACTGGATCAGGTTCAGGATGCCGTATTCGGATTGGCGGGCCAGCTTTTCGGACTTAGTTTTAAAGAAAGAAACGATATTCAGAAATATCATGAAGATGTCAAAGTATATGAAGTACAGGAAAATGGTGAATACAAATCATTATTGTATGTAGATTATTTCCCAAGAAAAGGCAAAAGAGCCGGAGCCTGGATGACAAGCTATAAAAACCAGTATATCAAAGACGGTGAAAACTCACGTCCTCATATTTCTATCGTATGTAACTTCAGCAAACCTACAAAAGATACCCCGAGTTTACTGACTTTCCAGGAAGTGACTACGTTATTCCATGAATTCGGCCACGCTCTTCACGGAATGCTGGCCAACACGCAGTATCCTACTCTTTCCGGAACTTCTGTAAAATGGGATTTTGTGGAATTACCTTCCCAATTCCTTGAAAACTTCTGTTATGAACCTGAATTCCTGAAAACTTTTGCCAAACATTATACAACCGGCGAAGTTCTTCCTGATGAAAAAATCCAAAAGATCGAACAGTCGAAAAACTTTATGGAAGGATACCAAACGATGAGACAGTTAGGTTTCGGAATCCTGGATATGAACTACCATACGAAGGTCTCAGAACTTGAGCATGAAACGGTAAAAGAGTTCGAAGATAAATATACGAAAGCTACGCAGCTGTATCCATCAAATACTAAAACGGCGATGAGCCCAAGTTTTTCGCATATTTTCCAGGGTGGATATTCAGCCGGATATTACTCTTACAAATGGGCTGAAGTATTGGATGCAGATGCCTTCCAATATTTTAAGGAAAACGGAATTTTTAATCCTGAAATTGCCACAAAATATAAAATCCTTCTTTCTTCCGGCGGTACTAAAGATCCCATGGAACTGTACAAAAGTTTCAGAGGAAGTGAACCGAAAGTGGAGAGCTTGCTGAAAAGAGCGTTTGGATAAAATTATAATAAATCCCTCTTGATCTGACAATCAAGAGGGATTTAAGTTTTTACTTTTCACGTCTTTTTATGGTATAGATTTGAATTATTAGAGTGTGAGTAATATCTTCAAAATACCATCTATTTATTGATCGTTATTTTCCCATTCACATTTTTTTTGTAAGTTAGTTCAGACAAAAATCTCATCACAAAACGTTATCCGAAGATTGTTTTTAAAACACTCATGAAGAGGAAAAATGAAAAGGTAGATCTTTAAAAATAAAACCAGACGAAACGCTTTGACAACAAAGATTTTGTAATGATACAAGTTTGTCAATGGCGATACCTATCATAAAAATAACTCCTAGTCGTCAAAAAACAGTAAAGTACTGTAAATGGGAACTACCAATATCATGAAAAAACTAATCATCTTAAGTATTTTAACATTACCCTTATTTTCGTTTTCAACCAATAAAATGAGCGTCAATATTATTTCGCAGAAAAACGAATTGTCTTTTCCTTCCCATGAAGTTACCTACAATGACCCTGATTTCGGTCCAACAATTTTCTATGTGCAACCTGGTGATATCAGTAGATTTTTGCAACTTTATCCTGATTCAACTGTGAATCCCAACATTAAAAAAGTTAAAGAATCTTTACTTTGGCACGAATAACAGTATATTGATAAGAAATTCCCTGAATAATTTCAGGGAATTTTTTTGTTTTTCAGTGAGAATCTTACTCTGTAAAAATTTTCTTATTTTTAAGATTCAAAATTTAAAACGTATTATCATGTTACTAGCCATCTTACTTCCTTTTCTATCGTTTATTTTGCGCGGAAAAATCATTACAGGAATTATCTGTCTTATTTTACAGATTACAGTAATCGGATGGCTTCCTGCTGCAATCTGGGCTGCATTATCTTTGAATAATGCGAGAGCAGACAAAAGAAATGATAAATTAATTCAGGCAATGAAAGACAACAGAAGATAATCTGATGTAATCTATGAAAGAAAATAAATATGATAATCTTTCTTTTTTCAACCAATATGAAAAAATGCTCCGGTCCCAAAAAGGATTGGAAGGTGCCGGTGAATGGCATGCTTTACAAAAAATGCTTCCTGATTTCACCGGAAAAAAGGTGCTTGATCTGGGTTGCGGTTTTGGCTGGCACTGTCGCTATGCCATAGAAAACGGAGCAAAGTCTGTGACAGGTATTGATCTTTCTGAAAAAATGCTTGAAAAAGCTAAAGAAATCAACCATCTCGAAGGAATTGAATATGAAAGAAAAGCTTTGGAGGACGTAACCTTCCCGGCAGAAAAATTTGATATCATATTAAGTTCTTTAACGTTCCATTATATAGAATCCTTTGATGTAATGGCTCAGAACATCTATCAATGGCTCAAACCAAACGGACATTTTGTCTTTTCTGTGGAACATCCAGTGTTTACAGCACAGGGAAGTCAGGATTGGACGTATGCAGAAGATGGAGAAAAACTGCATTGGCCTGTGGATAACTATTTTACAGAAGGAAAGAGAAATACCCATTTTTTAGGAGAGGACATTGTAAAATACCACCGGACTTTAACGACTTATATGAACAGTATTTTACAACAAGGATTTAGAATTAAGGAAGTTATTGAGCCCCAACCCAGTGATACCATGCTGGAAGAGTTTTCAGAAATGAAAGATGAATTGCGGCGCCCGATGATGCTCTTGATTTCTGCGGAAAAATAATTTTCAAACTTCACCTATACGGAATATTGCTGCCATCACCCTGGAAAATCTGAAAAAACAAAAACAATATTCTTTCATGCATTTTTCGTAAATTAGTACTACCAGAGATCCTGTTCTATAAGGTAAATTTAGATTACGTTCTCATTCCGGTACAAAAAACTAAAAATCTCATGAAAATACCTGAAAAATCATTATTAAATACGCAGCATTTTGATTACTCAGATTCTTTTGAAAAGGAATTTGTAAGTAAACAAACGCATATTAATTCTTCTGAACTTGGAAAATTATTCTTTTCAAGCGGCTCTCCCTGGATAAAAAAATTATTTTCACTAAGGAATAAAATTGTTAAAGTTTTCGGGTTAAAAGCCTCAGAACATCAGGAAAAAAAAGAATATAACTATGAACCGGGTGATCAGATAGGACTTTTTAAAGTGCTGGAAAAGAATGATCATGAAATTATTATTGGGGAAGATGATAAACATTTGAATTTTAGAGTTTCTTTGATGTTAGACAATGAAAATAACCAGCAACACAATAGAAAATTAACCATCACTACTATTGTAACCTATAATAACTGGTGGGGAAAATTGTATTTTTTCCCTGTGAAACCATTTCATAAAATGATTGTTCCTTCTATGCTTAATGGGATTGTAAAGAATTTATCTTAACTGATACATCAGAGGGTATAATACATTTGTAGATTGGAGCCTTAAGTAATATCTTTGCCCATACAATAAAATTTAGGCAATCCACTCAGACCCCCATGAAATCTTTATTATCATTCTTATTGATCAGTCTGCTCTCATTACCCATTACCGCACAGGAAAAAGCACCATTATTAACCGGAAAAGTAGCTATTTCCATCAAAGAGGGAACCTTCGATTGCGATCTTACGCTGAGTGATATTCCATATATCAGGGACTATTATATCCGCCTCAATTCCGGGATGAATCCTCTTCATTTCAGAAGTAAGAAACCGAATGACATGGTACTTTCTTATGATAAATCTCAATCAGACAGTACTTCATCGGGAGAATCCCTGGCTTATTTCTTTCCCAATAAGAGCGGAAAATTCCTTCCGGAATCGGTACAGTTCAAATATGTAGGTAAATTTCCTGTCGCCAAAGACACCCTCGAAAATTATACAAAAGATGACTGGCGCGGAAATATCGCCTTTAATGCTAATTCTCTGCGGGTAGAAGGCACCCAATCCGCCTGGTATCCTGTTCTGTATGATATCCGAAAAGACAAAAGGTATGAGGAAGTACGGTATGATATAGAATTCACCTGTAAAGACTGCAGTACGTTGTACGTGAATGGGAATGCCCCTGTGAAAACATCAAGCATGCGTTTTAAAAGTGATACTCCTTTGGAACTCACTCTTTTCTTCGGTAATTATGATTTTTCCAATATCGGTAATACCTATATTTTGAATCCGCAGATCAGCGAAACACAGATTAAGGAGTTTAGTGAATTGATCAATACCTATAAAAAATTTTATGCAGATAAACTGGGAATTCCCTTCGGAAAACCGGTTACCTTCGTTGAAACGACCCCAACTTCTATAAAAAATGGATGGCTTTTCGTTTCTTATCCAACGATCATCAATGTCGGATGGGGCGAAAACGGACTTAAAAGTTTGTTCAACCCGAAAACCCAAAACTGGTTCAGGCCTTTCATCGCTCATGAATTGGGACACTATTATTTTGGAACTTATAAACAGTTCAACTCCGAACTTGGAGGTATCCTATCAGAAGGTTTTTCCGAATATTTATCGTTGAAAGTAACGAAGGATATCTTGGGAAAAGAGATTTATGACAAAAAGATAAAAGAAAAAATAGAAGGTCTTACTGAAGAACCGCTTTTGGGCTATTTCAGCAGCATACAAACAAAACCGGAAGATGATGATTATCTTTCTTATGCTTATGACTACACCCCGGTTATACTGGCCGCTATAGAAAAAGAAATTGGCGAGAAACAGATGTGGAACTGGATGAACACCATGCTTAAGACGCCAACTACCTTCACCAATTATGAATTCCTAACATCGACCCTCGAAAAGACTCTCACCAACAGCAGGCTATTGAAACAGATCAAAAGTCAGTATTTCGAAAGTGAAAAATCTTTTGAAAATGCAGTTAAAACCATAGAAAAGAAATAAAATACACTCATGACGGCTTACATGCAGGCCGTCATTAATTTTAATAGACAGGAGATTAAAAAAAGTTTGTAATAAGAAAATGTTTCCCCTACCTTCGTTCTCAATGGGCAAAATCATAAGTTCACGGACTTTTAACACTCATAACTATCGGCATGAACAAAGAGGTAATTGATACTTTTACAGATTTAGCAACAGGAAAGCTCACCGAAACCGAGTGGCTTCAGTGGTTTGATGAGCATAAAAACCTTGTGGAAATCACTTGCGGAAGAACAGCTTTTTTAAAAATTAAGCCTAAAGGAAATCTAACCTGTATCGGTAATGCCTATGCCGGACAAATCGCAGTCGTCAGCTGGTTAAAAAACCAGAATATCACCACCGAAGTAAGCAATATCTACCAAAAAGCCTATGAAAAGGAGTTTGCTGAATTCGTTAAACAGGAAAAGGAAAAAGATCAATTGCGCCAGCAGTACGTCAAAGATAATTTTGCTTATCTGGCAGATTCTTATCCCCGGTTTTTCAAACAGCTTCTGAAAAGTTTTGATACTTCGAATACGATCGAAAAAGGCAAAACACTTTCAGAAATTTCAGAGAAAGAACTCTTTCTGTCCATCACTTTCTCTCCTGAAATAATCACTTTTTTCTCTGCCATTTCAAAGCTCAGCCTTGAAGGAATAGAAATTGATTTCGACACACTTTCGATAGAAGTATTTGAAGACAAAAGCTTTTTGATGTTAGGTGAATTTTGGTATTACGGAGATGGCGATTTACTTTTGTATGATCTTGCCAATCACAAGTTATTTTCCTACGCTCATGAGCATCAACCTCCGAAATTAGTACAACTGGCCAACAGTGTACCGGATCTTTTAGAAAAGAATTTCACAAAATATTTAAAATCACAGGCTGGGTAAAGATTTACTTCAAACAGAAAATACAAACAATATCATGGATATCAAAGTAAGATTGGAAAATGTAAAAAAGCTTCAGGCAAAAAGATGGGAAAATGAAGACCATTGGGATACCATCAATGATCTTTTAATCAAAGAACTGGATGAAATTTTACTCATTGATCCGCAAAACACAGCAGCTTTAATCAATATAGGAGCGGTGTATTCTGATATGGGAGAAAATGAAAAGGCACTGGAACATTTAGAAACGGCATTAGATCTGGGTTCCGAAGACAAAAATCTTTATATCAATCTGGTGATTGTACATGTTTATCTGGAAAATCATCAGGAAGAATATCTTGAATACCTTGAAACTGCTGAAGAAAAAACAGAAGATCCCCTTACTTTTAAAGCGTACTTCGATCCACAATCCCATTAATTCTTCGCTGTTGTAAAAGGTTGTCAAAAATTGCTGATAAGGTTCAGATTCAGGGTAAAATCATTTTTTTGTAATTTAGTTATTGCAAATAATCTTTATTTGTTATAAAAACACAATTCAAAACAAATGAAAAACATTCTCGTACTTCTCTGTATGGCCGTTATTATGGCCTGTACCAATCAAAAAGAAGCTGGCCATATCCAAAGTGTAACGGCATTAACTGAGGTATTCGGTGACGGACAGAAAACCACCGCTGCAATAGTGGAATATACTGAAGAGATCAAAAATGAACAACTGGATAAAAAGACTTTTTCAGTAGAAGGCAGAACCATCACAAAGATCTACCCCAATGATAAACCCGAAAAATCCACAACAGGAAAGAACGGGAAATATATCATCATTGAAATGTCTAAAGATGATGAACAAGCTGCTACTTTTATAGCGAATGGCAGAAATTCTGAAATTAAAGAAGCCCATGCAACAGTACGTCAATTAAATAAAATTGAAACGGCCAGCGGAAATTCCATAGAGCCGACAGGAAACTCTGTGAACAGCAGTAAAGCAATCAATCTTATTGTAGATGATTTCACACAGCACCAATTTAAAGATACCAACACAGGAATCACCGTACATTATAACCTGTATACTCCAAAAAACTATGATAAAAACAAATCCTATCCAATGGTAATGTTTATTCATGATGCAGGAGTTGTAAGTACAGAGCCCAAAGCAACTCTTATGCAGGGATTGGGAGCGGTAATCTGGGCTAGCCCTGAAGAACAGGCCAAACATGAATGCTTTGTGTTAGCTCCGCAATATTCAGTGGTAACAGTAAATGATCAATCAGAATATACCAAAGACCTTGATGCTACCGTAAATCTTATCAATGATCTTACAACGCAGTACAATATTGATAAAAACCGTCTGTACACTACAGGACAGTCGATGGGATGCATGTCGTCCATTGCACTGGATATCAAATACCCAGATTTATTTGCCGCCTCTTTTCTTGTTGCCGGACAATGGGATCCCTCCAAAGTAGGTCCTATGGCCAATGATAATTTATGGATCATGGTTTCACAGGGTGACGATAAAGCATTTCCCGGAATGAACGCCATTACAGCTGCTCTTGAAAAAGAAGGCGCAAAAATTACCCGTTCTGTTATCAACGGAAAAGCAACCCCACAAGAGTTAGCAAAAGATGTGAAAAATATCCTTGCCAAAGGCAATAAAATCCAATACACACCACTAAAAGCAGGAACCGTAGTTCCACCGGATATGCAGGGTCAAGGCGGAAGCGACCACCGCGCCACCTGGCGTATTGCCTATACCTTTGAAGGAGTAAGAGACTGGCTTTTCAAACAAAAAAAATAATTCATTTTATTATCCTTATTAATAAGTTTCATATATTTGCATAACCAGTTATGTAATTAATTATACACTTATGAATTTATTCGAAAAAACCGGAAAAATGGCTTTAGGAAGCAGATTACGTTTGCTTACCGCTAAAGTGACAGAAGATGCTTCTAAAATTTATGATCTTTACCAGGTGGAGTTTTCTCCCAAATGGTTTCCCGTATTTTTTATTCTGGCAGAAGACGGAGAAAAAACAATTACACAAATTGCTGAAGACATTGGACATTCCCAGCCTTCCGTAACAAAAATAGTGAAGGAAATGACCATCGCAGGACTTGTTAGAAATCAGCTTACCTCAAAAGACAAACGCAGGAATGTCGTAGGGCTTACAGAAAAAGGTGCTGCAGTGGCCAAAGAAATGATTAAGGGGCAATGTGCTGACATTGATGTTGCTATTGACGGAATCATGGCCGAAGCAAGGCACAATTTATGGGAAGCTATTGCAGAATGGGAATTTTTATTAGACCAAAGATCAATGTTTAAAAGAGTTCAGGATCAAAAAAAACTTCGGGAAAGTAAAGATGTTCAGATCGTAGATTACCATCCGAAATACCAATCTGCCTTCAAATCATTAAACGAAGAATGGATCTCCACCTATTTTGAAATGGAAGAAGCCGATTACAAAGCACTGGATCATCCTAAAGAATATATTCTGGATAAAGGAGGAAAAATATTAGTTGCTCTCTATCAAAACGAACCTGTAGGCGTTTGCGCCTTAATTAAAATGGATGATCCCAACTATGATTTCGAAATGGCAAAAATGGCCGTTTCTCCAAATGTTCAGGGGAAAAGTATTGGCTGGCTGCTCGGCCAGGCTGTTGTAGAGTACGCCAAAGAAGTGGGGGCTTCAAAAATATATCTGGAAAGCAATACGATTCTGAAACCTGCTATCAACCTGTATCATAAACTAGGATTTCAGAAAATTGCAGGTCATGCAACACCGTATAAGAGATGCAATATCCAGATGGAACTCGATCTTAATCAACAATAACATCAACATGTACGAAAGAATACAAAAAAGTTTTGATCAGCAGGGGTTAATGAAAACATTAGGTGCCCAGCTTACAGAAGTGGAAAAAGGACGGGTAAAAATTATCTGCGGATTTTCAGAAGGACTCACCCAGCAGCACGGATTTTTTCATGCAGGAGTAACCAGCAGTATTGCAGACAGTGCCTGCGGATATGCTGCACTCACCATGATGCCCGAAAATACTGAAGTTTTAAGTGTAGAATTTAAAATAAACCTTTTAAAACCCGCTCATACAAACCAACTTATTGCTATTGGTAAGGTTCTTCAAGCAGGGAAGAAACTGACTATCTGTGAAGGATATGTGTATGACAGTTCGGAAGAAAAACTCATTGCAAAGATGACGGCAACGATGATTTCAGTACCCCAATGATAGTTAATGTTTATTTTTTCCCTGGCAGAATATGATCAGGTACTTTAGCAATAATAATGATGACGGCGAATAAACATACAATATTGCTTGAAATGGTCATTTCAAATGCTTTTTGATAGTTGGATACCAGAGGTTTTCCACCTAAAAAATAATAAAAAATACTGCCGATTATAATAATCCCAATGATGGCTGCAATCTGTTGAAAAGTAATATAAACTCCGGAAGCATTTCCCATTAGATCTTTCGGAATTCCTGCTAATGCAATATTCGCCAGTGAAGGAATAATACTACCCACTCCTACTCCATGGATAAACAGCAATGCATACAACAGTACCCAGGAAACCCCTTCAGTAAACAGATAAGCCTGTAAAATCAAGACACTGATAATCAACAACAATCCAATAATTAAGATCTTTTTCCCAAACCGTACAATGAGTTTTGTGGAAAAGACAGAAGCGAGGACAAAACCAAGTCCCTGAAAAACAATAATTTCCCCGGAATCTAGCGGATTAATTTTCAATCCTTCCTGAAAAAAGATCGACAGAATATAAAAATAGGAATCCAGCATGATAAAGAAAAAAGAAACAGCCAGAATTCCAAGATTGAAATTTTTATATGTAAACAATGTAAAGTCAATTAAATAAGATTGGCTTTTTTTAGCTCTATTACTTTGATTCTTAATAAAATAAAACAAAATAGCAATCGAAATAAACACTAAAAAGATACTTTTCCCATCAAACTTCCCCTGCTCCGAACTGGTTAAAGCATACGTAAAACAAAACAGTCCCAATACCAATATCACCACTCCAAATACATTGAATTTTGCTGTATCTGCAGTTTTGGATTCCTTCAATATTCTCAGTCCCAAGACTATTGCCAGCAGGCAAATCGGAATATTAATAAAAAAAATAAGTCTCCATGCTTCATCCATAATATTCAGGGATGAAAAATAACCCCCTAAAAACTGTCCGGCAATCGTTCCCAGCCCAATAGTGACGCCATACCAGCCCATTGCTTTTGTACGCTCCTCATGGGCAGGATACAACATCTGGATCATCGACAGCACTTGAGGTGACATCAGCGCTGAGCTTATTCCCTGCACAAATCTCGAAATAATCAATACCAATGAATTGCTGGAAAGTCCACATGTGATGGAGCTCAACATAAACACAACCAGTCCGATGATGAATATTTTTTTTCGGCCATATAAATCTCCCAACTTTCCGCCTGTGATCAGGAAAGATGCAAACCCAATCAGATAAGAAGCAATGATCAGCTGCATGTCTCCATTCGACACATGAATATCCCGCTGAATGGATGGAATTGATACATTGATAATAAAAATATCCATGATCGCAAGCAGCTGCCCGAAAAGGATAATGAGTAATTTCAGTTCTTTAGATTTCATTTTTATATAGATATATCTATTTTTAGACAGGCAAAAAATTTAAGGCAGTAAGCCCTGAATTATTTTTTTGATATGATCAAAAGCATTTGCATTTTTATCAATGGTAGAAGTTACCACCGCTCCTTCAATCAAAAGGAAAATATGTTCTGCAACACCATCAATATCGAGAGACTTTTTCTCTGTATCATATTGAGTGAGGATTTCTCTGATCATTATTTTCTGCTTTTCTTTATGGTTTTTGACAACATCAGAAACCACCGGATTGCTGCCTCCCAATTCAGAAATAATTTTAATAAAATGGCATCCAGCAAACGTTGAATCGTCTTGCAGCTTTTTCCGGTAATCGATTAATGCTAAAATTTTATCTTTAGAGGAATCAATACTTTCTATTTGTCCTTCAAAACCGTTAAACCATTCTGCTTCTTCTTTAATCAGATAAGCCTGAAGCAGATCGTTTTTAGAGGAAAAATGATTGTATAATGAACCAATGGCAATATCCGCCTCTGCAATAATCTGGTTAATTCCTGTAGAATTAAAACCCTGTCTGTAAAAAAGATCGGCAGCGGTTCTGATGATGCGGTCTTTTGCTTTTTCTTTTTTCATATAAAAGTTTTTGCAAAGCTAATCAAAAAATAGATAAGTCTATCTATTTTTTGATCATCCATTTTTGCTGCCCCCCTTGAAACACTTTAAAAACATCCGGGCATTGTTTACATTGGCACAAGGCTACCCCATTGTAAACTCACCTTAGATACGAAATATGGATTTTTGAAAATAAATTAATTATTAAGTTAAAAACATGCAGAATTTTTCTTTATCTTAGTGAAAGGAATGCTTTTAATTCATTGAAACTAAGCATTGCATACTATATGGCAGAAGAAATATACTTCATCAAAACCAATCCTACCATTGCCAGAATTAATCTGTATAATAAACTCTGCCGCGAAGAAAAAAATATCCTGAATTTTCTGGATGATGATAAAAAAGCGAGCCTTGAAATCATCAAAACAAAGGTTCAGGGATCTATCAACAGCCTTACTCATGATGAGTTTTTAAGCATTTATAACTGGATTAAAAATACTTGTATTCCGGCTCATGATGCTAGCATTGAAGAAGAAGTAAAAACCCAGCTTTTTATTAACGGAATGGATCTTTTTTTTGAAATTCCTGCTAAAACATCTGCTAAAAGTTTCTCTGATCTCCTTTCCCATTATGAAACCATTACCGGGCATCATCTTCCATTCATTTCGGAATCTAAGCATTTCAACCGGTTTTTGATTTATTCTATGTTCTATACCGGAAAACTTAAGCTGTTTTTCGACCTGTACGAACAAAAAAATGATCCCGCTGATGAACATATCTTTATGCAGCTCGATATGTTAAAGCCCAATTATAAAGACTTATACGGTCTGGCCGAACAGGAATTCAACGTTGGACTTCCTGCATTTCAAAACCTCATCAGCGAGTCTCAAAAACTGGGAGAATTTCATCAGACCGCCAACAATAATCAGTCATACTCCATTCCATCAGAATTGGTTCCTTTATTAGAAAATGAAAAAGACAGTTTGGCAACTGCCAGCCTTTATCAGACCCTGTCCGGTTTATATGAACTTACCAAATATTATAAGGATTCTATCATCAAACTTCATCTTTATTAACGCATTAAAGTTCCTAAGACTGCTTTAAAAGTTCCGGATGTTTAATCAAATATTCCAATGCTTCCTGCACGGCTTTTGTGGGACTTTTTGGAGCAAAGCCCAGTTCATTCCTTGATTTGGAAATATCAAAATTCTGCTGGAGCCCGGAAAACATAGCAATATCTTTTCTTGTGAGTACCGGCGCTTTTCCGCTAATTTTTGCCGACATTTCCATGATTCCGGCAATGGCATACAACATGAATTTCGGAACGGCACCCGGAACTTTCAATTGAAGATCCGGATACAGCTGATCTGCTAATTTTGTAGTATCTGTAATCGTCATGCATTGTTCATTGGCGAGAATATAACGTTCACCCGAACGTCCTTTCTGTGCTGCCAGATAGCATCCTTCTGCAACATCTTTTACATCAATCCAGTTGAGGGTAATTTTGGTGTCCACAGGAATTTGTTTATTCAGAATTAATTTCAAAACGCTGTAGGATACGTTCAGAGGAAGAGATGCTTCACTTCCGATCATGGCTGAAGGCATTACAGAAACAAGCTCAATTCCTAATTTTCGGGCCAGTTCAAAGGCCAGCTTTTCCCCATCATTTTTAGAATTATAGTACATATCCCTTCTATCTGGATTATAGCCATTGCTTTCTTTCGTGGGCAGATGAGTATAATCAAGCGCCGCAATGGAACTTACATAGACAATCCTTTTGACTCCTGCTTCAGCGGCCGCTTCAATGGTATTTCGGGTTCCCTGTATATTGACGTCATAAATTTCCTTCTTCGGATCTTTAGCCCACAATTTAAAAGACGCTCCTACGGCATAAAAAGTTTCAACCCCCTGAAGCGCCTTTACAAAAGAAGCCTTATCCGTAATATCAGCCTGCACAACTTCGCAGTTCAACCCTTCAAAAGTTTTTTTATTCTGGATATTTCTTACCGTTGCCCGTACAGGAATGCCTTTCTGCAGAAGAAATCTCACCAGATTATTTCCTAAATGTCCATTAGCTCCTGAAACCAGGCTTAGTGTATTCTGTATCATTTTTCTTACGTTTTAATGATACAAAGTTCTGTTTATCCCTTCCGGAACCGCTTGACTTTTGTTAGGTAATTATTTTTTTTCGGATACGGCTCAGGCTTTCGGGTTTCATTCCTAAAAATGATGCAATATGTTGAACAGGAACATTCTGAATAATCTCGGGATAATTTTCTATCAGCTTGAGATAGCGCTGCTCTGCACTTAGCGTGGACAATTCTTTAGACCGGTTTTCATTGTAGGTAACAGACTGCTGAAATACCGAAATACTGAAATCCTTCATTGCAGAACTGGCAGCAGTAAGAACATCAAGATTTTCTTTACTGATCCTTAGCAATTCACAAGCTGTAATGCATTCTACATTTTCATCGGACTTCGTTTGATTGATAAAATTAAAATAAGAAGTAAAAAATCCCGGCGGACAATTGATATGAGTCGTTACTTCAGCACCGTTCTGATCTGTATAAAATAACCTCAGATAGCCCGTCACAATATAATACAGATACTCCGGCACCTTTCCTTCTGCTTCAATGATCGTGTTTTTTGAATAGTTTACAGGTTCAAAATAGGTGGTTATCATTTCAATCTCGTCACTATTGAACTGATGGCCGGAACTGATAAAATGTAAAAGCTTTTCATGCATCATTGAAAATTTTATCCTACAAATTTAATTAAAACAAACAGGAAATGATGATGGTCAACAGAAGTGATTATTAAAAAAACAGCAATATTACTGTTGTCATGTAATATCACCAACCCATGAGTTGTCATTATGATAAATACTAATACATGAATCGAAAGATTGTTATTCTTTTAAGTCTGGTTTCCTCTTCATTTATTTTTGCACAGAGTGTGGAAGGAACCATTACCGATAGAGAAAATAAACCGGCAGCAGAAACCGAAATCCTTATCACAAAAGGAGAAGCAAAGTTTTCTGCTATCACCGATGAAAAAGGGATGTATAAAGTCCCATTGAAAGAAGACGGAAATTATCTGCTTGAAATTATAAAGGACGGCATCAAAACCAATAGTGAAAAAATTTCTGTAAAAGGAAATTCCAAAAAAAATATCCAGCTGAAAGAACTTCCCACAGAGGAAAGAAAAATTGAAGGCGTAACGGTAACCGTTAAGAAAAAACTTTTTGAAAGAAAAGTAGACCGTCTTGTTTTTAACGTAGAGAATTCGGTAGCCTCCCAAGGTCTGGATGCAATCGAAGCCTTGGCAAAAACACCAATGGTACGTACCTCGGATGAAGCAATCAGCATCGCAGGAAAAAGCAATGTGGCGGTAATGATTAATGACAGGCTGCTTAACCTCAACGGGCAGGAACTTATCAATTACCTGAAAACCATACGTTCTGATGACATTCTTAAAATTGAAGTCATTACCACACCTCCTGCAAAATATGAAGCAGAAGGAAAAAGCGGGCTTATTAATATAATCCTTAAAAGAAATACCAACCTCGGCTGGAACGGCTCTCTGCAAACCTCAGGAAACTATTATGGAGGAAAAGCTACTACTTCCACCAGAAGTGGTGCTACTTTTAATTATCAGGGAGAAAAACTGTCGGTTACGTCCAATTTGTCTATCGGTGATAATTACTGGGAAAATACCTCCTACAATTATCTCACCGGAATTACCGATGATAATTACTGGAATACAAATACCAAAAGTTTAAGCAATTACCGGTACAAAGGCGGAAACGTAAAAGCGGAATATAAAATCAATGATAAAAGTACGGTAGGGATCAACTACAATTATTCCTTCAGCAATCCCATCGAACAAGGGGAAAGCAAAACAAAAGTATTTAATGAAAACGGGCTTTTGGACATTTCATCCGATTATAGAAATAAAAACCGCAGAAATGCGCATAACGCCTCTGCTTTTTATGATGTAAAACTGGATACAATGGGAAGCAAACTGAGTCTGACAGCCAATGTGATGATGAATAATGCCAATGCCAGGAATTTTTATAATACCGTTACCACCAATACGGTTTCTACCATGGCCAACCCGATCAGTAAATACAGGATCTATTCGGGACAGGCAGATCTGGAGAAAAATTTTGCCAAGATCAAAACGGAAGCCGGAGTAAAATATACTAAGATCAAAAATGATTCTGAGTTTAATTTCTTCAACATCATTAATGGACAAAACGTACTGAATACCGACAGAACGAATACGTTCTTTTATAATGAAGAAAACTATGCAGCCTATGCCTCTACAAGTTTTAAGATCAGTGAAAAATGGGAAGCAAAAGCAGGACTGCGTTACGAATACACGAAACTGGAAGGGATTTCAATGAATGATAACTCTTCAGCCAAAATCAACTACGGTAAACTGTTTCCCACGGCGTATATCAGTTATAAAGCCAGTGACGACCATAATTTCTCCCTCAATTATTCCCGAAGAATCTCGCGTCCTTATTTTGGGAACCTGAATCCTTTCAAATTCTATACTTCAGAATATGAATACAGCACCGGGAATCCTTACCTGCTGCCTTCATTCTCCGATAATTTTGAATTCGCCTATGTACTGAAAAGTAATTTAAGTTTTACGGCTTACTATAACCGTAATAAAGATGATTGGGACAGAATTCAGGTGGTAGAAGGAGATCTGAAATACAGTATCGTTAAAAACTTTTACAATGAAGACCAGACCGGGATCAACATCAGCTATAACTACAATAAACTGAAATGGTTGGAGTCTAACGTCTTTGTGAACGGGTTTTATGCTAAATCAAAATCATATAGTCCTGATGCGGTTTCTGCACCTGCGGGATACGGAGCTAACTTTAATTTAGATAATAATTTCTTCCTGAATAAAGAGAAAACGGTCACTTTAATGCTCGGCCTTTGGAGCTCTATTCCCAACCGAAGCGGAAATACGTATTTCAATGGAAATGTTTCGGTGTACACTGGGATGAAGCTAAGTCTTATGGATAAAAAACTGTTGATTAACCTTAATGTAAATGATATTCTGAACACCAACCGTTCAAAAGGAACTGAATATTATCCGAATTATAATGTGGAATATTACACGAAAGGAATCACCAGAAATATCAATCTTTCCGTAACGTATAAATTTGGAAACAATAATGTGAAAGGAGCTACAAAACAGGTGAAGTTTGAAGAATCCAGTCGCGCAGGTGGAGGAAGCTAAATTTCATCACAAAAGCAATAACTAATAACCCTAATTCTTAAAAACTTTAAATCGGCAGTATTCTTTTATCATTAAGAATATTGCCGGTTTCTTTTTATGAACTTATGATAAGAATAGTATCCCATTCCACCCGCAAAATAAGCCAGCACATCAAAAATATCTCCTGTAAACCGATTGGATAATAAAGGACAGATCACTTCAAATAAAAAAGATAGATATACCGCCGAAGTCAGCACAAACTTCAGATCAGGCTTCCAATGAAAACCCAGAACCTGATTCATCATATATTCGATCAGGTAAGCGTACATCGGAATCGTCATCAAATCGGTGAGATGATTATTGACAAAAGGAATAAAAATACCATTTCTCCTCAGTACGAGGATCGCTCCCCAAATTGCCAGTCCCAGCAAGAATTCAAAGGATATTTTTTTCATTACATATGAAGAATAGCCATAATAAATCCTAATATAATCTGCAGAACTTTCACCAGCGTTTCCTGTATATCCTTCTCTTTTCCAGTATCTTGATTTTCCCCGGCCGTTTCGTAGTCAAATATTTTTTTGCCTTCCATCGTACTTAGATTTTCTATGCAAATATACTTAAATTAGAACAAATGTTCTAATTTTGAATTATTATCTAAAACTCTCTTATATTTGAATCATGAAAACCAAGGAAAAGATTGCGGTAAAAGCCCTTCAGCTGTTCAACGAAAAAGGTTACAATAACATAACCACAAGGCATATTGCTGCTGAACTGAACATCAGTCCGGGAAATCTGCATTATCATTTCAAACATTCAGAAGACATCATCAACCTGCTTTTCCGTGCCTTGATCTCCAAGATGGATACGCTGATGAAACAGCTGGAAAAAAATGAATACAAGGATTTGGAAAGTCTGTATGATTTCACGTATTCTTCTTTCGAAATATTTTATAGTTACCAGTTTATATTTTTGAATTTCCTGGATATTTTACACCGCATTCCGGAAATAGAAGCAGAGTATGAACTCTTAAGCATCAGAAGAAAGCAAGAATTCCAGGCCATTTTTGAGAGTTTTCAAAAGAATAAAATTTTAAAAGAAAACATCCCTGACTTTATCATGGACAATCTGCTGACCCAAATGTTTGTGTTCGGAAATAACTGGATCAGCCACAATAAAATCACCCTAAAACTGAATAAAGAGGAGGCCGTACAATATTACACGCTGGTACAGATGAACTTTTTTTATCTTCTGCTGAATGAGGAACAACAGGAATTGTATCAACAGAAGTATATCAAATAAATTACGAATGATCATCAGAAAAGCCACCATCGACGATCTGGAAACCCTGCAAAATATCTTTGCAGACAGCATTACTTATGTTTGCGGAAATGATTACGACACCAGACAGTTAGAAGTGTGGCGTTCAGGCATCCAAAATAAAGAACGCTGGCTTGATGTGATTCGAAATCAATCGGTTTTAGTGGCTATTATTGATCATAAAATTGTCGGATTCTGTTCTTTAGACAACGGAAATATTGATTTGCTATTTGTCCATCAAAATTATCTGCGCCAGGGAATTGCATTGAAACTGTATACCCAAATAGAGCAGGTATCAAGACAGAAGGGGAAAACGCGTCTGACTGCAGATGTAAGCAAAACTGCGAAACCATTTTTTGAACGTGTAGGCTTTAAAGTATTGAAAGAACAGACCGTGAATGTGAAAGGCATTGATTTTATCAACTACAACATGGAGAAAACCTTTGTATAATCCGTAAAAAAATGAAAAAAACAGAGCCGGAATACCATCAACTCAGGATTTCAGTTCCTACGGAATTTGAAAATGTATTCTCGCATTTTTATTATGCTGAAAACACATCCAACGAGGCTTTAACAAAGACTTTATTGCCCACCTACCAAACTATTTTGTTATTCTGTTTCGGAGAAAATGCCTCTCTGACAACTCAAGAAAAAACAACCGTTACCGTGGATAAATGTATTGTTTTTGGACCCATCAGGCATGCTTTTGAATATACTTTACCTTCAAAAACCTCAATTTTAGTCGCTAATTTTAAAGATGATGCATTTTACCGTTTTTTTGGAAAATCGGCAATTGAAAATAATGCAGCCCTACATCCGGACGAACTTTTAAGAGAAAACTGTTTTACAGATCTATGGCAGGAACTGGCAACCATTCCTTTTCCCGAACAACAGGTTGATCACATTATTGAATTTTGCAGACTGTATCTGAAAGATCAGGATACTACCAGCCGGCTTTTGAGCAGTTTCACCGATGAAAATTTAAATCCTGTTAAAACGATCGCAGAACAGACCGGGCAAAGTGAGAGAAACATCCAGTTGAAACACAAGGAAAAATTTGGGTATTCATCAAAGGAAATCAATCGCTACAGCCGTTTTTTAAAAGCCATTAAAATCATCGAAAAAAAAATTGAAAATCAGGATACGGTAGAATGGTTCAGTATTATTGACGAATGTGGTTATTATGACCAAAGCCAGCTGATCCATGATTTTAAGCATTTCCTGAATATTTCCCCGAAACAGTATTTGAAATTCCAGCAGGATATCTGTAATCCAAGATCGGAATAAATTCCATTTCGTTTTCTTACAATTTTTGAAACCTCATCTCTTCTACTTTTGTTCTATACAATTAGAAAACATGAGACATTTAATTATTTACGCACACCCAAACTCAAAGAGTTTAAATCATCAGCTGCTGGAAACCGTAACAGAAAGGCTTCGGTCCGCAAACCACGAAATCGAAATCAGAGATCTCAATCAGATCAATTTCAATCCCGTTCTGAGCCTTGAGGACATGCAGGGACAACGTATGGGAAAAGTCGCTGATGATGTACAGACTGAACAGGATTTCATTTCTTGGGCAGAGCACATCACCTTCATCTATCCCATCTGGTGGACGGGAATGCCTGCGTTAATGAAAGGATACATCGACCGCGTGTTTAGCTACGGTTTTGCGTACCGGTATGATCAGGGCATTCAAAAAGGACTTCTGACAGGTAAAAAGACAGTTATCATCAATACCCACGGAAAATCTCATGACGAATACGAACGGATGGGGATGGATAAAGCGCTTTCACTGACTTCAGATCAAGGAATTTTCCTGTATTCAGGTTTTGAAATTATTCAGCATTTCTTTTTTGATCAAGCCGACCGCGCTTCTTCGGAAGATGTGGAAATATGGAAAGAACAGATCAAGAACAGGTATTGAGAATCGGGATTTTTGATCATTATCAAAAAAAGTTTCTATATTTGCATTTCAAATGAAGCACTTAAACAACATATTGCGCTTGCCTTTTTTCAGCGAGTATTACTACCCGGCCTATCGTTCGGGAAGACTTTCTATCGCTATTATTTAGTATATAATAATCTACAATAGTATAGAGCCCGGACAGGATTGTCCGGGCTTTTTTTAATTCTAAAATCTTATTCAATGATCAACACATTACAATTAAACACAACCCTCATTCTGCCTGAAAACGGGTTAGAACAAAAACTAAAACAGGCAAAAGAAGAACATCGAAAACTGAAAATCAAGTTGGGGTTTGATCCTACTGCTCCGGATCTGCATCTGGGCCATGCGGTAGTCCTTAAAAAACTGAAACAGTTTCAGGATCTCGGACATGAGGTCATCATTGTGGTGGGCAGTTTTACCGCCAGAATCGGGGATCCCACAGGAAAAAATAAAGCCCGGAAACCGTTGAGTACAGAAGAGGTGCAGCACAATGCGCAAACCTACATCAGCCAGCTTTCAAAGGTTATCGATATTGAAAAAACAAAAATTGTTTTTAATTCCGACTGGCTGGATGCATTAAGCTTTTCTGAAGTCATTCAGCTGATGTCAAAAGTTACCGTTGCCCAGCTCATGCACAGAAATGATTTTAATAAAAGATTTACGGATAATACACCAATCGCCATGCACGAACTGGTATACCCTATTTTACAGGGCTTTGATTCTGTAAAAATTGAATGCGATATTGAAATGGGCGGCACCGACCAGCTTTTCAACTGTACCATGGGACGCCAGCTGCAGGAAAGTCATAAAAAATCCCCACAAATTGTGATCTGTATGCCTTTATTAAAAGGGTTGGATGGAAAAGAGAAAATGAGTAAATCGCTGAATAATACCATTGGTCTTACTGATGAACCTAATGAAATGTTTGGAAAAACCATGTCTATTCCAGATACCTTGATTGAAGAGTTTATTGATCTGACCACCGATTTTTCCGTAGAAGAAAAGAAAAGTATACTGCTAAAAATAGAAAACGGCGAAAATCCGATGAACATAAAGAAGCTGATCGCAAAAAACATCATCAGACAATACCATGATGAGGCAGCAGCAGATCTTGCGGAAATATTTTTCAGCAATCAGTTTCAAAGTAAAAATATTGAAGAGCAAGTTTTTGAACCGGCTTTTATTACTTCTTTATCTCATGATGATCATCGTTTATCATTAATTGACCTCTGTCATCGGCTTAAAAATGACCTCAGCAAATCAGCGGTACGAAGATTGATAGAAAACGGCGGCGTCCAGATCGATACTATAAAAATGACTGATCCGGATGCTTTGATAGAATTAATTCCACAAACTAAAATAAAGATTGGAAAAAGAGCATTTTTCGAACTTCTATAAATAAGACGATTTCAGTAATAATTTTTAATATATTCGTTCAATAAAGAAAAACAATGAGCTACATCATGGTGGATATAGAATCGGACGGCCCGATTCCCGGAGACTTTTCAATGATCTGTTTTGGAGCGGTTCTGGTGAATGAAGAGCTGGATACCACTTTCTATGGAAAACTGAAACCCATTTCAGAAAATTTCAATCCTGATGCTCTGGCAGTTTCCGGTTTCAGCAGGGACGAAACGATGGATTTTGATGATCCTGAAACTGTGATGCTTCAATTTGAAGACTGGATCAAAACACATTCTAAAGGAAGACCTATTTTCATCAGTGATAACAATGGTTTCGACTGGATGTTCATCTGCTGGTACTTTCATCATTTTATTAAAAGAAATCCTTTTGGATACTCTTCAAGAAGACTATCTGACCTGTACTGCGGTTTAGAAAAAGATACGTTTGCCCAGTGGAAACATCTCCGAAAAACAGAGCACACCCACCACCCGGTGGATGATGCCAAAGGAAATGCAGAGGTACTGCTTCATATGAAAAAAGAAATGGGACTGAAAATCGGGCTGAAGTAGAGATTCTCTTAATTTTTAAACCAACATCAAAATGAACACTGAAATACATTATAGAAAAGCCTCTGAAAACGACATCGATTTTTTACTGGATCTAAGGACTAAAACAATGAATGAGCACTATACCAATTCCAGTCTTCCCACCGACAGAGCCTCCACTCTACAAAGAGTATTGTATCAGTTTGAAAAAGCGAATATTATCCTTTTCAACAATGAACCGGTAGGATTATTAAAAATCGACAGAAGCAAAGATCCGATTGAGGTGCTTCAGCTTCAGATAGATCCTGGTCAACAAGGTAAAGGACTGGGAAAAACTATTTTACAGTCTATTCTTGAGGAAGCTTCATCAGCAGGGAAGAAGGTGTCATTAAGTGTTTTGAAAAGCAACAAAGCCCAACATTTATATTCCAGCCTGGGATTTAAAGCGGTGGGAGAAGATGAGCATTCTTATTTTATGAGTTTTTCTGATAGATAGGTAGTTTTGATGAACAAAGAAATATAATTCTATCCATCAATAGAAGCGAGTTTTAACCCGCTTATTTATATATAAAACCATCCGGCTTTATCCAAAATTTAACGCCATATTCTGCATCTTAATCACAAATTCCACCAACAACAGTCAACCATCAACCAAAAACAAACTCCTATTTATTTGCAAGCGTAACATAAATCAACCGGCCGCCTTCTTCGTTGGACAGTAATATTTTTTTACCCTCGGTGAGTTCTACCATGGTATTGGGTGGGATCTCCTTTCCTTCCGTAACATCTTTCATATTGGGAAGACTTTGATTCACTAAAACCCATTTGCCCTGATGAAAAGTAAAATAGCCTACCGGTTTTTTATCTTCTGCCGTAAGGTTTTCATTTCTAATTACTTTTTTGGACACATGCCATTTAAACAGGTATTGATTATGATAAACCATCAGCCTGTGGTTTTCAGGTTTCCAGACATCATCTTTAAATTTATAATAGAGATCCAGAATGGGAAGTGTCCCGCTATGCAGAGTTCCACAGAATGGACATTTCGGTGTGTTGCTGTTGTCAAACACATACCATTTTTCATTACATGACGGATTCTGGCACGGCTGGATCAGATCTACCGTTTTCATCAGTGCCGTCTCCCATTCGTTGGCAATCGGACGAAGAATAGGATTATGAAGACCATCTACAAACGCTCTTTTAAATAGCTCTGATAAATAGGGTCCGGTCGCCGTATAAGGTATTTTTTTAGGATCCCCCCAAAAAGCATCCCATTTTTTAAGATGATCCAGCTTCACACGGTTGGTCGTATCGGTAGGATGTTCTACAAACATTGCCTTTTCACCCATGGAAAGCAGATCGTCCTTCATTGTATCCAGATCCCAGATTTTACCTCCTTTTAAAGGATGTCTTCTCAGCAAATACATATAAATAAGCACTGCCAGGGCATGCAAATCTGTTTTTTGATTAGGAAGCTGCCTGTTGGAATCTTTGATATTCAAATGTTTTGTCTTCAATACCTCAGGTGCTATAAAATCAGCCGTTCCAATTACTTCTGGCGGAAATAAATTAGGAACCACCAACCCATCGATATCGATGATACAGGCAGACTTCGTAACAGGATCCACCAAAATATTATTGTAAGACAAATCCGAATGCGCAAGACCCATCTGATGAAGTTTCTTAACTCCTCTGCTGATGTTCACCGCAATCTGGAAATAACTCAGCCAGTCTCCCAATTCTGCCTTATCAAGCCGCAACGGATACTGTTGATTTCTAAACATAGGAGCGGTAAACCATTTTCCTACTTTATCACCGCCCAGGATAATATCAGAGCCTACATAGCCTTTGGCGAAAAAGAATTTTTTATGATAAATCGGAACAATAATCCCGGTTAAATTGTCTTTTTGAACAATATCATAAGGCCATCTGAAAATATCATTCAGAAAATAATCCGAAGCATTACCGCCTTTTATATTCGTGAGATAAGTGGTCACAATCCTCTTAATTCTCTCTTTCTGATCCACTTCCAGCGGAGCCCTGTAAAATGCCACAACATAGCTTCTGTCAGGAGAAAAATACACATCTTTCACCCCTCCCTGCACAGGATTTCCTTCTACATATTCATAACTTTTGGCAGTATCTAAAACGGAAGAAACCTTAACTGTTTTTTTCATGCTTAATAAATTATAGCCAATGTTCGGTCGTCGTGATTCCCTTTGCTCCAGAAATCTGTCCATTCCAGCAATTGCTGATCGATGGTTTCATCATTGGTAAAGTCCACTTTTATCCCGTCTTCATTGTTTCCATCAAGGTCATGAAAAAATGCTTTCCAGCTTTCCACATTTTCCAGTTTGTTTTCTGTCACAAACTTTGGATCGTAAATCCCGTCAGTCATAAGGATAAGATGTGAAAAATCTGGAACACAGTTGATTCCAAAGCGCGAGCTGATCTGCGGATCGTTAAAAATTTCCTTCATGGTGATAAAACGGGTTCCGCCGCCAAATTCACCCACATCCATCTGGTTCAGGAGCTTCACTTCTGAAAAATCAGGATTGATAAGATTAATCGGGCAGTCCCCTACTCCAAAAGTCAGGATTACATATCCAAAATCGAATTTTTTAGCAAGCGAAAAAATCAGGGTTGCATGCAGATCTTTTATGGAGAAAGAATGTTCGTCCGCTGTTTTCTGCAGGAGGTTATAAATATGCAAAGCTCCTTTGTACAGCAGTCTGATAATATTTTGTTTTGCGACCATCTTTGTATCTGTCGTATTACCCTCCGCGTCGGTTTCCGGAACTTCTTCCTTCTCTGTATAAATAGTCTTAACATTGTTTTCAATCTCATTCATCACCTCTTCATTGTTGAAAAAATTCCGGACAGCTTCTGTAGAAAGCTGAGAGCCATATCTTGCCTTTTTTGCAGAACCAGCACCATCCGACACCGCAATAATACTCCAGGCTGAAGGCAGCTCACTCAACGCAAAATCATCATCTCTGAATGTTCCTTCATGAGCATGAGAACGGCCTCTTTTGGAAGCAATAACAATTTTTTTATCTAAAAATTTTCCTTTGTAAACAGCTTCTTCGGGTTTATAAAAAATGGCATTCAACGGGCTTGCAATGTTTTTCCAGAGATCTTTCGGATCTGCATTTACAAAAAGCTGAACGGTTTTCATCTCTACATTCTGCTCATCATTCACATGAAAAAACTCAATATCCAGATCAAAAGTATTGTTGATCACCGGAGTTCCCTTAATCGTATTATTCTCAAATACCAACCCGATAGGCTCAAGGTTTCTGATATTTTTTATTTTGATATTCGGAAACTTTTCCATGTCAAAACTATATTCATATGCCTGTTTGGAATTGGCATTTTTTATCATGAAATGAGCTTCCTTAAACTCTTCTTTTTCTTTATAAATCGTAGCTTCCTGCATAATGTTTTGTTTTGCATTTGAAATACGCTGCAGCTGTTTATGAACATTCGCGTTGTTAATAAGCTTAGAAACCACTTTGTCTGCCATTTTTCCTTCCAGGTGGATCGTATCTTTTAAGATGTCTTTAATATCATTCTCCATCATTACCCCAGTGTTCTGTTAATATCAAATCCTTCACTTGAAAATCCGTAATAATCTGAAGTACCGCACCAAGGGCAGGTACTGTGTCCTTCACCTTTCAGACAATGGATACCGCCACAGGAGCAGGTCGCCAACGCAATTGGATTCGCACAGTGCGGACAGGAAGCTCCGCCCTGCAATTCTTCTATTGAAATCTTGAGATTGCTCTTCTGTGAAGATGAAAGTCTCAAATAGGAATTTTCTTCAATTTTGTAAGCACCATCCAGTCGGTAATATCTCGTAGACATCCCCTCAATCCCTGAATCTGTAAGCGCTTTTTTAAATTTAATCAGGTACAGTTTCTTCGTTTCGGAACATTTTCCGTTCAGAACCACAAAGTTGTTATCCGGAAACCTTTGCTGCATTTCGGGATTTACTTTTTCCAAAATAATAGAATCTATTTTAGACAGATTAATTCCTTCTTTATGCGCTTCACTGACGCTCTGACTGGTAGTTTTAATAGAATCGGTTACCCATTTGAAAAATTCCCGGTAAGAATTTTCATCGGTATTTTTAAACAAAAGAACGTTGTTAGACAGCGATCCTAATAATTTATAGTTGGTATTATCTCCTATAGAAACCGCAATAGTATTGGCTTTTCCGTTGTAGTTTTTATTCCATCGGTCAATTGCTGTTGTAGCATCATCGGTTGGAATTCCGTCTGTAAACAGGAAAACTATAGGTTTCCAGTCGCCCTTTCTTTCGTAGGTTGTTTTTACCACTTCCTTATCGATACAATCCATTACCGTAAACAGTCCTTTAGACAAAGACGTTCCGCTTCCGATAGGAATTTTAGGCGGATAGAATGATATGATATCCTGAAGAGGGGTAATGACTTCTGATTCTCCTGCAAATCCAATGATAGAAATCCAAACGGTTTCTAATGAATAAGGATCTTTTTTTAATTCTTTAATAATGGTAGCAATACCATCCTGAACCTGCTCGATAGGCTCTCCTACCATAGATTCTGAGATATCGACCAAAAAATAAATGGGTAATCTTCTCATGGTTTAGTTTAAGTACAAAAGTTATTAGACGATAATATTAAGCTCAGACGGTGGTGGCGGTAAGGTCATACTTTCGCCGGTTCCCTGTGTTTTTCCTCCCATCGTAATGGAAGAACTCACCCACTTAAAGAATGAAGAAAGAGTAACGGCATCCGTTGCATCCAGCTTTACCACATGATCGGTAAGTTCTCTTAAAAAAGTCTCGTCCGCTTTAGGACCCGCTGCACAACCTACAATCACTCCAAATTCCAGATTTTTTATGATTGGAATCATCTGTCTGTATTTTTGAAGATCTGAAGGTTTACCATCTGTAAAAATAAAAAGAAGCGGCTTCCAGTCTCCTTTTCTGTCAAGAGAACCTTTTACCAGTTCCCGCTGAACAAGGTCAGCAACCATTTCCAAGCCTTCTCCCGTATGGGTAGGCCCACTTTCCGGGCAGGTAATTTCCATCGGATGAAAACTGGCCAGATCTATTAAGGGAATAATATTCTTAACCTCGCGGTCAAAAGTAATGACACTGATATGCAGTGTATCCATCGCCTGCGGATCTGCCCTAAGCGTGCTTATAAGCCCGTTAAAACCGTTATTTAATGCCTGTATAGGCTCACCCTTCATGGAACCTGAAGTATCCAGCAGAAAGTAAGCCGGCAATCGCCTGTTCATTATGAAACGAATGTTAATTCCGACGGAGGAGGAGGCAGCTGATCAAGACCGAATACTTCCTTCCCTGATTCTTCCAGCTTAGTAGAAGTCGTGGAAATCGAAGCGGTAACCCATTTGAAAAACTGGGCAATACTTTCAGAATCTGCATTCTGCAAGCTCACCACTTCGTTGGTGATCTGTTTCAAGATAGAAGAATCGGCACTTCCGCCTACCGCACAACCTACAAGGAATCCTTTGTAAACAGCTTTCAATTTATCAAAACCTGCCTGCCAGTCGTCAGTTGGAACCCCATCGGTCATAATGAACGTCATCGGTTTCCAGTCTCCTTTCTGTTCCAGGGTGGTTTTACTCACCTCTGTCTGTACTTTATCTGCTAATAAAGCGAGTGCACCTCCAAAAGAAGTGACACCAGACGCTTTAATATCCACCATTTGAAAACTTGCCAGATCCGTTAACGGGATGATCTGTTTGGCATCAGTATCAAAAGTAATGATACTGATGTACGCCGTTTCCAAAGCCTGAGGCATCTGTCTTAATGAATGCATCATCATCTGTACTCCATTTTTCACGGCTTCAATAGGTTCTCCGGTCATGGAACCCGAAGTATCTAATAATAAATAAACTGGAAGTCTTCTCATCTATCTTGTATATGTGTATTGTTTTAAAAGGTCTATAAAATTATCAGTGGAATGCGGTTCTCCAACAGCGCGGAATTTCCAGTCGTTGTTATGACGGTAGGCTTCAGCAAAAACCATAGAACACATCCCATTCATACTTGAATCTCCTGAAAGACTGTACTTGGTGATTTCTTTTCCTTTGGCGTCTACTGCTCTGATAAATGCATTGTCGATCATTCCGAAATGCTGATTATTTTTTCTTCCCAGATAAATGGAAACTACAAATACGATTTTCTGATAAGCCTGGTCCAGCTGATCCAGTTTAACGATGATCTGTTCATCATCACCATCTCCGGCACCGGTTCTGTTATCTCCTGTCAGCCAAACATTTCCGCTTGGATGCTGCATAGAATTAAAATAGATAACATCTCCCTGATACAAGGCAACCTGTCTTCCGTCACTGGTCTGTCCCGTTCTTCCAAGGTTGGCTACTTTGCCGTTAGCATCTAATAAAAATGCAATGGCATCAAGGTCATATTCAGCTTCTTTACTGAATAGTTTTCCTAAAAACCCACCTTGTTTCCTTACATCCCATCCTAAACCGATCGTTACTTTAGAGAGGTCATAAACATTTTCCCCACGGTCATTTTTTCTTAAATCAATCGTCTGACCTTTCTGTAAATTAATTGCCATAGTTATTATTTTGTATTAGTGTTTTTTTATTTAATGATAGGACCTTTGTAATATTTTTCCAGAAAGAATGACAGGTCGGCCCTGTAACCGATTCCTGAAGCTTCGAATTTCCAGCTTCCGTTTCTTTTGTACAGTCTTCCGAATTCTACTCCCGTTTCAATGGAAAAATCTTCATCCAGTTCGTATTTAGCAATTTCCTGGTTGGTATGGTTGTCTACGATGCGGATGTAAGAATTTCTCACCTGTCCGAAGTTTTGCTTTCTTCTTTCAAAATCTTCAATCGTTACCACAAACAGAATTTCTTCTACTCTGGAATCTACTTTTTCCAGGTCAACGATAATTGCTTCATCATCATCTCCATCGCTGTTTTTCCCGTTGGGATCGTCACCGGTGTGCGTCAGGGCTCCGTCCGGAGAATTCAGATTATTATAAAAGACAAAACATTCTTCACTCACTAACTTTCTGTCAGAATCAATCATGATGGCAGACGCATCAAGATCAAAATCGTGGCCTGTTCCTTCATTTGGGTCCCAGCCCAATCCTATTGTCATTTTCGTCAGACCCAGATCAATTTTCTGGCCTTTCTGTAAATTAATTGCCATAGTGCTTATATTATAAATTTATTTTTGCCTTAAGATAAATTTGATTTATGAACTGGCCAAATTTATTTATAAAAAATAATGCACTCATTACGGTTTTCCGTAATAATTATTGATTGCATCCAACAAAAAAGTCCAATTAAAAAATTGGACTGTATAGAGTATATTTATTTTTGATTTTAATGCTGATGTTCCTGCTGCGATACCGCTTTATTTCTCGCTCTTGCCAGCATGGGAATAGAAATAAGTCCCATCACCAGCATAATGCAAATCTGCAATGGAAGTGATATAAATGAATAGGTAAGGCCCATTTCTCCACCAAACTCAGCACTTTTACCCATTGACAGAAATAAAGCCATAAAACCATACTTCATAGCCAGGTTAAAGGCTCCGATGCCGCCACTTGCAGGAATAATCATTCCTAAAGTACCTACCACAATGATAAAAAAGCCGTCTGCAAAAGTAAAATTCGAGGTTTCAGGAAGGGCGAAACACACCAGATAGGCTGCAAAATAATAGCAAACCCAGATTCCTATGGTATACAGGATGAATTTCCCTTTTTCTTTTAGTTTGAAAATAGAGGTCAATCCTAAGAAAATACCATCGATAAAACCGATAATTTTACCTAAAAAAGGAACCCCAGCCAACCTCTTTTTAAAAATAAAAAACAGAGCTGTTCCTACTATCAATATAAAAAGGATGATTATAATTTTAGTTGGGCTTACATTTACCCCTGAGTTTTTATAAAATGATAAAATTGCTTCATATTTAAAAATCAAGGTTAATCCTAAGAAACCTCCCATACACATCAGATCCACCACTCTTTCCAGGATAATCGTTCCAAAAGATTTGTCCACCGGCACTTTTTCTACTCCGTACAAAGCTGTAGCTCTTGCCACTTCACCGCTTCGGGGAATGGTAAGATTCATTAAATAGCCAAATGAAATTGACCAAAGCGCATTGGAACTAGAAATGCGGTGCCCCATAGGTTCCAGCATCAAATTCCAGCGTATGGCCCTGAACCAATAAGCGAGAATCCCAAATACCGAAGCAAACAGAACCCAAAGATAGTTGGCTTTTGCCAATGATTTCTGGATTACCTTAAAATCAAGACCTCTTAAAGCAAGCCATAAAAAAAAGCCTGCAAAAGCAAGCGATATTACTATTGTTAGTATTGATTGTAAAGGATTCGTTGATTTTTTCTCCATGTATTAGGTAAGAAGGTTTGTTTTTTCATCCGGAAAAACGATTTTCGGCTGGAAAACCTGAGCTTCTTCGGGAGTCATCTGTGCATAGGCAATGATGATGATGATGTCGTCTCTCTGAACTTTCCTGGCTGCAGGACCGTTCAGGCAAACTTCTCCTGATTTTCTCTTTCCTTTAATAACGTAGGTGTCAAAACGCTCACCGTTATTCACATTCACAATATAGACCCTTTCTCCGACTACCAGACCGGCTGCCTCTATAAGGTCTTCATCTATCGTTATACTCCCAATGTAATTAAGGTCTGAGGCCGTAACCCTTACCCTATGGATCTTAGACTTGAAAACTTCTATTAACATGCTGCAAATTTATTAATAAAAATTAATAAAACAGGCTTTTAAAATGATTTTAAACTAACAGAAACACAGTACTTTAATTTTATTAAAAGTAAAAAAAATTAATTCTGGTTATAAAATCAGTAACCATATCCTTAAAAACATTAATACTTTGTACGTAATTCAGGATTTAATAAATACAGAAAATAATATCCATTTTTTGCTAAAGTCAATACACATAAGCATTTGGCATGATTTTAGTAACGCCTAACGTAGGTTTTACGTGAAAAGTCAAATTATCATATTTTAACCAATTTAACTCAAAATCAAAAAAATTATACAAGTTTTAATAAATAAATTGCACAATTACAAAATATTATTATATTTGCTATAATTACGAACTAACTTAATATTAAAAATTATGAACAAGTCTGAATTAATCGACGCAATCGCAAAAGACGCAGGAATCACTAAAGTTGCAGCTAAGTCTGCTTTAGAATCCTTTATTTCTAACGTAACTTCTACTTTAAAGAAAAAAGACGGAAAAGTTTCTTTAGTAGGATTCGGTACTTTCTCAGTAGCTGAGAGAGCAGCTAGACAAGGAATCAATCCTGCAACTAAAAAACCAATTAAAATTGCTGCTAAAAAAGTTGCTAAATTCAAAGCTGGCGCTGATCTATCCAACGCAGTTTCTGGAGTGAAGAAAAAATAATCATTCAGATTATAAAAATTCAAACCTCATCCATGGATGAGGTTTTTTTATGCGTAAATCCTTAGTACAGGACTATAATCGGAGAAAATGATTAGGGTGCTAACCTGGAAATTTTCCAATCCAGACCGTCTACCAGTTCATAGATAATTCTATCGTGTAATCTATTAGGTCTGCCCTGCCAGAATTCAATTTCATACGGTTTTGCTATATATCCGCCCCAGTTTTCAGGTCTTGGAACCTCACTGTTCTCGTATTTCTGTTCGAGTTCTTTTAATTTCACCTCCAAAAATTCCTTATTAGGAATTACCTGACTCTGCGGAGAAACAGCTGCCCCAAGCTGACTTCCTTTTGGTCTTGAATGAAAATAGCCGTCACTAAGATTTTCAGCAATCTTCTCTAGATCTGCTTTGATAATAATCTGCCTTTCAAGACTGGGCCAGAAAAAATGAAGACATGCTTTATGATTTTTTTCTATGGCTTTTCCTTTTCTGCTGTCATAGTTCGTATAGAAGATGAATCCTTCATGCGTATAGGCTTTGAGTAAAACCATTCTTGTCCTTGGACAGCCGTCTTCCTCTACCGTAGAAACTGCCATTGCATTGGATTCAGAAATAGCAGGATTTTCACTGGCGTCCATAAACCAATCTCGGAATTGCTCTATCGGATTCTGTTTTATCTCACTTTCAATAAGTTGGGATTTCTCGTACACTTTTCTGTGGTCGTGCAGGTTTTCCATAAATATTTTTTATTAAATTTGAGTATGAATTACTCATACAAAGGTAAAATATTAATTTCCACACCTGACATTTCCGGTGATATTTTTTCCCGATCGGTCGTATTGATCATTGAGCATAATGAAGCGGGTGCATTTGGTTTAATTTTAAACAAGAAAAACAATCAAATGAGCGGCAAATTCAGAAATTTTTTTGACTTCAAAATAGAGGTATATGATGGTGGGCCAGTAGAAAATGAAAAAGTGTTTTTTATTGCCAAAGGAAAGAAAGTAACTGAATTGTATACTGATATCAGCAACGATTTTTATGTGACGGAAGACATAGAAAATATTATCAGTTCAGTTTTAAGCGGTGAATTGGATATCCAAAATGTAAAAATATTCTCAGGCTATTCCGGGTGGTCTTCGCTTCAGCTGGAAAATGAGATTCAACGGAAAATGTGGACAGTGGTTGATATCTATAATCTGGATTACACCCTTCCTAATGATCAGACGCTTTGGAAGTCTATCATGCAGAATCTCGGCGGGGAATACCTGCTGTGGGCAAATTCACCAGAAGATACTTCTATGAATTAATAGGAATCCTATTCAATCCGACGTGAAATAACATTAACAAACTTTAAGATTCTGTTAACCAATTTTATAGAAAGAATTCCCGTTATTTGACAAACCAAAATCACTGAAAAATGAAAGGAATTAAACTTATTGCTTTATCAGCCTTTTCTACAGCATTTTTATCTTTCACCCCTGTTAACAAGAAATATATTGTCATTGATGCCGGACACGGTGGTAATGATATGGGAGCAGTCTACCAGGATACTGTAGAGAAAGATATTACTTTGCATATTGCCCATGAAATTGAAAAAATCAATACAACTCAGGATAAATACGAAGTTATTTTAACGAGAGGTTCAGATGATGATATCATTCTGGCCGACAGAACAGCAAAGATTAACGATCTTAAACCTGAAATGGTGATTTCACTTCACGTCAACAGCAATCCTAAAGAGGAAACCCCAGATAAAGGAACTGAAATTTTCGTACAAAATTCCGACAGTTCACGAAAATTAGCTGAAAAAATTTCCAAAAAGTTTAATGTCCGAAAAATTGAGGAACGCAATCTTCATATGTTGAGAGAATCACAATCACCTACGGTATTGGTGGAACTTGGATTTGTAAATAATACTGAAGATAGACGGTATATGACGAGTGAAAAGGGACAACAGGAAATCGCAAAAAAATTCATTGAGGTTATCAAAGAATATTAAATAAAAAACAAGTTCTGATCTATTCAGAATAAAACCCGGTAAAGGACTGTAGTATTATGTTGTTTACCGGGTTTGTCAATTTAAAAACTTCGCTTCCAGCTTTCGATCAATTCAAGAAAACGAGAACATTCAAAAGTTTTATTTCTTATCTTACCTACAGAAAATATGCCTTTCTCATCAGAAATCATTAAAATTTCTTCGGCCTTCTGAGATTCAAATGCAATAATTTCGTGTTCCTGGATATCGGCAAGGTTATTTTTATGCAGAAAAGTGACAAAATTTTCCAGTAAAGGAGAAATGTACGCTCCTTCAGACTGCTTGGGAACTTTTATAATATCCCCTTCCAGAAACAATAAATTTCCAGAAGTAGAACGCGCAATTCTTTTATTGGGGTTAAGAAGAATAACATCATCCAGATCATTTTCCTGGGCATAAATGCTGCCATAGATATTTTCCGGACTGTGAACCCTGATATTGCTGAGTAAATTGTTATTGACGTTGATTTCTTTGATCAGATCTAGTTCCAAAGGTCTTGGATGTAACGCCAGAACATCTTCTTTTTCTTCCACTTCATAGAAATACGAAATTGATGATTTGGACAGCGTCATTCCATCAGAATTTCTGAATACCTGAAAATTAATGATTCCTTCTTTAATTCCTTTTCCTTCTATAACGTCTTTTTGAAAGAGTGACTGGAAAAATTCCAGGGTATAGGTTAATGGAATATTCATTCTCATTTTTCTCATGGAAGCCATTAAGAAGAAATAGCATTCTTCATCCATGATAAGTTGAGCATCCTTTATAAAAAAGGAAACCTTTACCGCATCTCCCACAAGAAATGCTCTATTCTTTGCATTGAACTGGCCTGATGTAAAATATTGATCTTCCAATTTTCTATCTGATTTAATTATAAAAAAATAATGAACGATAAATCGTTCATCAGTTTTACCATTTCATACAGCCCGACATTATGCCGCACCCAATTTTATTCTAAGGTTTTCGATAAGGTTTTCCCAATACATGGCATTTTCTTCCTCATCTCCTTCTTCACAGAAATCTGTGATATTTAAAGCTAAGTCTTCTGTAATATCATCTATAGTGATGGTCATTTCAAAGAAATGTTTTGTTCCTTCATCTTCTTCCCATCTGAAACGAACGAAACCTTCAGGCTTATATCTAATCAAAGTGGCCTTCTCAGCAGGACCTCCGCCCCAACTAAAAAAGAAATCGTCCCCTTTCTCTACTACCTCATCCGCAAACCATTCAGACAAACCCTCTGCAGTCGCCAGATATTCATATAAAATCTCTGATAGACAATGCATTGGAAATTCGTAATGGACTTTATGTTTAGCCATATAATCTTTGTTTTATCGTCCCGCAATATATAAATTAATTTTTTTATTACACAAAAATGGGTGTATTTTTTTGTACAATCTTCATGATATTTGTCACGGCTGCCAAACCTCGATTTTAAAAGAAAAAATAAGATGTCATGCATAAAAAATCTCCTCCGAGACGGAAGAGATTTTTATATTAGTTTTCATTCAGTACCTCGAGAATAATCCGGCACCCTTCTCTGATTTCATCAAGAGAAAGGGTAAGCGGCGGAGAGATTCTTAAATATTCATTTCTGTATAACTGCCAGAAAACGATCAGGCCTTTTTCCATGCATTTTTTGGCAACTTCCAGGGTGTATTCAGGAGAACCAAGGTTTACGGCAAGCATCAGCCCCATTCCGTTGATATTTTTAATTTTCGGATGAACCAACAGCTCCCTGAAAAGATTTTCTTTTTCCTGTACTTCATTCATCAGACCGCTCTCCAACACTTCTTTCAGTGTTGCGTAGCTGGATGCTGCAATTAAAGGGTTTCCGCCAAAAGTAGTAATGTGGCCTAATTTAGGAGAATGAGATAAGGTACTCATGATTTCACGGGAGCTCATAAAAGCTCCAACGGGAACTCCCCCACCCATTCCTTTACCCATCACCAAAATATCGGGAACGATCCCAAAATGCTCAAAAGAAAACAGTTTCCCCGTTCTTCCGAATCCCGGCTGTATTTCATCTAAAATTAAAAGAGCTCCTACTTCTTCGCATCTCTTTTTCAGCTTAATCAGATAATCATGGTTGGGAACCAGAAAACCCGCGGCTCCCTGAATCGTTTCCAGGATAACACATGCTGTTTTTTCAGTAATCTTGTCAAAATCATTCTCATTATTGAATTCAATGAAAGAAATCATAGGCAGCAACGGACGGAATTCCCTTTTATGGGTTTCGTTTCCGGAAACGCTTAATGCACCATGGGTATTTCCATGATAGGAATCTTTGAATGAAACGATCTCTTCTCTTCCGGTGTACCTTTTGGCAAGTTTCAGACTTCCATCGATAGCTTCTGCTCCACTGTTCACTAAGTAGGTAATTTCAAGCGGATCCGGAGTCGCTTCGGCCAACAAACGGCATAGTGCAACCGGCTTTTCCTGAGCATATTCGCCATATACCATTACATGAAGGTATTTATCTGCCTGTTCTTTAATAGCCTCTACAATTTTAGGATGGGAATGCCCCAATGTATTGGCAGAAACTCCTGCCACAAAATCGAGATATTTTCTACCGTCTGTGCCATAAATATAGCTTCCTGAAGCCTTTTCAACTTCAAAACCTGCTGCAAATTGTGTGGTCTGTGCCTGATATATAAAAAAGTCTTTCTGCATTTCCATTATTGTGAAAAATTTCAGCAAAGCTATAAAACATTCATTACATGCCGAAATTATCCTGCTAGAATAAAAAAATTGCCCTTAATAAAAAATTAGGGGCAATACCATTTGATGGTAATATATTGATGTGTTTATTATTGATTATAAAACTTTTTCTACGGTTACATAGCTGTTGTTTGTAACAGTATAAGAGGTTGTTCCTCCGACTTCTGAAACGGCCTCCAGGGTTATATATTGCCCCTGCACGACATATACAGAAAAGTCAAGATTAATTTTTCTGTTTGTTCCGTCAAAGTTTACCGTATTTTCCAGCAGTTGAAATCTTTGAGCATCGTTCACATACAAGCCTGCCCCTAATCTGCTGCTGAATGATCCCGCAGGACCTGTAAAGTTTATATTTAAATTTATTCTGTATAAACCTGTCTGCCGTATATACAGCCTATTGAGGTTAGCACCGCTTACTGCTACATTGGTTTTCAGTTTTAATGGATCTGCTAAAAAATTAGGCTTGTCTATTAAAGAATTAATAGGCAGCAGCACAGATCCAGAAGTCGTAGAAACAGAATTGATCTGAAACCGTGAAATATTATCAGATTCCACTTCAAAAGCCTTACTCCAAACAAGTCCGTCAAAAACCATTGCTTCTCCTGTACTTTTTACAAAAATCAGCATTCCTTTTAAAACGTCTATACTTACTGATGGTGCATTTACTCCTGTATAAGGGAGGTCTGTCGGAGTTTCAACAGCGGGAAGACCAAAACCTTTTACTCCGGTTGCCTCACTGGTATTGGTGACATACATCATTACCTTATCATTTCCGCTGGCGTTAGAATCCGGATTGGGAATATTGGTAAAATTTACCTGTGCATTGTACATACTTATGGTAAATAAAAACAAGCAGTATATATATTTTTTCATGATTAATAGGCTTTAATTAAACGTGCAGCGATGTACGAGTTAATGGAATTTGTGTCTGTTCCGTATGCTGATAAAGCACCTCCTGAAATGGCATTGGAACTTATCGAAGGAACAACTCTCAGTTCTGCTCCTGCAGGCAGTGAAATGGTCTGGGCAAAACTTGAAGATTTGTTCCCCTGGGTATCAATAATGAAAACTATAGAATAGTTAGATTTTGAAACAACCGTTTCCCAGTCTGAAGCCGGTGTATATTTCACCTGCAGTGTTAATTTAAACTCAGTAACACCCGCCTGCGCTCCGAAACTCCCGCCTGTAAAGCCTAAAGCTACTCCTACATCATAAATTCCAGCTGTTTTTACCGTTACTGAACTTGGATTTTTTAATAACAGATTATCCACCAGGACCTGGCTCTTGTTGTCTGGTGCAAGATAGCTTGGAGTGCCTCCCGCAAAACAAAATCCTATTCCAAATGATATACACGGAATTGTGATTCCGGCAGAAATTCCCAATCTGGATCCTTTAGGCTGATAAATCCCTTGTATTTGTCTGGCAGGATTCCATGAATACCCGTCATATTTATAATATTGATCATCATTCTTGTTATAGATCAAACTCCCGGTAAGATTAGCATAATCATCAAATACATCCGGTGCCGAAGCATTGTATCTTGGAAACGATGTATAGATATTGGAGTAAGGAAGTATGACTCCCCTTGTTCCGTCTTGAATTTTCAATATATTTTTATTACTACTGATTTCACTCCCAATAACAACTTGAGCATGAAAGGAATATTGAAAAAAGAGTGCTATAATTAAAATAATTCTTTTCATCTTATTGCATGTTTATTTTTTCAACAATAACTTCAGATATCGCATTTCCTGCTGTAGTCATCGAAAAAGACATATTATTGCCTCCCAATGCTCCTGTACAAATACCGCTTCCTATATCCTGGCTTCCCGCAAGGGTAAGTCTCAGTTTATCTCCGGCATTAAAAACTCCCACATAGGTAAACGCTAGTGACTGTCCCACATCAATAGATCCCGGAAGCAGACTGCTTACAGAGAGCGCTCCTGCTGTAGAGCTGCTAGATGTATTATTGATGGGTCTCCAGGTTGGATCGGCTGTAGTACTCAATTCGAGACCGAGTTTTGACTGCAGGTTGATTACAACTCCTACACAAAGCGGTGTACTTATATCAACGGTTCCACTTTTGAAAGATACTTTGTATAAACCTTTCGTATTGATGTTGATAACATTACTGGTGGCGGCCGCCAGTGAAACATCCGTTGAGATCTCGTTGAAACTCGGAGTGCTGGTGGTGAAATTAATATTGGCAGCTGTGCACGTCTTTACAGTAAGAGCACAGGCTAATCCACAGGTTCCGCAACTCGTTGTGACATTTCCGGATCTTACAAAACGGCTCATTTTATTATTTTTCATTACTGAAACAATAGGATCTGATATTTTCCATGTTGTTCCGTCATTCTGCACAACGCTCCCGGTCTCACTATTAAAAATGATCGAACCCTGGGTTCCACTTCCTGTTGTACCTACAGCAGAAGCGGGAAGTACTGTTGCTGTATTAGCCCTGGGCAATCGGGCGGCATAATCGTCTTGTTTTACGTGAAGTAGTGTCCTGGAATCTGGTTGAAACGTCAGGTCTTTCGAAATCCCAACCTGTGCAATGGCCTTTATGTTACACAATAAAATAACCATAAGAATAAAGTTTGTTTTCATTTTGATTTTATGTTACTTAAATTTAAAGAAAATTATAGTTCGATAAATCTTTTTCTGCATAAAAATAAAACTGAAACATAAATAAATTTTTCAAAAAGTAGAATTTTCGCTGTGATACTGCGGATTTTGATTATAAAATAATTCACAAAATACATTTTTATTGGCTGAGAAAAAGTCATTTTATTGAAAAAAGTCAGCCCTTTATTTCCATTTTAAGTCAAAAAAAATCACCATTTCTTTGTTTGAAATGGTGATTTTTATTATTTGGTAAAAATTATTTTCTGGTTCGCTTCGGTTTTTTAGCTTCTTCCTTAGCTTGCGCTTTTTCTATTGCTTCCTGAGCCTGGTTATATAGTTTATCATCCGAGGTATATTTAATTTCCTCATAATTAGGAGAATCCACCAATATATCCTGCCATTTTCGGATCCGGTCTTTAGTATTCCAGTTAAAATCAGTAAACTTTCTTTTCGCCGGCTCTATCCTGCTCATTGGATAGGTATCGGAATTGGCTCCAATACTGCAAGAAATGATTTGCAATGCTTTTTCTTCAAAAAGGGCACCAATAATACCACAGGTAGAAAGGGTAATCCCTATCCGCTCCGGTTGCTTAGTTTCCTTATTGACATCATCTACATACGCAATTGACTGGGCATTCCCAACTACTCTTGCTTCTTTAATATCATTTTTTTCGTAGTAGACCGTCATATACTTCCCTTTCACCTGATTGAATTCATCTTTAAGAGTTAATGAATCAACTTTAGTTATTGCAAAAGCATTTCCAATGACTTTCAGGGAGTCAAGATCTTCGGTTGCGGTATTAAAATATGCTTCTACTTTATCACCGGTTACCTGTTTTTCACCGCTCCAGAGGATTGGTTTTGTATACATGTGCATGATTCCGTCTGTTTCATTGAACGCTATGGAATCTGCTCTTCCCTGAGCATTTGATTTATAAAACCTTGCTTTTTTATAAGCTCGCAGAAAACTTTTTTTCACCTTAATATCCAAAGCATCTGGCTTCTGATAGGATATGATTTTTTCTGCTGCGAAATAGATAGAGTCTTTTTCAAAAGCTTTTACAGCGTAAGGATTTTTGGTCATCATAGAAGAGTCTTTCTTTTCGAAAATTTCTCCATACCCTCCTTTTATAAATCTCCTTTCTTTTGGGTCATCCAGGGTTACATTCCCTGTTGCCTTTCCAAATCCTGTAAGTTGATTGAAGTACATGGTGTCACCTGTAAGAATCTTATCATTATAGAACACTCTCGAGTTTTTATATAAAAAAGCTTCTTTAGTGTTTGTGTTATAATTTCCTTTATCTGTGACAATACGGTTTTTAGGATCCTTTTTATTGGTAATTGTTGTAGGTCCATTGATATCAACAATATTTGTACTTTGGTTCTGAACAACATTATCTCCTTCCAAAATATATTGAGCATCTTCAATTTTTACTCTTCCAGTAAGATCGATAATACGCGTTGTTAGAAAATAAGTTGCAGATTTTGCATAGGTTATACTTTTACCATCATTAATCGTTCCCCCCGTGTTGTAATAAGCCTGATTTGAAATTCTGTCATAATACATTGTTTCAGTCTTAATAACGGTGCCTTTCGGATCGGTAAGAACTACATTTTTACGGGCAACTCCTTTTTGGGTATTGGCATCATATTCCATCTCGCCGGCAGTAATGACGGATCCGTCTGTGTTTTGAAGTTTTGTATTGCCTATTGCCTTTACAAAATTCTCCTCATCATAGATCACCACTTCATCCGCTGCAAGAATAGAACCCTGATGCTCTATCTGTACATGGCCGGTCAGATATTGATTCCCATTATATTTATCGAGACTTTTCTTGACCTCATCTGCATGGATGATCCTTACTTTGTCTTCGGGTTTTGATGGTACCGGCTTAGCTTTTATCGGTGTTTGTAAATAAGGATCCCTCTGCACAGGCGGCTTCGTGTCCTGTGCAAAATTGAAGGTTGAAATAAAAATTAACAGAAAAAGGACTATTCTCATTGATTAATCATTCTTAGTGCCATAAAAATACAGCGAATGAGAATCAATTTTTACGCCAAATGCATCTTCAATTGCTTCTTTAATTCCTTGAATTCGGGGGTCGCAGAATTCGATGATTTCTTCAATTTCTTTATCTGAATCTTTTTTGTAAATGACCAGGTGATCATGTTGTTTATCAAAATAAGATTTCTCGTAAGATGAAGAAGTCAGTGTTTTTTCTCCAAACTGATGCTTGCGTATAAGGCCTGCATCAAGGAAAATTTCAATAGTATTGTAAATAGTTGCTTTCGAAACATGATATTTTTTCTGCATCATCAATAAATACAGATCATCCACATTAAAGTGGTGATCCATATTATAGATTTCTTCCAATATCGTGTATCGCTCAGGTGTATTTCTGAAACCTTTTTCTAATAAATAGTTTCTTAAAACATCTTTTATTAAAGCAATATTTTTTTCTTTTTGTATAGTATCCATCAAAAAAATTATCTACAAATTTATTGATTTTTATTTAAATACATATTAGACAGTTTTGTTAAAGGATATTAACTGTTGTGACGTAAAAATTCAGCCTGCTCAATTTTGTTGTCATACACGGTTAATTCCGTAATAGGAGCAGATTCCACCACTACATTGTGTGAAGTAACACCCCATGATTTGAAGTCATCGCTGCCTATATATTTAACGAAATTGTAGATATTAAGGGTAATTTTCTGTTTAACCGTCAGAAGTATATCGTTGATATAGGTGTTATCTATGACCACATATTTCAGATCCGGAGGA
This sequence comes from Chryseobacterium sp. SIMBA_029, assembly GCF_046535275.1. NCBI lineage: Bacteria > Pseudomonadati > Bacteroidota > Flavobacteriia > Flavobacteriales > Weeksellaceae > Chryseobacterium > Chryseobacterium sp. SIMBA_029. The sequence continues at coordinate 309,269 of NZ_JAWRXA010000006.1, forward strand.
ATATTATGAGCTCTTAACGATGGATGGCTGCTTCTTGAAGGAATCGTGCCATCAGCCATCAGATCTTTCAGGACCATATTAAAATAGTCATTAATTCTACGATCCACTTTAAATCCTAACAGGAAGTTGATTTTATATACTGTTCCCGGTAAAATTTCATCAACGGTGTATTTAAAAGTATACGGATCTTCCTGGTTGACAATACTTAATATAAAGTAATGATCAGCTCTTTTTGGTTGTTTCTTGATGATAGAATAAATAATCTTAGATTCTACTTCATCATTTCTTTTGGCTCTGCTCAGATAAGCAAGATTGGTGGCGTACTTAGGGATTGTTTCATCCAGTTTCATATCCTTGATGATCGAAACATAGCTGTCGATCTTTACAAAATTGATGAATTTGGTTTTAATTAATCTTCCGTTATACCAGGCATACATACAAACTCCGATGAATCCGGCTAATATTACGGTAATCCAACCACCTTCAAAGAATTTAATGATATTAGCACTGAAGAATCCTAATTCAATAGACATATACACCATGGCAAAAAGCAAAATCAACAGTTTATTGACTCTGTGTTTGAGCAGCCAGAACACTAATAATAAGGTTGTCATCAGCATCGTCACTGTAATGGACAGTCCATATGCCGCTTCCATCTTACCGGATTCTCTAAAGTGGAGAACCACGATAATACATAAAATAAGAAGTCCCCAGTTAATTCTGGGAATATACATTTGTCCTTTAACCCCTGATGGATAATCAATTTTTTGATTAGGCCACAGATTAAGAGACATAGCTTCTGAGAAAATGGTGAAAGATCCGGTAATCAATGCCTGACTGGCAATAATTGCCGCCGCAGTAGCTAAAATTACCGCAGGTACGATCATCCATTCTTCCATGATTCCAAAAAATGGATTCACTACGGAAAATCCAGGTTTTCCATAATTGGTTAATAACCAAGCTCCTTGTCCTAAATAGTTTAAAATAAGCATGATCTTAACAAAGGCCCAGCTTACTCTGATATTTTTAGCACCACAATGTCCTAAATCCGAATAAAGAGCTTCTGCCCCTGTTGTACAAAGGAAAACTGCACCCAGGATAACAATTGCACTAGGAGAATGGGCGATAAGTTTATAGGCATAGTAAGGATTGAAAGATCTTAAAATTTCAAAGTTTTCACTTAAATGCATTACTCCCAGCCCTCCTAAGACTAAAAACCAGACAACCATTACAGGTCCAAAAAATTTCCCGATAAAACTGGTTCCAAATTGCTGTACTACAAAGATTAAAATGAGAATTCCAATGGTAATAGGAACCACAGGTGTATGAGGATTGTAAATCTCAAGACCTTCAATGGCGGACATTACTGTAAGTGAAGGTGTAATCACCCCATCAGCAACAAGAGCTGCAGCGCCTATAATAGCAATAAGATACAGCCAGCGCTTTTTAAGGTTTTTAACAAGAGAAAATAAGGCCAAAATACCCCCTTCCCCTTTGTTGTCTGCTCTTAAAGCAATGATCACGTACTTTACAGTAGTTTGAAGAGTAAGTGTCCAGATAATGCAGGAAAGTGCACCCTCTATATATTCATTGAAAGGCATATTACTGCCTACGTCTCTTGCGTTTACAATTGCTTTCATTACGTAAAGCGGGGATGTCCCGATATCTCCGAAAACAATTCCTAAAGAGACTAGAATTCCAATAAAAGAAAGTTTTTTAATGTCAAAATGATGACCACCTTCTGTAACTTCTGCCATATCAGCTAATTTATTTAAACGCGCAAATTTATACTAAATTTACGACCTCATGAACTATTCTTCATGCATAGAATAAATGAAAAAACTTCCTTTCGGAAGTTTTTCTCTATCGTTATTTAACGTACATTGCTTTTTTAATTTCCTCTTTTACTTTTTCAAGTTTAGGGAACCATTCTGCAAATAATGCAGCTGAATAAGGAGCAGGAGCATCAGGAGTCGTAATTCTCTTGATAGGAGCATCCAGATAATCGAATGCTTTCTGCTGTACCATATAAGTAATTTCAGAAGAAATAGAGGCAAATGGCCAAGCTTCTTCTAAGATAACTAATCTATTTGTTTTCTTTACGGATGCTAAAACAGTATCAAAATCCAAAGGACGAACGGTTCTAAGATCGATAACTTCTACAGAAATCCCTTCTTTAGCCATATCTTCAGCTGCCTGAATAGCTAACTTCATGATTTTTCCGAAAGAAACTAAAGTAACATCTGTACCTTCTCTTTTAATATCTGCTTTTCCGATTGGCAAGTAGTACTCTTCTTCAGGAATTTCCATTTTATCACCATACATCTGCTCAGATTCCATAAAGATCACAGGATCATTATCCTGGATCGCTGTTTTCAACAATCCTTTTGCATCATAAGGGTTGGAAGGAACCACTACTTTAAGCCCCGGAACATTCGCAAACCAGTTTTCAAAAGCCTGAGAGTGCGTAGCTCCTAATTGACCTGCAGAAGCAGTAGGACCACGGAAAACGATCGGACAGTTCCACTGACCACCACTCATCTGACGGATTTTCGCTGCATTATTGATAATCTGATCAATACCTACCAATGAGAAATTGAACGTCATATATTCTACAATCGGTCTGTTACCATTCATTGCTGCTCCTACCGCAATCCCTGTAAAACCAAGTTCTGCAATAGGTGTATCGATTACTCTTTTAGGGCCAAACTCATCCAGCATCCCTTTTGAAGCTTTATATGCACCATTGTATTCTGCAACTTCCTCCCCCATTAAAAAGATGGATTCGTCTTTACGCATTTCCTCGCTCATTGCCTGTGCAATTACCTCACGAAAAGTATATTCTGCCATATTTATTTGAAAAATTTAGAGTACAAAAATAGTGATTTTTTATTATACACATCATAAAAAAGGAATCACATTGACTGTAATGCCTTCATAAATTTTATTTATACTCAATTTTATTCCGCTCTGCTTAATTCTTTATAATTTTTCTTAAGATTGGCCAGAACTTTTCCGTATGTTTTTTTATAGATCACATATAATAAACAAAGCACCACAAACAATACGATTCCAAAAATTACATAATTTCCAAATTCAGGAACAAAAGTATCCGGATGGGTAGTTCTGTAAGGATTTCCACTTCCACCATCATGAATACCTGCCATAAAATCTCTGGTATACTCATTAAAATGAAATATATTATCCACAATAATTAATAATAAGGATATTCCTGCATATCCTAAAATAGTATTCCTTAGGTTTAAAATCGTTTTCATTAATGCAATACTGGTAGATTCAGCTTTCATTCTTTGGTATAAATAGATTACCAGTACAAAGAAAACAAGGAATACAACCGTTCTTTCTACAGGAAACTGATGATAGAAATATCCATATACCGTCCATATAAGCATTTCTGCCAGGCCTATCAGAAATAAAAACTTGGCCGCTGATGTAGAATTTTTCTGTATCATTTTATAGATTTCCTGTTCTGAATATATTGTAAATTCATCAGAATCTTTATTCCAGTCTTTTTTTAAAAGTTCTAATTCGTCCATTTTATCCTGCGTTTATTTTTTGTTTTAAATTATTTTTGGCTCTATTCATTTTCACTCTTGCATTTCCTTCTGTAATTCCAAGAATTTCTCCAATTTCTCTGTAAGGCTTATCTTCCAGGTACATCATGATCAATGCTTTTTCAATATCAGAAAGCTGATAGATTGCCAGGTACATCTTCTTTAATTTATATTCATCATCTTCATAAGCTTCATATTCTATTTTGAGAGTGGAAAAATCTACTTCTGACTGCTTAAGTTCTTTTTTCTGCGGTTTTTTAAAAAGAGTAATCGCTGTATTCAGAGCAACACGGTACATCCAGGTAGAAAATTTAGCATCTCCTTTAAAGCCGGGAAAGGATTTCCATAGCTGAATAGTAATTTCCTGAAAAAGATCTTCATGGTCTTCTGTATTATCGGTATATATTCTGCATATCTTATGAATAAGCCTTTGGTTCGGTTTAAAAAAATCCACAAATGTTTTTTCCAAATCTGAGTTCATACTTTATGAGTGTGAAAATTTTATTTTCGTTACACTTTTTTCAAAAAAAAACGGCATCTCATTGCTGAAATGCCGTCTTCTTATGTATTGTAACCTGATTAGTTTACTTTTTGCCAGGTCTGTGTTCTTCCCATTAACGAGATTCCCACATATCCTCTTACATTCAGTTTATCTCCGGTTCTTGTAATCGTACACTTGTATGTTTTACCTGTTTTAGGATCTGTAATCGTTCCACCGGTAAATTCGTCACCGTCTTTTTTCAGTCCTCTGATGATTTCCAGCCCCAAAATAGGCTTTCCTTTTCTGTCATCTTTACATACCGTACAATTAGGATCTGCAGGCTTTATAAGCAGTTGAGATACTTTACCATAATAGCTTCCGTCTGCCTTTTTATAGATTTCTACAATTGATTTCGCCTGTTTGGTTTCATCATCTATTGTCTTCCATTTACCTTCTATTTGCGCAAAAGAAAGTACACCAAATAATGAAAGTACGAATGTTAATAATAATTTTTTCATATTTTTTATTGTTTTGATTCTAATAAAATATTTTTGTTATCTATTTAATGCTAAAAATATAAATTAATTTCAAACAAACAAAAACTTTTATTATCCTTCACATATATAACAATAGATATACCAACTTATTAATTTAAACAGCTGCTCAACATTAGTTGAGCTTTCTATTGATTACTCTGTTCATATAATCCTGATACCATGCTTTTGCCATCAGCTTTCCTGATTCTACTTCAGGGCTCTTAAGTTTATTCATAAGATTATTTTCAAGCCCAAGATCGCTCTTATCATAAACTCCACCGATTTCTTTTCCATCAAAGCGATAGATATAGTTCCCGATGATAAACTGCTCTGAAGAACCGTCTGAATTCACAATAATGGCAGGATATTTCTTGTCGCTCACCAAACTCCTTCCCCAGCTTCTTATTTTCTTGTCATAGCCGATCAAATCTGCCAGCGTAGGATAAATGTCAATCTGCTGCGCCACTTCAGGGTTCACTCCTTTGAGTTGGTAGGCCGGATTTGGAGAGTAAAAAATAAGCGGAACGGCAAAACGATTCATCGGTTTCTCATATTCCGAATAATAAATCTGGTTGGTATGATCTCCCGTGAATACAAATATCGTATTGTTGAACCAAGGTTCTTTTTTAGCAGTTTCAAAATATTTCTTAATGGCATAATCCGTATACTGTATCGGTTCATGCATTTCTATTTTTCCTTTTTTAAATTTACCGTTATACTTTTCCGGGATTTTAAACGGATGGTGCGATGAAGCCGTGAAAACAGTGGTCATAAACGGCTGTTTCTTCCCTACATTCTTTGCAAAATACTGTAAAAACGGTTCATCCCATATCGCCCACATTCCGTCGAAGTCTGCATCGTTATTGTATTCCGTTTTACCGAAATAATGTTTAAATCCTAAGATATTTCCAAATCCTAAGAATCCCATAGATCCATTCGGTGCCCCATGATAAAACGAAGTATCGTATCCCAACTCATTACACACAGAAACAATAGACTGAATTTTCTGATTGGAATATGGCGAACTGGTAAACGCATCCGTAAGGCTCGGAATGCCTGCAAATACACTGCTCATCCCATGAATAGACTGTCTTCCATTGGCAAATGTATTCGGAAAAATTAAACTTTGTCCGGCAAGGCTGTCTATGAAAGGAGTATATGAAACATAATCTTTGATATTTTTATCTTTATTGAACGCTCCTGAATATTCTCGTCCAAAAGATTCTACAATAAAAATGACAATATTGGGACGGTTTTCCACCTTCCTGTCATACATTTTATAAGGCTGAATATTGTCATCTATATATTTTTCGTCTACAAAATGAACTTCTTTAAAATTATTTGTTCCTAAGGTTCTGAAAAATGAAAATGTACTGTTCAATACAATATTTCCCTGAATCGGATTGGTTACAAAACGGTTGGCATCCACTAAATTAATAGGTCTTGTACTGTGCTTGAAATCGCCACGGATTCCGCCAACCACTAAAATAGCAGTAGCACAAAGCATGACAACAGACCAGATAAAGTAAGGAATAAGCTGTACAGGCTTTCGTTCGGTAATTTTTACTCTTTTATAGAGAAAAACCCAAACTCCCATTAAAACAATAAACCATATAAGTACAAAAGGGTGCTGTCCTACGGAAACCATAAAAACTTTCCCCACATTGGATTCATGTTTGGCGACATCCAGAGCGGTAGACGTTAATCTTGCCTGTGAAAATTTATAATAAATGAAATCGCCGAAGTTCATGGCATAAGCAATCCCATTGGTAATGAAATACAGCCAGAACAAAACCTTCTGATATCCTTTCTTTGTATTGATAATGATAGGAATAATGCTCAGCAGGATAAAGAGCGCATTCACATAGAGAATCGCGGTCGTATCGAAGGCGGTTCCATGAAATGCCAGATTGAAATAATCTGAAACTGAATCCACTTTTATGAGCTCTTTATTAAAATACCAAAACAAAAGCCGGGCAATCTGATAAAAAACATATGCTAAGAAAATCCGGTATAGAAGGACCAGAACTTCTTGTTTTCTAAATTCTTTAAAAAATTTCATTCGGCAAATTTACATCAAAATCATATTAATGTATTTTTTCCTTCATAATATTTCAGGATAAAATTTTGAAAAACTGTATTTTTGTTGCCATGAATTTCATAAAAAATAATCTTGCCAATTTGCTCACCCTCGGGAATTTATTTTCCGGATGCGTTGGGGCGATCCATCTTATTTTAGGTGATTATCAAACGACTGCCATCTGCCTTATCCTCTCTTCTATCTTTGATTTTTTTGATGGATTTGTAGCTAGGGCTGTCCATTCTAATTCAAACCTCGGGCTCCAGCTCGATTCTCTTGCCGACATGGTGAGTTTTGGATTGATTCCGGGACTTACGATGTACGCTGCATTAGGCCCTGGAAATGAACTCCTTGGATTGCATTTTCCTTTTGAAATACAATACATTGGTCTTCTGGTGACGGTTTTCTCCTGCCTGAGGCTTGCTATTTTTAATCTTGATGAGGAGCAGCGGTATTATTTTAAAGGATTGAATACTCCCACCAATACAGTCTTATTATTCGGATTATATTATGCATTTAAAGAAACGAATGCTTTCAGCTTTCTGTTTGAAAGCCCATTGTTATTGGTACTCTTAACCATCCTTACTTCATGGCTTTTAATAAGTCCGATAAAAATGATGGCTATGAAATTCAAATCCAAAAAACTGAAAGATAATTATCCGAAAGCTGTATTACTTATTGGTGGAATTGCCATTTTAGCGATATTCCAGATTGTAGGAATCCCGATGCTTGTTATTTATTACATTCTGGTATCATTGGTCTTCCAGAGACAGCTTGGGTAGATTTCATATAGTAGACTTCGATATTACATTTCAGGGTTAGACTTTGCCTATCCGCTGACAATCAAATTATAAAAATTAAAAAAATGAACTTAAAATTATATAAACCGCTCTGTATTTTTGACCTGGAAACCACTGGAACAAACATTGGAAAAGACAGGATTGTTGAGATCTGTATCTTAAAGGTGAATCCTGATGCTTCGAGAGAAAGCAAAACATGGCGCATCAACCCGGAAATGCCTATTCCTAAAGAAACCAGTGAGATCCACGGAATTTATGATGAAGATATAAAAGATGCTCCTACTTTTAAAGATATTGCTTCCAAAGTGATGGAAATGATTGCAGGGGCTGATTTAGGAGGTTTTAATTCCAACAGGTTTGATGTTCCGTTATTGGCTGAAGAACTTTTAAGAGTAGGTATGGATTTTGATCTAAGTAAATTCAAGTTAGTGGATGCACAGACGATCTTTCATAAAAAAGAACCCAGAAATCTTGGGGCAGCGTATCAGTTTTACTGTGGAAAAACATTGGAAAATGCACATTCTGCAGAGGCTGATGTAATGGCTACTTTTGATGTGCTGGATGCCCAGGTGGGTAAATATGATGATCTTCCCAATGAGATTGCTGCTTTGAGCGAGTTTACCTTCCATAACAAGAATGCTGATCTTGCCGGGCTTATCGGTTATAATGAAAAGATGGAAGAGGTGTTCAATTTTGGAAAATATAAGGGACAGGTAGTAAAGGCAGTATTTCAGAAGGATTTAGGTTATTTCGGATGGCTTCAGAATGCTGATTTTCCACTATACACGAAGAAAGTCTTCACAAAGATTCAATTGTCAAGTAAATTTTAAAAAATGTCAAAATTAGTTCGTTTTAAATTCTACGAAACTGCTCTTGAAGCCAACAGAGACAAACAGATTCTGGCTGAAAACGGGGTCAACAGCTTTATTGCTAATGAACTGCTTATCCAGTCCGACTGGCTGCTTTCTCAGGCGGTAGGCGGTATCCAGCTGCAGGTTTTTGAGGAAGACACTGAAAAAGCAAAGGAGGTTTTACAGGATTATAAAGACAACGAACAATTTTCTCTGGAAGTAGAGCATACTATTGAAAACCCTGAGTTCGATTTTGTATGTCCAAAATGCAATTCCAATCATATTTACAGAGATGATAGCGCTACAAGTTTTTTCGGAATTTCTATTCTGACAAGCCATAAATTTATCTGTTATTATTGCGGGAATGAGTTTACACGTTAGATGATATGAAGATGCCTAAGCGAATCCTTAAGTTTATCTTCATTGGTATTTTCTCAATACTTATTCTTCTTATTGGGTATTTTTATATTACATGGAACAGTATTACCATTGACGAAAATTTATCTAAACAAACCATTTATAAAACGTTTGACCATCAAAAACAGGAGTCTATTTTTGGAGGGGAAAGTGATGAGATTAAAACAAATAATTTCAGAGTAAAAACAGATAGTCTGGAAGGTGAATATTTTAACTGTCATTTATCAAATAATCCTTTTTTGAAAATAACATTTTCTGCAGGTGATGGATATAGCGGAGGCGGATATAGTATTGATATTATCAATAACAGGTACCAAGTTTCTCCTTATCATTATACAGACAATATAAAACCTTTTACGCTGTTTGAAGATGAAGAATATTATAAAATTCTAAATACGAAGCTCGTTCTTAACAAAGATTCTTATAAAAAAGGAGACTCTATTTTTGGATATGCAGAGCTCAAGATTCAAAAAAGATATGGCCCGGAAAAATATTTTGTAGAAGGAAAAGGATATTTCAAAGGAATTATACAATAAATTATCAATGTCATTGCGTAGGGTTTCATTTCGCTCTCCGATGACAAAAAAATAAATAACAAAAGAATTATGAAAATTATCTGCATAGGAAGAAATTACAGTGAACATGCCAAAGAGTTGGGAAATGAAATTCCTGACAAACCTGTGATCTTCATGAAACCTGATACAGCTGTTTTAAAAGGAAATGATTTTTACATTCCGGAATTCTCTGATGATGTGCATTATGAACTGGAAGTGGTGGTAAAAATCTCAAAGGGCGGAAAATATATCCAGAAAGAATCAGCTGGCAAACATTATGAAGAAATTGGTTTAGGTATTGATTTTACAGCAAGGGATCTTCAAAGTGATTTAAAGTCTAAAGGGCTTCCGTGGGAGCTTTCCAAAGCTTTTGATGGTTCTGCTGTGGTAAGCAGTTTTTTCAAAAAAGAAAATTATAATCTGGAAGCGCTTCAGTTTTCATTATTAAAAAACAAAGAGAAAGTTCAGGACGGCAACAGCAAAGACATGATCTTCAGTTGTGATGATATCATTGCTTTTGTTTCGCAGTACTTTACTCTGAGAGTTGGTGATCTTATTTTCACGGGAACTCCAAAAGGGGTTGGCAAAGTGAACGAAAATGATATTCTGGAAGGATATCTTGGGGATGAAAAAGTGATTGATATTAGAATATTATAGGTAATTTAATAGGTGTTCTGGCGTTTTTTTCTTATCTTTAAGTAGCAAAATTAAAGGTTATGATAAATATTGTAGTGCCCGTAGATTTTGGGGACAAAACAGAGCAGCTTATAGAAGGTGCCGTTAAATTCGCAAAACAACTTAATGGTAAAATTTTCCTCATCCATGTTGCTCCTTCAGATATTGGATTCGCCATCGGTGATATGGGGTTCCAGTATTTCCCAGAGGTTGAAGAAAACGAAATCAGACAGGAATTGGTTCAGCTTAATACCATTGAGCAGCAGATTATTGCACAGAATATAGACTGCGAGCATCTTCTGAAACAAGGCATTGCCAAGGATATCATTTTAGAATATGCAGGTTCCAAAAATGCTGATTATATTGTAATGGGTTCCCACGGAAGAAGTGGAATTTATGATGTATTTGTAGGAAGTTTAACCAAAGGAATTACAAAAGATTCCAGCATTCCTGTTTTGGTACTTCCTATTCATAATTAAGGAAATTAAATTTTAATCGTTATTATAAAAAAACCGATCAAACATAGAGTCTGATCGGTTTTTTACTATATAACCAATTAATTAACCTTCTTTTTTATAAATTTCAGGATCATAATATGGATTCTTCCCTTCTGTAGGAGAGAAATAGTCCTTATCTTTATTTCCGCCAAGACCTACTACCAATACATAGCACCAATAGATGAACATTACACAGCAGACGGTGAACAATATCCAGTTTAAAACATTTCCAAATGTCTCAAAAAACCCGAAGGTCCACTTGAAAACTTTACTTAAGAATAACCAGAAAGACGTCATTATTTTCCTTTTTTAAATTAACTTTGTACAAATTTATAAAAAATGTTTAAATTACTTTCAAAAGAAAGCAATATTTTTTCAATTCCTGTTTATATTGGTTTTCTTCTTTTAGTAGTAATAATATTTAACATACTGAATTTCAATACGTATGAAGCAATTGTTGCCGGAATAACATTTTTGGGAATTGCCTTGGGATATTTCTGTTTTCACAGTATCGCGCTTAATTATCAGACTCATCTGCCGTTATTCCTGTATACCTTTTTTGTTTTCGGGCTGTATCCCGGAAATTTAGACATTGGTATTGCGGTTTCTCTTCTTACGAATTCTTTCCTGCTGATGCTGCTGACAAGTGCCGATGAAGATATCAGGAAAAAATCGTATGTGCTGGTAGGAGCTATTGTGGCATTAAATTTTATTTTTCTGCCTACTACCTGGCCTATGGCTGTTTTTGTAATTATTCACGTGATTGCTACCTCGGAAAAGATCAGCCTGAATTTGTTCAGGTTTATTTTAGGAACTGTTTTGATTGCGTTCAGTTATTTTTCTCTTATGTTTTTCTTTGGGTTCACTTCGTGGAATATCGATTATTTCCCATTTAGAAAAATGAAACTGGTAACGGATTACACGGATTTATTTCCTTTGATTCCTATTGTGCTGATGCTCATTTATGCGGTGTATGATCATTTTAAAAATTACAATAAGAAAAGTCCGGTAAGCAGATATAAGTATACGTTCCTGCTTGTTTTTTCAGTAGCTCAGTTGGTTAGCATTATTTTATATATGAATAAGAGCTATGAGTATTTATTGCTTTTAGCCTTTCCCACCAGTATTATTTTAAGCAGAATGCTGCGGTTTCTACCTAAGTATTGGATGCGTGAGGCAAGTTTATGGCTTATTATTGTTAGTTTAATTACCTTTAAAGCAGGTACTTATTTTGATTTATTTTAAAAAATTATGATTCAGATAGACGATAAATTGATTTCTGAGGAAATATTTTCCGAAGAATTTGTTTGCAACCTTACGAAATGTAAGGGTGCATGTTGTGTGGAAGGGGATGTAGGTGCTCCCTTAGATAAAGATGAACTTGAGATTTTAGATAGTATTTTCGATAAAATTAAGCCTTATCTTACTGAGGAAGGCGTCAAGGCTCTTGAAGAACAGGGGACATGGACAACGGATCCTTCAGACGGAATGTATGTAACGCCTATGGTGGAAGACCGTGAGTGCGCGTATGTAACTTTCGATGAAAGAGGTATTACAAAATGTGGTATTGAAAAAGCTTATGAAGACGGAGCGATCACATGGCAGAAGCCTATCTCATGTCATCTGTACCCGATCCGTATTACAGAATATTCTTCTTTTACGGCACTGAACTATCATGAGTGGAATGTTTGCAGCGATGCATGTACCCTAGGAAAAGAACTTCAGGTTCCGGTGTATAAATTCTTAAAAACACCCCTGATAAGAAAGTATGGGGAAGAGTTCTATGATGTGCTGACGGATGCAGCTGATGAATGGAAAAAAGAATATGGAAATTAAAATACAAAACCGCAGACCAGAACAGTCTGCGGTTTTTATTTGGAATTATATTTACTTTAATTTGAAACTCCTGCTTTAATAACAGCGGGTTGAGCGTCTTCTTTTTTAGCATTTTCCCATCCGTCTTCCGGCATCAGTGTCGCGGTTATTCTACCTTTTGTAAGGTATTTCTTAGCCACATCCTGAAGATCTTTCACGGTAAGTGCTTTTACTTTCTCCTGATGGTTCAGGATATCATATTTATCGCTTCCATCAAGCTGGTTTTTAGCCAGGCCATTCATCCAGAACATATTATCTTTCAGATGGGTTTTATTATCATTGTACTCCCCTTCTTTGTACTTGTCCAGGTCTTTCTGATCAGGACCTTTATCAATTAATTTCTGAAGTTCGGTAACAGCACTTTTTGTTAGCTTTTCAGCATTTTCAGGTCCACATGGGAAGCTGATACTGAAATTGTAGGCACTGAAAGGAATTTTAGTCATTCCTCCTCGTGCGCCGCCGCCATAAATACCGCTTTCATCTTCTCTCAATTTTTCGATCACCTTAATGGTTGCCACCTCACCCAATGCAGACAAAGCAAGCGCATCTTTTTCGTCGTAAGGAGTCTCGCCACTATAAGTAATGGATACCAAACTCTTCGGATCTTTTCCTTTCTTATATACTTTGGTGTAATCTCCCGTTACCTGTCTGTAACCCGTATCTTTGAAGGTCGTAGTTTTTCCTGCTGACGGAAGACTTGCAATATATTGAAGGACCTCATCTTTAAAAGTAGCCTCATCAATATTTCCTACAAAATAGAACTGGTAATTTCCTGCGTTGGCAAATTTCTCTTTATAGATATCATATGCTTTTTTATAATCTGTATTCGCCCAGTCTTTTTCCATTGGAATCAGTCCGATAAATCTCGGGTTTTTCTGATTCATGAATTTTGCATGTTCACTTGAAAAGTAAAACTGCGGGTTAGACATTAAATTATTCAGCATAGCAGACTGCTTTTCTTTATAGGCATTAAATGCTGCCGGATCGTAGTTTAATCCTGTGAAATAGGCATAAATAAGTTCCATAGCTGTTCCCAGATCTTTCTGTGTTGTTTTCCCGGAAATACCTTCTGATAAAGGTCCGATTGATGGATTTACAGAAACCTGTTTTCCGGCGAGATAGTTGGTAAGATCAGATTTTGAAAATCCGTTTACTCCTGCTTCTGATAATGCAGAGAATGCAAATTGCGTTTTATTAAAATCAGCATCCGGAATAATGGAATTTCCTCCTAAACTTCTTGCTGTAAATACAATTTCGTCGTCTTTAAAATCTGTTTTCTTGAAAGTAACTTTTGCTCCGTTGCTTAAAGTCCATGTGGTAGTCCCCAGCTTGGCATCAGATTCCGTTTTGGCAATCTTCCCCTCAGATTTGAAAGGTTTTACCAGATTTTTAATCGTTGCTTTTTCCTCGTAAGGTTTAAGATCAGCCATTTTTACTGACTCAAATGTATTCAGAACCATAGCTTCTGTAGGCATCGTAATGTTGTCCTTTTTAGGCCCCGTAAGCACAATTACCCTGCTATCGTCTCTTACCATTTTTTTAATAACATCATTGGTTTGCGCCAGTGTTATAGAAGGAAGGAAAGATTTTGCATCTTCATATTCCCAGGCAATTCCCGGCATCGGTTCCTGCTCCAGGAAGTTTCTTACATATTCGTCTACCAGCATATCACTCTCTGTCTTACTTCTGTTATTGTAAGAGCTTTCAAGATTAGACATTACCTGAGACTTTGCTCTGTCAAGCTCTGTTTGAGTAAATCCGAATCTTTTTGCTCTTTCTACTTCTTCCAGCAAAACTTTAAGAGCATTCAGTTGATTTCCGTCTTTTACCATTGCAAAACCCTGGAAAGCCTCTTTACTTCTCGCATAGGTTCCGCCATGGTACACGGAACCATAAGTAAACGGCGGATTTGCTGAATTGATTAATTCTCTTAACCTGTTGTTCAGCATCGTTGTAGCAATATTCTCAACCATACTCTGGTTATACTGCTGTACTGTAACATCCGGTGTATAAGCTTCAGTATCTTTCATGATAAACTGTACCATAGAATTGGTAGCATCAGGATCTGTCTCTATCGCAACCAGCGTTTCTTTATGGTTGGGAAGGTCAAAAGTTTTTCTCTCCCTTGGTTTTGAAGGATTTTTATACTTGCTGAAGTTATCTTTGATTTTCTTTTCTACTTCATCCACATTGATGTCTCCTACCACTACAATGGCCATCAGATCCGGTCTGTACCAATCCTGATGGAACTTTCTGATCACATCCGGTTTGAAATTTTGAAGGATTTCTTTTTTACCAATCGGTAATCTTTCTGCATACTGAGATTTATATAATAGTTTAGGTAAATATTTATCTTCCATTCTTTTGTCTGCTCCCAGTCCTAATCGCAGCTCTTCCAGAACAACTCCACGTTCTTTATTGATCTGCTCATCGGAAAGTGTAGCATTGAATGCCCAGTCTTCCATTACTTTTAATCCGGCATCCAGATTTCCTGGTTTATCGAGTGGAACCGGAAGCATATATACCGTTTCATCAAAGCTGGTATAAGCATTAAGGTGCTGTCCGAATTTCACCCCGATAGACTGTAGAAAGTCTACTAATTTATTATCCGGAAAGTTTTTGGTTCCATTAAAGTTCATGTGTTCCATGAAATGGGCGAGTCCTCTCTGATTTTCATCTTCCAGAATAGATCCGGCGTTGATAGCCAAACGAAAATCCACTTTCTTTTCCGGCAGTGTATTTTTCTTAATATAGTACTTCATTCCATTGGAAAGTGTACCTGTTTTCACAGAAGGATCCGCAGGGATATTCTGTGCAAAACCTTGTGCAGACATTAAAAAAATGACGGCAAAAGAAGAAATAATTTTGTTCATACAGTTTAATTTTATTTTCAGCTTAAAAATATTAATTCTTCACTAGGTGATATTAAAATTATAGTTAAAGTTGAGTTAAAATTAAACATATATCAAAAAAGCCGGGAAATACCCGGCTTTTTCTATTGTAAAATACATTTTTTATTTAAAATCTGCATCGGTAACGCCAGAGTTCAGAACAACCTTAGTTGTTTTGATGCTAATTTTCTGTCCGCTTCCTTCTGCTTCAATCTCAGCAGGGAATTTAATTCCGTCAACAGTCATATAGCTTTTTACTGTTGCTTTTCCTTCAGGAGCATTAGACGTGTATAAAAGTCCTGTAGCAACATCAAAATAGAATTTCCCTTTGTCTGAAGAAAGTACATTGTAGTCTTTCCCATCTAACTTCTCAACCGTAACAGTTTGAAAGTTGGCCGGATCATATCCTAGAGCATCAATCATTTTGGTTTTTTTCAAGTCAGCAATTTTATCAGCAGGAATGTCTGTTTTCTGTCCCATTTGGTCAAAATATCCTTTTTCACCATCAAAAAGCTGGGTCATCTGCTGTCCCATTACACTTTGTACGGACTTAAATTTGTTTCCCATTTTTTTAGTCGTCATGGTAATCTCCATTCCCTGTACAGAAAGAGTATTATCAGTAATGATTGTTTTTATACCTTCTAATTTATCTTTTCCTCCTAAAGCTTTTATATAGTTATCAATAACTTCTTTAGGGGTTAATTTAGATTTTGTAGCTTCCGTTGTAGCAGGAGCTGTACTTGCCTTTTGTGCGGCTACTGAAGTAGAAAAAACTACGGCACAAAAAAACGGAATGATTATCTTTTTCATATATACATAAGTTTAGAATGTAAATATATGAATATTGAATGAAATACAATTAGTGTGGTCTGTCAATAAAAAAAGCCGCCAAAATTGGCGGCTTCAAATATTTATATCAGCTATAATTATTTCTTAAGTTCTTCTAAAAATTCGTCATGCGAAATTTCAGTTTCTTTTTTGGAAGCTTTTTCAAGAATTACATCTTTCAATTTAGCCATAGCTACTTCAGAAGAAATTTGTCTTACCTGCTCCTGGTCTTTCAACATTTCAACAGCATATTTCTGGATTTCTTCATCCCCTAAGTGGTGGATTCCGTAGATTGCCAACTGGTTTCTTACCAACTGCTCAGCCTGAGCTAAAACATCAGCATAATCCAACTGGATTTCGTTATCAGTCATCAATTTACCTTCGATGATCTGGTATCTCAACTGGCTTTTTTCAGCTTCAAGGATTTCTTTTGCCTGCTCTTCAGACTGGATATTCTGGTTAGAGAATAATAACCATTTAACAAGGAAAGCTTCAGGAAGTGCTACTTCTTCTTTCTCTGTTACCTGCTCTAATACTTTATTCACAAAGTGAACATCAGCATTTTGCTGGAAATATTCGTCTAATTCTGATTTTACTTTTTCTTTAAGCTGCTCTTCGGAAGTGATATTTCCTTCTCCGTATACTTTATCGAATAATTCCTGATTAAGTTCTGCCAGGTTTAAGCTGTAGAAATCTTTTACTTTAACTTCAACTTCAGCGTGGTGTAAGTGCTCAACTTCTTCTTTAGTGAAACCTAATTCTTTAGCTAATTCTTCGTCAGCAGCAAGAGTTTCTTTTGAAACTTTTACAGATCCGTCCATTTTCAAAGCTTTTACCAATTTGAAAGCTTCTTTGTTTTCAGCAGTAATGGTAGCATTCTTTGGGTGGTGGTGGTGCTCTCCTTCAGCATCTTCTTCTACCACCTGAGAAATTTCTAAAGCAATGTAAGAGTCTTTAGTAATTTTATCTTGTGGAACCTGCTCAGCGAAACGCTTCTGCATGTTTTCGATGCTCTTGTTGATTTCTTTTTCAGAAGCTTCTACTTTGTAGTGAGGTGCTTCATATTTAGCTAAATCTATTGTGAAATCAGGCTCATACCCTACTTCAAAAGCAACTTCAATTTGATCAGCATTATAGTCCAATTGGTTGACTGGCTGAGGAACAGGCTGTCCAACTAATCTTAACTTGTTATCGTTAACATATCCGTTTAATGCATCAGACACTTGTTTGTTGATTTCTTCGAATGCAATACCTGCTTCATATTGTTTTTTAACCATACTTAAAGGCACTTTCCCTTTTCTGAATCCAGGAACTTGCGCATTTTTAGCATAATTAATCAACTGCTTTTCTACTCTTTCTTTGTAGTCAGATTTTTCCAATGTCACTGTAAGCAATGCACTTACGGCATCATGGTTTTGTGCGGTAACCTTCATTATTGATTAAAATTTTAGGTTGCAAAAATATGAATTTTTTATGAAAATACCCTATTAAAGATAAATTCTTCGCCATCAAATATTTATAAATAAAAAAACCGCTGAAAAATCCAGCGGTTTTATTTTTACAGCAATCTGTTTAATTAATAATATTGTATAAAGCCTGGGCATCTGTTTCTCCTCCTGACTGGATTCCATACACTACTCCATTTCCACTTACTGCCGAAGCTTCGGAAACACTTACCGGCTCATGGTATAACGTAAGAACCAACTGGCTTGTTGCCGCTGCATTTCTCACAGCTGTATTCACTACCCATTTTGTTTTAAGACCTACATGCTTACTATCTGCTCTTGTAGAAGAGGCATCATCCGTACGGGTCATTACGATATCAGAATTGGGAAAGTTATACACTAAAAAGTGCTCGTCTTTTGCCGTTCTGATCTCTTCTGTAGCATCTTCATCACCATTTTTGAAGATAACTTCAACGTTGTAGGTGTGTCCATCTACTAATTTCACATTAGGGTTCGTTGTACTGTTCACCTGATAATCGTAGGTTATAGTTGCTTGTGTAGCTGCATCCGTTACTTTCAGCAATACATCAGAAAGTTCTTCCTGCGGAAGATCATCTTTTTCATCATCGCTCCTGTTACAAGAGGTTAAGCTTAAAGAAAAAGCAATCATTAAAAGGCCTATTATAAGTGTTGTATTTTTAAAAATATTTTTCATTTTTTTAAATTTTAATTAATTAAAATTGGTATTTAAGAGTGAGTATAAAGTTTCTCCCCATTTCATCGGAGAAAAAGCGCAGTCTATTCAGATAATCTCTGTAAGCGCTGTCGAATACATTTCGTACGGAGAAATCCACTCCGAAGTTTTTAGTCAGATTAACCCCTGCCTGAAGGTTCCAAAGTGAATATCCCTTTGGAGGAGTAGAAATATCTACTTCCTGTTTATAAGGATTCCCGTCTGTATCATATCTTCTTACAAAAATATTGTACACAGGAAATCTCGTTTGTTTAAGAACCGTTGTATTACTTACGTTAACATAAAAGTTCCGCCATTCTTTTTTGCTGAATTCCAATGAATTATTAAAATTAGCCGGCATCATCATGATAAGGGGAACATCGTGGGTAAGATCCTGACCGTATACATAAGAACCGCTTCCTTTGTAGGATAAATTATCATTGATTTTAAGGGCTACATCCAGATCCACACCATACATTTTTGCATCAATCTGCTGGTATCCGTACACTACAAAATCTCCGCCCCATTGGGTATTGCTGTATCCGGTAGGAACCTGATTAATGAAGTTTTTAGTATAAAATAAATATGGATTTACAGAAATATTCAATCCGCCAAGAACATTGAATTTGGCATCAGCAACCAGATTAAACTGGTTTCCGGTTTCATTTTTAATGTTCATATCTCCTTTTTCAATGATGGCTGCAGAATGATGCAGTCCGTCTGCAAAAAGTTCAGCAACATTGGGAGACCTGGAGACTCTCGCATAATTCAGTCTCAAATTGAAATTGCTTGTCGGATGATACGTAAAGCCTACATTTCCGGAAAAATTATTATAATTCAGTTCCGGTTTTGTAAGGATTCTGTTCTGGTTGACTCTCACTACGAAGTTGGAGAAATCGGCAGCATAGGATTTGTTCCAATCGCTCAAATCGTACCATTTGGTCACTTCATAACGGTCAAAATCATATCTTACCCCAGCTTCGGCATCCAATTTCGGGGTTAATTTATATTTGAAAACAGAATAAGCACCGCCATAAAACCGGTCATAATTAGGAACCAGACGTCTCGCCTCCGTGTCTGGATTGGAATAATTATTCTGGTATCCGCCATTAATTCCTGTTTCAAGATTCCATTTTGTTCTTTCAATTAAATGATTAACATTGAAATCGTTCGTGATCAGTTCCAGGTCTAATCCCGGTGTTTTGCTGAGTTCCTCCGTACGCCGGATATCATATTCCTTCCTGTGATTATACTGAAAACTAAAGGTTGCGGTGATCTTTCCAAAGTTCTCAAACCGCTGGTAGGCAGATATTTTAGCAATATGATGCTCTATATCCTGTCTTGGATTATCAATATCATAGCTGAAGTTTCTTTGGTAAAGAGGTTCTTTACTGGTAAGGGCTTCGGCCATGTCTTCTGCAGAACCGGTATGGGAACTTCTCAAAATTCCGATAGAGCTGTTGGTTAAATAATAATCAAAAGAAATCCCACTGTTAAAAGTTAATTTCTGAACTCCAAAATTAAACCCGGAACTCTGAACTCCGGTATTCATTAATCCGTAATTGGGAGCCTGTAAATCGCCCAGTCTTTTAAAACTTCCATTTGTTTTAATTGCCCAGCCATTTTCCCAGGTTTTCGCCAGTTTCACATTAAGACTTGCTCCACGGCCGTTAGAGATTCCGGACAGGGAAACCGCTCCCATGATGGTATCTTTTTTAGGTAAGACCTGAGGTTCCAGCACCACGACACCACCAATGGCTCCGCTTCCATATTTCAGGGCAGAGGCTCCTTTTATGACATCAATATGTTCAAAATTATTGATGTCAACGTTCGGTGCATGTTCTACTCCCCATTCCTGTTCTGCCAGTTTTACTCCATCATTAAGAATAGAAACCCGGCTTCCGTACAGTCCGTGAATAACAGGTTTTGCGATATTATTCCCTGTTTTCAGCACATTAACTCCTGAAATATTGGTGAGCAGGTTTCCTAGATTTTCGGTAACATTTCTGGAAATCGTTGCTTTATCCAACGTCTTCACGACGATACTTCCGTTATTTTTATGGCTTCCGTGCAGTGTCACAGTTTCAATATCATGGCTGTGATGCTCCAGGGTAATGGTAATATGAAGATCCTTGGTAACTCCTATATTTTCAGTATAATCATTACAATCAGGATGCTTTGCAATGAGAATATAGGTTCCCGCAGGAACTTTGTTGAGTGAAAACTTACCTTTTTCATCTGTTTTGGTCGTAAAATCACCAATTTTCACGACTGCGTTTTCAAGCTTGCTTTTGTCATGGAAATCCTGAACAGTTCCTTCTACAGTGTAAGTTTTCTGTGCGTTTGTAAGTGCTAATCCACAAAGGATCAACAATAAACTATATATCAATTTCATTGTAAATAGATTGATTGTGTACTCTTTAAAAAGTACATTTTTGTAAAAATTTGTTGGGTAGATTTTTTTGTAAGAGGCAATTCGTAATGTGTAAAAAGTATAATGTATTATGTACATTATATTTCTACAAAATTCATTTACCCCTGGTATTCTTAAAGTACGCTATGATCATTAATGGTATAAAGCCATTAAAAATCAATACTACTTTTAAAAATTCAATAAAAATCCGTTAAAATCTATCAGTTATGAAATTGCGGGAGGCCCCCGAAGTTGAAAAGTAAATTTAGTCTGAGACCATATTTTCTCCTGAATGGCAATAACCAGCTTTATTTCTTGCGTATAGTGCTCAAAATTGAAGATAAATTCTTCAGGAACCAAAGTATGCCCTGTCGCTAAGAAATGACAAGCCAGACAATCGCCGACTTTTTCTTTGTTGGTATTTTTTGCAAGGGTATTTTCTGTTTTTTTAAGATTAAAATTCTTAAAATAATCTACAGAATCATGATGGTGAAAACTTTGAGAAAACAGCGCAATAAAGTATATCCCAAACAAAAGCTTGGAGATAAAACTCTTTAAAATTCTGCTTTCTTTAAAAATCATATGTCAAAAATATGAAATAATAATTTAAATTTTACATTAAGTTTCCTAAATGCTTAGTAAAACTTACTTACAATACGTCGAAGCGATTACTGTTTTGTTACAAACACCTCTGCTTTGTTCAGTATCACATGTCTGCTCATACTTTTATTAAGTACTTACATCCGTCTCATACTGAACGAAGCCAAAGTATTTTATATCATTGATTTTTATTAATCTAACTGAGATCCCAAATATTCCCACTCCTGAAGAGCAAGCTCCAATTCTTCTTTGGTCGCATTGTATTTAGCCAGCGTTTCTTCAGAAGGATTTTCTTTGGTGAAAGTAGCTTCCATTCCTTCTATGGCTGTTTCAAGCTCAGAAATTTTATCTTCTACTTTTTTTAGTTTATTCTGGATGTTTTTATGTTCTTTACTCAGTATTGCAGACTGCTGACTAGCTGGAATCGGTTTTACCTCTGCTTTTGCTTCAGCTTTAACCCTTACTTCTTCTTTTTCGTCTTCATTGTGAAGTTTTGCTTTTTCAGCGGAGATTTCTCTGATGGATTCTTTCTGTCTGAACTCAAGGTATTCATTGACACTTCCCAGGAATTCTTTCATTTTCCCATCACGGAATTCATAGATTTTATCACAAAGTCCCTGAAGGAATTCTCTGTCGTGAGAGATTACAATTAAAGTTCCTTCAAATTTCTGTAACGCCAGCTTAATAATTTCCTTAGACTGAATATCCAGGTGATTGGTCGGCTCATCCATAATCAACGTGTTGAAAGGACGCAGCAACAATTTACAAAGCGCCAGACGGTTTCTTTCCCCTCCGGAAAGCACTTTTGTTTTTTTATTCACCGCCTCTCCCTGAAATAAGAAAGATCCTAATAAATCTCTTACTCTTGGACGGGTGTCTTCCGTTGCAGAATCTTCAGCTTCTTCTAACACTGTTTTATTAGGGGTCAACACTTCTTCCTGATTCTGTGCGAAGTAACCAATATTTACATTATGTCCTAAATTCCAGGTTCCTGAGTAGTCTTTGATATCTCCGGCAAGAATTTTAGCCAGGGTTGTTTTTCCCTGTCCGTTCTGACCAAGAAGAGCAATTCTATCTCCTCTCTGAACAATGAAATCTACTTCGTCAAAAATCTGTTTTTTCCCGTATGCTTTCCCCAGATGGTTCGCTTCGAAAATTACTTTTCCGGGAACAACGGATTGAACGAAACGGATATTGAATTTTGAAACGTCTTCATTATCAACTTCAATACGGTCTATTTTATCTAATTTCTTAATAAGTGACTGGGCAAAAGATGCTTTGGTTGCACTTGCACGGAACTTATTAATGTTGTCTTCCATTTGCTTGATTTCGGCATCCTGGTTCTTTTTAGCCTGAATCAGTTTTTCACGACGCTCTTCACGCATCACCAGATATTTAGTATAATTGGTTTTATAATCATCCACTTTCCTGTTATTCACGTCAAAAGTTCTGTTACAAACCGCAGTCATAAACTGTTTATCGTGACTTACCAGGACAATGGCACCGGGATAATCTTTCAGGAAGTTCTCTAACCAAATGATCGATTCCATATCCAGGTGGTTGGTAGGCTCATCGAGAAGCATTAAATCATTCTTTTGAAGAAGAAGTTTTGCCAATTCGATTCTCATTCTCCAACCTCCGGAGAATTCATCGGTTATTTTTCCGAAATCACTGGCTTTGAATCCTAACCCAAATAATACTTTTTCAATATCACCTTCCAGATTGTAAGCATCATGATGCATCAACAGATCATTAAGCTCCGTCATTTTATTAATCAGGTCCGTATAGGCATCGCTTTCATAGTCTGTTCTTGTTGCCAGCTGGTGATTCACTTCTTCAAGCTCATTTTTCCATGCATTGATCTGCTCAAATGCCTGCATGGTTTCATCCCACACAGTTCTTCCTTTCACAAAATCAAGATCCTGTTTCAGGAAACCAATGGTGATGTTTCCTTCAGGAACCACCACTCCTTCAAAAAAAGTAATTTCTTTGGAAAGCATTTTCAATAAAGTGGATTTTCCCGCTCCATTTTTACCTACCAAACCCACTTTATCATCCTTTTTAATTGTAAAATTCACATTTTGAAACAAATAGTTTCCCGAATGATGTAATCCTAGACCTTGAACAGAAAGCATTTAATGATATTATTAAGAATTAATACTGAATATTTTTCGGGTGCAAAAATACGGAAAAAGAAATGAATAGTCGGAAATAAAAAAAAGCTGCCCCGGAGGAACAACCTTTCTCTATTAAAAACTTATATATTTTATATGAAATCCTCTTTGGATAGTATACAATTGTAAGGAAAATGCCTCCTTCGTTTACTATTTTACTAATTTTCCAACTAATTTTCTCTGTTATTTTTTATTGATATAGAGATACATAGTTTTGATTATTTTTTCTTTAATGTTTCGTATACATAATCATTCAAAATAACTACAATTAAAAACTAAATCCTATCGTATAAATACCCAATTAAACATCCGTATTTTTACGGTACAAGATTACAATTCTGGATTTTAGCAGACTATTTTTTTGAAAATCTCTCTTAAAAAAAGGGGTATCCTGCCAGACACCCCTTTTACACAACCTAAATTTAAAACTGAAAAATTACTAACATTATTATATTTAATTTTTTATTTCATGAGTATTGAACGGCTCCAAATATCATTATTCGGAACATTGGTTCCATACAGAAAGTCTGTGATGAGACTGTCTTCCGGAAGATGCAGATCTGTAGATACTCTTAAGCGGGTTTCATGATCTGCAGAGGTAATACTGGGAACGTTTAATCCGTTATTGATCAGCTCAGCATCAATATTTTCTCCAGACCGTAAGAGTAAATCGTTACTATACAGGCCAAAATTGGCTGAAATATGGGTGTAATCTGCCAGCTGACTGTAATGATAAGCAGGCTTTAGATTTTTTGAAAGATTTTTAAGATATGGTTCCAGTGCTGTATACAGTTCAATTAATAATCCATGCTGCTTCGGATCGATTTCAAAATCTGCCAGACTAAACGTTGTACTGAATATCTCTGATTCTGTATTAGCTTCTTCCAACATTAATCGTCCGTACACTTTAGAAAGGTCCTGATACACATTATCTCTGGAAACATATGCCTGAGAAAGCGCTTCTCCCGAATCTATCTGATAGCCGGAAAGCAGTGAATCCCAAATTTTATTTCCTTCAGCATCTGTTTTTGCATTTCTCACATCTGCAACATAATCATGCAAATCATTGCTGTTGATAAAGTCTGTAGAGATGTAGACCGACTGTGAGGTTTCCAGATATCCTCCTCCTACATCTGCATGGGCTCCCGGAACAAAAACTTCTTTCCAAACAGAGGTCCCAGTTGTACATTCGGTATCCTGTCCGTTTTTTGAGGTTTCAAAAAAACCGGTAAGCGGAAAAAAGAATCTGCATTCATTTACCGCGCATAAATGAAGGGCATTTTCTACTTCCTGGGGTACATTGACATTGTAATCGTTAAAAGGTTTGGATTCTACGGTATCAAAAACACCCAGAAACTTAATGGTAATATCTGCGGACGGATATTTTGCCAGCAGCTGGTTACAGAAATTCCTTGCCAGCATACAGCCTCTGCTGAATCCAAAAATATAAAACTGATATTGTTGAGTAGGATCATTGATAATCTCCTGAACAAAGCTGTACGCCTTATTAAGTTTATCATCTGAAGAATACCCTTCACATCCGGGCGGATTTGCACAAGTGGCCATCGCTATATTGCTGTCTTCTTCTCCTGTCATTGTACCTATTCCTTCTACATATAATTTCTGATCTCCGGTAAACAGATTGAACAGTTTAAAAATATTGGTACAGGCACCGTAATAACTTTCATTAGTTTTAGGAAGTTTATCTGCTGCAGAGGCATTGATCCCGTTATTCCCGGTTCCATCGAAAAAAATTCCTACAGGTACAATATTGTCGTTTCCCATCTGTGTGTTTCGCTTTAATTATTTTATACTTTCTTATGTATATTTTCGTTCTCCGCCGGCCTGTAAAGCTCCATCAAACTAATGTTTCAAATTAACGGCGGAAAAAAAAAGATTACTAGCGTAAAAACAACTAAATAAAAAATTCCGTATTTCTACGGAATTATATTTTTTCAAGCGAATATATATTGTTTATAATGGCATAAATAACTATGCCGACGGTATTCTTGGCTCCTATCTTTTCGAGAATACGCTGACGGTGGCTTTCTACTGTTCTAGGGCTGATAAAAAGCTTTTCCGCGATCTCGTTGTTGGTAAATTCCTGGCAAATCAGCTTTACCACATCTTTTTCACGCTCGGAAAGCTCATCTTCCATTTCAAACAGGGATTTCTTTTTCGCAGAGCTGTTCATGTAGGAAAAGAGCATCTGGTGGTCTTCCGCTGTGAAGAAAACTCCATTTTTATAGACCGTTGTTATGGCTTCTATAAATGTTTTTTTATCTGAATTTTTAGGAAGAAATGCGGACACACCCAATTTGACCATATATCCCAAAATAGAGGTTTTGTAGTGGGAGGAAAGAATAATAATCTTTAAATTAGGGTATTTTTCTTTAAGAATTTCTACCAGCTCAAATCCGTTCATGGGCTGCATCTGTACATCTACCAGGGCAATATCCGGAAATTTCTCGGCGGTAAGGTTTTTCAGATTTTCAATAAACTCAGGTCCGTTGCCTGAAGTAAGGCTTACTGATATGTTTTTTTCATTTGACAACAGCATTTTGACTCCTTCCAGGATCAGCTGTTCATCGTCAATTAAGGCTATTTTGATTTGGGAATTCATGGTTTTTTGGAATTTTAATGATTAAACGGCTTCCTTTATGTAATGTGCTTTTCCATTTGTGGGAAGCATTCATTGATTTGATCCTGGATTCAATATTTTTAATCCCCATTCCTTTTTTTACGAGATCATAATCAAATCCTTGTCCGTTATCGGAAATTACCACCGCCATATCCTGCGGATAGTCTCTTATATAGATCCATAGATCTGTTGCCGTGGAATGCTTGATAACGTTGGTCGTAAACTCCTGAATAATTCTGTACAGCTGAACTTCCACAAAAATATCTTTCTTTTCATATCCCGGTACTACATGCAGGGAAATATTAATTTTATGGGCAAGATTGGTGATCAATTCTTCCACATACAATACAAAACCTACGGATTCCAGGTTGACAGGGTACAATGAATGGGAAATGCTTCTGGCGGCATCAATCAGGGACGACATCTGCGTATGGATATTTTTTTTAATCAGATCATCGCCATTGGTATCCAGATTATTAAGCCATAAGGAAAGGATATTAAGCCGGTTTCCGATATCGTCATGGATCATTACCGCGATCCTTTTTCTTTCTTCTTCCTGGGCCTTGATATTTTCCAGCACCAGCTTTTTCTGGTGAAGAACATCTGCTTCGTATTGGGCATTTTTTTCTTTGATAATACGGTCGATAAAAAATTTATACGCCAGCAAAACAAAGACTACAATAATTATCAGGACAATAATCAAAGTAATAAAAAAGCCGATATTTAAGGTTATTTCTTTAATTTTAAAAAGGTATAAATGATTGATATATATAAAAAGCAGCAGAGGAGGTTATTGACGTTCCAGATCATGTACACCTCATCATTGGAGAATGTTTTAAGCTGCCGGAGCAGAAAAAACACAAATACCGAGACTGCATAATACAGGAATATAAAGGCATCCACCAACAGGAACCGGTCATTGATTTTAGTCTTTTTAATTTCAGTCAACAGTGAATATCCCACAAAGGATATCACGATGATATTTGAAATTACTTTTTTAAGCTCATTCGTTCCCATATTGTTTCCAATGAGGAAATAGCCGATGGCAGCTACAATAGGAATATACCAGTAATACGACAGGTTTGATTTCTTTATAAACAAAATCCCAAGTATCAAAAGCTCTCCTGAAACATAGATAGGATATAGAAAATCTACATTCTCCAATTGTAAAAGATAAATTGAAATTTTGACAATACTTTCTATCAAAAAAAGAAAAATGATATAATACACATACCATTTTTCCATATTTTTTAAATGCTTACATTTTATAAGTCCAATTAATGCACTTAGAACAAGAAAGCCGTTATTCAAATAAAGTATTACTTTAAAAGTATCCTCCATTTACTTTATCTTTTATTAAATTTTATATTCTGCAAATCGGAGGACACGGCTGAGACCAGTCGTATGTATTCGATATAGTCTGTGAACTTCCGTTATTTTCCAATAGCTGGTTGAAAGAAATGAAAATCAGGGTCACCAGCATTCTCTGGTAGATATCATTGTATTTCAGTCCGAATGAACATTTAATTTGTAATAATCCAGGTTTGTCAAGGCATAAATCCGCTGAAGGCACGTAGAATCTTTTAAATACTCTAACTCCTTCAAATTCGGTGCATTCTAAGTAAAACCAATCCATTCCTTCAGTTCTCCAAAGTTCAATAGCCGCAACAGCTTTATCTTGAGACATAATAGGTCTGTCGGTAACAGGCAGAATCATGCTTTCGTCATTATCCACTCTGCGAAGATCACTCGAAAGCACAGAATTTTTAACGATGGTGTATTCCTGTTTTTCCTGAAGCGTAAGGGTTCCGTCAAGTGGGCCAAGTGTACTGAATGCATAAGCTGACATTGCTTTTCTCTGGCCTTTATCATCCAGCGGACAAAAAATCAATATGAGTTTATCGTTGTAGATCCCCACTTCTGTACAGAAGTCTTTGTATTGGTTGTTTTCCCTGATCCAATCGAGTTGTTCTTTTGGCATTTCAAAAATGTAATTGGTAGGAATTAATTTTTCAATGGCCGTAAAATCAGATACGCAACTACTCCACTCAGCGGTTGCAAGAGTATATTCATCTCTGTTTAAAGTTGTCATAAGCATGGTTTATTTAGTGGCATAAAATTATGTAAACTAAATGTGCTATGCAAGTAAACCGATTAATTTGAATTTTAATTAATAATTCCTTACTGTAACATGATAACAGCTTTGCTGCCTTTCTTTTATGTAATAAATTCTACCGATACCCACATAATAATTTAAAACTTTCTCCAGAGCAGCCTCCATCTTAGGGTTGTATTTCAAGACATCATTGAATCGTATATAAGAAATATCGAAAGAATTTCCATAGTTATGGGAACTAATCCCTAAAGAGGCATTAGAATTGACTCTTCTTAACCGGCACTGGTCTTCAAGTGTCCTGGTAATCGATGAAACGGTAAACGTATGTCCCTTGGTTTCTTTACTGAATCTGGAACCCATTTTCTCCAGCGTTGTTTTTGCTTTAGAAACCATGTAAGCTCTGCTGTAATCCAGTTTTTGGACGCGGTAGCCTTTTCCGGTTTTTTTCACTTTATGAAACTTTCCGTTATTAATATATTTCTGTATGATTTTAGCATCTTTCAGTAAAGTTACTCCAAAGCTTTTTGAAGCATCAATATGCGGTTTATAAAGAGCACTGGGTTCCACCTTCAGAACTTGCGTAAAGTCGTAACAAGGAAAAGTCTTTTTAGAGACTTGCGAATAATGAAAATTATAAACAAAAGGTACAAAGACCCAACAAAGAAACTTTCTCATTAACCGTGCATTTAAATGTATTAACGAAAGATAAACATTTATGTTATATCATTCAATCCTGAACAGAAACCTGCTAAAACAAAATTCATAACAAACTTCAAACCAAATTGCTGAATATTTAAATTTACATCCCCGAAATCTGAAATATTTTTCAAATTTATCTTTTTATTTTAAGATTTAAATTTTACATTTGAAATACATTTAAAGTAAACAACATGATAAAAAAATTTTTTGCTGAATTTTTCGGCACATTTTGGCTTGTCTTCGGAGGTTGCGGTAGCGCAGTTTTCGCAGCGGGTGTTCCAGACATCGGTATTGGCCTTTTAGGGGTAGCTTTAGCTTTTGGGCTTACTGTTCTTACGATGGCGTATGCTGTCGGTCACATTTCCGGAGGTCATTTCAATCCGGCAGTTTCTTTCGGACTTTTGGCGGGAGGAAGATTTCCGGCAAAAGACCTTGTTCCTTACATTGTAGCACAGTGTTTAGGAGCGCTTGCTGCAGCGGCATGTTTGTATGTCATCCTTAACGGTGCCGGAGCAACCGACTTCTCTAAACCCGGAGATTTTGCAACCAACTTCTACGGCGAAGCAGTGTACAATGGAAAAGCATTCAGCATGGGTGCGGCATTCCTGGCTGAGTTTTTATTAACCGCATTTTTCCTGATTGTAATTTTAGGTGCGACGGACAAATGGGCTAACGGAAAGTTTGCAGGTATTGCTATTGGTTTGGCATTGACGTTAATCCACTTGATTTCTATTCCTATTACCAATACTTCGGTAAACCCGGCGAGATCTCTTTCGCAGGCTGTTTTTGTAGGCGGACTTGCGATGTCGCAACTTTGGTTATTCTGGGTAGCTCCTATTTTAGGTGGGGTGACCGGAGGATTAATCTATAAATTCTTATTGCAGAGAGAAACTGCAGAAGCATAACGTAACAATACATTTTAAATAATAATTTTTCAAATAAACTATCTCGTTTTGAGATAGTTTATTTTTTGTTCTGTTTTTCAAAACAAAATGGCATCTTTATTTAAAATATTCAACGACTGTATAATTTCCATCGTTGTATTTCTCAAGTAATTCTTTAAGATAATATTTATGCTGTACCCCTGTTA
The DNA here is from genome assembly GCF_046535275.1 of Chryseobacterium sp. SIMBA_029. Lineage (NCBI taxonomy): Bacteria > Pseudomonadati > Bacteroidota > Flavobacteriia > Flavobacteriales > Weeksellaceae > Chryseobacterium > Chryseobacterium sp. SIMBA_029. The sequence continues at coordinate 339,240 of NZ_JAWRXA010000006.1, forward strand.
GAATTACGATTTTTTTACCTTTGTACTCATTTGCTTTTTTAATGATATTCAGGGACATTGTATTGTTTCTTAAATCCCAAAAGTTGCACCAAAGCTGGTATCCGTCACGGTATGAAATCTTTTCTCCGTTGGGCTTTACTACAAATTTATAGGCAAAAATTTCCTCTGAATTAGAAACCTTAGGTATTTCATGATGCTGCACAAACTGACGGTACCTGTTGACAGATTCAAAAGTCAAAGAGTTCAATGTTTTAATATCTGACTGGGCAAAATCTTTTAAAGCGGTATTGGCCTGCTGATATTTTTCATAAATGATGGTATTAACCGGGCTGAGTGCATTTTTTTTGTACAAGCTGTCCATCAGTTTTATAGTGAGATTATCTGTAGGAACCATCCCATTATCTTTTCTATATTGATTTCTTCCTTCAAATTCGAAAGGCAGATTAAGAGTTTTCGGATATTTCTTTGAATATAATAAGGCTGCACTTACTTCATTTGAATTTTTGGACATACTTTCTTTCTGGAAATCTTTCATCTGTTCACTGTCAAGCTCCTGCAGGATGACATCCGGCTGTATGGTATTCAGGATTTCAAAGAGCATTTGTGGATTTAAGATCGTTGAAGGTTCATGAACGGTCCCCAGAATATAAATTTGTGTTTTGCCTGAATTCTGTGCCTGATAAATTCCTGATACTACCACCAAAAGGCTTAAAAAAAGATTCTTCATTGTATATAATTAATTTGTAAACAGCGATTATTTAATTTTTTCTAATTCTACCAGTCCATAATGCAGCCATATTCCAAAAATACCGGTCTTCGTAAAAAATTTCTCTTCTTTATTGAATCTGACTTCCGTATTGGGTTCGGTCTGGCAAATGAAAAAATGGCCGCCGTCTATACAGTTCATTTTTCCACTTTTATGTAAATCCGTCCAGCCGAATTCTGCATAGGCGTCTTTTTTATTTTTTATATCAAATAAAAAACGGTTGACTATTTGTTTTTCTTTATCGCCCCCTTTTGCAGAAGTCAGCGTCCAACGCGCCAGATCAGATTCATATTTAGCAGGAATCTTATCCGGATCAGCATCAGCCGTTTTTGCAATTATTAAAGTATCTGTATCAGCATGCTGGTTTTCATTTTTTGAGGTCACCACATAACTTCCTGACCACAGATCACCCCCAGTCTTTTTTTGTGCGTATGACATACTGGATACTATGATTGTAAAGAGAAAGAATAATTTCTTCATGGAATTTTTGCAGGTACATTGATCTATAATTTCAAATACCTGTTTTTTTCGGTTAATAATTTCATCACATACCATTCCTGTTTCTTCAATATCTCCACCGTCAGGATGAAAAATCCGTACAGAATGATGATCGCTATTATCTATGTATAAAATCCTTGTGTTTTCGTAACCAATTGTTAAACAATCCGCCAGGGTTTTATACTGTAAATATTGTGTGTTTGGGAGATCATCCCCAATAACTTCCAGCAGTGTTTGGGTAAATCCTTTCAGCTGGCTAATGGTAAAATAGAGCTTCCCATCCACCTTAACTTTCTCACAAAGTTCATGAAGGTCGTAAAGAATAAAATCTTCCTCATCTGAAAAAACAGAAACCTGAGAATTAAACTCATTGCTTGTAAGATATTCAAAATAGGGAGCTGGGATTTCAATTTTTGCTTTGTTGAGAACAGCAGCTAATTGCTTTGTTGTCTTTTTAACTTTTTTCTTTGAATGTTCCGGATTTGAATATCCGAATTCATCCGCTTTCCACTGTACGGTATCAAACTTAAATTCCCTAGAACAATTGGGACAATGAATGATCATGAAAGTCATTTTCTTTTCCACCGCAGATTGTAGAAAATTATAATCAAATTTACTCAGTTCTATTGGATCAAATCTTTTTCCGCAATCCCATGAATAAGGGCAAATCATTTCTTTCATATTCTTTTCCTTCTGATGAAACCGGTTTAAAAAGTTATATAATTCATGTAAAATTCACTGAACCAGACTATTGTTGTTTATTTGAGTCAATATTCAAAACTCAGATGTATGCCGGGCTAATGTACAAAAGAAAGCATAAAAAAATCCTGCCGGCAGACAGGATTTCTATTTTTTCTTTTTAATATCAAATGGATTTTTAAAAATAAGCTCTTCATGTTTTCCTTTAATCTCCATTTTACGCTGGATCAGATTCAAAGCCATTTTGCGGATAAACAGATCTTTATCATTCAGTTTCCAGTAAGAGTCTTCATGTACTTTTTTTGGACTTCGTAACAGATAAAATTCAGTTTCCCAGGTGTCTGCATTATGATAAAACTCTATAATCCCACAGTGTTCCGGAATCGCGTTATGATCTACCATTCCCATTGGAAGTAAGAAACTGAAGGCATTGCAGACATAATCACCACATGATATTTTATCGTGTTTCAAAAATTTTTCTCCGGTTTCAGCATTGATATATGATTTTTTGAAATCGTTTTTAAAATCACTCTTTGAAAGTTTAATCTCAATTTCATGACTGCCCCCTTCTGAATCTATAATTAATATATCCGCTTCCCAATCGGCCTGGAAATGATTGGTCAGCACAATTTCTTTTTCAAAATCGCAGTGGTAATGGATATAGGCATGGACAAGTTCTTCGATCTTCAGCACCTTAGTATAATTATGGATTTTTAATTTTGAATATGGATCAGGTGATTATTTATTATGAAACCAACAAACTGCATCCGCGAATATCAGAATGGTCTATTCTTCCCAACACCTGAAAGGTATCTCCGGCTGCCTTTCCCAGATCCTGAGTGGCAATAAATGAACAGGAATGAATATTCGCCAGATCGATAATATTAATAGCCCCCGTTCTTCCTTCTTTTTCGTATGAAAAAGGGTCTTCAGCATTTCTTACCATGATCTTCATCCAGTTTGGACATTGATATTCGTTATTTCCAAGGGAATATGCCTGGGAAAGCAATTCTGTCATGGAATATTCAGAATAGATTTTTTCTGTGTTAAAGCCGTTCTGCAAAATTTTCAGCAGTTCGTCTTTTGTCATCTCCTCTTTTCGGCCTTTCATACCGCCTGTTTCAATCACCACTAAATTGTCAAGAAAGTTGAGTGATTGTTCGTTCTGCTCTGAATGGCAGTAGTCCAGAAAATCCAGTAATGCAAAAGAAACTCCGAAAAGAATTACTTTCTTATCGTTTAAACTGTTCAAAAGTTCCACAAGCTCCGAATGGTTATAAAGGAAATACCCGTTTTCAGGTTTACCAGATTTTTTCATCAGATAATCTACCATATAAATCAGGGAAGAATGCTGTTTCTCCAAATAACTTGGAAGCAATCCCAGAAAAATAAAATCTTCGGGTTTTCCAATAAACTGCTCAAAACTTTTATAAATACTTTCCTGATATATATTCTGATCTGCAATGTGATGTTTGGACAAATTCATCTGCGTAGTTCCTGAACTTTGAAAAAAGAGGTCTGATGTGACATTTTTGTCCAGTATCTGATGGTTTTTAAACATCTCTATCGGCAAAAACGGAATTTTTGTCAATGTCTGTACCTCATCAGGATGGATCTTCAGAAAATCCACGAACTTTCTGTACACCTCAATATGATCATACTGATAACGGAAAGTTTCCAATGCTGCTTCCAGGAAATCCTGCTCTGTTTGTATGCTGAATATATTTTTCAATGCTTATACAAGTATTTTTTAGGCCTTTTATTGATTGGTTCAGAAACGCAATTCGCTAAAAAACTTTTTTTAATATTTTTTTAATATTATACATTCTACTTTGGTAGAATTCTTGCAATTATAAAATCGGAATATGGATTAAAAACAAGAGTGGATTTCGGTCCATTCGAAAGTTACCTCTTTTAAGGGGTAATTTTTTTTGCTTATTTGTCAAAAGTTTTTAATTCAAATTTTTCTTCAAAAACCCCGTAGGTAAAGTAAGAAATCCAATCTCCAAGGTTGATATATTGAGATTCTTGTCCCAAATCCAGTACCATGGGAAGATGACGGTGTCCATAAATAAAATAATCAATTTTCTGCGTCTTCAGCTTTTCTTTGGAATAGATGATCAAAAATTCTTTGTCTTCCCCCAGAAATGCTTTGTCCTCATCACCAGAAATCATTTTATTTTTCTGAGACATGTACAAAGCAATCTTCATAGCAATATCCGGATGCAGCCATTTGAAAAACCATTGGGCAACAGGATTGGTAAAGACTTTTTTCATTCTTTTATATCCTTTATCGCCTGGTCCCAAACCATCTCCGTGAGCCAATAAAAATTGTTTGCCACCCATTTCAAAATACTGTTTCTTATAAAAAACAGTACATCCGATCTCTTCTTCCAGATAATCCTTCATCCAGAGATCGTGGTTTCCTACAAAAAAATAGACGTGAATCCCTCTGTCTTTCAGTTCAGCGATTTTGCCAAGAACACGTACATATCCTTTCGGGATCACATGTTTCCATTCATGCCAGAAATCAAAAAGATCACCCATCAGAAACAACACCTGAGCATCTTCTTTGATCTGATCCATCCAGCGGATAAATTTCTCCTCGCGAACCTTACTCTGCTTAGGATCCGGCGCACCGAAATGCTGATCTGATGCGAAGTATACTTTTTTTCCAGGTTCTAAATTGATGGTTGTCTTTAACACCGGCTTGTATTTTGTAAGGTCAGTTATTAATTATCTTCTGCAAACCATTCTCCGTAAGAATTTTCGGTCTCATGAAGCTTAAGGTAAGCCAGAGAAATATCTACAGGAAGTTTTGATTTTATTTTAGCAGCAATAGCGTACAGCATATTTTCACAGGTCGGCTGAAAACTGCAATAAATTACTTTATGACCTTTTTCTTCCAAATCTTCCCCCAATTCTTTATGTGGAGAAAGTGCATTGAGCAAAACGGCATGATCCCAAACATCTACAATTTCAGATTTCACGATCGTTTTAATATCTCCAAAATCTACAACCATCCCATTCTTAGGGTTTTCCATATCATTAATAGGTTTTCCTTTCACTGTCACAAACAGTTTATAGGAATGTCCATGCATATTTTTACATTTACCATCGTAATTATACAGCACGTGGGCTGTTTCGAATGTAAAAATTTTTGTAATACGTATCATATTAAATGTACTATTTTTAAATAACTGGTTTTCATAACATTAAATTTAAATCAAATTTAATTGTGTCAAAATATGTGTCAACTATTAATGAAACCATAAAATAATCTTCAAATTTAAAATAAAAAAGAGCAGGAAAAAAACCTACTCTTAATTAATTTTCCAAATCTCTTTTATGTTTTCAGAAGTACCTTGTTCTGCGGCAGCTTCATAATACATAGCAGAATTAACTGCAGATGACGGAATACCATTTAATAAAACTCCACCTCCTTCTGTTGCTCGATTTATAGAAACAATTTTTTCTAAAAGAGAATCAAGGAATCCGCAATCATTATGAACAAGAATATTCTTCTCAGAAACATAATAATTATGGTTGCCCTCAACTTCAAAGTTATAGATTTTTAGTTTTTAAATAAAAATATTCCTTTATCATATTGTAAAGGAATATTTCTTAATATTTATTGTTCTTTTTTAAATAGATAATACTCTCTAAAAAAAATATCTACAGAATTCGCATTTTCATTCTGACTTATCTTAAAAATATAATCAGCCCAAGTAAAACCTAAATCAAAATTAAATTTCTTTCTTAGCCACTCATGAAAGTCAGATTGAAAATTTATATCATTAAAATTCTTATCATGAATTTGTTGACAAGATAAATATCCACCAATAAATGAATCTAAAAGATAAATATCTTTTGTTTTTAAATACATTAAAGGTCTTTGCTCAATATATGGCAAAATTTCGTGTATAGTCATAATTTTAAAAAAAAATCCTCTAAAGTATCTAATAATTTTGCAACTTTTTCTTCCGTAGATAATTTCTCATTAATATGGTCAAACTGTGCAAACCAATTCATATTAGGAGCTTTAAATGTCACTTTATCCTGATACCATTTTGAGATTTCTCTTTCAAAATTTACATTAAGAGCGAATTCTAAACTGTAAAAAACACCTTCAAAAAAATGAATATAGTCTTTTAAAACAGCATTTGATCCTTCGAAAAAAACCATACCTGGTCGCCTTTTAATGATATGTATTAATTCTATAATTTTAGTTTCCATTTATATTATTTTACCGTTCTTTTTGAAACAATTTCAAACATTAGATCTGAATTATATTCAAATAGCTGTATGTATTTTTCCAGAGCCATTCCTGCAGAGCCAGTTAATCTATCATACACCATTCCATTTTTGGTTGCTGCAACATGCCAACTCCAGCCAGAGTTTTCTCCCACTACGTTACCCAATTGGTTTCCAAGCCTAGGTGTTATTTGTAAATATTCAGCTCCTTTCCCTAATGCTCCTACGGCTCTGTCTGCAACAATCTCACAGCCATTTCTTATTACGCTTAAACTTTTTGCTTTACTTAACCAATCTAAACAATCATTATGCACCAAAATCCCTTTCTCAGAAACATAATAATTATGGTTGCCTTCAACCTCAAAGTTATAGACTTTTACTTTCTCATCCAAGAAATTAATAGATTCTACAGGAGAAATTATTCCTTTTAAAACTGTAAAAAGAGTAGCTGGTAGCTACTCTTTTTTGTTTATGATTCTATTAATGGAATATCTTCGTAATTGTCAACATTGAGATTAAGAATATATTCTATAATTTTATCAATATCTCTCTTAGGACATATTTTTTCTTCGTTCCATGCTGGTTCTTCTGGGTAAAAAGAAAATCTACATGATCCGTCATTATTAAAAAGAATTAAACAGTTGTATTTTACTTTTCTATTCTTAATAGTCAAATCTCCTATATCACAACGAATACTTAAATTTTCTTCGGAGTAATTTGGATAGCTCCCAACAAGTACAAATGAGATAGACTTATAATCTATTTCTGATTCATTTGATTTGAACAAAAAATAATGATATAATGTATATCTAATATCTAATGTCACTAATGAAAGATAACTCATATAATCAATTGCAGCAGGAATATCAGTAAAAAGTTTTAGTGTATTATTTTTATCTAAATATTTTAACCCTTTTGTAACAAAATGCTCTTCAGAATCATAGAATACTGAAATTTCATCATTTGTTGCCTTAACAATAACATTTTTATAATAAATTGTTATGCTATCTTTAGTTTGGAAATATTTTCGATAAATATCATAATCGGAAATACTGAATAAGGCATATTTAAGTTTTTCTATCATCTTATTTAACTTTACTTATAACAACTTTACCATCTCTAATTATCTGAAAACCACCATCAAGAAATACCTCTGTATAATTCTTTCCTATCTCTCCTGCTTAGTGTATAACTTTAGAATTATTGAGTCCTCGTTCAACATTTTTAGCTCCTTCTCCAATTAATTTAATTATTCTATCATCTGTTCTTGTTTTATCAAGGATTTTGAATACACTTTCTAAATGATTTATAGTAGCCTCTTGAGAAGTAAGTGATTTTGTTTCAATATTTGCAGCATATTCCATAAACATACCAAGTCTTTCCGTCCAACATGTATTATGTACCAAAATCTCTTTCTCAGAAACATAATAATTATGGTTACCTTCAACTTCAAAGTTATAGACTTTTACTTTCTATAAAAATTCCCTTGCCATTTTAACAAGGGAATACTTAAATAGTTATAGCTATTTTTTAAATAAATGATATTCTCTAAAGAATACATCTACTGAATTTAAATTTTCGTTCTGACTTATTATTTCTATAAAATCCGCCCAAGTCAAATTATTTTCTAGATTGAACTTTTTTTGTAGCCAATTATAAAAATCATATCTAAAATCATCTTTAGAATGTTCATTTAAAAAAAAACCACCTAAGAATGCTTCTAAAAAGAGTACATTTTTTTCACGAAAATACATTTGAGGTCTTTTCTCAATGTACGGTAATAATTCTTCTATATTCATTATTTAAAATTTAAAAAGGACTTACTACTGGAGGTTGCATTTTAGGAAATCCAACTCCTAAATCGTACAGCCATTGATTATATTGTACACCTTTAGGAAACATATTATCATATATCATATTACCTACTTTTACACCTACATGATCTCCATTCGTTGAAATATTTCTACCTAAAGTTTCAGACCAGATATATCCAGTATCAGATTTTAAAACAACCATTTCTCCTTTCATACCCTGTCCAGTCATTCTTGCCATTAATTCTGCGGCAAATTCTTTACATTGATATATTTTCTTAAAAGATGAAGGCATTGCCTCAATAATTGCATTAATTCCACAATCATTATGCACCAAAATCCCTTTCTCAGAAACATAATAATTATGGTTGCCTTCAACCTCAAAGTTATAGACTTTTACCTTTTCATCCAAGAAATTAATAGATTCTACAGGAGAAGTTGTTCCGTCTAATATGGTTAGAAGTGTTCCTTTTGTAAGATTTTTAGCTTCTATCCAGTTTCCGTTTACATAGAAAGGGTGTTCCGGTGTACAGGTAATTTCCGTACCGTTTACAGAGATTTTCACTAATGAAGAAGAAGTATTACGGGATAGCTCAACTACTTTTTTCAGTTCTTTTTTACCTGTTTCTTCATTGTAGCTCCATACAAGATCATTTACTTTAGTATTTTTAATCTTTTTTTTACTGTTTTTTATGGCAACAAGGATCCCTTTTTTGAAACATAATAAAATTAGAGTATTGAAAAATCAATACTCTAATTTGTTATTAAATAATATTTTAAAGATACTTTTCTAATTTTTGAGAAAAGCTATTTTCAATTTCAGATAATTCTTCTTTTAAAATAACTTTTGGGATATATTTTTTTTCTTTTAAGTTATCCATAAATTCTTTTCCTAAATCGAAAAATTTGTCTCTTTCTAAATAATAAACCAAATATGATGGCCAAATCCATTCTCCATCAGTATAATAAATTTGGGGGGCAATAAAATTTTTATTCTCTGCATCAATAAATACGCCCATCCAACTTAGTGCAATATTTCCATTTTTTAAGTAATTAATAATACTTTCGATCTCTTTATTATTGCCATTTTGATTCCTATAAGTACTCAATGGAAAACTTTCAGGAATATTATTGTACTCTTTTATAAATCCAATATACTTCATGTCTAATTTATTTTATTGTTGTATTAAAAAATGTTCTAAATCGACCATTTCCAAAAACTTGATAGCTACCATCCTCTAATACCCTGACTAAATTAGTAGGCGCAGTTACTGGTGATTTTAAATATCTAGATAATTGATAAGCAACACCATTTCCAAAAACTCCAGTTCTACATGAAATTAATCTAACAGTAGTTCCTTTTTTAAATCCATTTTGAAGCATCGTTTTAGCTAGTTCCTTTGCAGTAGTATATGTTGATTGTTTTTGATGGGGTCTAATCTTGTGATTTTTATAGGATATATGTTTTGTATATCTGTTTAAATACCCCACGCTACCGCACAAATCCTTTGGTTTGGTAAAAAACTATAAATTAAACATTCTAAGAATTACAATCTCATCCAAAAAGCCCTTTCTCAGAAACACAATAATTATGGTTATCTTCTACCTCAAAGTTAAAGACTTTTACTTTCTCATTTAAAAATATTCCTTTACCAAAATAGTAAAGGAATATTTATTAATATTTATTGTTCTTTTTTAAATAGATAATACTCTCTAAAAAAAACATCTACAGAATTTGTGTTTTCATTCTGACTTATCTTAAAAATATAATCAGCCCAAGTAAAACCTAAATCAAAATTAAATTTCTTTCTTATCCATTCATGAAAGTCAGATTGAAAATTTATATCATTAAAATTCTTATCATGAATTTGTTGACAAGATAAATATCCTCCAATAAATGAATCTAAAAGATAAATATCTTTTGTTTTTAAATACATTAAAGGTCTTTGCTCAATATATGGCAAAATTTCGTGTATAGTCATAATTTAAATTTAAAAAGGTGTTATAAACGGCCCCTGAACTATTGGAGAACCAACTTGTAAATCCGTCATCCAATTAGAAAATTTAATTCCTTGTGGATATAAATTATCATAAACCATATTTCCAACTTTTACTCCAACATGGTCTCCATTTGTGCTAATATTCATATTAAATGCATCAGACCAGATATTTCTTGATGATTTTAGCGTAACCATTTCTCCTTTTATACCTTGTGCCGTCATTCTTTCCATTAAGCTTGAAGCAAAATCTTTACACATATTAAGTTGCTTTAATGAAGAGGGCATTGCATCAATAATGGCATTGATTCCACAATCATTATGTACCAAAATCCCTTTCTCAGAAACATAATAATTATGGTTGTCTTCTACTTCAAAGTTATAGACTTTTAATTTCAATAAAAATTCCCTTGCCATTTTAACAAGGGAATACTTAAATAGTTATAGCTATTTTTTAAATAAATGATATTCTCTAAAGAATACATCTACCGAATTCAAATTTTCTTTTTTGCTAATCTCACTTATAATGTTTGACCACGAAAATAAATTATGATAGTTAAATTTATTCTGTAACCAATCATTAAAATCAGATCTAAAATCATATTCAGCTCTTTCCCCTAATCTTATTGAATCATTACAAAGATAACCTGTTAAAAAAGCATTTAGTAAAAATATGTCTTTTTCACCTATAAATTGTTGTGGTCTTATTTCAATATAAGACATTAGTTCTTCAAATTTCATAACTTATTTTTAAAAAGGTGTTACTTTTGGCATTCCAAGAATTGGAGAATCAACTTCTAAATCCATTAACCATTTAGTATATTCAATTCCTTTTGGATACAAATTATCGTACACTATATTACCTACTTTTACACCAACATGATCCCCATTTGTAGTAATGGTTCTATTAAATGCATTAGACCAAATAAAATCTGTTTGAGATTTCAATGTTAATAATTCTCCTTTTAGACCTTGTGCTGTCATTCTTTCCATTAAGCTTGCAGCAAAATCTTTACACATATTAAGTTGCTTTAATGAAGAGGGCATTGCATCAATAATGGCATTGATTCCACAATCATTATGCACCAAAATACCTTTCTCAGAAACATAATAATTATGGTTGTCTCCTACTTCAAAGTTATAGACTTTTACTTTCTCATCCAAGAAATTAATAGATTCTACAAGAGAAGTTGTTCCTTTTAAAACTGTAAAAAGAGTAGCTGGTAGCTACTCTTTTTGTTTATGATTCTATTAATGGGATATCTTCATAATTATCAACTTTAAGATTAAGAATATATTCTATAATTTTATCAATATCTCTCTTAGGACATATCTTTTCTTCGTTCCATGCAGGTTCTTCTGGGTAAAAAGAAAACTTACATGATCCGTCATTATTAAAAATAATCAAACAATTGTATCTTACCTTTTTATCCATTATACTTAAATCTCCGAAATCACAGCGAATACTTCGATTGTCCTTAGAATAATTATGATAACTCCCTACCAAACCGAATGAAAAATGAGTATAATTAAATTCTATTTCTTTTAATCGGTGTAAAAAGTAATGATATGATGCATACTTTACATCAGAAGTTACCTTAGAAAGGTACTTCATGTAGTCTAAAGCATTCGAAATGTCACTAAATGTTTTTAAAGAGTTTTCTTTATTAATAAATTTTAATTGAGTAAGGACTCCCATTTCTGCATCATCATAAAAAACTGAAATAGAATCTTTATATCCGTAAACAATAACATCATGATAGATAAATTTTATACTTTTAGAGTTTTGAACAAAATTTATATACTCAAAATCTGAAATATTAAAAATTGCATTTTTAAGTTTTTCGATCATTATTATTTTATTTTATTAATAACTATTTTTCCTTTTTGAAATATTTGGAAGCCACCATTTGGATATACAAGAGTTGCGTCTCCCGCATTCTTTTGACTTATCTCTATTACTCCTTTACCTACAGACTTGACATTACTCATATCATCGGCAATTAATTTAAGTATCCTATCATCTGTTCTTGTTTTATCTAACATCTTAAATACACTTTCTAAATGATTTATAGTAGCCTCTTGAGAAGTAAGTGATTTTGTTTCAATATTAGCAGCATATTCCATAAACATTCCAAGTCTTTCCGTCCAACATGTATTATGCACCAAAATCCCTTTCTCAGAAACATAATAATTATGGTTGCCCTCAACTTCAAAGTTATAGACTTTTACTTTCTCATTTAAAAATATTCCTTTACCAAAATAGTAAAGGAATATTTCTTAATATTTATTGTCCTTTTTTAAATAGATAATACTCTCTAAAAAAAATATCTACAGAATTTACATTTTCATTCTGACTTATCTTAAAAATATAATCAGCCCAAGTAAAACCTAAATCAAAATTAAATTTCTTTCTTAGCCATTCATGAAAGTCAGATTGAAAATTTATATCATTAAAATTCTTATCATGAATTTGTTGACAAGTTAAATATCCTCCAATAAATGAATCTAAGAGATAAATATCTTTCGTTTTTAAATACATTAAAGGTCTTTGCTCAATGTAAGGGAATATTTCGTGTATAGTCATGGATAATTCTTATTGTAGAAATATTCTTTAAAGAAATCTTCTAAAGTATTTAATAGTTTTTCTATTTTTTCTTTTTCGGTTAAATCTTTATTTATATGGTCAAATTGAGAAAACCAACTCATATTAGGAGCTTTAAATTTAACCCTATTTTGATACCATCCTGAAAGTTCTCTTTCTAAATTAATATTAGTGGAACAATCAAAACTATAAAAAAAACCTTGAAAATATATAATATAACTGTTAAAAGTGTCATCGTTCCAAAAAAACATTTTTGGTCTATGTCTGATATATTTTATTGTGTCTAGAATTTTATTTTCCATAATTATTTTAATGTTCTTGTTGCGGTTACTTCAAAATTTATTGATTCATTAAAATCGAATAATTTGATATAATCATCTAACATCATTCCAGCTTTTCCTGTTAATCGATCAAAGACCCTTCCATCCTTTATCGCTGTTACGTGCCATCTCCATCCCGAATTTTGTCCCATTACATCACCCAATTCAAGTCCAAATCTTGGTGTAATTTGTAAATATTCTGCACCTTGTCCTAAAGATTTTACAACTCTGTCTGCTACAACCTCACAACCATTTCTAATAACGCTTAAACTTCTTGCTTTACTAAGCCAATCTAAACAATCATTATGCACCAAAATCCCTTTCTCAGAAACATAATAATTATGGTTGCCTTCAACCTCAAAGTTATAGACTTTTACTTTCTCATCCAAGAAATTAATCGATTCTATAGGAGAAGTTGTTCCGTCTAAAGTGGTTAAAAGTGTACCTTTTGCAAGGTTTTTGGCTTCGATCCAGCTTCCTTTATGTATAAATAAAAAGAGGCTGTACAAAACTCAGCCTCTTATAATAACTATATTAAGATTCGTCCTTATAATACTTCAATTTACCATCTCCGTCTACATATTTTAAAAATTTATCTAAAATAGCTCCTTTTATTTTAAAATTATCTTTTGCTTCTCCTAATGTCATGTGATTTACATGACTATACCTAGACCTATCATTATTTCCATCATCTTCCCAAAAGCACACCTTACAAATTTGATAATTTCCTTTTTCCTTAATTGTTTTGTAATTACAACAAGGACAAGGAAACAACTCTTTTGGAAAACCATTAACATTAATTGATAATTGATATTGTGTTTTGATTTTTTCTTCAATATATGAAACCTTTAAACCAATATATTTTTCTTTTAGGTATTCAAAAATTTCTTCTTCTTCAATTCCTTCAAGTTCAATTAATTCTTCTTTTTCTTCAAATGTCATTTTTGAATATTCATTTAACGATAATATTTCTATAACAGTATTTAAATCTAAACTTATCATAATTTTATTTTGTTAAAGTTGCAGCAAAATCAAGAGCATCTTGAAATGGATTTATTTTAGTCATGGCTGGATTTGCCCTGTAAAATGTTCTAATTTCTCTTAAGTCCATTCTTCCTACAAGAATATCCTGAGTGTTTTTATTATACTTAATTAAAAATTTCCCAACAGTCTGTTGTTCGATATGTTCGCCTGCTTCACTGGCAAAACCTTTAGCAAGTTTCAAATATTGACTTTGAGTAATTTCACCAAATTCTGCTCCATGTTTTAAAAAGTGAACATTTAACTCCCCTTTAGAAAATCCTTTCCAAATAATATCGCAATCATTATGCACTAAAACCTCTTTCTCAGAAACATAATAATTATGGTTGCCTTCAACCTCAAAGTTATAGACTTTTACTTTCTCATCCAAGAAATTAATAGATTCTACAGGAGAAATTATTCCTTTTAAAACTGTAAAAAGAGTAGCTGGGAGCTACTCTTTTTGTTTATGATTCTATTAATGGGATATCTTCATAATTATCAACTTTAAGATTAAGAATATATTCTATAATTTTATCAATATCTCTCTTAGGACATATCTTTTCTTCGTTCCATGCAGGTTCTTCTGGGTAAAAAGAAAACTTACATGATCCGTCATTATTAAAAATAATCAAACAATTGTATCTTACCTTTTTATCCATTATACTTAAATCTCCGAAATCACAGCGAATACTTCGATTGTCCTTAGAATAATTATGATAACTCCCTACCAAACCAAATGAAAAATGAGTATAATTAAATTCTATTTCTTTCAATCGGTGTAAAAAGTAATGATACAATGTATACCTTATATCGGAAGTTACCCTAGAAAGGTAGTTCATATAGCTTAAAGCATTCGAAATGTCACTAAATGTTTTTAAGGAGTTTTCTTTATTAATAAATTTTAATTGAGTAAGAACTCCCATTTCTGAATCATCATAGAAAACTGAAATAGAATCTTTATATCCGTAAACAATAACATCCTGATAAATAAATTTTATACTTGTAGAGTCTTGAACAAAATTTATATATTCAAAATCTGAAATATTGAAAATTGCATTCTTGAGATTTTCGATCATTATTATTTTATTTTATTAATAACTATTTTTCCTTTTTGAAATATTTGGAAGCCACCATTTGGATATACAAGAGTTGCGTCTCCCGCATTCTTTTGACTTATTTCTATTACTCCTTTACCTATAGACTTGATATTACTCATATCATCGGCAACTAATTTAAGTATCCTATCATCTGTTCTTGTTTTATCTAACATCTTAAATACACTTTCTAAATGATTTATAGTAGCCTCTTGTGAAGTAAGAGATTTGGTTTCATATTAGCAGCATATTCTAGAAATTGAGCCATTCTATCTGTCCAGCAATTATTATGCACCAAAATCCCTTTCTCAGAAACATAATAATTATGGTTGCCTTCAACCTCAAAGTTATAGACTTTTACTTTCTCATCCAAGAAATTAATAGATTCTACAGGAGAAATTATTCCTTTTAAAACTGTAAAAAGAGTAGCTGGTAGCTACTCTTTTTTGTTTATGATTCTATTAATGGAATATCTTCGTAATTTTCAGCTTGGAGATTATGGAAATACTCTATAATTTCATCGACATCTCTTTTGGGGCATACTTTTCCTTCGTTCCATAATGGCTTTTCGGGAATAAACCTCATTTTACATATGTTTTCATTAAAAAATAATATTTCAATATTAAAATATAATTTTTTATCTCCTTTTATTAAATCAAAAATGCCAAGATTAAGTATCATACTTTCCATATTTTCATTATTTGTATAATGAAAATTCCAAGAACGATTTATAATTCCATTTTTTTGTAATTTGTATAAAAAATAATGATATAACTCAAATCTAATATCATTAGTTGCTCTAATAATATATTGAAAGTATTCAAGTGCAAAATTAATTGATTGAAAAGTTTTATATGTATTATCTTTTGTTAAGTATTGTAATTTTTTTTGGTATAAATATAAATTTTCATCAAAAAAAACGATTATTTCTTTTTCATTTCCTTCGATATAGACATTCCTATTTTTTGCTATTATTTTCCCATTTTCAACAGAAAGAAATTCAAAAAAAGGATTAGCACCATTGCTACAATATAAATTAAATAGTGTCACTTTTAAATTTTCTATATGCATTATTTCAATTTATTAATTATTACTATATGATCTTTAAATATCTGAAAACCTCCATTTGGAAAAACTTTAGTGTAATTACCTCCAGTTGCGCTACCAGCTTGATATATTGTTTTAATGCCATCTTTAACGACTACATTGGTTTCTCCAACTAATTTTAAAATCCGCTCATCTGTTCTTGTTTTATCCAACATTTTAAATACACTTTCTAAATGATTTATAGTAGCCTCTTGAGAAGTAAGTGATTTTGTTTCAATATTTGCAGCATATTCCATAAACATACCAAGTCTTTCTGTCCAACATGTATTATGCACTAAAATCTCTTTCTCAGAAACAAAATAGTTATGGTTATCTTCTACTTCAAAGTTATAGACTTTTACCTTCTCATCCAAGAAATTAATAGATTCTACAGGAGAAGTTGTTCCGTCTAATATGGTTAGAAGTGTTCCTTTTGTAAGATTTTTAGCTTCTATCCAGTTTCCGTTTACATAGAAAGGGTGTTCCGGTGTACAGGTAATTTCCGTACCGTTTACAGAGATTTTCACTAATGAAGAAGAAGTATTTCGGGATAGCTCAACTACTTTTTTCAGTTCTTTTTTACCTGTTTCTTCATTGTAGCTCCATACAAGATCACCTTCTTTAATATCTTCAATCTTTTTGCTGCCTTTTTCTGTGGCTACTAAAGTTCCTTCTGTGAAGCATATTTTAATAAGACCATTGGTGAGCCTGCCTAAAGGTCCGCATATGTATTGCCCTATTCCGCTTGCTCTCCATCCTGCAGAAAGAAGCTCTCCGCCCGCAAAGCTCATAGGCATCTCTAAGAACAGGAATTTTTCTAATGAACCTATAGACTTACCGATTTCCGTTTCGTTGATGGCAGTTTGCCACGCACTCATTGCCTGCTCAGTATTTAAGTCTTGTAATGCCCCTAAAATACCGCTATACATAACGGCGCCATTATAAGTACCCTCACCAAAACCTGTTCCTTTTTTTCCTTTGACTATAACTTCAGAAACATAAATAGTTCCCGGTACATCTCTGCGGGAAGAATATCCTGAAATTAAAACCCCATTGTCGTCTACAGCCATATTACCGCCATTTATAGACCAGGTATTATCATTATTGTTATAAAATGTTGTTCCACTTGCAAAGCCCATAATACCTCTAATAAATGCCTGAGACAATCTTCCATCAGGATCAAACATATTAACAGGATTATTCAGTACATAGGTATAAGGACTGGTAGAGAGATAACTTTCAGCAAGTTGATCCATTACTCCCCATCTCCCTATTTCCGGCATATAATTTCTCCATCCGTAATCCAACATCCCGCTTTCCTGTATTTCTTTACCATTATATTGTTTATGGTAAGGTTTTAGTGCAGGGGATACATTATAACCTGTATGTCTTAGCCCAAGTGGGTAATAGTTATTTTCTTCAATGATCGCAGCGCTTCCTGTTTCATTTTTTGTGTAGCTTAGCCTAACATTTCCAAGATGATCAACATAATTGTAAATATACTTATTTTGCGTAAAATCAAAATATCCTTCATCGTTTGCTGAAAACTGCAAAACACCATTTTCATATTGGAAGCCATCGAGGTATTCAGTGATTTTTTTCAGCTCTATTTGGCTTTTGGGAGAAAAATAGGAGTACTCCGCCTTCAGTTTGGTTCCGTCCGCTCTGTACGTATATTGTGTATTAACATTTTTTTCAGTATCTCCCAAAAAACGATCCCGTATAATATAGGTAGCATCATAAATAACAGATGATGGCAAATCAAGATAGTTGTACTTTATTTTTACTATTCCTTTATCTTTTTGACTGGTCATATTCCCATTATCATCATAATCTATAAGCGTACCGGATGAAGATGGATAGCCAGCATAGTTTTGGGAACTATCCGAAACATTAGTCAGTCTATTGCCATCATCGTAAGAATAAGCAAGATTGTCAATGGTTATTGCTGTGCCGGAAGAAGAGTTGGACGTCCTTTTCAATGTGGTAATATTTCCTCCCAAATCATAATCCAGAATCTCATTGTATTCTTTAAGGTACGGATTGGCATCTGTCTGGTAAAACCCTGCTCTTAACCTGTTTGTTCCATCATAACTGTAGCCATATCTTCTCATTAT
>NZ_JAWRXA010000223.1:0-278 GCF_046535275.1 Chryseobacterium sp. SIMBA_029
GCGAGCGGGACAACAATCGCTAAGCTGCTTGCTGCGGCCGCCGTCTTATCCACATAGGGTCATTTGCCGCTGTCCGCTCACGCCGCGGTGGCCGAAGGTGGGGTTATGACCACCAACGAGACGCTGAGCATCCAGCAACCAGAAGACATCCTTGGCTATGTTCCCCACATGCTGGGCTACTGCCCGGAAGACAGCCTTGTCGCCATCACCATGCAAGGCAAGGCTCTTGGGGCTACGCTGCGGGTGGACCTGCCACAACGGACACCGAGCTCATCGCG
>NZ_JAWRXA010000224.1:0-278 GCF_046535275.1 Chryseobacterium sp. SIMBA_029
GTTAAAGCTGTAGAAAATACTGAAATATCTACTCAACATAAATAATTTTTGAATGATTATTACGTTGTTTTTTTTAGATTGGAATGATTTTATACAATAATTTATAGATAAATTCAGTATATTTATAACAAATGTTGCTAAGATGATTATTTAATTACAGTATGATAAGTTATTAAATTAATGTTCAGGTAGGTATATGGAACGCGACAGATAAAAGGGGAAATTAAAATTGACAATTAGTAAGAATAATAAAGTATCTTCAATAATCTTGAGGAAAG
>NZ_JAWRXA010000225.1:0-278 GCF_046535275.1 Chryseobacterium sp. SIMBA_029
TGTTCATTTTGTTTTTCGCAGTACGAATCGGTAGAGATTCGTAAGACTAATGGAGGACACCGGGCGGAATTGTCAAAGAACGTCACGTTTGACGACATGCTGCGGCAGCGCAACGTTTACCGCGGATTCGGACTTATCTGATTGCGCATGAAAATGCCTCGTGCAGTTTCGGGAGAGAGGCCAGCGTCATGCGCCCGGCCGCGCTACCTGGCGATGCGGTCGGGAACATCCGTACAACTGCTGGATGCGGGCGGGCGTTGAAGTTAAAGGCGAAATCT
>NZ_JAWRXA010000226.1:0-278 GCF_046535275.1 Chryseobacterium sp. SIMBA_029
GCTGTCCAACGTCTGGGCAATGTGCAGGGTGACGAACGGGCGCTTAGCGGCCACGGCGTCGAACCACTCGCGATTGAGGTTCGTGGACTCAATCGCTTCCAGCCCGGATCGGACGTCGATTCCGGCGGCGCGCAGAGTGCGCGCTCCACCGGCGGCCGGGTCGTGGGGATCGTCGACGGCGTAGACAACCCGGGCGATTCCGGCACCGATGATGGCCTGCGCGCAAGGATTCGTCCGGCCCACGTGGTTACAGGGCTCAAGGGTGACCACCATGGTGG
>NZ_JAWRXA010000227.1:0-278 GCF_046535275.1 Chryseobacterium sp. SIMBA_029
CGGGCGTTACTACCTTGCACGCGGAGATCATCAACTGGCCATCGAGAATTTTAGATGGATACGGGAGAATATGACCGGCGCCGAGGCCCTAAGGGCTGCTGCGTGCGCAGCTCTATCATATGTGCAGGCAGGAGATTTGCGCAGTGCAGTTGAGGTTGTTGTAGACGCGTACGATAAATGGCCACACGCCCCACCCGTGCTGCCGATTCCCGAAGTTGTCTCGAAGCTTGAACAGCCATCGACATGGCCGAATTCAATTGCTTTACCACTAACGTTTG
>NZ_JAWRXA010000228.1:0-278 GCF_046535275.1 Chryseobacterium sp. SIMBA_029
CAGGATTATTGGATTAATGCAACAACAGATAAGACAGACAAAATATTACCTGATATAAAAGACGGTGGAGAATCCTTTATCAAAGAAATGCTACTCTCCCAGTTTGATTATGTTTATACCAATAAGGAAGCCCAAAAATTATTACTCTGGAGTTTATCTGAACCTCGAAAGTCATTAAAAAAACTAATTGATACCCAGGAAGAAAACGGAGAACATATTTTTAAATATATTTTCCATCCTTATTTTAAAGGAAATTCAGAAGATTTTCGAGCAATTAT
>NZ_JAWRXA010000229.1:0-278 GCF_046535275.1 Chryseobacterium sp. SIMBA_029
CCGCTCATGGTGCGCCGGACGGTGACGTTGGTTCCAGCCCTGATCATCCTTGGCGCGGGGATAGAACCGACCCTGGCCCTGATACTTAGCCAAGTGCTGCTCAGTTTCGGCATTCCCTTCGCCCTGATTCCGCTGATCCGGCTCACGGGCAGTCGCGATGTCATGGGAATCCACGCCGACTCGATGCCGGTCAAATTCGCCGCGTGGACCAGCGCGGTCCTGATCGTGGGCCTCAACGTGGTGCTCATCGCCCTGACATTCGGTGCCCTGGCCTAGGG
>NZ_JAWRXA010000230.1:0-278 GCF_046535275.1 Chryseobacterium sp. SIMBA_029
GGCACGCAGATGCGCTCCGAGCTGCCCAGATGTATTACTTGCAGGACCTGACCATGAACGCGATCGCCCGGGAACTCCGGACATCCCGCTCCACGGTGTCCAGGCTCCTGTCCTCCGCCAGGGAAACCGGCCTGGTGCAGGTCCAGATCAGGAGTCCTTTTGACACAGGTCCTGAGCTGGAAAGCCAGATCCGCAGCCAATTCGGCGTCGACGTCCACGTCGTTCCCGTACTGGACACGCTGAACGAAGCAGAGACGTTGGACCGCGTGGCCATGCAG
>NZ_JAWRXA010000231.1:0-278 GCF_046535275.1 Chryseobacterium sp. SIMBA_029
TTTTGGAGGTTTTGGGATAAGGCTTTCAATAGTTTTGATATAGTAATCGGGATCTGCTACATGGACTTTTCCTTCCATGATAAATTTTATTAATTTGTCATAAGGGTTCACGTCTCCATGCAGATAGCTGTTACTTCCCAATGCTCTTAAATAAATAATTGCCCTGATCTGCCATTCTTGCAGCTCCTGGGCGTTGGTTTTCATTTCCTCGATGACTTGTTTAACATCCGAGATGTGTTGTACTTCCGGAAACAAGTTATCAGATATAACAGATTGTA
>NZ_JAWRXA010000232.1:0-277 GCF_046535275.1 Chryseobacterium sp. SIMBA_029
GTTAGATTTCCTGAAACTTCCCATTGTTTTGATAGTTTTGCCAATGCTCCTACTTCAACTCCTCTTCTGTAGCTCTTTCCTGAATTGGTTCTGATGAATGCCCCAACATTATTAAGCTGACCATTCAAAACCAATTGATTAACATAGTACATATAATAAACATTCGCGGTTAAGGATAAAAAACCAAACTGTTTTTCCAGACCGGCTTCAAAATCATGCAGCTTTTCGGGCTTTACATCATTGTTGGCCATGATATCATCTCTGTTTGGCTCTCTAT
>NZ_JAWRXA010000233.1:0-277 GCF_046535275.1 Chryseobacterium sp. SIMBA_029
GATGCGTCAGTACTCCACCACGCGGTAGTAACGGCGCAGATCCAAGGAGTGGTTGCGCACGCGTTCGAGGTGCTTGCTGAACCGATCCAGAACGGTATCGAGAATCAGGGGGGCCACCAAGGCGCGGAACCGGGGGCTGACGCCGGGGAGCTCGTAGTCCTTGCTGTCCAGGAGGGTGGTGTTTTTGTTGTAGTTCTCAGCGAATTTCACCACTCGCTCCATGAGCGGGCGGCTCTCGTCTTCGCCGACCAGCAGCATCAGGCTGGTGTCTTCCTCG
>NZ_JAWRXA010000234.1:0-277 GCF_046535275.1 Chryseobacterium sp. SIMBA_029
GTCATGAATTGCTCGTGAACGACAGTAAACAGATCCTCGCGAGATAGGCCAATGCGGACCATCCCTGCATCCGGACAAGTCAAAACAGGATTACTCCCCGTTACGAACAGACACATAATCGGAGAAACAGATTGGTTCATGAGGTTATAGCCTAGCCGAACGTTGTCGAGTATACGCGTCTGCTTTGGCAACAGATCAGAGCGATATATGGACTCCATATCAATGGGGAAAGCATCAGAGGTAAACATCAATGCACCCCCTCCCGGCTTGTGGAATG
>NZ_JAWRXA010000235.1:0-277 GCF_046535275.1 Chryseobacterium sp. SIMBA_029
GTTCATTAATAGTCCTTTGGATCAGTGGAAAATACCATTCGTTGTCCCTTAAATATAATACAATATTGACTGCCGCAAACTTAGGGTTTTTTGCTAGTACTTCGTCATAGGTGAAAACGGGACGGGAGGGAGGTGAGAATACTCCATGGGCGTGTTCACCGGGAAGTTCTACACTTTTTATTTTCCTTAATAAATCTTTTCCAAAATTTTCCATACCTCAAATTTAACAATATATTCTTGAAGAAATAAGAGCCTTAACATTAATTAACCAATGTAG
>NZ_JAWRXA010000236.1:0-277 GCF_046535275.1 Chryseobacterium sp. SIMBA_029
CCTTTAAGACGATAATTTGTTACAACTTGTTTATAATATTTCATGCGGGAAGACTTAAAAAAAAACTGCATCAAAGGATCTGAACTTTTTATTGTCATCTCATATTCATTAAGTTCAACTTCAAGATATCTTAATTTTGAAAAAGAAAAAAGTATAATTATTATTAAAAGAAGAAAGAATGGCATAAACAAAAAATTGGCCATGATCCACAAAAAAGCAATCATTGTAATGCATGATAAAAGGCAGATGATTAAAATGGTGCTCTTTCTGTCTATTG
>NZ_JAWRXA010000237.1:0-277 GCF_046535275.1 Chryseobacterium sp. SIMBA_029
TATCAATCTCCAGCCTCGTGGCCCAAGCCCCGACTTCAACCGGCTACGGCATCGCCTTGCCCGTGTTCTGGGCCGGTTTTGTGATGCTTCCGCTGTCGGTTGGAAGCTTCCTCGCGAATCGTATGGTGCGCCGTTTGGCGCGCAGGATTCCGTTGGCGACTTTGCTGCCGATCGGCGCAGGCATTATGGCAGCCGCCGGAATGCAGCTCTGGTTTGCCCACACTGCGCTTTGGGAGATCCTGACCGGGATGCTGGTATTCGGCCTGGGAATGGGTGC
>NZ_JAWRXA010000238.1:0-277 GCF_046535275.1 Chryseobacterium sp. SIMBA_029
TTGAAAGTACCATCTTCCTGGTAATCGTAATATATCTTTCTTTTAATTGTATTGGTTTTTGGGTCAATAACCATAGAAATGGGTGTGAATAGTTCTTTGTTTTTTATCAAAGAATAATCCATTATGGAGGGTTTTAAAATGATTTGCCCTTTAAAATCTACATACCCTTTATAGGAAGCTGCTGTAATGTCTCCTTCGAATTCCTTATTGGCAACTGGGTTGAGGTTTTTGTCTAAGATTACATATTCAAACTTTTTGGTCTTCTCACCAGATTTTC
>NZ_JAWRXA010000239.1:0-277 GCF_046535275.1 Chryseobacterium sp. SIMBA_029
CTTGCGTGACCCAGTCGTCGGCATTGCCGTTATTGCCGTGCAGGAGATACAGCACCGGGATGCGGGCGGCGTCGTGGCGATAGCCGGTCGGCAGATAGATCGTATAAGCCCAATCGCGATCGAGCGCGTCGGAATGGAAAGTCCGGCTGATGACAGTGCTGCCGATAGCCGGCGCGCCGACGGCGGCGCACAGGACAAGCAGCGTGGTGTGAAGAAGTAAGCGCATGTCAGTGTAGGAGGCGACGGCGCAAGTCGCGCGCGGCCATGATGCTATCAG
>NZ_JAWRXA010000044.1:0-440 GCF_046535275.1 Chryseobacterium sp. SIMBA_029
GGATTGGCATCTGTCTGGTAAAACCCTGCTCTTAACCTGTTTGTTCCATCATAACTGTAGCCATATCTTCTCATTATGTTATCGTTGGCCGTTTTCCAATCAACTTCAGTAATACTTCCGTCATATTTTGGTTTTACCTTCAGATCAGGATAATCATTATTAGGGGTTTCAGCACCTTCTCTTTGGGTATATTTAATTTTATAAGCAAAAAGCTTGTTCCCTAAGTTTCCTATTTCATTTGGGTTAATGCCCGTTAACCATCCTTTGATATTGTAGGTATAATCTATACTTTGAAGGTTATTACCTACCTTTTTATTAATGATTTGGCCCAGGTCATTATACGTATAATCCGATAATAACTCCTCCATATTGGAACCAATCTGCTGATAATGTTTCAACAAGAAATTTTGAGGACTGTATGTATACCTGTTTTTTATGGT
>NZ_JAWRXA010000240.1:0-277 GCF_046535275.1 Chryseobacterium sp. SIMBA_029
GTTGGCCTGCAGCATATAAGACCTTTGGGCAAGAAATGGAGTATGATGATGATGGCTTCAGTAGGATTGTATACTGATCTGGAAAGAATCAGTTCTGACGATATATTAGGACAAGGAGGAGTCTTATTTATCAGACACTTTAGTCCAAACCTGGCCTTAGGTGGGGGGCCTGTGCTTACAACAGCATTTGGGACGCCAATGGTCTTGCCGTGGATTTACTTTGACTGGAAAACCAATGGAAAGGTCAAATTCAAGATCAATTTCCCTGAAGGAGCAG
>NZ_JAWRXA010000241.1:0-277 GCF_046535275.1 Chryseobacterium sp. SIMBA_029
CCCACTCTTTCACTCCAGATGGTAAGCTGGTCAACGGCAGCAGCCCTAAAGGTATCAGCAGCTCCTAAAACTACTTTCTTACCCTCAGATTTGAACTGGTGAGCCAGTTTTCCAATGGTTGTTGTTTTTCCAACGCCATTTACTCCCACTACCATAATTACATAAGGCTTCTTGGAAGTGTCGATATTTCCTGTTCCTGCATGAGGGTTTTCAAGCAAAAGACCTGCAATTTCATCACGAAGAATTTTATCCAGCTCGCTTACCCCGACATACTTGT
>NZ_JAWRXA010000242.1:0-277 GCF_046535275.1 Chryseobacterium sp. SIMBA_029
GAGCGGTCCCGATGAGGCGCCGACGGCGTTCAGGAATGACTTGGCGGCGAGGTTGAAGATGGCGCCGAGATCACTCTCTGCCGCATTGGCCGCGAGGCTTGTCTTCACCGTCGAAAAACCGAGCTCCATGGTGATGCCATGGTCGGCATCGCCGATGACGCCGTCGAGTTCACTGAGGCGGTCGCGGTTTTCCGTAATGGTCGCGGCGATCGCCGAGAACAGGGCGCGCAGGTCCTGTGCAGTGATCTCAGCCATCAGTGGCCGCTCCTGAACATGG
>NZ_JAWRXA010000243.1:0-277 GCF_046535275.1 Chryseobacterium sp. SIMBA_029
GCGGAGATCGTCGTAGTGGATACGGGGTTTTGCTTGGAATCCGACGAAGAACTGAGCTTCGACACCATGGCGCCACGGCGGAACGCCGCAACTCTTCGAAGCCTGGAGCTTGCCGACGTCGTTTTCGCCGTGGGTGCAGCCGATTCCATTGGCATTCCCAGACTCGTCAGAGGGCTCGCCGAGCTCCGGACAGCCGTTCCGCAGGCCTCCCCGAGAGTCGTCCTGAATAAAACCAGCGCGCACTCCGTCGGGCGTGCGCCCAAGGAGCAGTTGCGGG
>NZ_JAWRXA010000244.1:0-277 GCF_046535275.1 Chryseobacterium sp. SIMBA_029
GGTGATGCGCCCCATCCGGCGGGACCGTATTCAACCGGCATCGAACTCGTGCGGGATATTGCAGACATCACAGGCGGGAAGATGGCGGTGGGGGTGGCAGGGTACCCCGAGGGCCACCCAAACATCAACGGACTGCAGTTATTGGAAGCCTTGGCCGCCAAACAGGAATACGCCACAAGGGTGGTGACCCAGATGTGCTTCTCGGCCAATGCGATCCACAATTATGCGGCGTTGCTCCGGCGGCAGGGCGTGCACCTCCCGGTCTGGGCCGGAGTAG
>NZ_JAWRXA010000245.1:0-276 GCF_046535275.1 Chryseobacterium sp. SIMBA_029
TTTCTTGTCCTCGGACCCACCTTGCCGGGGGTCGTTTGCAGCAGGTAGCTAGCGTGATGCCTCTTGGACATCCCGCAAGGCGTAAATTCCTTGCAACACCTGGGCATTGCTGCGGGGGGCCTTCAGGCTGTGTCGCAAGCCCTTGAACAGTCCGTCCAGCAACAGCTTTTTGTTGGGCGACGCGGCGATGGTCCTTGCCCAGTTCCTTAAGGAGGCGCCGGTGAAAAGTACCTTTTCCCAGGGTGCCAATGCTTGCGAGCGAGTGTAGACCCACAG
>NZ_JAWRXA010000246.1:0-276 GCF_046535275.1 Chryseobacterium sp. SIMBA_029
CTTCGCCGACATGTCGCATCGCGGCTCTATCCTCTGCCTGCCTTCGGGCATCTATGGATGGGAGATGGACGTGACGAAGCCGCTCTCGCCCGAAAATTTCATCCGCGTGCTCGAAGAGGCCGGCGATATCGAAGTGCTGCTGGTCGGCACCGGCCCGGAACTGAAACGCCTGCCGCCCGAGCTGAAGCAGGCGCTGAAGGCCCGCGGCATCTCGTCCGATCCGATGAGCACCGGCGCTGCCGTGCGCACCTACAATATCATGCTGGCCGAATCGCG
>NZ_JAWRXA010000247.1:0-276 GCF_046535275.1 Chryseobacterium sp. SIMBA_029
GGCAGCCGCCAGAACAGTAGCACACAGGTTTTCCTCGGGAATGCTTCGGCAGGGGGCTCAGACTCGGGCCCGCAAGTGCAATGTTGCCATCAAGGGCGGTGGAGACGTTCGGAAAGTCAAATAGCCATGCCCACGTTTTGTACCTGTTCGTTCCGGTCGACGGCGTTGGCTCGAACTGTATTGAAGACCGGCCGACGGGGTGGATGCGTCGACTCGTTTATTATTTCCTGCGGCGCGGGTGGTGGAGTGCTCGCGTGCGCCGCACAGAGCCGTTGC
>NZ_JAWRXA010000248.1:0-276 GCF_046535275.1 Chryseobacterium sp. SIMBA_029
GGGTCCAAGACAGCTGCGGTCCGATGTTTTGCCCATGCCCGGCCCTAGCTTGCAGTGCTACAGACGTCTCGGAATTCCGATATGAAAGGCGTCGACGGCAAGCTGGTGAAGGCTGTCGATCGTCATATTCGTGTTCGATGCAGGCGCCTCATCGGAGAGGTTCTCGAGCTTGCTTGCAACGGCCTTCAATGTTACAAAACGTGGATCAGCATATACCTATTTGCGTGTCTTCCGCACGCCGAGCTGTCTTAGGAATAGGAAAGAGTGGGCCGGAAT
>NZ_JAWRXA010000249.1:0-276 GCF_046535275.1 Chryseobacterium sp. SIMBA_029
GTAGGTGAATGTCGGACTCATCGGTTTGGTCTACGTGACCAGTATTGATACTAGCTAACTCTGGCCTGATAGCTAACTCAAGCTCTTGACGCTTGGCAACCTCGCTTGCGATGTCGCCTAATGTCGCATTATGATAGGACTGGCTGTGACCACATTTCAGCGAGGATTTGAAGTTGGCGGACTTAGCTTTGATGCTGAGAGTATCGGGTGTGCCTGACCATTCGCTACTATCTACGACATAGACACCCATATCATGGACACCGGCATCCGTGAAGC
>NZ_JAWRXA010000250.1:0-276 GCF_046535275.1 Chryseobacterium sp. SIMBA_029
GGAACTGAGCATCCTTTTCAGATTTATGGCTCTCCATGGACCGAAAGCTTACCTTATCAATTTACTCCAAAACCAAGTTATGGAGCAAAAGATCCTTTCTTAAACGGGAAGCTTTGTTATGGAGAAGATCTTTCCAATTATCCTAAAGATTTAAAAGAACTGAATTTGGAGTGGGTAATAAAGGCCTACCAAAACTATAAAAACCCACAACTGGATTTCTTTTTGAAAAACTTATGGTTTGATACCCTGTCCGGAACTGATGAATTCAGAAAGCAG
>NZ_JAWRXA010000251.1:0-276 GCF_046535275.1 Chryseobacterium sp. SIMBA_029
GTAGAACAAATTGTTATTGACAACCCAATAGCAGGAAGAACTTATAAAATTGAAATCTCTCATAAAGGAACGTTATTAAACAATGCTATTCCGGCTGCGACTACTCCACAGAACTATTCAATCATTGTAACAGGATACAACGAAGTATTAGGAACTAAAGAGTCTGCTGCAAATGCTTTAAGCAACCTTGCTGTAGCACCATCCATTACTAAAGATGTGACAAACATTTTAAATGCTCCTAAAAAATCAGTATTCAATATATATGACGTTTCTGGT
>NZ_JAWRXA010000252.1:0-276 GCF_046535275.1 Chryseobacterium sp. SIMBA_029
GTCTTTGATTTTGACACCCAGCATGATGCGCGCATATGTGCTGCCGATCCGGGAGATGGCCTGCCGGTACAGGGGCCAGTTGACCACGCTTCCACCTTGGACCCACCGCGAACCCATCGCGAGGTCCGCCCCGTTCTCCACAGCATCCAGGAGGAGGGGCAACTGCTCCGGCTTGTGGGATCCGTCGGCGTCCATCTCAACCAGGACGTCATATCCTGCAGCCAACCCCCACTTGAACCCGGCAATGTACGCCGCTCCCAAGCCCTCTTTGCCCTT
>NZ_JAWRXA010000045.1:0-436 GCF_046535275.1 Chryseobacterium sp. SIMBA_029
ATTTTAAGATCCATGGTTTTAATTTTAAAGGGTTTCATCAATTATTTCTGCTTCTGGAGCGTTGGCTTTTACAGAGGTAATTCCATTTTCCATTGCAGTATTTGAGCTATACAGCTGACTTTTACCAATAATTTCCCCATTTCTGGCTTTCAGTACAAAATAGTCTTTATTATTGACGGCCACTCTTCTGTCATACCTTGAGTCTTCCTGAGAATTAAGCTTTACAGACTCTATTCCTTTATGACAAGAAGCTTTCTGAATATAGCCTTCGCTGGTAAGAATAATTTCTCCGTTTTTAGCCCTAAGATTGAATTGATATTCATTATTTACTCTTTGAGTCATAACAAATTTTCCCATAGTTGTTTTTATTTATAGGCCAAAAGTATAACCCTTTATAGGCTATTCCTTACGGGAACCCGTAAAACGAAATCTTTCT
>NZ_JAWRXA010000253.1:0-276 GCF_046535275.1 Chryseobacterium sp. SIMBA_029
GTTCCGCGCAGGGAGTCACGCTTTCCGTGCGGTGGTCATATGGCGTGAGGATCGGGATATGGGGGCCTAGTGCACCCGGTCGGTCTCCGGGGCCGGTACCGGGAAGACCGTGTCGAAGGGGAAGCGGCGGGCTTCGCCGTGGGGGGCGGGCTGCAGGGCGGCGGCCTTGCGGGCGCGCAGTTCCTCCTGGATGATCAGCTCCATGCCAAGCTTGAAATTGCGGGTGCTGAAGCGGGCGGCGTGGGCGCGGATGGCTTGCGGGTCGAACATCGCGGC
>NZ_JAWRXA010000254.1:0-276 GCF_046535275.1 Chryseobacterium sp. SIMBA_029
CGACTCGACAAGCACCACAGCATGGCAAGGCAGGCGTCGATCCCGGACGTGCACGGCAATCCGCTGGCGCCCGAAGCCCGTCACCGACAGGGCGGGCGGGTTGATCGATGGCGGCGAGCGGTATAGCGCGAGCGGCGCGGATTTCATGAGCGAAAAGTCCAGCTGTGAATTCTGTCCATGGCCATCTGCCTTTCATCGCTGCAGCATTGTGGCCTGAATTCGGAGAGGAGGACGATCGAAATGTCAAGTTTGGCCATGAAGACCATGTCTGAGATG
>NZ_JAWRXA010000255.1:0-276 GCF_046535275.1 Chryseobacterium sp. SIMBA_029
GAATATGGCCTGCTGGCTGCGTTGGTGGGGGTAGCCATTATCGCCGGCGCAACACTTCTCGGCACGCAACTCAACGCTCTGTTCAACGCTCTCGGCGTGAGAATGACCGGTGCCGCTGCTGCCGCCGCCGCATAACCGACGGCAAAGGAACTGCCCGTACGTGCTTCAGGGCAGTTCCTTGCGTCGTACCGGCGAAGTGCGCTTGAGAAAGAAACTTTTTTCGGGGGGCTCAGATGAAAAAGGCTCTTGATGTGATTCGCAACGTCTTGCGCGAAG
>NZ_JAWRXA010000256.1:0-276 GCF_046535275.1 Chryseobacterium sp. SIMBA_029
GCCCTTTAAACATTTCATTAAAGGATTTTAAAATTGAAACTATTACTGAGCTTATAAAAAAAGATACAGTTCTGGCAAGAGGAACCATCAATGGAACAGCACAACTTAGGGATGTAACTAAGGAGATGACTTTCACTTCTGACTTAAATATTTCTTATCTGATTGTTTATGGAAGTCCTATTGGAAATCTTGCTGTAAAAGTGAACAATTCTTCACCGAAAATTTTAAATGCTGATATTGCCCTTTCCGGAAACAATAATGATGTAAAAATTCTAG
>NZ_JAWRXA010000257.1:0-276 GCF_046535275.1 Chryseobacterium sp. SIMBA_029
GGTCTCTTTGGTAGTACTGCGGGTAGTGCTGAAATTATGAATCTTGAACTGCTTGGAGCTAATATCAGCGCTGATGGATCTAATGTTGGGATTTTAATTGGCTATATGCAAGAAGGAACCATCCACAATTGTTACGTTGAAGGAACTATAACCAATACCAATAATAGTTTTTATACAGGCGGGCTTGTAGGGAGAATGGATAGCCAAGCTGAAGTCGGAAGATCCCATTCAAACGTAGACATCTTTGGGAGCCGAAGTGTTGGAGGGCTAGTCGGG
>NZ_JAWRXA010000258.1:0-276 GCF_046535275.1 Chryseobacterium sp. SIMBA_029
GCAAGTTGTTGCGCCGCAGCATGATGAAGCGCATTCCGGCCGAAATTTGTCAAAGGCGGATTATCGGAACACCAGTGCTGGCTGTGCCGAATAGACCCATTTGGGGGTGACGAAGACACATTTCGGCCTCAATCGGAGGCCGCGTTCTGTAACAAACCACAGAATGTCCTTCACCAAATGAGAAAAACTTTTCCATGCGGATCACGCTTCGCAACAGGCGCAAACGTTTTATGATCATTTTCGGAAATACATTGGCGCAAAGGGCGCTCAAGCGTT
>NZ_JAWRXA010000007.1:0-328303 GCF_046535275.1 Chryseobacterium sp. SIMBA_029
GCAGCCAACTACGTCAACCTCCGCTTTATAATTAATAACCTTAAAATTAAACACCATGACTCAAATTGAAAAACCAACTGACGTCGATTTCTTCGATATCAATGTGTACTGCCCACAGAGGTAATTACCCCCTTACAAACTAACCTTATAAATAGTAGTGATCATTGATCCACCCGATCACTACTATTTTTCTTCAACAACTAAAAAAATTAACACTATGAATATTTCACACAATTTCTTTTTATATTTCAAAAACAACGAACCTGTCTTATTTAACTACAAAGAAAAAAAGGAGTACAGCGTAAGAAAAGAATACCTGAAAACCCTTATTGATCATTCTAATACAGGTGAAGAACAAACAAATGAAGATATTATTGTCAGAGATTTTATCAATGCTGACATCCTTACCGATAAGAATAATTTAGAAACACCCTATTTAAATTATTACGCCCACATTTTCCATAATATTACCAAAGATACCTCGGTTACCATGTCAGATTCTACAGAAGAAGAATGGGCAGGCCAATATTTGGAGGTATGCAAAAGAGTAAAACAGGAACCACTTCCAAGAAGAGGAAAAGTAGAAGATTTTGAAGTAGTGATCAAACTACCCGCACCGGATGAAATCAATCTCAATTTAGTAGATACCCTTAAAAAAAGAAAAACCGTAAGAGAGTTTGAAGAAACAGAAGTTGATATCAGACAGCTGAGCAACCTGTTGTTTTATACTTTCGGATATATACATGGAGAAGAAGAAGAATATGGAGAGTTCAGAAGAAGAAGCAGCCCTTCAGGCGGATGTCTTCAAATCATAGAACCTTATATCACAGTATTCAATGTAGAAGGCGTGGAAAAAGGAGTATACTGGTACGAGCCGGAAACGCATTCCTTATGTAAAGTAACCGATGAATTTTCCTACCAGGATTTAAGAGACTGTTTAGCAGGACAGTTCTTCGGAAACAAATGTTCATTCGGAGTCTTTTTTGCCGCCAATCTTGAAGTACTGGCCTGGAAATACAAAACCCCAAGAAATTATAAAGTGGTGTACCTGGAAGCAGGACATTTCTCTCAGACTTCCCAGCTTATTGCCGTTACGCAGTCACTTAATACCTGGATCACAGGAGCGTTTACAGAATCAGCTATCGAAAAACTATGTCAGATGGACGGCATTAAGAAGATCCCTGTCTTTTTTACCGCATACGGAAAAGGAGAATTATTATCCATGCATTCCATCATGAGAAAAAAACTAGATGAATATAGCGCCAATTAAAATACAGATCTGCTATGTGAACATGATACTAATCAAATTTAATTGATATGAATTCACAAAAAGAACTATTAAAAAGATTTTCAACCTATATCTATCCGTACATCAAAGAAGAGATCATTCTTTTTGTCCTTATGATTCTCTCCAGTGCCGGATCTTTGGTCACCCCCTATATGCTTAAAGTCATTATAGATGATGTGTTTCCCAAAGGAAACTTTCACGATCTTGCGATGCTGCTCGGGATTCTGGTTGTGATCTACGTACTGCAGATTGTTTTTTCCATGATCTCAGATGTAATGTCTACGACGGTCAGCAAAAAAATATCCTCAGATATCCGGGAAGAAGCGTTTGTGAATATTTTGAGTAAAGACGTGTCTTTCTTTAAAGATTCTAAAGTAGGAGAGCTGGTTTTCACGTTAATGAATGACGTAGATAATATCCAGCAAACCATTTCTTCACTGCTGATACGATCGATAAAAAATATCATTGTTCTGATCGGAGTAGTCGTCATGCTTTTTATCCTCGACTACCGGCTTGCCCTTATGAGTCTTCTTTTTCTTCCGGCCATCATATTTGTGCTCAGAAAATTTACCCCATACATCAAAAAGAATTTTTTGGGAATCCAGCAGATGGAAGGCGGACTGAATAATTACTTAGTAGAGAGAATAAAGAACATACGGGTGATTAAAAGCTATGGAACCATCCGGCATGAAAACCGGAATATTAAAAAACAGCACGATGATCTCGTTGCCAAACATTCAAGAGGAACATTGGTATCCGGATTAAACACCAGTATATCATCACTGCTCATGTCGTTGGCTCCCATTTTAGTATTATCATATGGAGGGTATCAGGTCTTTCAGCATACCATGAGTGTAGGCGTATTAATCGCTTTTATACAATATTTAAACAGATTATTCGGACCTACCATCGAAATTGTAAGTACCCACAGCCAGTTTTCAAAATCTCTGGTTTCGATGAAAAGAGTGGCGGAATATTTTAACGGTAAAAATCCTTATGTAGATCATCAAAATGACGGAATACGAACTCCTGTAGGAGAGATTACTTTTCAGAATGTTCATTTACATCATGGTGAACATCCTATTTTAAAAGAAATAAACTTAACTTTCAGGCAGGGGAAAACGTACGTGCTGAGCGGGAAAAGCGGAAGTGGAAAATCTTCCATCATCAATCTGCTCTGTGGTTTTACAGATCCGGTAGAAGGCCAGATTCTGATCAATACTCAAAGTATAATCGACAGTACCTACTGGAAAAATGAATACTGTCTCATAGAAAAAGAAAATCAGCTCTTTCATGATACCCTGAAAAACAATATCCGGTACGGAACTCAGGAAAGCAAATTTGAAATTGACGAAATTCTAAGATATGTCCAGCTGGAAGATGCCGTAAAAAAACTGGAAAGCGGAATGGAAACTACCATATCCTTCAGTGGCGGAACATTGTCGGACGGGCAAAAGCAGCGGGTATCCATTGCAAGAGCCATCAACAGATCGCCGTCCGTATTTATATTTGATGAATCCACCGCGTCCCTGGATGCCAAGCTGGAGAACGAAATCATTAAAAATATCCGTGGCCTGTTTCCCGAATCCATTATTATCATAGTCTCGCACCGACTGGAAACATTCGATCTTGCAGATTATATATTCAAATTGGAAAAAGGTAATGTAGTACAACATACCATGCTTGCGAAAGCAATATAAACTCAGTTAAGAAAATTAATAGAATGGGGCTGGAAGTTGGAAGCGAGAGGTTACAAGTTATACTTTCTGTGTCAATTACTTCCCTTTTCCAGCTTCAAACTTCCTTACATTGTTAAAATTTATCCTGAACTTAGATTAATTATTTAAATTACAGCATCATGACGAAGACATTATTAGCATTTCTAATGCTCATTTCAGTACAGGTTTTTTCACAAAAAATACCCTTTAAGTTATTGCCTTCAGGACACATCGTTGTACAGGCGAAAATAGAAGGAGTAGAAGGAAACTTTATTTTTGATACAGGAGCAGGAATCAATCTCTTTTTTAATGATTTTGCTGAAAAGCTGCCCAATAAACCATCCTCGTATAACTTTTTTACAGGATTCCGGGCAACAGGAGAACGTTTAGACATCCCTATGTTTAAAAATAAAGAAGTGCTTTTTGCAGGGAAAAAGTTTACAGATATCCCTTTCTCTACTGCTGAAATGAAAATACCGGGCATTGATGGTCTTATCTCACTTAAAATGTTCGAAAATACAGATATTGTCATAGATTATGGAAAACAGGAAATAAGTTTTGCCGATGCAGCTCCTGCATCCTATTCAAAATCAATTGACATTTTCCTTTCTACTCAGGCAGATGATACCGTTGATATCTTTACCTACGCAGTACTGAATGATAAGTACAAGATCAAAGTGATGCTGGACTCCGGAGCAGGAAGCAATTCTTTCTGGCTGAGTGATAAGCTGATCAAAACGCTTGGTGTGGATATCAGCAGCATGAAGGTCTTCGAGAAAGAAAGTGAATTTAATAAAGCAGTAAAAACGAAAATATATCAAGGAAATATTGGATCTATTTCCAACCCTTACGCTCGTGTGGACAAGCCGGCTGTAACATTTGTTGAAAACCTCATTTATGAAGGAAAAACAGGGATTAACTGGCTCGGAAACAAGATCGTAATAAGCATTAAAGACAGGAAGATATATATTATCGGATAAAATTATGTAACAGTGGTTTTATTCGTAAAAATGGATCAAAATATACGATTCAGGTCTTTAATCAATTCAAATAGTGTGAAACTTTTTAGTTGCAGTTAGGTAATTATATGATATTTTTGCTGAAACTCTAAATTCTTAACAGAAGATAGATCATTTCACAATGATACCATGAAAAAATATGATGCCTACAACAAATATGTCATAAGGAAGCCATTGTTTTCTTATGACATATTGTTTAATGCCGATAAACAAACAAAAAACATAGAAGAGACCGTTAATGAGCTCATACACAATGATGATTTCATAACATCAGTCTATTGGAGCTCGCCGGACGTATACCAAACCATCATCAGCTATAAGGAAAACAGGTTGAAAGCCGATAAAATTCCTAAACTTATCCATACCCTGAAAAAATATGCCATCCGTGCCAGTACTAGATGTACACCGTACGGGACTATGGCTGGTGTAGCCATCCAGGACCTGAACAATCCGGTAAACAAAAACTCAGTCAGCCGTAAAGCCAGAATTGATATGGAATTCCTGGCAGCCATAAAATCCCATATTGAAAACAATCGCTACATCAGGTATAATCTGAAATATAAAGCCAATAATACTATTGCGGCAATACCGGGACAATTCCGATATGCAGAACCCATAGAAAAAAGGGAGAAGTGGACAGACCAGATTTCCTCACTCGAGAGAAACGAATACCTTGATACGTTGTCTGAAATTTCCGAACCGTTGAGGTATGAAGACATCAAAAGACTCTTTTCATCCGATTTTGAAGAAGATGAAATATCCGATTTTCTTGAAGAACTGATCAGCATGAAATTTTTGGTAAGTGAACTGCAGCTTGCTCTTACCTCAGATAATACCGGGAAGATCATAAACGTTTTACAGCGTTTACAACAGGAAGGTATTGATGAGGTTGACCAGTATCTTGATATTTTCCATGCAGTAGATCATTGTATTGCGATCATTGAAGACTCTCCGGTCGGTTACCTTCCACTGGACGAAATAGAAAAAATTAAAAACCTGGCAGGAGAGATTGGTATTCATAAAAAGCATGTCTTCCATGTTGATCTGAAACAAGATTCAGAAAGTTCTTTCACCTTGTCAGATAAAACCCTTCGGAATATCAATACTTCGTTGTCCCTGTTGCACAAGTTTGGTACAACAAATCCGGTACAGAAAGATCTGGATCATTTTAAAAAAACCTTTACTTTAAAATACGAATCCCGGGAAGTTCCGTTGACGCAGGTATTAGATTCCGAGTATGGAATAGGCTTTCCTGCGGACCCGCAAATAGGAAATCTTCAGACCAGCGTTCTTTTGGAAGGAATTGCAACAGGGAAGGATAAAGAAAATAAACCAGCTGAAACATTTCACTCCAATATCCTTTTAGATCTCATTGAAAAGAATCCGGAAGAAACTCTTTATCTGGAAAAACAAAACCTGGGAGAACTGAATGATGAACCCATTATGTCACAAAATTTTTGCGTGGTAGGATCCCCGTTTGGAGGAGATTACTTTCATCTTCAAAATGTGGGTGCCTCAGGAGCGAATAGTATTTTGGGAAGATTCGGAGTACTGGATGAAGAAATTGAAACATTAGGCAGAGAAATACATCGGAAGGAAGAAGAACTCAGTTCAGACCTTATTTTTGCAGATCTTATCTATATCCCAGAGAAAAGAACAGGTAATATAGCCAGGCGTCCTGTGCTTTCAGGCTATGAGATTCCTATTTTTGCAGACAGTGGCTGTACGATAGACAATCAGATTCTATTAAAAGATATGATGGTTTCCGTAGACAGAGGAGAGATTATGCTGCGGTCAAAAAAACTGAACAAGAGGATTATTCCAAGGCTTTCCAATGCCCATAATTTCTATAAAAGCGAAAATGCGGCCTATCGTTTTTTGTGCTCAGTGCAAAGTCAGAACCAGAAAAATATCAATTTGAATATAGAATATTCGAAGCTAAGAAAAAGATTCTTCCCGAGAATAGCCTATAAAAATATTATCCTTCACAGGGCCTGTTGGATACTTCATGAAGATGATCTTCAGAGCATAAAAAAAGCTGCCTCACCTATCATGGCTCTTAGAGAATTTTTCCGGCAATGGAAAGTGACTCAATATGTGGTATTGGTTCAGGGAGACAATGAATTATTTTTAGATACGACCCATGAAAGCTACATGCAGTTGCTGCTGGAAGAATTAAAAAGCAGTACGATGATCCAACTCGCTGAATGGCTCCAACACGCTGATGATGGAAATTACAGTCAGCAGATCGTTCTCCCTCTTGAAAATAAACGTTTTAACAATGAAACGAAAACTGCTCAACATACTTCATCTTCATTACAAAGAAGTTTTGCACCCGGAAGCGAATGGCTGTATCTTAAATTGTATTGCAGTTCGAGTATTTCCGATGCTTTATTACGGGATGCCATAAAACCTGTTCTGGATCAGCTGGTAGAAGATAAAATAGTACAATCATCATTTTTTATACGGTACACGGATCCCCATCATCACTTACGAATCAGATTACGATTAAAAAATAAACAGCAGTATTCTGAAGCTATCCGGCAATTGCATGAAACGTTAGATCCTTATTTTCAGGAAGAAAGCATATGGAATATCCAGGCAGATTCTTACCATCGGGAGATTGAGAGGTATGGTGCAGACTATATCCAAGCAACAGAAGCGATGTTTGGATACGACAGCCAATTGATTTTAACCCTGTTGGAAGATGAAAATTTTGCAGCAAGTGAAGAAATAAGATTGTTTTCTGCCGTTAAAAATATAGACTGGTGGCTTTCCTTATTCCATTTCTCATTACCTCAAAAGCTGGAATTCTGCGAATCCGTAGAAAATGTCTTCCTGAAAGAATTCAATCCCGAATTAAAAGCTCATATCACCTCAAAATACAGGATTTTGAAAGATGATCTCCATTCTTTTGTCAAAAGTTCTGATTTTGAAAAAGAATGGAGTGAAAGAGATAAAAATATAAGTCAGTTGACATTGGATAAAAATAACCTTTCCAGTTATATTCATATGAGTCTCAACAGGTGGTTTCCCTCAGAACAGCGGGCATTAGAATTGATGACGTATTCATTCGCTGTAAAATATTATAATAGAATTTTAAATCAATCCAGGTAATTTATGTATCAGCCAAGTAACACGATAACTCCGTTTTTGGAGAAAATTTCAAAAGTAAACTTCGACAAATATTATACTCCCGGCATTAAAATACTCTGTCATGCATTCATGTGGATCTTCTTTTCCTCATTGCTTTTTCTGAACTATTGGGTAGAATTGAAACTGTCTTTTGATTCCAGTTTCTTGCTTACGGCTAGGGGAACAGTGAATAATATGGTGGTCTTTTACATATTTTTTTATGTAATTGTTCCGAAAATTTTCAAAAGTAATGTACTGGGAGTTTTCCTAGTATTGATCTGCCTTCCCATCTGTATTTATATCTGGCTTTCCGTTAATTATCTGCAGTTTATCGGGATGAATTATTTTGGGATAGAAATTAATAGTGGTCCGTTGCAGAATATTGTGAGCCGAAACGCAAAACAAACCGTTGCAGAAGCGTTGTCTTTTAAGAATGTTTTTGGAAATGCGATGCTTGTAATTTATTCATTCTCACCTCCTTTCTTTGTGAAGATGCTTTTTGATATTACCAGGTTATTCAACAGGACTATTTATTTTCAGAAGCAGACCTCAGAACTGGAACTCCAAAACCTGAATATTGAAAAAGATTTTCTGAAAGCCCAGCTGAATCCCCATTTCCTTTTTAATACCTTAAATAATTTGTATGGATTGGTTGTGAAAAAAGATCCGTCTGCTCCTGAAGCGATTATCAATATTTCAGATTTAATGGCCTATACCTTATATGAATCCAATACCGAGCAGGTACCTCTGGAAAAAGAACTGGATTTTATCCGAAATTATTTTGCATTGGAAAAGATGAGGTATTCTGCTGATAAAGAAATTGAACTGAATATTTCTGCTCCGGAAGATCTTCACCAGGTAATGATTGCTCCTTTGTTAACCTTTACGTTTATTGAAAACGGATTTAAATATGGGCTAAAGAGCTCAGACCGCAATTTTTTAATAATAAATATCAATTTTGTTAAAAATATTTTTTACTTTTCCATCGAAAATAATAAAGACACTAATATCCATAAAAACGGCCCCTTCGGAGGCATTGGAGTGAAAAACGTTGAAAAGAGATTAAATCTGCTCTATCCAGCTAATCATAGCCTGAAAATAGAAGACAGAGAAAATAGTTTTTTCGTTTCGCTCTCAATAAACTTGACCTAGATGAACGAGAAATTAAAATGCATTGTTATTGATGATGAGCCTATTGGCAAAGAACTGATTGTAGATTTTGTAAAAACCATTCCTTTTTTAGACCTGCAGGCTTCTTATGAAGATTCTATGGAAGCACTGGCTTATCTTCAATCCAATGAAGTAGATATCATTTTTAGTGATATCCAGATGCCTAAAATTAATGGAATTGAACTCATTCGCTCACTGTCCAAGCAGCCTTCCATTATATTTATTACCGCCCACAGAGACTTTGCTCTTGAGGGGTTTGAAGACGGGGTAGTAGATTACCTGGTGAAACCTGTAGCATACAACCGCTTTTTAAAAGCTGTCAACAGAGCCAAAGAACGCATACAAAGTGCTGCGGTCTCTTTTAAAACAGAAACTCCAAAGCCTGAGGAAAGCAGTAAAGCATCTGTAGACCGTATTTTTATTAAAGTAAATGGCAAACTGGTAAAAGTCATTCTGTCTGACATCCTTTATGTGGAGGCATTAGGTGACTATCTTAAAATCGTTACCGATACAGAATCATTTACTACACTGGCCACTTTGAAATCCATGGAAGACCTTTTGGTACCCCCAATGTTTTTTAGAGTGCAGCGTTCTTTTATTGTAAAGCTTACCTCTATAAAATCTGTTTCTGGAAACGTCATTGAGCTGAATAACGGAAAAGCAATTACTATCGCTTCATCAAAAAAAGATGAAATGTTTAATTTACTCGGAATATAGCTTCTGCTTTTGCATCCATAATTCTGCTGATTTCATCAACAAACTGACTGTAGATAATATGTTTGGTTAAAGTGCCTACACAAGGCAAATGTTCCTTTTCAAATAATTTATTGATGACATCCTTGGAAAGCAGGGATGAAATAACGATGATGATAGAACCAAACCCTACTATTTCTTTAACGTAAGAAGATTCTATATTTCGGGTATCTACATCCCAAAAGATGATCTGCTGGTCCGCTCCGTTCTCTGTATTTTCATGCAGTAACACTAAAAAAGGAGTTTGGATGATAAACTCCTTAAATTTAGTGTAAAGGAGTGGATTACTTGATATTATTTTACAGTTTACCCACATAAGCAAATATGAATTTAAAAAAATGATGAACTTATTGATATCGATGTAGGATTGGTTTCAAAACCTCCATCTTTAGATTTTAAAGAATAATTTTTGATAACTTTTTTTCTGATTACTAATTTCTTGTCTTGTGATTGAGTAGAGTTTTTCATGGTGTTTTAATTTATATGTCAAATTTGCAGCATATAACATTTTAAAACAATTTGCTTCGGTAGAATGAGTGATTTATCCGGTGAAATATGAATTAATACCGATGAATGGTTTTGAGGTTACTTCCTGAACATTTACATACTTGTAAGAGAATAATCTATGCATCATAATTTTATACGACGAGTTTTGGCGTTACCCGTGTCTACA
Organism: Chryseobacterium sp. SIMBA_029; assembly: GCF_046535275.1. Lineage (NCBI taxonomy): Bacteria > Pseudomonadati > Bacteroidota > Flavobacteriia > Flavobacteriales > Weeksellaceae > Chryseobacterium > Chryseobacterium sp. SIMBA_029. Next base: position 9,757 of record NZ_JAWRXA010000007.1, read on the forward strand.
TTTGGCTTATAATAATTCAAATGATATGATACAAAGATTAGAATATGTTTTAAATAGAGACATTGACAGTCCTTTAGGAGAAAACAGTGTATTTTATGAAACCTTTGTTGTTCCTCCAGAGTTAAAAGACAGCTATCCCAAATCTGAAAAATACAGTGTAGTTCATCATCAGGCTGTTTTTTGTAAAAGTGGAATAGAAGTTTTTGATAGATACGAGAAGGACAAAATAGAACCTGATTATTTTACTATTTATTATGAAGAGACTTCCAAAAACACCAGTAACTTTTTTGGTACGGCTTGCAGGGTGAAAATGGGAGATTATGCAAGACAAAGATTAATAAGAGACTACAACAGTAAAGGAAAAACCATTAATTATGATGGTAATACGGTAGATGGGAGTGTGCCGGATTTTGACGGTCTTATAAGATTAATTGCTAAAGATTATGGAATTGATGATACCTTACTTAAAGGTGCTATCTATTTAGAAATACTTGATAAAAGTAAAATCAACGAAGCTTTTAAAAAAGTCTCTTCATTGAACAATCAATTAGCAGACTGGTTAAAAGGTGGTATTGAAGCCACTGAAAAATGGAAATTTACAGAGGAAAATTATGACTATATCAAGTTTTACGTAGAGCCTATGTATAGTAATTTTCAAAATAAAGCTGGTGCAAGTGGCTTTCCCAAACAAGAAGTACAATACAAGCCTATTATTCCTGTTCCGTTCTCTTGCAATGAGTATAAAAACATGTCTGACAATCAACAAGGGATTGCAGAAACAGGATTGAAAAAACTTTCTGAATTTGTTGCATCGTTTGATGAAATTTCCACTGCTGCTGTTTTCAAGATCGTAGCAGCAACACCTACTATTACTGATGATATTTTGTTTGCTGTTACATTTCTTGTAAAAAACTTTATAGAAGATAACATGCCTAACAGCATAAAGAATATTTATAATAAGTTAAAAGCATTATTTAAGGAAGTTCAGAATATCATTTCAGGCATAGGAAGTATAATTAGTGAAAAATTAAACCAAGAAATTGCAAAAATCAATGCTTTTCTCTGTGGAATACTCAATGGACTTATCTCTTTGGTGCAATTGATTATTATGCTATTAGCAATGATAGTGGACAAACTTCCTATTTTTGAATTAGAGAAAATGAGTGCTTTGGAGTTGGCAAAACACCAAGAGAAATTGGAATTTATAGAAGATTTTGTAGATTTATTTGATGAAAATGCAAAAGAATTCCTTAACGGAATTAAAAAACTTTTTACTGATGATAAAATATGGAAAGACATTTCTACTTTTATATCTGGCTTGAGTAAAAAAATTTCTAATTACAATGAGTATTTCTGGGCTTACTTCATAGGGGGAGTTGCCTTTGAATTGATTTTAGATGCTGTTATTGCCTACTTTACGGCTGGAAGTTCATTAGTTGTCGAAGCATCTGCAAAAATCAGTAGATTGACAGCTAAAGCAGAACAAGCAGGAACTAAAGCACTGAATTTTTCTAAAAATTTAGGAAAGAAAATTGTAAACACAACACAAGACCTTTATAAGTGGCTTGAAAAAGAGTTTCTTGAAATGATAGAAGCTATAAAGAATGGGAAAGTTGCAGAATGGCTTAAAAAGAAAATTGATGCTATATTTGGAAGTGGAAATAGAATTCAAGATGAAATAGTTGACGATATTGAGGAGCTTTTCAGAAAAATTAATGATGGTTTTGGATTCGATGGGGGAAGGTTGCTAACTATAAAAGAGCTTAAAAAACTTCGAAAATTGCTAAAGGAACTTTATGATGTAGATTTGAAAATAGTAGATAAGGACTTTGGAATGAAGCAAAAGCTTAAAGACTGGAATGCAAGAGGTGTAGTAGGTTCTTTCAATTCAAGACTTAAAACCATGTTTGTACGTTCAGAAGTTTCAGAGTTAACCGTTTTTCATGAAATGGTTCATATGAAAACTTGGAAAAGATTGTCATCTGAAGAGTATGCAAAATTACCCCTTTGGGAGGATGAAACAATAGTTTGGGATGCTATCTGGAAAACAAAAGAAAAATGGACAAAAATTGAACTTGTAGATTCTTATGAATATATGAATAAGTTCAGGGAAGAATCTGGAATAAGCAAAATTTTCATTGATGAAATGGAAGAATTAGTAAAATTAAGAAAATTAGGAATATTAAAATAACAATTATGAAAAATACTGAGAAACAAATACTTGAACTATCTAAAAAAATTCTAAATAATTCTGGGTTCGGTTATGATGACGAGAATCAAATAAAGTGTACAGAATTAAATGAAGATTCTTTTTTTGGTTACAGCAAAAAAGAAAATCAAAACATTTGGCAGATTTCTTTTTTATGGGGAGAAGAAGATTTTGGTAAAAGCAGAGGCGCTTTCCTATATATTGATGATGATAAAAAATTACCTCTTTTATTGGTTCATTCACTCGGTCAATCTAAAATTAAATATTCTTTATCAAATGATGGAAAAACAATTGTTAGTAGTACTAATGTAAAGTTTACTATTGAAGAGTAAAAATGAAACACACAGAAAAACAAATACTAGAAAAAACAAATTTCAGATATGATACTAAAGAAAAAATGATTATCCGTGAAAATGAGTATTTCTACTTGGATGGAGAAGAAATTAACTCTTGGAATGTATCAGTATTTTTTGGAGAAGAAGATTGGGGTAAAACAAATTAGCAGGACTTGTAATAAATGATGAAAACGGTCACCCTATTTACTTGCAACACAGTTTTAATAGTTTCATTTATTATAAGATTCATGATAATGGAGAAATCTCAACAGAAGTAAGGCAAGGTAGTAAATAAAATAATTATGATTACAAAAGAAGAAGCTTATAATAAAATTAAAAGCTATTTAGATAAAAATATTAATTATTCAAGTATTGATAGCATTGATAAAATTGCACTTACTTCAAAAGAAGAGATGACTTATCCGATTTCTTATGGAAAATATAAAGGAGAGAATATAGATTATTATGCAATTTCTTATGGAGAAATTTGGGGAATTGAAGAAAGAAGTATGGGAATTTTAATTCATGCAAAAACAGGAGAACTTTTATATATTACAACACCTCATGGGTATTTAGATATTGAAGAATAATTAAAATAAAGCAAAACTTCCTTTTTTGAGGGAAGTTTTTGCCATAATACAATATGTGTTTATCCTTGGTTCTGGATTTACGTATAAATTTCTAACTACCTTTCAAAGTATTTGCAGTAGACCTTTTCAAAACAATCATCAATTAAGATAGAGACTTCTAAGGACCCCATATTATACTGATTTGATAAAACAAAAAAGAGAAGATGTAATTATTTACATCTTCTCTTTAGTTTAAAAAGTGGAGTTGGAGGGATTCGAACCCTCGTCCAAACAAGCAACACATAAGATTTCTACATGCTTATTCTACCATTGATTTTCGACTGAAGGCAGAGGGCAGACACCCAACATCCAGCTTATCTTCTAAGGTTTTCGAGTTTCAGCCGAAGCATCTGAAACCTTATTTCTACATTCCTATATCTCAGGATCAAACGCCGTAGAACGGAGCATTTGTGAGATATCTTGCTTCCTTACTATCTTCGGGAAAGCGCTTGAATCTTACTTTATTCGGATTAAGCTGCAAGAGCGAACTCTTCGTTGCCAGTTAAAGTTGTGTAGCAAGGGATTAAAGAGATCGCGCTACGGTTCTCTGCATGCTTACTTACCCATTGATCTTGCTGTCGAAACCAGTCAACCCCATGAATTAAGTGATTGCAAATATAAAACTTTTTGTTTACATATAGTTCATAATACGGCATACATTTCAGATAATCCACGATATGTTCATATATATTGCTGTTGTTAACAATATAAGGTATAATAGAGGGTAACTCAAATGTAAGGATATTGGACTTATCCACATTCTTGTGCTTAATTGTGGATAACTTCTACTGTATTTTTTTGAAAGAAAATAGAGTTAAATTTTGCAGTTTAATAAAAAATGTCTAGTTTTGCAATCCAAAATGAGATGTAAAATATGTTAATAATTCCAGTAAAAGATGGTGAATCCATCGACAGAGCTTTAAAAAAATATAAAAGAAAATTTGATAAAACAGGTACAGTTCGTCAATTAAGATCTAGACAAGCGTTTATCAAGCCTTCTGTAACTTTAAGACAAGCTAGGTTGAAAGCTGCTTACAAGCAAAGAGGACTTAGCAAGGAAGAGCAGGCTTAAGAAATTTTTCTTAAACACATATTAAATTCACTTCTTAAATACTATATTTGAGGAGTGAATTTTTTATTTGCGCCCCAACCATGTTAGAAAAATTTTTAGACTATCTACAATTCGAAAAGAGGTATTCGCCTCATACCATTGCAAGCTACAAAAAAGATCTTGAAGATTTCCTTCATTTCTATCTCAAAACAGAATCATCCGACGATATTTCCAAAGCGGATAAAAAAGTAATCAGAAATTTTATCGTTGATCTCAGTGAAAATAATATTGCAAAGAGAAGCATCAACCGGAAATTGTCTTCACTCCGAAGTTTTTATTTATTTCTTTTAAAAATTGGTGAAATTAAAGTTTCTCCTACTGAAACGATCCCTTCCCTGAAATTTTATGCTGAAAAGCAGACTCCTATGTCCAAAGAAGAAATGCAGGCTCTTAATGACCGTCTTTTGGAAGAAGAGCCGGATCTGCTGGAAAAGTGTATTATTGAAGTATTATATCAGACAGGAATTCGAAAAGCAGAGCTTTGTGGCCTGATGTTTGACAATGTTAAGTTAGACGAAAATGAATTGAAAATTATAGGAAAAGGAAATAAAGAACGCTTTGTTCCTATATCTGAAGATTTAACTCATCTGTTGAGAAGTTACCTGGAAATAAGGAAACCGGAAGACAAACAAGAATCATGTTTTTTTGTCAATCCGAAAGGGAAAAAACTCTCAGGAAAATTTGTTTATGTTGTGGTTAATAAGTACCTTAGTCTTGTAACTACAAAGCAAAAAAAAAGTCCTCATATTCTAAGACATAGCTTTGCTACACACGTTTTAGATAATGGGGCGGAGATCTCCAAAGTAAAAAAAATATTAGGGCATTCCAGTCTTGCAAGTACTCAGGTCTATACGAATGCCAATATTGAACAATTGAAAAAAGTGTTTAATCAGGCTCATCCAAGAGCATCTAAAAAAGAAGAATTATGAAGATCACAGTTCAATCAATTGGTTTAACTCCACACGAACCATTAGAATCACACATTGAAAAAAAAGTTAGTAAACTGGAAACATTTTATGACAAGATTCATGAATGTAAAATTTTCCTAAAAGTAGAAAACACATCGGATAAAGCAAATAAAACTGCAGAGTTGATATTGGCCGTTCCGGGAGACGATATTGTAGTAAAAAAGACTTCTAGCTCTTTTGAAGAAAGTCTGGATCTTTGCGTTGATGCAGCTAAAAAGCTATTAATCAAGAAAAAAGAAATGGCTTAGAAAAAAAAGTTAAAAAAAGTTAGCAAAAAGTTTGAGAATTCAAAAAATCAGTTCTATATTTGCACTCGCAAAAAGGGAACAGTTGATCTTTTGAATTCTTTTTTATTTGCCTCCATAGCTCAGTTGGCCAGAGCACGTGATTTGTAATCTCGGGGTCGTGGGTTCGAATCCCTCTGGAGGCTCATTTAATATAAACTTTTGGGGAGATTCCAGAGTGGCTAAATGGGACTGACTGTAACTCAGTTGCTTCGGCTTCGCAGGTTCGAATCCTGCTCTCCCCACATTTTTATTTAATAAAAAATTTGCAGGTTTAAAAGGATTTTCCTAGCTTTGCAAAGCGTTAACCAATAGTTTTGGAAACAAAATTGCGGAAGTAGCTCAGTTGGTAGAGCGTCAGCCTTCCAAGCTGAATGTCGCGAGTTCGACCCTCGTCTTCCGCTCAATAAAATCACACTTTAACAGGGTGGTTTTTTTTTACAGCTGAATTGCATAGAGTAGCATTCTCTAAAGTGTTCAGTACTTTTTTTAAAATTGCCTCCATAGCTCAGCTGGCCAGAGCACGTGATTTGTAATCTCGGGGTCGTGGGTTCGAATCCCTCTGGAGGCTCAATTTTAATATAAACATTAGGGAAGATTCCAGAGTGGCTAAATGGGACTGACTGTAACTCAGTTGCTTCGGCTTCGCAGGTTCGAATCCTGCTCTTCCCACAGTTTATATTGAAAAAATAATTTGCAGATTAGAAAGAATTTTCTTAAATTTGCAAAGCGTTTACCAATAATTTTGGAAACAAAATTGCGGAAGTAGCTCAGTTGGTAGAGCGTCAGCCTTCCAAGCTGAATGTCGCGAGTTCGACCCTCGTCTTCCGCTCAAAAAAAATCATGCTAGATAGTGTGATTTTTTTGTTTCAGGCCGACTTAGCTCAGCGGTAGAGTGCTTCCTTGGTAAGGAAGAGGTCACGGGTTCAAGTCCCGTAGTTGGCTCCACTTTTAATCCCGATACAATCGGGATTTTTTTTGCCCGAAATTTTAAATCAATATCATTCAATATCCTGAAGTTTTCCGATTAGAGTCTATAATTGAGAAGCCATTAAAGCTATTGTTGACAATAGCTCCAGACATTTATTTAATGTATTTTTAGGTTTCAATATTCTTATCACCTGAAAACAACTTCGGAACACTCTACATTCTATTAAAATTTAATTAAAATACCTCAGAAAGCGAAGTCACTTCCGTCATTGATTCAAAATCATAAAAATTTTCGTTAAATTCGTATAAAATAAATTTGATGAATATTCTTTTATTAGAGGACGACCTTATTCTTTCGGCAGAACTTTGTAAGTTCTTAGAGTCAAATAATTTTACTTGTGATAAAATTTATGATGGGGAGACATTTCTTCGCCAGATTAAAAACAATAGTTATGAACTCTACCTGCTTGATATCAATGTTCCCAAGATCAATGGGCTTGATGTCTGCCAAACCATTCGTTCTTTTGATAAAAGTACACCCATTATCATCATTTCTGCATACGGCGATATTTCCGATAAAAAAGATGCTTTCAACAGGTTGGCGGATGATTATCTGGTAAAACCTTTTCAGTTTGAAGAACTTCTGCTTCGTATCAATTCCTTATTGAGAAGAAAAATGCCTTCAGAGAATACAGATCAGGACATCATCAGAATAGACGATTTGATTATTAATAAAACAGAACAAAAAGTGTATCGCGGCGGGAATGAAATTACCCTGACCTTAAAAGAATTTCAACTGCTGGCCTACCTTGCAGAAGCGCAGGGCAGAACAGTTTCTAAACAGCAGATTACCGAACATGTATGGGAGCATAATTTCAATACAAATACCAATACGGTAGAAGTGTACATTAATTTTCTAAGAAAAAAGATCGATAAAGATTTTAAACTTAAGCTGATTCATACGCGTTCAGGATTCGGATATTATTTAAGCCCATTATAAAATGTCATTAAAGAGAAAGATAGCCCTCACGATCAGTATTGCTTTTTCACTGCTTTTTGGTGTTGTGATGGCTGTGATTTATTTGTCTTTTAATGATTTCAGAAGGGATGAATTCAAGGAAAGATTCAGGCAGCGCTTAGAATTTACGACTCATTTTATCTCAAAGTCAAAAGATTTTGAAGAAGAAGCTCCCATTTTTTTTAACGAAAATGCAGATAATGTACTTCTCAATGAAACTATTTTAATCTTCAATGGTCAAAAAGAGCTGATATACAGTACTATAAAAGACCGTAATGTCACTTGGGATAGTGCTTTGCTCAAAGAATTGGATGAAAAAAAAATCATTTATACTGAAAAAACAGTTCCCGAAATTTATGCAGCCCTAAGAACAATTAATGGAGAAAATTATTATATCCTCACTAGTGCTTTCGATACCAATGGAAAATCTAAACTGAATTATCTTAAATACCTACTGATTGCTGCTTATGTAATGAGTACACTTCTTATCGGATTTTTCAGTTATTATTTCATGGGCCAGTTTCTACGCCCTTTGGAAGATTTGAATAAAGAGATTTCAGAAGTTACGGCCCATAAATTAACCACCCAAATTCCCGTTCAGGAATCCAATGACGAAATAAATGTCCTGGCTAAGTCCTTCAATACCATGATCGCCAGGTTAGATGACGTTTTCCAGTCACAGAGAGACTTTACTGCGAGTGCCTCCCATGAGATCCGGACACCCATTACGAGGATGGCTTTTCAGCTGGAAAATTTAATTAAGCTCAAGCAGCATTCCCCTGAAACCCTGCTTTCTTTACAACAGATCCAAAAAGACGTGTATCAATTGTCGGATTTAACGAATTCTTTATTGCTTCTTACTAAATTTGACAAAGAAAATATTCAAAGTATTTATGAGGAAGTAAGAATTGATGAAGTCATTTTTGAATCCTTCGAAGCCGTAGAAAAAAGTTATCCAACGCTGAAAATGGATTTTTTGATTTCCGAAGAAACTTCTGAGAACCCTCTTTTAACCATAAATGGAATCCAGTCGCTGCTGGATATTGTTTTTATCAATTTGTTTAAGAATGCCGCAGTATATTCAGATCATACGGAAGTGGATGTACTGATCACTGAAACAAATTTGAAACTGATAGTAGATGTTATTTCTCGTGGAAAAACAATTCCCGAACAAGAACAGTCAAAATTATTTGAGGCCTTTATGAGAGGTAATAATTCACAAAATATTTCAGGTTCAGGATTAGGATTACGAATTGTAAAACGAATTTTGGAATATCACGGTGCAGAAATTATCTATTCTTCTCCTGCAGAAAGCACCAACAAATTCAGTGTTATCTTTGAAAAGTAGCTTTTTCTATTTAATAATTCCTTATTTAGTGAAACGCGCATTGGTTTTTTGTTGATTTTTCATTAAAACATAGTAGGATTTTAATGAAAAATGGACATTTTATATCTTAAAAACAATTAAAAAAATCCCATAAACACAGCTGCTAGCGAAAAAATTTAATTTTTTTTTAATCCTCCTTTAAGTTTGTTTTAATCGATTCAAGGCAATTTTGTAATTTAAAAGTAAAAAAATGAACAAAATTGCAGGACTGTTTATTGTCATTTCCTCATTCATGGCAGCACAACAGGATATGTCGCTTTTGGATTGCGAAGAAGCTTTCCAGAAGAACAATCTTCAACTGCTTGCTGAACAATATAATATCAATATGGCGGATGCAGATATTCTGCAGTCTAAAATATGGGAACTTCCGCAGTTAAGCGGACAATTCAACGCATATAATCCTCAGGATAAAAAAGTTTTTGATGCTGGCCATTCAAAAGGAGCACAGGTAACGCAGCTCATTTATATGGGGGGCAAAAAGAAAAATGAAATTGCTTTTGCCAAATCAAATAAAGAACTCGCTCAGATTCAGTTTTCCCAATTATTGGTTGAGCTTAAAACACAGCTTCACACCACTTACTACAATCTTTACTACCAAAAATTAAAACTCGAAAATACCAATAAACAGCTTGGCTATATGAAAGAGTTGCTGAACGCTTATAAAGTACAGTCTGCAAAAGGGAATATTTCTCTTAAAGATGAAGTGAGGCTGCAGAGTATTGTTATTCAATTAAATAATGATAAAGTAGAGATCAATAAGACGATTTTGGAAGTGGAGCAAACTCTAAAAGTATTAACAGGAGTTACAGATGATATAGAGCCACAGCTTTCAGATGCTGAAGCTACGGAAATTCTGGCTTCCCAGCCTTTTGGAGATGAAGAAGAATTAAAAAAGAAAGCCCTGGAAAATAACGCAGATTATTTATACAATTTAAAATTGATTGATAACAGTAAGCTATTTGCCCAATGGCAGAAATCATTAAACGTTCCGGATTTGAATGTCGGAGCGGGTTGGGACCAAAATGGAGGAACTTTTCAGAATGAAGTAAACGTAATGGTTGGAATTCCTTTACCGCTTTGGAAAAGCAATAAAGGAAATGTTGAAAAGGCAGGTTTTGCCATCCAGCAGAATCAAAAAAACGCAGAATACCAAAAACTAAATCTTGAAACGAAAGTACAATCTGCTTTCAGAACCTGGAAAACACAATACGACCAGTTTTCAGAAATTAAAGCCACTGACCTTAATAATATGGATTTGGTTTACAACGGAATGCTGAAAAATTTTAGAAGCGGCAATGTCAGCCTGATCGAATTTACAGACTTTATGGAAAGCTACCGGCAGACCGCGCTTCAAATCTATGATATGAAAAACGATATCATTCAGTCGGCAGAACAGCTCAATCAACTAGTACAAACGAAAATCTTCTATTAAACAATGAAAAAATATATCATTACCATGTGGGTAGCCTTGTCTTTATTATCCTGTTCCAAAAAAGAGGAAAATAAGGCATCGCAAGCGAAAAAAGGCTTTGAATTAAGCAATACAATGCTTAAATCGATCACTTTGGCAAAAGTTGAAAAGAAATATATAGAAGATGGCTACAACTTTTATGGAAAGATATCTGCTGACAAAAACAGCTATATTGATGTCTATCCGTTAGTGGGGGGTAATGTTTTGAGCGTGAATGTAGAACTGGGAGATTATGTGAAGAAAGGACAGATTCTGGCAACCATAAGAAGTACCGAGCTTGCAGAAGTGCAAAAAGATGTAAGTGATGCGAAGACAGATCTTGTAGTAGCCCAAAATAATGTGCGGGTTGCCAAAGAAATGTACGAAGGAAAACTGAATACCGAAAGAGATGTTCTTGAAGCTAAAAGCCAATTGCAGAAAGCCCAGGATCAAATGCAGAGAGCGAATGCTGTAAGTACAGTATATAATGTAAAAAAAGGAAATATTTACAGTGTTGTTGCCCCGATCAGCGGTTATATCGTTCAAAAGAATATCAATAAAGATATGCAGCTGAGAGCGGACAGAAGCGATAATATCTTTGATGTAGCCAATACAAGCAATGTATGGGCAATTATGAACGTCAACGAATCCGATATTGATAAAATAAATCTGGGAATGAAAGCTGAAGTTTCCACCCTCTCATATCCGGACAAAATTTTCTACGGAAAAATTGATAAAATATTTAAAATTATAGATCCCCAGACTAATGCAATGCAGGCGAGGGTAGTATTGGATAATGCTAACGGATTATTAATTCCCGATAGTAAGGCAACCATAAAAGTTTCAAGATCTGAAACAAGTACGGCACTTACAGTTCCATCCAAAGCCGTGATTTTTGATGATAACAGAAGTTTTGTAGTCATTTATAAATCAAGAGCAGATTTGAAAGTTAAAGAAATAAAAGTCATGAAACAGGCCGGTGATGTTACCTATGTTTCAGAAGGTTTGTCAGAAGGAGAAGAAGTAATTACCAATAATCAATTGTTGATTTACCGTTCTCTCAACAATTAAGAGCACTGAAATTTTTCTTTAAACGGCCTTTTTAGGTTATTAATGTAAATAATCATGAATAAATTCATAAAAAATATAATTGCTTTCTCCCTTAAAAATAAGGCATTTACCTTTATTTGGGTGGCAATTTTGGCGGTTGCAGGATTTATAAGTTTCAAAAATATGCCTATTGAGGCTTTTCCTGACGTTACCAATACACAAATTGTAATCATTACTCAATGGAATGGGCGAAGCGCAGAAGAAGTAGAACGCTTTGTCACAACACCCATCGAATTAGCAATGAGCCCGGTACAGAAGAAGACTAGCGTGAGAAGTACCACAATGTTTGGACTTTCTATTGTTAAAATTCTGTTTGATGATGGGGTGGACGATACTTTTGCACGAAATCAGGTCAATAACCAATTAAGGACAGTCAGTCTTCCTGATGACGTAGACCCGGAAGTACAACCACCCTATGGGCCAACCGGAGAAATTTTCAGATACACCCTTGAAAGCAAGAAAAAAGATTCCCGAGAACTCTTAACCCTTCAGAACTGGGTGGTAGACCGAGCACTGAGAGGTGTTCCCGGAGTTGCAGATATCAATGTTTTTGGAGGTCAGGACAAAGTTTTTGAATTAAGCATTGATCCCAGAGCATTGGATAAATATAATCTTACACCGCTTCAGGTGTATGATGCCGTTACCAAAAGCAATTTAAATGTGGGCGGAGATGTTATTGAGAAAAACGGACAGGCCTACGTCGTAAGAGGAATAGGTTTGGTGAGATCCGTTGCGGATATTGGTAATATTACCATTCAAAATGACAGCGGAAACCCAGTTTTGGTTAAAAATGTAGCAGATGTTCATGAAAGCTCGATGCCTAGAGTAGGGCAGGCAGGGTTGAACAACTACGAAGATACCGTAGAAGGTATTGTCGTGATGAGAAAAGGAGAAAACCCGCGTGATGTGTTGGTAGGTGTAAAAGCAAAAATTAAAGAGCTTAACGAAAAGATCCTTCCAAAAGATGTTAAAATGGTCACTTTCTATGACCGTGACAATCTGATGGATTTTACCACGCATACTGTAATGCATAACCTTATTGAAGGAATCATATTGGTAACGGTGATTGTTTTAATCTTCATGGCAGACTGGAGAACTACGTTGATTGTTTCTATTATTATTCCTTTATCCCTGTTATTTGCATTCTTGTGTTTAAAACTGGCTGGAATGAGTGCGAACCTCCTTTCATTAGGAGCTGTAGATTTCGGGATTATTATTGACGGAGCCGTCGTCATGGTGGAAGGGCTCTTTGTAATGCTTGACCACAAAGCCGAGAAATATGGAAAAGAAAAGTTTAATAAAATGGCTAAAGGAGGCTGGATCAAGCAAACCGGAACAGGTCTTGGGAAAGCAATTTTCTTTTCAAAACTGATTATTATTACCTCATTGATTCCTATTTTTTCATTCCAGAAGGTAGAAGGTAAAATGTTTTCGCCATTAGCCTTTACCCTGGGGTTTGCATTAACAGGAGCTTTAATATTCACTTTAACGTTGGTTCCCGTTCTTTCCCATATTCTTTTAAATAAAAATGTAAAAGAAAAGAACAATCCGTTTGTTAACTTCTGGGACAGAATTGTGATAAAAGGATTCAACTATACTTTCAGACATAAAAGAATGAGTTTAATCGTTGCCATTTCATTTTTGGCAGTGACGCTGTTCTCCGGAAAGTTTTTGGGAACTGAATTTTTACCGCAGCTTAACGAAGGCTCACTTTGGATAACCGCAGAAATGCCGATGAGTTCCTCATTAAAGGAATCCTTAAAAACAGCTGATCTTCTTAAGAAAGACATCATGAGCTTCCCTGAAGTAACGGATGTGTTGGCACAAACTGGTAGAAGTAATGATGGAACCGATCCTAATGGATTTGGATTCGTGCAGTTTGCTGTCAATCTTCAGCCCAGAGAAGACTGGAAACGTAAAATCAGCTATGATAAACTGATCGAAGAAATTGATAAAAAACTCAGAAATTATCAGGGAATTACTTTTAATTATTCTCAGCCGATTTCAGATAACGTAGCAGAAGCCGTTGCCGGTTTCAAAGCAGAAAACGGAATTAAAATTTATGGAGATAATCTTCAAACCCTGGACAGACTGGCGGAAGAAGTTTTACAGCAGGTGAAAGATGTTGATGGGGTAAAAGATCCTGGAATCATTAAAAACATTGGTCAGCCGGAAGTAAGTGTAGTTTTAGACCGTGATAAAATGGCGGCCTACGGAGTAATGCCTGCAGATGCACAGGCTGTTCTTGAAATGGCTTTTGGAGGAAAAACAGCTTCAGAAATGTTCGACGGAGAAAGGAAATTTCCGATTCGCCTTCGGTATTCACAGGAATATAGAAAAGATGAGAATGATATTGCTGCTTTGATGGTTCCTACACAGGACGGAGCGAAAATTCCGTTAAAAGAAATCAGTACGATTGTTAAAGATAATGGTGCTGCGTTTATTTACAGAGATGATATCAAAAGATATATTGGAGTAAAATTTTCAATCCGTGACCGTGATTTAGGAAGTACCATTGCCGATGCACAGAAAAAAGTATCTAAAATTGAACTTCCGGACGGCTATTCAGTAGGGTGGACAGGCCAGTTTGAAAATCAGCAGCGGGCATCACACCGATTAGCGCAGGTCGTACCGGTAAGTATTCTGATGATCTTCTTCCTGTTGTTTATTCTTTTCGGAAATATAAAAGATTCATTGCTGGTATTAGCTAATGTTCCTTTTGCTTTGATCGGAGGAATTATCGCCCTGCACGTTACCCGGATGAATTTTGGAATATCAGCCGGAGTAGGAATGATTGCCCTCCTGGGAATTTGTATACAAAATGGAGTTATTCTGATTACAGAATTTCATCAAAATGTTAAAAACGGGCTCCATTTGGACCTTGCTATATTAAATGGGGTGAAATCCAGAACCAGACCCGTAATAATGACTGCCCTGATGGCCTCTATAGGTCTTATGCCGGCTGCATTATCCACCGGGATCGGATCTGAGTCGCAAAAACCGCTTGCCATTGTGATTATTGGCGGGCTTATTACAGCGACCGTCCTCACTCTTCTTATTTTCCCGATCATTTTCTGGATCTTCAACCGAACTAAAAAATCGCAGCAGATCTAGAGTTCTTTTATTTTATATTAATTGAGGCCTGAAATACATGTATTTCAGGCTTTTTATTATTGAATATGTATAATTTGTGCGAAGTTTTAAGCTTATTGGCTTGTCTTTCGGACGTCAAAAACCAATTATAATCAAGCATAATGATTGTGAGAAGATGAATTTTAAAGAAACTATTACGTGAAAATACATACTGAGCTCTTGTAAAATACTCAATAATAGGATAATATTTTTTTCATACGATTGATTTTATGGATTCATAATTATATGCAAGAAGAAATATGCCGTGAATTTTGATCTGTTTTTTGACAATATCTTTTAATAAAGGCATAAAACATGTTCCTGAAAATCAGACGCAAAGAAGAAAAACGAACAAAGTAGGGATTTGTTTTTGTTAAAACATTCGTTAAAATAGAGGATAAGGATTTTTTAAATAGAGATTTTTGTGTAAATTTGCAGTCTCAATATATAGAAATATATGGAGTTTGTAATTCTTTGGATTTGAATATTGATTTTTTTGTATAAAAAAGTTTTTAGTATTTAAAAATTCATTATATTTGCACACCGAAAATTTGAATAAACAATAAATAAATAATTTTAAATCATGGCAAAGGAAACGTTTAATCGTAACAAACCACACTTGAACATTGGTACTATTGGTCACGTTGACCATGGTAAAACTACTCTTACAGCTGCTATTTCTGCTGTATTAGCGAGCAAAGGTCTTGCTGAGAAAAAAGATTTCTCCGCTATTGACTCTGCTCCAGAAGAAAAAGAAAGAGGTATTACTATCAATACGGCTCACATTGAGTACGAAACTGTAAATAGACATTACGCTCACGTTGACTGTCCAGGTCACGCGGATTACGTAAAGAACATGGTAACTGGTGCTGCTCAGATGGACGGTGCAATCGTAGTATGTGCTGCTACTGACGGACCAATGCCTCAAACTAGAGAACACATCTTGCTTTGCCGTCAGGTAAACGTACCTAGAATCGTTGTTTTCATGAACAAAGTTGACATGGTGGATGATCCAGAATTGTTAGAGCTTGTTGAAATGGAACTTAGAGACTTATTGTCTACTTACGATTTCGACGGAGATAACTCTCCAGTAATTCAAGGTTCTGCACTAGGTGCACTTACTGCAGCTACTGCAACTCCTGTTAACACAGAAGATAAGTGGTTCAAAAGTGTTGAAGAATTAATGGATGCTGTTGATACTTGGATCGAGCAACCACCAAGAGATACAGATAAGCCATTCTTGATGCCAATCGAAGACGTATTCTCTATTACAGGTAGAGGTACTGTTGCAACTGGTAGAATCGAAGCTGGTATTATCAATACAGGTGATCCTGTTGATATCATCGGTATGGGTGAAGAAAAATTAACTTCTACAATTACAGGAGTTGAGATGTTCAGAAAAATCCTAGACAGAGGTGAAGCTGGTGATAACGTAGGTCTATTGTTGAGAGGTATTGAAAAAACTGACATCAAGAGAGGTATGGTTATCGCTAAGAAAGACTCTGTGAAGCCACACAAAAAATTCAAAGCATCTGTTTATATCCTTTCTAAGGAAGAAGGTGGACGTCACACGCCATTCCACAACAAGTACCGTCCTCAGTTCTACGTAAGAACTACTGACGTTACAGGTGAGATCTTCTTACCAGAAGGTGTAGAAATGGTAATGCCTGGTGATAACTTAGAAATTACTGTAGAATTGTTACAACCAATCGCTCTTAACGTAGGTCTTAGATTTGCGATCAGAGAAGGAGGTAGAACAGTTGGTTCAGGTCAGGTTACTGAAATCTTAGACTAATCATCTTAAAATAAATAAGGCTTCCGTAAGGAATTACGGAAGCTTTTTATCTACGGGCATCGTCCAATGGTAGGATACCGGTCTCCAAAACCGTTGATCAGGGTTCGAATCCTTGTGCCCGTGCAAATATAAATTATGAGTTCATTAATTGATTTTTTAAAAGGTTCTTATAACGAATTCAGACATAAAGTTGAATGGCCGAAGTGGGCTGACTTACAGTCTTCTACCATCGTAGTGACTATAGCGACAGTTATTTTGGCATTATTTACCTTTGGAGTTGATGAATTGTTTTCAAAAGCAATCAGCAACATAATAGGAATACTCATCAACTTGTTCAACTAACAAAAAGTATTTTCCCATAATGAGCGAATTGAAATGGTATGTGCTGAAAGCAATCAGCGGACAGGAAAATAAAGTGAAAAACTATATTGAGACAGAAATCAAACGTTTAGGGTTTGAGCAGTACGTTACTCAAGTGGTTATTCCTATGGAAAAGGTAATTCAAATTAGAAACGGTAAAAAAGTTCCTAAAGAAAGACCTTACTATCCTGGTTACTTAATGATCGAAGCAGAATTGATGGGTGAAATTCCTCATGCGATTAAGAACATCCCTGGTGTTATCTCTTTCTTGAGTTTAACCAAAGGTGGAGATCCTGTTCCAATGAGAAAATCTGAGGTAAACAGAATGTTAGGAAGAATGGACGAGCTTTCTGAATTTGCAAGTGATGTTGAAATTCCATTCGTAGTAGGTGAAAACGTTAAAGTAATTGACGGACCTTTCAATGGATTTAATGGTACTGTTGAGAAGATTCTTGAAGACAAAAAGAAAATTGAAGTTTCTGTACTTATCTTCGGTAGAAAAACTCCAATGGAGCTTAGCTACATGCAGGTAGAAAAAGTATAAACGAAAACAATACATAAAAGAAAAGCGGATTTTTTAATCCGCTTTTTTTATTTTTACTTATTAGAAGTTTATATATGCTGAGTTCCTCAAAAATGCGTTTTGCCGATTTTTTTCTTAATTGGAAAACCTTTCTTATTTTTAATGTACTTATTTTTTTAATAAAAATATCCTTTTCAGCACATCATAATTTTACTGCTGTTTTTTTTGAGGATTGGAAAATTGCTAAAAATATTGCATACTATGGGGTATATTCATTAGACTTAAGGTATGGAAGTTCTGCCTACAAACTTCCTGTTTATCCACTGTTTTTAAGTTTTTTTATAAAAATTTTAGGAAGTCTGAGCGCTGTAAAGTTTATTATTATTACCCAGCACATTTTTTATTGTATTATCCCTGTTGTAATCATTAAAATTTTTGAAAATTTAAATTTGAAAATCGCAGGCTTTTTATCTGCCTATTTCTTTATTTTTTCTCCTTCATATTTTTATTATTCCAATATTCTGGAAGCAACTAACCTATTTATCCTGTTTTTTGCTGTTTGGCTCTATCTTTATTCAGAATTGTGGATGCAAAGGAGGTCATCCTGGATGTTAATAGCCTTTTCTGTGATGACAGCTGTATTGGCATTAACTCAGGTAGTAGCCATACCTCTTATGGTATTGATGACTTTACTTTTATGCTTTTATAAAAAACTTTCACTAAAAAATATAGCAGTTGTTTTTTTGATAGCCGGGATTTGTTATTCTCCTTGGGTAATTCGGAATTATATTAGTTTTGATAGGCTTATTATGAGTAAATCTCCGGTTTGGCAGAATGTATATCTGGGATATGTTTCAGAATACCAGATCCTACCGGATAATCACTTTATTACGGAACAAGAGGAGGAAAAGATTACTAATCAGATTGTAGCCCATGATGAATTTGTAGGGGAACATATTTATGAAAATGAAGTTCATAAGATCATTGAAGCAGATCAATGGGCACCCTTAAAAAAAGGAATTAATAACCTGATCAGTTTGTGGTATGTTCCCAAAAGATATTTTGATGACAACGGATTATCCATTCTTGTTGGAAGGAAGGCATATGTGGTGATCATTAATATTTTATTATTTTTAAGCTTACTATACTTTTTTAAAAATAATAAGCAACTATTTCTGTTTCTGTGTGTCGTATTTGCAGGATTTACTTTTCCTTATCTGGTAGGGCATGCGGCGAATATTCGGTTTAAACTAGATTTTGAATGGATACAGACCTCAGTGATTGCATTATGGATATGCTACAGATTCTTTATGAATGAGAAAGAACCAGAAACTTACCTTGTTTTTGAAAATAAAATATAATTCTTTCTAAAAATCAACACATTCCGTTTGGTAATTCAAAAATATTTCATAATTTTGCAGTCCGAAAAGTAGGCTTACTATATGTGAGTGCGGTAACCTGCTGAATAAATAATGCTTCCAAACTCATTAATTATTCAAATTTAAAAAATAAAAAATGGCTAAAAAAGTCTTTAAAATGGTAAAGCTTCAGGTGAAGGGAGGGGCAGCAAACCCGTCTCCACCAGTAGGTCCTGCATTAGGTTCTGCCGGTGTAAACATCATGGAGTTTTGTAAACAATTTAACGGAAGAACTCAGGATAAGCCTGGGCAAGTTTTGCCAGTAGTAATTACTGTATACGAAGACAAGTCTTTTGAATTCGTAATCAAAACTCCTCCTGCTGCAATTCAGTTAATGGATGCTGCAAAAATTAAAGGAGGTTCCGGTGAACCAAACAGAAACAAAGTAGGTGCTGTATCTTGGGAACAAGTAAAGAAAATTGCTGAAGATAAAATGGTTGATCTTAACTGTTTTACTTTAGACTCTGCTCTTTCTATGGTTGCAGGTACTGCTAGATCTATGGGATTGAGAGTAACAGGAACAAAACCAACTAACGCTTAAAACTTAGAGAAATGGCAAAATTAACGAAGAAGCAAAAAGAAGCTTTAAGCAAAGTAGAAAAAGGTAGAGTTTATAGCCTTGACGAAGGGTCTGCTCTTGTAAAAGAAGTAAATACTGCGAAGTTTGATGCTTCTATAGATATCGCTGTTAGATTGGGTGTAGATCCAAGAAAAGCAAACCAAATGGTAAGAGGTGTTGTATCTCTTCCACACGGAACTGGTAAAGATGTTAAAGTATTAGCTCTTGTAACTCCGGATAAAGAGGCTGAAGCTAAAGAAGCGGGTGCTGATTATGTGGGTCTTGACGAATATTTACAAAAAATAAAAGAAGGTTGGACAGACGTTGACGTTATCGTTACTATGCCAGCTGTTATGGGTAAATTAGGACCTTTAGGTAGAGTATTAGGACCAAGAGGTTTGATGCCTAACCCTAAATCAGGTACTGTAACTATGGAAATTGGTAAAGCAGTAGCTGAAGTAAAAGCAGGTAAAATTGACTTCAAAGTAGATAAGTATGGTATTATCCATGCAGGTATCGGTAAAGTATCTTTTGATGCTGATAAATTGAAGGAAAATGCTCAGGAGTTAATCTCGACATTGATCAAAATGAAGCCTACTGCTGCTAAAGGAACTTATGTAAAAAGCATTTATTTGTCTTCTACAATGAGCCCAGGTATTGCAATTGATACTAAATCTGTTAACTAATATAAATCCTTAAGACAATGACAAAAGACCAAAAAGTTGTAGCAATACAAGAGATCAAAGACTTGCTTCAGGATGCAAAAGTAGTATACGTAGCAGATCTAGACGGATTGAACGCGGCTAAGTCTTCAGAATTCAGAAGACAGGCTTTCAAACAAAATATCAAAGTAAAAGTTGTAAAAAATACACTTTTACAAAAAGCAATGGAGCAAATTGAAGGAGTAGATTACTCTGAAATGTTCCAGACTTTTAAAGGAAACACTGCATTAATGGTTTCTGAGACTGCAAACGGTCCAGCGAAATTAATCCAGGGATTCAGAAAGAAAGAAGATAAGCCAGCTTTAAAATCTGCTTACCTTCAGGAAACATTCTACGTTGGAGACGAAAACTTAACTGCACTTGCTAACATCAAGTCTAGAGAAGAAATGATCGGAGAAATCATTGGATTACTTCAATCTCCAATTCAAAGAGTTGTTTCTGCTCTTCAAAACAAATCTGAAACGGTAGAAGCTAAAGCTGAAGAAGCTGCTCCTGCTGTAGAAGAAACTCCTGCTGAAGCTCCAGAAGCTGCTGCAGAAAGCACGGAAGAAACTCCAAGTGCTGAATAATTACACTCAAGAAATTAAATAAATAATCAACAAAAACATTACAACAATGTCAGATTTAAAAAATTTAGCTGAAACGCTAGTAAACCTAACTGTAAAAGACGTAAACGAATTAGCTACTATCCTTAAGGATGAGTACGGAATTGAGCCAGCTGCTGCTGCTGTAGTAGTTGCTACAGGTGGTGGAGAAGCTGCTGAAGAGAAAACTGAATTCGACGTAATTCTTAAAGCTGCTGGTGCTTCTAAATTGGCTATCGTTAAATTAGTAAAAGATTTAACTGGTGCTGGTCTTAAAGAAGCTAAAGATATCGTAGATGGAGCTCCTGCTGCTATCAAAACTGGTATCTCTAAAGACGAAGCTGAAGCTCTTAAGAAGCAACTTGAAGAAGCTGGTGCTGAAGTAGAAGTGAAGTAATTCATTTTACTCTTACATAATAAGCCTGGGCATAACTGCTCAGGCTTTTTTTATTTTAATATTATGAAAGAGTGTTTTTATTTTCAATTGTAATGCAATATAATTGTATTAAATAATTACATATCTTAATATGATTTATTATTTGATAAAAATTATAACTATGTTTTGAATAATAATTATAGTTATTGGTGTTTTGTGATTTTATTTTTAATTAATTTCATTTTTTATTGAAAAAAAGATATATCTTTGCACCTGAAAAAACACACATAATTTGAAAAGAAACGATTTTCTTTTCCTATGCTATATAATTAACTTCTTACTGTACAGGTTATTATTAAGCATAAGGAAATTAAAGGCAGGATTACCCCCATCAGCAATTACTTCGGCTGAAATGTTTTCTTGTGAGAAGAATGATAAAAGTAAGATCAGCTTGCTTAATGATGCTTTCCATTTTATCAAGAAAATGATTTTTAAGACTGATCCCTCTTTATTTAAGGAGAAGAGCCAAAATTCAGGTATTTTCTCGACTTATAAGGAATATTTTAAATCATTACCTGTGTCAGGATATAATTATATCATAGGAGAACGAATCCCATTACTCTACAAAATAGATTGTAAAATTCCTGATTTTTCATTACAACATAAAAATAGAGGTAATGAATTCCTAGAGCAATTCTATCATAATATACACTTGAATTTTTCTTTTACTAAGCCATCTCTAGTAGATCTCTGATAAGTAATTTTAAACAGAAAAGTTCAGTCGTTTGCAGGATTTGTCATACAAGCGCAAGTTGGAATTAATACTAATTTCTCAGTTTACATAATCAATTTTTACAGACAAAATTCGATCATTTGCTTATTTATTAAGCTAAATGATGAGTGCTACATCTTCAGACATTAAAACAAAAACAACAAATATCATTAGAATGAAAAACAAATTATTAACACTTGCAGTCTTATCTTTTACAGGATATCTTGTACAAGCACAGGTTGGGATTAATACTGCTCTTCCTCAAGCTACATTAGATGTTACGGGATTTCCGACAGTCACAGGTAAACTGGATGGAATTATAGCACCGAGACTTTCAATAAGCCAATTGGTTGCTAAAACATATACCTCCGCGCAAACAGGTGCAATGGTGTATGTAACCATTATTGATGCTACCCCTACTGGTCAGACCAGTAATGTGGTAACTCCAGGCTATTATTATTTTGATGGAGCAAAATGGGTGGGGCAGACTGGAACAGACTGGCATACTGTGGGAAATGGAGATAATGAAGTAAGCACAGTTGCTGAAACATTAGGAAATGCACCGGCTTCTGCTAATTATTTAGGTACTCAGGGGGCTACAGATAATTTAGTTGTTTCAAGCGGTAATAAAACACATGCTGTACTTGA
Organism: Chryseobacterium sp. SIMBA_029; assembly: GCF_046535275.1. Classification (NCBI taxonomy): domain Bacteria; kingdom Pseudomonadati; phylum Bacteroidota; class Flavobacteriia; order Flavobacteriales; family Weeksellaceae; genus Chryseobacterium; species Chryseobacterium sp. SIMBA_029. Next base: position 32,077 of record NZ_JAWRXA010000007.1, read on the forward strand.
CACTGCAGGAGGTTTGTCAGGAGGGGGTGAAAATGGTTCTTCTTTATCGTGGGGAAGTGGTAATTCTATAAATGCAACTTCCAATAATATTGCCCTTGGTAGAGGAAATACAGCAACTGCTTCGGCTGCCAATTTTCCTGCTATTGCTATTGGTCAGAATAATAATGCAGCAGGAGGTGGAAAAGCATTTGGAACCAGTAATTCTACCCTCCAAGCTGTTAATTTCGCTTTCGGGGCTTTTAATACAACAGGAAATACAGTTGCTGTGGCAGTAGGGCATACAAACAATGCTACCAATGGAGGATTTGCTTTTGGGGCCAATAACGTTGTCAGCTTAAATAATTTTGCTTTCGGAAGCAATAATACAGTGAGTGGAACAGCTTCTGTTGCAATCGGAATTAACGGTACTTCAGTGGGTAACCAATCAACGTATGCTAATACTGCACATGTATTCTCCGGGCAGGGAGCTGTAGGTACAGCGATTACCGATGTCGGAATAAATGTAACTCCTAATCCAAGCAATTTTGCAGATTTGGAAGTGAGCAAGGCTATCCAAATAAAACCTACTACAAAACCGACATGTGATGCATCTAATGCAGGATCAATAGTATATGAAGTAACGACAGTGTTAGGTGTAACATCCGGTAATTTTTTTGGATGCAGACAGACTGGTAATACTACCTATGGTTGGGCGTCGCTATAATAGAACACAAATTTTAACAAAAAATAAAACAACAAAAAAATGGTAAAAAAATTATTCGAAAGATTTGCAGTAGTGCTTCTTATGTTGACTATGTCAGCGGTAGTATTTGCTCAAAAAGGATACGAACCTATCCGTGGGATGGGCGTGCAGGCAAAGCCTGTAAATAACTCAGGGATTTGCCTTGCTTGTTACAATGGAAGTATGAATCCGGTCATAGACGCTAATTTAGATAACAGCGTAAGCATGGGGAACTTTGCTTCATTGGTAAGTGGAAACGGTATATCTGTAAAAAACACAAATACTACTTATCCGGCGGGATACATTACAGGATTCAATGTAGATCTGGGGACAAGCTTTATTACTGTGGATTTGCTGAGTTCATTAAGAATCAGTACCTATAAAAATGGAGTTCTGCAAGAGTCTACCACAAGCAGTACTTTATTATCAGTGCCTGCCTTTGGAGGAGCTAAAAACAGAATTTTCCTTCATCTTAAAACAACAAGAGAGTTTGATGAAGTAAGATTGTATCAAACGAATGTGCTTTCAATATTCAGTGCAATGAATGTGTATTATGCTTTCGCATTTGATCCGGCTAAAGTACCAGTTGACAATAATGGAATCTGTGATGATATCATTGCTGGAAGTGGAGTAGACGGGAATGTATCAGGAAGCAGCAGTTTTCTGGCGCCACTTTCTTATGTTCAAAACAGAGAAAGAATAGGAGACGGAGATAAAAATTCTTACGGATCAATTGTATTGCCGGCTGGACTTCTAGGGTCTTACTCAGTAGGAGTATTAGATAAAAATCAAGTATATCCTGCAGGAAACAAAACAGGTTTTGTGATTTCTCCGGATGATGAAGGAAAGCTTTTAAGCGCAGAATTCTTAAAAAATATTACGATAGAAACTTATTTATATGGGCAACTGCAGGATTCCAAAACGCTATCTGATGGAGGAGGGCTTATCAATATTAAAGTGTTAGGTTTTGGTTCAGGAAAACAAAAAGTTTCTCTTACGTCTTCTAAGCCTTTTAACGAAGTGCGTTTAAAAGTTACACAAACTGTAGGGGTTAATTTGGGCGCTTTGAAAGTGTATTATGCATTTGAGGAGCCTGTAGCTTGCGAATGTAATGATAAAATTCAAACAAGTGGTGGCGCGTTCCAGGGAGACCTGGTTTCAGGAAGTAACTGGACTTCAGGTCCTGGACTTTTTGGTCTTATTTTAGCAAAAATGGTAAACCCATCAGCTATTGTAGATACCAATACATCTAATTATGCTACAGCAACTATTCCGGCTGCTTCAATTTTAAGCATTTTCTCAGCGTATGCTACAGTAAGTACTAACAGCTTACTTCCTGCTAATACTTATGCGGGATTCACATTGGAGAAAGCGGCGAACCTGATTGGAGTAAGTGTTCTTGAAAATATTACGGTAACACTTTACAATAATAGTACTCAGACAGATACTTTCACAAGTACAGGAAGTCTGATTAGTGGAAACTTCTTTACAACAGATTCTAATAAATTTTATGTAGGAGGTAAATCAACAAGGCCTTTCAACCGTATTAAGGTAACTTTCTATAGTGGTACAGGAGTACGAATTCCTCAGAACTATTATATCTATAATGCGTTTGCCAGCAGAGATGATGATAACGATGGGGTGCCTAATTGTTTTGACCAATGTCCAAACGGGAATGACAGCATTGATACAAATGGAAACGGTATTCCGGATTGTGCAGAAGGTTGTACAGCAGTAAATGATAAATCTCCTAGCATTGATACGGATGGTGATGGAATTGTAGATGCATGTGATCTGGATTCTGACAATGATGGTATTCCTGATGCTATTGAAGATCTTGATCAGAATGGTAAATTTGAAGATGATGATACAGAAGGAGTATTTGGGCCTGTTCAAGTATTGGGAGATGGAATTCCAGGTTATTTAGATCTTGATTCTGATAATGATGGTATTTTAGATTTATTTGAATCAGGTATTCCGGTATCCGTAATTAATCAAATTGATGCTGATCATAATGGTATTATCGACAATGGTATTGCTGTTGGAACTAATGGTCTTGCTGATGTTTTAGAAACTTCTCCGGATTCTGGAGTATTGAAATACCCTATTAGAAATACAGACGGTGATGATAAGCCGGATTTTGTAGATTTAAATTCAAACGGAGTTGACAATGATCTATGGGTTATCGGTAAAGATAATTTGGATGATTTTGGTTCAGGATTTATTTCCAGAATAAGCGATAGTGATAAAGATGGTATCCAGGCTGTTGTAGATACAGATCTTATAAAGAGGGGAGCACCTAATTCTCCATTGTCTCCATATGCTTCATTCGCTAAAAATGCAGGAGCTGTAGCTGCTAAATTTACTGATATTACTGCTGTTGCATCAGATGTTAAAGTATATCCTAACCCGGTAAAAGCAGGTGAAAACCTTACGATTACGTCTGGGGAAGAAGGAGTTTATACTATTTTCTCTGCACAGGGTCAATTGGTAAAAACAGACAAGTTTAAAGGGAATGCTTCTGTTAATACCTCTTCACTGGTAGCAGGTGTCTACATTGTGAAAGTGGAAACAAAAACAACCGCAAAATCTTATAAAGTTATTGTAAAATAAATTTTAAGATCATTTTTTATAATAAGGAAGGGCCGTCCAGTTTGGGCGGCCTTTTTTATTTGGGAATGATTTAACCGCTTCAAAATGAAGACGTTTATATTGTGGGACTGAATTATTTTTCGTACATTTGCAACTCTTTTGGCGCTAATAATTGTTTGTAAATCAGTAAAATATTGTAAATCAACTCTTTCGTAAATATGAAAGGGATTTCTTGTTTATACGTGTTACGGCATTTTTGCCTCAAAAGTCATTAAGAATATTTTGCATTACGCTGTGAAAAGATATACCAGCGTTGCAGTTAGAATTAGAGTATAAGAATAAAGAATTAGAATAAAGACCACTTCTGATAGCGCCAAACATCAAATGTCTTTTCTCTTACCTCTTTATCTGTCAGTCTTTTTCTGATATTTTTTGTAAAATCAAAATATTTTTTAACCCTTTCTTAAAAGTTTTATGAGTAAAACAACAGCAACAACCAGGGGAAACCAGAGAATTAATTTCTCATCAGCGAAAGGAAAAATCATCACTCCAGACTTCTTGGATATCCAAATCGAGTCTTTCAGAGATTTTTTCCAGCTTGATACCCTTCCTGAAGACAGACGTAGTGAAGGTTTGTACAAAACCTTCCAGGAGAATTTCCCGATCACGGATTCTAGAAACCAATTCGTATTGGAGTTTTTAGATTATCTAGTAGATTCTCCGCGTTATTCAATCAATGAGTGTGTGGAAAGAGGATTGACTTATTCAGTTCCTCTTAAAGCAAGACTTAAATTGTATTGTACAGACCCTGAGCACGAGGATTTCCAAACCGTAGTTCAGGATGTATATTTAGGCCCGGTTCCTTATATGACGGCCAGCGGATCTTTCATCATCAATGGTGCAGAGAGAGTTATCGTTACGCAGTTACACCGTTCACCTGGTGTATTCTTCGGACAGACTTACCACGCAAACGGAACTAAATTATACTATTCAAGAATTATCCCTTTCAAAGGATCTTGGATGGAATTTACTACGGATATCAACAGCGTAATGTATGCGTATATTGACCGTAAGAAAAAATTACCATTAACAACGCTTTTAAGAGCGATCGGTTTTGAATCTGATAAAGACATTCTTCAGATTTTCGACCTTGCAGAAGAAGTGAAAGTTTCTAAAGCTGCTCTTAAGAAAGTAGAAGGGAGAACATTGGCTGCGAGAGTATTGAACACTTGGTTCGAGGATTTCGTAGACGAAGATACCGGTGAAGTTGTTTCTATCGAAAGAAACGAAATCATCCTAGACAGAGAAACGATTCTTGAAAAAGAACACTTAGATCTTATTCTTGATGCTGGTGTGAAATCTATCCTGATTCACAAAGAAAACAGCAATGAATTCTCTATCATCCAGAATACATTACAGAAAGACCCTACAAACTCTGAAAAAGAAGCAGTAGAGTACATCTACCGTCAGTTAAGAAATGCAGATCCACCCGATGAGGAAACAGCAAGAGGAATTATTGAAAAATTATTCTTCTCTGAGCAAAGATACTCCCTTGGTGAAGTAGGACGTTACAGACTAAACAAAAAGTTAGGTCTTAATATCCCTACAACAACTGAAGTTCTTACCAAAGAAGATATCATTGCGATCGTAAGACACTTGATCGAATTGGTAAACTCTAAAGCAGAGGTTGATGATATCGACCACCTTTCTAACAGAAGAATTAAAACTGTTGGTGAGCAATTAGCAGGACAGTTCGGTGTAGGTCTTTCAAGAATTGCCAGAACAATTAAGGAAAGAATGAACGTTAGAGATAACGAGATATTTACTCCACTTGACCTGGTAAATGCTAAGACATTAACATCAGTTATTAACTCATTCTTTGGTACCAACCAGCTTTCTCAGTTCATGGACCAAACCAACCCGCTATCAGAGATCACGCACAAGCGTAGACTTTCTGCACTAGGGCCTGGTGGTTTATCTAGAGAAAGAGCAGGTTTCGAGGTTCGTGACGTTCACCATACTCACTACGGTAGAATTTGTCCGATTGAAACTCCGGAAGGACCAAACATTGGTTTGATCTCTTCATTAGGAATCTATGCGAAGATCAATAACTTAGGTTTCATCGAGACTCCATACAGAAAAGTAGAAAACAGTACGGTAAATCTTACGGCTGATCCTATTTATCTGAATGCAGAGGACGAAGAAGATAAAGTAATTGCTCAGGCTAACGTAGAATTGAGTGATAACGGTGAATTCTTAACAGATAGAATTATTGCAAGACTAGACGGAGATTATCCTGTAGTTGAGCCTCAACAGGTTGACCTTATCGACGTTGCACCAAACCAGATTTCTGGTATCTCCGCTTCATTGATTCCTTTCTTGGAACATGATGATGCGAACCGTGCATTGATGGGATCCAACATGATGCGTCAGGCAGTTCCTTTATTGAAGCCACAAGCTCCAATTGTAGGTACAGGGCTTGAGCAGCAGGTGGCAAGAGATTCTAGAATTTTGATTAATGCAGAAGGTACAGGTATTGTAGAATACGTGGATGCTGATAAAATCACTATTAAATATGAAAGAAGCGATGACGAGGATCTTGTATCATTCGAATCTGCAACTAAAACATATAACTTAACTAAGTTCAGAAAAACCAACCAGAGTACTACCATTACACTAAGACCAAACGTAAGAATTGGTGAAACAGTGCAAAAAGGACAGGTTCTTTGCGACGGATATGCTACTGAAAACGGAGAATTAGCTCTTGGTAGAAACTTAGTGGTTGCCTTCATGCCTTGGAAAGGATATAACTTTGAGGATGCGATCGTGATCAACGAAAAAGTTGTTCGTGAAGACTGGTTTACTTCAATCCACGTAGATGAATACTCTCTTGAAGTTCGTGATACCAAACTAGGTATGGAAGAATTGACAGCAGATATTCCTAACGTTTCTGAAGAAGCTACTAAAGATCTTGATGAGAACGGTATGATCAGAATTGGTGCTGAAGTGAAGCCTGGTGATATTATGATCGGTAAGATCACCCCTAAAGGTGAATCTGACCCAACTCCTGAAGAAAAACTTCTTAGAGCAATCTTTGGTGATAAAGCGGGTGATGTAAAAGATGCTTCACTAAAAGCAGACTCTTCATTAAGAGGAGTGGTGATCAACAAAAAGTTGTTCTCTAGAAACATTAAAGATAAAAAGAAGAGAAGCGAAGAAAAACTTAAACTTGAAGAAATTGAAAACACTTACAAGGCTAAGTTTGATGAGCTGAGAAATACTTTAATTGAAAAATTAAATACTCTTGTTAGCGGTAAAACTTCTCAGGGAGTTACCAATGACCTTGATGAAGAAATCATCGGAAAAGGAGTAAAATTCACTCACAGATTGTTAACTTCAGTTGAAGATTACGTAAACGTTAGTGGTGCAGATTGGACTGTTGATAATGATAAAAATGAATTGATTAAACAATTAATTCACAATTACAAAATCAAATTCAACGATATCCAAGGGGTTAAAAACCGTGAGAAATTTGCAATTTCAATCGGAGATGAACTTCCAGCAGGAATCATGAAGTTAGCTAAAGTGTATATTGCTAAGAAACGTAAACTGAATGTAGGGGATAAAATGGCAGGACGTCACGGTAACAAAGGTATTGTTTCAAGAATCGTTCGTGAAGAAGATATGCCATTCCTTGAAGACGGAACACCAGTAGATATCGTATTGAATCCACTAGGGGTACCTTCTCGTATGAACATCGGACAGATCTATGAAACAGTTCTTGGATGGGCTGGTCAGAAATTAGGAATGACGTTCGCTACACCGATCTTTGATGGGGCTACTCTTGATCAGATTACTGAATATACAGAAAAAGCAGGTCTTCCTAAATTCGGACACACTTACCTTTATGATGGAGGTACAGGAGAAAGATTTACACAGCCGGCAACAGTAGGTATCATCTATATGTTGAAATTAGGACACATGGTTGATGATAAAATGCACGCGCGTTCTATCGGACCATACTCATTAATTACTCAGCAGCCATTAGGAGGTAAAGCTCAATTTGGTGGTCAGAGATTTGGAGAGATGGAGGTTTGGGCTCTTGAAGCATTCGGAGCATCTAATATCCTGAGAGAAATCTTGACGGTGAAGTCGGATGACGTGATTGGAAGAGCAAAAACTTATGAAGCTATTGCGAAAGGGGAAGCAATGCCTGAACCAGGTATTCCGGAATCATTCAATGTATTACTTCACGAGTTACAAGGACTTGGACTTGATGTAAGACTTGAGGAATAATTTTAAATTTTGAATGTTGAATTTTGAATCAGTTCAGAATTTATAATCCAGAATTTACAATCCAAAATCTAAAATCTAAAAAATGTCAAATAAAAATAAATCAAGTAGATTTAATAAAATAACCATCGGTTTAGCTTCTCCGGAATCCATTTTACAGGATTCAAGAGGAGAGGTTCTAAAACCGGAAACTATTAACTACAGAACGCACAAACCTGAGAGAGACGGGTTGTTCTGTGAAAAAATCTTCGGTCCTATCAAGGATTACGAATGTGCTTGTGGTAAATACAAGAGAATTCGTTACAAAGGGATCGTTTGTGACCGTTGTGGAGTAGAAGTTACGGAGAAAAAAGTAAGAAGAGAGAGAATCGGACACATCAACCTTGTTGTGCCTATCGCTCACATCTGGTATTTCCGTTCTTTACCAAACAAAATCGGTTACCTTTTAGGAATACCTTCTAAGAAATTAGATATGATCATCTACTACGAAAGATATGTAGTGATTCAACAAGGTATTGCTAAAAAATTAGACGGTTCTGATTTCGATGATAAAGAATTCCTTACAGAAGAGGAGTACTTGGATATCATGGAAACTCTTCCAGTTGAAAACCAGTATCTTGATGATTCTGATCCAAACAAATTCATCGCTAAAATGGGTGCTGAAGCTGTTGAGGAACTATTAAAAAGAATCAACCTTGATGCATTGTCTTTCGACTTAAGACACAAAGCTCACAACGAAGGTTCTAAGCAAAGAAGAACAGAAGCTCTGAAAAGATTAAATGTTGTAGAAGCATTAAGAGGTGCTAATACAAGAATGATCAACAGACCAGAGTGGATGATCATGCGTGTACTTCCTGTAATTCCACCAGAATTAAGACCATTGGTTCCATTGGATGGGGGACGTTTCGCAACTTCTGACTTAAATGACCTTTACAGAAGAGTGATCATTAGAAACAACCGTTTGAAGAGATTATTGGAGATTAAAGCTCCTGAAGTAATCTTAAGAAACGAGAAGCGTATGCTTCAGGAATCTGTAGATTCATTATTCGATAATACAAGAAAATCTTCAGCTGTAAAATCTGAATCAAACAGACCATTGAAGTCACTTTCAGATTCATTGAAAGGTAAGCAAGGTCGTTTCCGTCAGAACTTACTAGGAAAAAGGGTAGATTACTCTGCGCGTTCGGTAATTGTTGTAGGTCCAAACCTAAAACTTCACGAGTGTGGTATTCCTAAAGATATGGCTGCGGAATTATACAAACCGTTTATCATTAGAAAACTAATTGAAAGAGGGATTGTAAAAACAGTAAAATCTGCAAAGAGAATTATTGATAGAAAAGAACCAGTAGTATACGATATCCTTGAAAACGTGATGAAAGGTCACCCGGTTCTATTGAACAGGGCTCCTACACTTCACAGACTAGGTATCCAAGCTTTCCAGCCGAAAATGATCGAAGGAAAAGCAATCCAGCTGCACCCATTGGTAACGACGGCATTCAACGCCGATTTCGATGGTGACCAGATGGCGGTACACTTACCGTTAGGTCCTGAAGCGATCTTGGAAGCTCAGTTATTGATGTTAGGTTCTCAGAATATCTTGAACCCGGCGAACGGTTCTCCAATTACAGTACCATCTCAGGACATGGTTCTTGGTCTTTATTTCATGACCAAAGAGCTTAGTTCAACAGATGATATGAAAGTATTGGGTGAAGGACTGGCATTCTATTCTCCTGAAGAAGCAGAAATTGCTTACGCAGAAGGTAGAGTTTCTCTTAACGCTAAAGTAAGATGTAGACTACCGGTAAAAGAAAACGGAGAATTGGTTACAAGATTAATCGAAACTTCTGTAGGTAGAATTTTATTCAACCAAATCGTACCTAAACAGTCAGGATATATTAATGAACTTCTAACGAAGAAATCATTAAGAAACGTTATCGGTAAAGTTCTTGCAGATACAGACTTCCCTACAACAGTGAAGTTCTTGGATGCAATGAAGGACTTAGGATATTCAAATGCATTCAAAGGAGGTCTTTCATTCTCACTAGGGGATATTGTAGTTCCTGTTGAGAAGAAGCAGATGGTTGCTTCCGCAATTGAAACAGTAGATGAAATTAGAGCCAACTATAACATGGGTCTTATTACAGATACAGAACGTTACAACCAGGTAATTGACGTTTGGACGAATACCAACGCAGGATTAACTGAAATGATTATGAGCAGAATGAAAACCGATCAAGGTGGGTTCAACTCTGTATACATGATGCTTGATTCCGGGGCGAGGGGTTCTAAAGAACAGATCCGTCAGTTATCAGGGATGAGAGGTTTGATGGCAAAACCGCAGAAAGCCGGTTCTACTGGTGCGGAGATCATTGAAAACCCGATTCTTGCAAACTTTAAAGAAGGTCTTTCGATCCTTGAGTACTTTATCTCTACTCACGGTGCACGTAAAGGTCTTGCGGATACCGCTCTTAAGACTGCCGATGCTGGTTACTTAACCAGAAGATTAGTAGACGTTGCTCAGGATGTTATCGTTACAGAAGTAGACTGTGGTACTTTAAGAGGTACTGAAGTTACTGCATTGAAGAAAAATGATGAGATCGTTGAGAAAATATCTGAAAGAATTTTAGGTAGAGTTTCTCTTCATAATATCTATGATCCTGAATCAGATGAGCTTATCGCTGAAGCTGACCAGGTAATCAATGAAGAATTAGCGAAAAGAATTGAAGCAACAGGATTAGAAGCTGTTGAAGTTCGTTCTCCATTAACATGTGAAGCTAAAAAAGGTATCTGTGCTAAATGTTACGGTAGAAACTTAGCAACAGGTAAAGTAATCCACATGGGTGAAGCTGTAGGGGTAATCGGAGCACAATCAATTGGTGAACCGGGAACTCAGTTAACGTTGAGAACCTTCCACCAAGGGGGTACTGCAGGTAACGTTTCAGAAAACCCATCAATTGTTGCAAGAAGAGATGGTATCGTGGAAATGGATGATGTAAGAACAATTACATCTGAAGATGAAGCTGGTAAAACTGCTGAAGTAGTAGTATCTCGTTCTACAGAATTTAGATTGGTTGCTGATAACGAATCCAAAACACCGTTAATGATCGCTAACGTACCTTACGGATCTATATTAGCTGTGAAACCAGGTGATAAAGTGAAAAAAGGAGATGTAATCTGTAGATGGGATCCGTATAACGCGGTTATTATTGCAGAATCTGCTGGTAAGGTAGAGTATGAAGATATTATCCAGGGTATTTCATTCCAACTGGAAATTGACGAACAAACAGGATTCGAAGAGAAAGTAATCTCTGAATCTAGAAATAAGAAAGCCGTACCTACTCTGAAGGTGGTAGATTCTAAAGGAGTTGAGCAAAAAGCATACAACTTACCGGTAGGAGCCCACTTAATGGTAAACGATGGTGAAAAAATTAAGGCTGGTAAAGTTTTAATCAAGATCCCAAGAAAATCTGCAAAAGCAGGGGATATCACCGGAGGTCTTCCGAGAGTTACCGAATTATTCGAAGCAAGAAACCCTTCAAACCCAGCGGTTGTTACAGAGATCGATGGAGTAGTTTCTTATGGAAAAATCAAGAGAGGTAACCGTGAACTTATTGTAGAAGCTAAAACAGGAGAAAGAAAAATTTACTTAGTGAAACTTTCCAACCAGATCTTGGTTCAGGAGAATGACTTCGTAAGAGCTGGTTCTCCACTTTCTGACGGTTCTATTACACCAGACGATATCTTAAGAATCAAAGGTCCAACGGCGGTTCAGGAATATCTGGTAAATGAAATTCAGGAAGTTTACCGTCTGCAAGGGGTGAAAATCGACGATAAGCACTTTGAAATCATCGTAAGACAGATGATGACAAAAGTATCAATCGTTGACGGAGGTGATACTCAATTCCTTGAAGGAGCATTAGAGCACAAATATGATTTCTTAGAAGAAAACAACAGAGTATTTGGTCTTAAAGTAGTAACTGAAGCTGGTGATTCTAAAGAATTCAAACCAGGTCAGATGATTACTGCAAGAGAATTAAGAGACGAAAACTCTAAGTTGAAGCGTGAAGATCAAAAACTAGTTGAAGTAAGAGAAGCACTTCCTGCTACAGCAACGCCTGTATTACAAGGGATTACAAGAGCAGCTCTTCAAACTAAATCATTCATGTCTGCAGCATCATTCCAGGAAACTACAAAAGTATTGAACGAAGCAGCAGTTGCTGGTAAAGTAGATTACTTAAGTGGTCTTAAAGAAAATGTAATTGTAGGACACAGAATCCCTGCAGGTACAGGTCTTAAAGAGTACCAGAATGTTATTGTAGGTTCTAAAAAGGAATTCGAAGATATTAACTAAAAAGTAAAGAAAAGTTTCAGGATTCGAGTTTAAATTTTAAATTAGAGGCCTGAAACTTTTTAAACAAAAAATATTTAAAGAAAACATGGACAATCAAAATCAAAATCCTCAAGACGGAAACATCAACATCGAATTGAACGAAATGGTAGCTGCAGGTGTATATGCTAACTTAGCATTGGTAAACCACTCTCCATCTGAGTTCGTTGTAGATTTCATCCAATTAATGCCAGGTGTTCAACAGGCTAAAGTAAGATCAAGAATCATTCTTGCTCCACTTCACGCTAAAAGAGTTTTATCTGCTCTTCAACAAAACATCGCTAACTACGAGCAACAATTTGGAGAAATCAAAGAAGTTGAGCCTTTCGTATTAGGTACAAACAACGTACAAGCTTAAGATTTATCTTATCAATACATAAGAATGCCCCAGCGATAGTTGGGGCATTTTTTATATAGTGTCTCCTGTAGTACATTCCTTACTGTGCAAGACAAGAGACTTTTGACAGTGAACAAATAATATACAATTTTGCAATTATTGTCATTCCGACGAAGGAGGAATCTTTTCATAGATGAGATTCTTCATTTCACGCCATTATATTCAGAATGACAATAGAATAAGCAGGAATAAAGTCTAGTGTAAATTACATATTCTTACCTTTATTTTAATTTGTATATGCTCCGAAAGCTACAACATCAGGATAAGAATACATTTTCAACTGATAATTACTTCCGCCATACGCAAAATCAACTACAGATCCGAAAGAGGTCATATCATCTGTTACAACTATTTCATTTGTATTATTTTCTGAAATCAATTCTCTACTAAAATTAGCATCATAACTAAGATGTGACCAATTGGAAGGAAGTATACCAAACGAGCCAATACCTGCCTTAAAGCCGGAATTTATGAAACCGTTAGTGATAAGATTGTTACTTGCATCAAGTACTTCATAACTCATGTAATATATTTTTCCCGCCTTATAAAGTAAGTCTAATTCCTTATCAGTTGCTCCGGAGCTAATAAAGCTAAAAGTAATATTTTGAGGAAAAACATTCGGTCCTATAGGAGAAATTGGGAAATGTCCTATCATAGAATCAACACCAAATCCATTTGAAGATGTTGGTAGAATTAGTTCGTCTGAAACAATTGTATTACCATATTTTAAATTGGAACTATAAAGTAATGGATAGTGGCCATTACTCAAATCAGCACCCATATAATCAGGTGAGCTTGGATTACTGCTGTCATAGTAAGCTAGACCTACATACGCTTTAATTTTGATTTTAAATGGAGTTACATTTTCAAACTTATAAATCATATCATAACCAAACCTGGAAATATCATATGGAGATTCATATCCCACTTGTGGATCAATGGTTTTTGCAGAATTCCCTTTATTAGAATTTAATTGAGTATTACTGTCATTTAAAAGACTAGTTTCTGGTGTGCTGCACGATATGAGCAATAAACTTGTTAAAAGTACAATTGTTTTTTTCATGGTAATAATTTATTTAGTTTAAATCAAATATATAAAAAATAACGAATAATAATTATGTATTTGATAAATAAATTGAAAAAAAATGATTCAATTGAGTGGTGATCTGTGTATTTGTTGAAGTATCAATTTTTTTAAATAAATAATTCATTTATATCTACAAAACTATTGTAATCCAACAAACAAATCAAGGATTGAAAATTTCTCATTTACAACGTACAGTTTTTCAGCAAATATCACAAACAAGAAGCAACAATTTACAGATCAAAGAAGTTAAGTATTTCGTATTATAAACAACGTACAAGCTTATATTCTATATTTAAAATGTACTATATGATGAATGCATTGTTACGTTTTTAATCATTATCAATAAATGTGAATATTTTTATGGATATCAGTATTCCATTTTATATATTTGTTTTGAAAATGTTAACAGATATGGTATATGAACAGTTTATTCTTAATAAATTTGGCTTTCTGGGTGAGAATTTTTCAACAGAAATACAACGATATACAGATGTAGGCATTATAAAGGCGAAAACAGAAATAATCGCTGAGGGCCAGAAAATAAAATTTGTTCCCTTTCTTATCAAAGGATCAATAAAAGTATATTCCCTGAATGACGGCCGGGAACTTATCTACTATTACATCAGACCTAATGACAGCTGTATGATGACCTTTTCCTCTATTTTTAGTGACTATAAAAGCCGGGTGTATGCCATTGCAGAAGAAGATTCGGAAGTTTTGCTGATACCAGTATCCATAATGCACGATTGGCTGATCCGCTACCCTGAAATCAATAGAGTTTTTTATAGCGAATATGATAAAAGATTTTCGGATGTTATGAATATGGTGAATGAAGCAGTATTCCACAGGCTTGATAAAAGAATCTTAAGTTATATTAAACAACAGATTGCGATTACAGGTCATAATCCTATAAAATTGACGCATCGGGAAATTGCCAATAATCTCGGAACTTCAAGAGAAGTAGTGAGCCGGGTTTTAAAAAAAATTGAAAATGAAGGGGAAATTATTCAGACGAAAGAAGGCATAAAAATTCCTGTAAATGAAAATGTTAGACATTACTAATTTATAAAGTTTCAATAGTTTATAAATATGATTGATAAAAACTATTTGATCGGTGACTTTTATCACACACTTTTGAATCCATAACTCTATAAGTTTGTCATATTATAATTTAATTGAAATTTTATATGACAAAAACTCTATTATTTTTGTCGGTCCTTTCATCAGGTTTGGTCTTTTCTCAGGAAGACCTATTGAAAGATATCGACACAATCAAAACAAACACCGAAATTTCACCGCCGGCTTTCAAAGGGCTCCAGATTGTCACCGCGCAGTCTACAAAACTTACTGCAAAAAATGAATGGTATATTGTAGTCGCCCATCGTTTTGGGGACATCAGTACAGGGTTTAAAAACTTCTTCGGACTCGATGAAGCTTCCACTAAGTTAGGCGTTATTTATGGTTTGACAGACGGTCTCTCCTTAAGTCTTTCAAGAGAAACCAATATGAAAACTTTTGAATTGGGTGCAAAATACAAACTGCTGAAACAGAACGATGATATGCCTGTTGATCTGGTAGGCTATAATGTAATGGCCATCAATACAGACCTGGATAAAGACAATTACCCGTATCTCAAATTTAGCGACAGGCTGTCTTACCTTACGCAAGCCCTTATTTCCAGAAGGTTTAATGATAATCTTTCATTGCAGCTTACACCGTCTTTTATTCACAAAAACCTGTATGACCAGCATATTGAAGATAAAAATCAGTTTCTGACAGGGCTAGGTGGCCGCTATAAAATTTCCAAAAGAATTTCTATTAACGCGGAATATTTTGTGAATTTTGACAATCATAGTTACTATAAAAATCCATTATCCGTAGGAATGGATATAGAAACAGGAGGACATGTTTTCCAGCTTGTATTCAGTAATTCTCAGCTCAATTCAGACATAGGCTATCTCAGCAATGCCGCAGGAAAATGGGCAAAAGGACAGATTTTCTTTGGGTTTAATCTTTACAGAGTATTTTAGAATGAAAAAGTTAGCATGCCTATTACCCGTTCTCATTTTCATGGTTTCCTGTGACAGCAGGACTTATGAAGAAATCTCAGATAGAACCCCAGTGCCTGATCAGGTAAGATATGCCGTAGAAGTGAAGCCTATTGTAGAGGCAAATTGTATCGGATGTCACGCTCCGGGAGGATCCGCTGCCTATGAACCGCTCACGAACTATAATGAGGTTAAAACAAATATTGCGAGCATCCTTGACCGCATTCAAAGGCCCAACGGAGATCCTCAGAAAATGCCGAAAGGCGGTTCATTATCGCCCACCCAGATTGCTATTTTTATCAAATGGAATACCGATGGACTCATCGAAAACTAAATCAATTACTATGAAAAAAATACTATTATGTACCGCATTGCTGCTGCTGACTTCTCTGACTTTTGCCCAAAAGTACAGTTCAAAAACAGGAAAAGTCACTTTTGAGGCCTCAGTACCATTGTTTGAAGACGTGCATGCACAAGATGACAATAATATTGTCGTCCTGAATGCAGATACAGGAGATATGGCTTCTATTTCAATTGTTAAGAATTTCCATTTTAAAGTCAAATTAATGGAAGAACATTTCAATGAAAACTATGCCGAAACCACAAAATATCCTAAAACAACTTTTACAGGAAAAATTCTAAATTTTGATAAGGATAAACTTACAGCTGCTCCTCAGAAATACACAGTTCAGGGCAAACTAAATTTCCATGGAGTCGACAGGGCAGTTTCTTCTGCCGCGACACTTTATGCTAAGGACGGTAAGATCTATATGCAGGGAACCTTTACAGCAAAACCTGTAGATTATAATGTGACCATTCCTAAAATGGTTACTAAAAAAGTAGCTGAAAATGTTTCGGTAGAGTATAATTATATATTGGTAAAACAATGAAAAATATAATCCTATTAACAGCATTCTTAATGTGTTTAAGCCTGCAGGCACAGGAAAAGGCAAAATCAATCTTTGATATTGCGAGAAGTGGAACAGTAGCTGAGGTTCAGGAGCTTATGAAGCAAAATCCTAATATTATCAGCCAGACCAATGAAAATGGATTTTCGCCATTGATTTTATCATGTTATAGAGGAAATACTGCCGTTGCAGAATTTTTAATCACTCATGTTAAAGATATAAACTATGTAAGTGGAGAAGGAACAGCTTTAACAGCTTCAGTCTTTAAAGGAGATAAAAATATCACTCAACAATTACTGCAGAATAATGCTGATCCGAATATTGCAAATGCCAGTGGAGTAACTCCGCTCATGTATGCTGTCCAGGCCCAGAATAAGGAGATGGTAGAACTCTTATTAAAGAATAAAGCAGATAAAAACCTATCCGATAAACAGGGGAAAACTGTTTTTGAATATGCCCTATTCTCTAAAAATCAAGATATTATTAACTTATTAAAAAATTGATCATATGAAATTTAAAATTACCTTATTAATGATCGGATTTTTGACTTTTTGTAATGTAAAAAGTCAAACATATTCTACAGGAACTGTCCCTCTCTTTTCTACTCCGGGTGGAACTGATCTGGCTTATTCAGTTAAGATAGACCTTACTCCTTCTTTGGTTACCCTTACCCTTGTCGGACCATCTACAGGATGGCTGGGCATGGCTTTTAATACCACTAATATGGATGACCTGGGAAAGGATGCTGTGATTTTTGACGGAACAAATTTAACAGACAGAACGTTTAACGGACAGGGTATTGTACCGCCTCTGGACGGGATTCAAAATTGGACCGTAATATCCAATAGTGTAGCAGCAGGGGTACGTACTGTGACAGCTACAAGAGCTTTAAACACAGGGGATCCGAATGATTATGTTTTTACAGTACCTCCGACAAATCCGTTGAACCTTACTTATGCTCGTAGATTATCAAATTTTACGATTGCTTATCATGGTGTTAACAGCTGCGGTACCGCTGCTGTTTCTTTTGCTGGGACTTTAGGCACTGATGAAGCTGCTTTAAAGAGTAAGAAAATAAGTCTTTATCCTAATCCAGCAAAATCTACAGTTCATTTCAAAAATGCAGATAAGATCAAATCTATTGACATTTATGAATCTACAGGAAGAATGGTCAAATCCATACAACTGAATGGAGAGGATATTGGTATTTCCGATCTGAAATCGGGAAATTATTACCTCGAAATAACGCTAAAAGATGGTAGCTTAACTTATGAGAAATTGGTTAAAGAATAATAAAACAAAGAATAACTAAAGTAGAAATCTCTCACAAAGTGAGAGATTTTTTTTATGTAATATAATATTATGAGGTTGCATTGGTTTGTTTTGAGATCCAAGTAAGCAAAGTAGTTTTTGGTATTCCGTATTCATTGATAATCTGTTTCTTGGTTTTTTGTCCGGTATTAATCATTTCTAAGATCAGATCTATAATTTCTTTAGTATAAGTATTCTTTCTAAATATGGGAAGGCTGGTATCTGGAACATTTTTTTTGGGGGCAGGTGAATAGAGTAATAAATGATAAGAATGCAACCTGAAAAAATCGTATCCTAGCAACTTACTCCATCTTAATAACAGATACGTATCTATGCTTTCAGATCTGTACATGGCCTGTATTTCATCATCGGTTGCATTCAAAAAATTACCGATTCTATCTTTTGATATGTTCTGCTCTTCGACTTTTGTTTTCAGAAATTCTCCTATATGAATATGTTTGAATTTTTCTTTTGAATCCTGGTTCATGAGATGATATTAATTTTATAGAGATGAATGAATTTTTGATGATATTACCTTCATAGATTTAGGATTAACTTGGGAATCTGTTACGCTGAATTTCATCATATAATTCTATGTACCTGGGATCTTCTGTGTGCATGATCCTGTCCCAAAATCTAAAATATAAACCATAATTTCCATGAAATTTGCTATGATGCATATTATGATATACAGAAGTATTGAGAATATTAAATAAAAAAGATTTTCTAAACCATTGAGGAGCAATCTCGTATCCCAGATGACCATATACATTAATGATAAGAGAAAAGAGAGTGAAACTATAAATGGCAATAGGATGAAGCGGAATGATGAATAGCAATAAAGGAATAATCAATGCTTCCCCAATCGCTTCCAGAATATGGAATGAATAAGATGAAAAAGGGCTGGGATTATTAGATTGATGATGGACAAGATGTACATGCCTGAATATTTTTTTATAATGCAGGAAGCGATGTAGCCAATAAAAATACGTGTCATGAATAAACATTCCAATAGGAATACTTGTTATAAGCCATAGGATAGAGTAATCAGAAGTATTGTGATATAATTGGGTATAGGTTGCAATATCCGTATGCATGATTAAAAATACAAGAAATGTCATGATGATGGAGGAGACTAAAGAATGATAGATTTCTCTTCTTATATCTTTATTTGAAACCTCTCTTTTTTGTATTTTGGCAGAAGCCAATGATTTTTTATAGATCAGATAACATACCAAATAAAAGATACCTGATATCAATATATACCGAATTATATCAATCATAGTGAGGCTGAAAAATTTTTCTAATAAGTTCATGATTTGTGTTTTTGGAATATAAAAGAATTTGTTTAAATCATTGTATGTGAATTGGGTAGGGCTGGGTTAAAAATAAATACCCCGCTGAATCTTATATTTTGTCTATGAAAAAAAATATAATAAGAGACAGCAGGATATTTTTATATACAATTATGTTTTGTATTTGAAGTTGAAAAGAAGACAGCCTTTACAAACTGCCTTCACTTTTCATTATTTTACAAACCACTGCAATACCCTTCCTTCTCCACTGTTGAATGAGTGTGGAACCAGCTGGCTGCTGCTACAGTTAGTTGTTGTAAATGCAAAATCATCTGATCCGGCACCACATTTACCAAAATGGTGATTAATCTCTGTTTCTCCAAAGAAACCAAAAAGGTCATTAAAGTAGTACGCATTAAAGGTCTGGCCTCCCGGTATTACGGTATAATTAGTTGGGTTGCTTGCAATCCTTTGGCCTGCATCAAAGTGATTTCCATATCCTGTTCCTACATAAGGACAAATGTCTCCATTAACTGCAACTCCATTATAAGTAGGAGTGTTCGTTGATCCGTTATAAGCGTATCCAAATAATTTACCTACTGCTGATACATTACTTTCAGTACATGTACTGTTAGAGTTTGCAATATAATCGTATCCTGAGGTTGGCTTTATTCTGAAAAAATTATTCACTCCCCAGGTATCATTCATATCTGTAGGGCTTACGGTGATTCTCACTCTGTAATCTCCAGGGTTTGCAGAACGTATATTCTGCATAGTTGCTAAAGAAAGTCTGTAATCATTATATAAGCCAATATTAGTACCGGTTATATTTGAACCGTTTGTCGTAACCATATTTCTTGGTCTATTTTGTAAAAAACCAGCTGCAGTATTGCTCATGTCCATGTTATTGGTATTGGCACCATATAAATCTGCATTGATAGAATAAGCTGATTTTTCGGAAAATGACCATAAAAGGGTATAGCCGCCATTCGTCATATCACAAAGTGTTTTTACAGGTGTAGTATCGGAAGAGCTTGTTTTTATCCAGTATTCACCATCTGCCTTACTCGCATCAGCTTGTAATATCTGGTAACATCGGTCTGCCGGATTGGCAAAAGTTCCTATTGTGGTATCAAACTTCACGTTAAAAGAGCAGGTAACAGGCGTTGCACCATTAGTAATAAAGGTGAAGGTGTACGTCCCGGCACTTGTTGGAATACCCTGACCTTTCAGTGTAATAGAAGTGCTGGATGTCGTAATGGTCTCTGTCGTAGAGAAAGTAACGCCATTATTAGTACCTGTAGCAATTGTAACTGTACCTCCGGTAGTAACGCCGGACAAAGGGATTGTTACATAATTACTTGCATCCAGAGATTCACCCTGCATATAGGTTCCGTTTACCACTGCACTACCACAATTGATGCTATAACTCACCTGAGAGCCTAAAACGCTAATCGTTTTGCTGGTACATGTAGTATCTGTTACTCCATCATATATGAAAGATAGTGTATCGGTTTGTGGCCCTGTAACTGGTGCTCCGGAACCATCTAAAGTAATGGTGAAAGTTCCTGTATTTGGAAATACACCGGATTTTTCGAAATAATATCCATTAGTTGTTTTAGCAATAATGCTATAAGTACCTGCCTTTGTTACGGTAATAGGCATTGTAATATAATTACTTGTATTTAGTGACGTCCCTTGTGTGTAGGTGCCAAATACTTTAATGTTAGCACAATTTACTGTGTATACTGCTTTTTGATAGGTACCACATAAGCTTAACCATGCTGCATTAGTTGACTGATAATAGTTGTAGCATTTTTCATCTGTATTATAGATGGTTAATCCATCTTCAGTAGAGGCTGCTCCAATGGCATCTCTTTGTGCAGTGGTGAGACGGGGAATTAGAATTCCTGTATTATTGTTTTTAGAAACTATATCCAATGCAGATTTAGTATTAGGAGTAGAGGTATTTATCCCTACTTGTCCAAATATTCTTGCTGAAAAACATAGCAGTAAGAACATATAAAGTATTTTATTTTTCATCTTAATGAGTTTAAATTTTAGAGTAAATGAAGAAAAGCTTTATGCTCTTCTCTTAATTGTTTGTATGTATTTAAAATCATTGGTTGGAGGGGGCCTGATACTTAAAATTATGTTTTTGTCATGCTCAATTGAAATATGATTATAAGCAGATAACAATACCATCCTAAAATCATGTAACTGTATATCTGTGTAATAAATAGCGGCCAGACCTAATTCATGCTGTTCAATTAATCTTATACACGGTGCTTTTTTATTAGCAGAAGCGAACAGTTCTGTATAGTTATATAAAATTGTGTTCTTAAAATGGACTTTCTTTACAATGGGTATTGTATGTTTAGCTTTTCCGGGCTTATTTTTATTGGCTGAAAGTTTATGATTTGTCTTGAATTTTTTCGTTTTTATTACAGTATAATTTGCATTATAAATGATCTCCTCTCCAGAAATACATGTTTCTTCAGAAATAAAAATGCTTGCTTTTTCTGGTTCTTGGTCTATATTTTTTTGATCTACAGAATCATTATTCTCGCGTGCATTGGCAAAAATAAATAAGATCAACATAATGCTGATCAATATTTTTTTTATGAGAAAATAGATATTCAATATAGAGGTCTTAGTGAGTTAATTATATTTGATGTTACAAAATTATATATCCTAACAAATCAAAATAATCAGGAGTAAGATAATTTTCAATATCTATTTAAAGTAGTTATGTTGTTGTTTTATATATTGTTAAGTGAGTTATAGTCTGAATATAATTACTTAAATCAGCTATAGTCTGAATATAGTTGCCTAGTAAACTTTAAAATGAGATTTAGATCTTATATATTAATTCATATGATCTAATGATAGTAGGCGCCATACAAGAGGATTATTGGTGTTGATAGAGAGAAAATATTTTTACTGATTTTTCTCTTTCTCTGGATGCGTATGTGGTTTTTAGAAAACAATGGATTTTAGTGTCCGCAATATTTTGATTAGTAAAAAGTAAAATACCCCACTGAATCCTATCTATGAAAATTAAGATAAGAAACAGCAGGGTATTTTTATAGAAAGTTTGTGTTTTTTATTTAAATCCAGAGACTTTAAAGAGAATCTCTGGGAGAAAGATGAACTATTTTACCCAATACTGGATAATTCTTCCTTCGTAATTACCGGATCTTAAATTAAAATTATGAGGTCTCCAGTTAGTCCATCCCGCATTACAAAAACTTGCTCCTCCGTAATCATCTGTACTGTTTGAGCAGGTACCGATATGGTGATTGAGCTGAGTTTCGGAGTTCATATACAATCCAAACATATCATTAACGTAATATTTATTAAAAGTATAGGTTTGTGCGGTAGGATAAGTATACGTCAGGTTATTGGCTGGTGTATTACTTCCTGCATATCCATTACCACCATAAATTCCTGTATAGAAATTGGCTGAACTGTACAGTCCTGGAATATTGATAGCGAAATCAACACCGTTTAATTTATAAGGAGTATTTCCTGTAACAGGTTTACTGAAATCAAAGCCGAACAATTTACCTGATGTTGTGTTTCCAAAATTACTGTAATTGGATGTTGCTAAGTTTCCATCGGTAACGCTGGCATTAATATAATTGATCTTTGCCCAATAATCATTCACCGGCGCTACCGTAGTACTTTCTACTTCTGTTAATGTTGTCCCAGTATGTCCTTTTTCTTTTATCGAAAAACGGTATTCTTTGGCACCTGTACCACCACTTCCTATGTTATTTACTGTAGCAGAGGATAAAGAGAATGCATATTCATTAAATACTCCTGTTTCCGTAGTTACAGCATTTCTTACTGTTTGGGTAGACCATGATTCATTCTGTGTTCTTTCTACGACTAAGATTTGTCTTTCAGAAAGAGACTTAATCAAAGTCCATCCTCCATTGAACATATCACAGTATGTTTTATACTTATTACCACTGGCATCTTTTACCCAGTAATAACCATCTGCTGTTTTTCCATCATTGTATATTTCAAGACATCGGTTTGCCGGATTGGCAAAAGTACCTGTAGTAGTTCCGAAGACTACAGAGAAAGTGCAAGTCTGAGGGTTAGCTCCATTAGTAGTAAAAGTAAAAGTATACATACCGGCACTTGTCGGGGTTCCTACACCATGCAATGTGATGTTTGTACTGCTGGCTGTAATAGCTTCTGTAGTAGTAAAGCTTACTCCATTATTGGTAGATGTATTAATACTCACGGTCCCTGCAGTATCTACATTGGAAAGAGCAATAGTAACAGTATTGGTGTCATATACCAGTTGTACATTTTTATTGTAAGTTCCGTTTACCACTGCACCGCCGCAATTAATTCCATAGCTTACCTGAGATCCTAATACATTGAGTGTTTTGTTTGTACAGGCAGTATCGGTAACTCCGTCATATACAAAAGAAAGGGTATCGGTCTGAGGTCCGGCAACAGGGGCTCCGGATCCATCTAAAGTGATGGTAAAAGTACCGGTGTTGGGAAATACCCCGGACTTTTCAAAGTAGTAACCATTAGTTGTTTTGGCAATAATACTATAGGTTCCTATTTTCGTTACCGTCACAGACATCGTAATGTAATTGCTGTTATTTAATGACGTTCCTTGAGTGTAAGTACCAAATGTTTTTACCGAAGTACAATCCACAGTATAGGTTGACTTTTGATAAGTACCACATAAACTCAGCCATGTTGCATTTGTAGACTGGTAATAATTGTAGCACTTCTCATCTGTATTATAGATGGTCAATCCATCTTCTGTGGTGGCTGCTCCAATAGCATCTCTTTGCACAGTGGTAAGACGGGGAATTAGAACCCCGGTATTATTGTTTTTAGAAACCACATCCAATGCAGCTTTAGAATTGGGAGTAGCGGTATTAATCCCTACTTGCCCGAATGCGGTTGCTGAAAAGAATATCAGCAAGAACATATAAAATATTCTATTTCTCATATTTATGAAGGTTAAATGTTAGATTAAACGAAGAACAGTTTTGTGTGTTTTTTTCTTATTATTTGTATATACTGAATCATTTTTGGAGGGGCCTGATAATTAAAACCATATTTTTGCAATACTCAATTTTTTCTTGTGCATTTTTATAAGCTGCAAAATCATTCCTCTTTTTGACTTGTCCAAAAACAAATAGTACTAGCATAATACTGAGCAATGTTTGTTTTGTAGTTATATAAATATTCAATTAGGTAGAGATTGGTAAATTATTGTACTTGATTTTGCAAAATTAACTATCTTAGTAAATCAAAATAATTAGAGTTAAGTTGATTTTCAATATGAACTTATTATTTTTAATCTGCTTAAAGTCAGTATTTTATTTAAGTTATAATTGAAAAATAATTTTAGTATATTGTATGATATGATGGAAGCTTTATATCTTGATAAAATTGAAAGCCTGAAAAAGCAATTTATACACCGGTACAGTGTCATTTTGTGCTGTGTATTCATATTATTTATTATTGTTTTTAAATTTTTCATTTATAATCCCCCTATAGTATTATACCTTATAGGAGGCTCACTATTTTTTTCTTATACCTATCTTCTGGTAAAAGGAAAATATTCTGCAGATCAGATTATCCATGGGTATTTGATTATTGCACCATTGTATAATTTTTATATTATGCTTACATTTTGGGATAATTCTATTAGCAGTATTGTTTCGCTATTTCCTCTTCCGCTGGCAGCATATGTATTTTTTTCAAAAAAGGAAATCATCTTGTATTCTGTTTATTTAATTATAAACATTGTTGCCTGTTTTTTTGTATATCAATATTTTGGGTACAAATTTTTCAAATATTCCCGTGATGAAGTTGTTATTGCGGATGTATTTCTTTTTGGATATAATCTCCTTGTTATCATTCTACTGCTTATCTATAATAATAAAATCAACAAAGTGAAGATTCTGGCAGATGTTGAGACCTATAAACAGGAAGGTAGTAAAGTGCAGAATACAGAAATGATAAACCAGAAAAGTATTGAAAGTGTACCTGTTATAGACGAGGGAGATGAAAAATTATTTGAAAAGCTGGAAAGTATGATGGAGAATGAGAAAATGTTTCAAAAGACAAACTTAAATATCTCCATGCTAAGTACCTCTCTTAATATTAATTATACACATCTTTCAAGGGTTATTCGGTGTAAAGGCTATCAGAATTTTAGTAACTACTTGAATGAGCATAGAATTAATTATGTTAAAACGCTGATTAATGAAAGTAATTTGCAGAAAGTAACATTAATGTACATTTATACGGAGGCCGGATTTTCTAACCAGGCTACTTTCAACAGAGTATTTAAATCGATAGAAGGAATTACCCCCAGCGAATATATTAACCGGATACAGGAAGAAAATAATTCCGAGAAGGTTAAATTTTAATACTTTTCATTCCGGTTCTTTTTTTTCAATTTAATGTTTTTTTAACCCATGAAACTTTTCTGTAAGAATTACGGGCTGTAACTTTGTGGAAAATTTCTATAATGAAGCGAGGATTACAATTTTTACTGCTGTTGGTTTCTTTAACTGCTTTTGCACAAAAAGAAAATGTAGATACAGCACAGGTAATAATTCCCAATCGATATAACTCTGTTGATGCACAAACCAAACCGTATGTAATTATGATTTCTACAGACGGTTTCCGCTATGATTATGCTAAAAAGTATAATGCTCAGAATCTTTTACAGCTGTCAGGCGAAGGAGTACAGGCTAAAGCCATGATTCCGAGTTATCCAAGCATTACTTTTCCCAACCACTGGAGCTTAGTTACCGGTCTTTACCCTTCACATCATGGTTTAATAGATAACTTTTTCTATGATTACAAAAAGAAAGAGACCTATGCAATGAGCAATAAAAAAAATGCTGAAGACGGAAGCTGGTACGGTGGAACTCCACTTTGGGGATTGGCCGAAAAGCAGGGAATGCTTGCAGCATCTTTGATGTGGGTAGGTTCTGCAAGTGATGCCGGCGGAATGAGGCCAACCTATTATTACCCTTACCACGAAAAATTTACCCCTTCTGAAAAAGTAGATAAAGTAGTCAATTGGTTGAAATTGCCTATGGACAAAAGACCTCATTTTATTTCATTATACTTTCCGGAAGTGGATGGAAGCGGACATCATTTCGGACCAGATACAAGGGAAACGGAAGATGCTGTTCATTTAATAGATAAAGCCATAGGAGACCTTGTTCAGAAAGTCCATGATTTAGGATTGAACAATGTAAACTTTGTTTTTGTTTCTGACCATGGAATGATTAAAGTAGATGGAGGAGCACCTTTGGAAATTCCTGCAATGCTCTTCAATAAAGATCGATTTGATTTTTATAATTCCCAGACATTATTACGGGTATACGTTAAAAACCCGGATGAGGTGAAAGCAGTTTATAAGCAATTGGCAGCAGAAAAAACAGATGATTACGAAGTATATTTAGATAAAAAGCTTCCCAAATACCTTCATTTTGCAACCAGAGATGATCGGTATAACAGAATTGGGCAGATTCTTCTGATTCCAAAAGCTCCTAAAATATTTTTAGAAAAAGGGAAGAAGACTTCCGTAGGAAAACATGGTTATAATCCGAAAATAGTCCCGGAAATGAAAGCAACATTTTATGCCTGGGGACCTGTATTTAAAAATAATCTGGTGATCGATGAATTTTCAAATGTAAATGTCTATCCATTGGTTGCAGAAGTTTTAGGATTAAAAATAGATCAGCCTGTTGATGGAAAATTTAAAGTACTAAAACAAGTCTTGAAAAAATAGATTTGATATAAATAAGATGAGTTACAAAAGATTCCGGCGCACCTTTGGTGCGCCGGAATCTTTATATACAGTATCAGTTTAAGAATTAAATTGGGTAGCAAATTCCTTCGCAAACTCTTCTAATGTAATCTTTCCGTTAACCGGAGAACCTTGCTTGATAAAATCATCCTGAACAACGCCTGTTCTAATCCCTTTCCCCATTTCAACATATAATTCAGCCATTTCCTGTGGAAGACCTGCCTGAAGCATTCCATTTAGAGATTCTTCATCTTTGAATTCCACCCATGGCAATTCGGGTGTTGCAATTGCAGCGCCAAGTATTTTAGCAAAATCACCAGCCGGTCGAACATCGCTCACGATATATCTTACCTGTTTGCCATCAGAATTTTTTACCAGCTCTTCTGCGGCTGCTTTTGCAATATCAACAGGATGTACTAATGGAACATTTATATTTTCAGCGTAATTTCCACCGATAATTCCGGCATTTTTAATCAAAGGAATATCATTAAAGAAATTAATATAAAAATAACCCGCTCTTAGAAAAACAGCGGAGGTATTTTCCAGTGTACCATATAATTTTTCAATATGATGAAGTCCTTTAATAGGGCCATTATCGATTGGAGAATCTGCTCCAACGCTGCTGAGCATAACCACTTTTTTTACTCCTGTTTTTGAAATGGCTTCTGCATAATTTTTTCCTGCATGAATCGTATTTTCAACAATATGAGTGGCACCCATAATTGGAGGGGTCATCGCAAAAACTGCATCTGCTCCTTCAAAAGTTGCTGTTAAAAAATCCAAGTCTGTTACTGAACCAATGGCAGGTGTTGCTCCCAAAGCTTCAATTTCACTTTTTTTTGATGGATTGCTGCTGATCACTGTAATATCATGCCCTTCTGCAATCAATTGTTGTGATAAAGGCTTTGCTACATTTCCCAGAGAACCTGTGATGATAATTTTCATAATAAATATTTTTTATTTCTGATAACAAAGGTATATTTGTACTTACTTTTATACAAGTACTTACCCTAAAGTATGTATCATGACCGTAATTAAAGAGAGTTCTACCATTCAGGAGAATCGAAAAAATATACTGGAGCAGTGCCCTGTAATGTATGTGATGGGAAAAATTGGTGGCTTTTGGAAACCAATTATTCTGTTTCATCTTTCCACAGGAAGTAAACGGTACAGTGAGCTGAAAAGAGCCATTCCGGAAGTAACGGAAAAAATGCTGATCCAGCATTTAAAACAGTTGGAAGCAGACGGATTGGTGGTCCGAACAGCAAAAGCTGTCGTTCCTCCTCATGTTACTTATGAACTGAGTGAAGCGGGCAGCCAATTAGCTCCTGTCATTGATGCAATGGCGGATTGGGCTTTTCAGGATATGAAGAGAGATTACAAAGAACGGATACAACCTTGATGTTGTAATTATAAATAAAAAGGCCCTTCTGAATGAAGAGCCTTTGTGTTTATCTTTTAAGAATTATAAAGATTTCATATCAATTACGAAACGGTATCTTACATCGCTTTTCAGCATTCTTTCGTACGCATCGTTGATATCCTGCATTTTGATCATTTCAATTTCAGAAACAATATTATGCTCTCCGCAGAAATCCAGCATTTCCTGAGTTTCAGCAATACCTCCGATTAAAGAAGCCGCTACAGATCTTCTTCCCATAATCATAGGAACCGTATTTAAAATAGGCTCTAATCCACCTAAATATCCTACCAAAACCAAAGTTCCACTGATATTTAAAGTAGCCACATAAGGATTTACATCATGCACATACGGAACCGTATCAATAATGACATCGAATTTTCCTTTTACAGAATCCATATGATTTTCATCTGTAGAGATCACTACATGATCTGCACCCAGTTGTTTGGCATCCTCAGTTTTTCCAGGTGTTCTGGAGAATAACGTTACTTCAGCGCCTAATCCTTTTGCCAATTTAATTGCCATGTGTCCAAGACCTCCCAATCCTACAACCGCAACTTTAGAATCCGGACCTACGTTCCAGTGTCTTAAAGGCGACCAGGTAGTAATTCCTGCACAAAGAAGAGGTGCTACCGCAGCAAGATCTAAATTTTCTGGCACTCTTAAAACGAAATTTTCATCTACCACTACTTTCTCAGAATACCCTCCGAAAGTATGACCTCCTAAATGCTTATCATTTCCGTTATACGTTCCTGTAAATCCGTTCAGGCAGTATTGCTCCAAATCTTTCTTGCAGCTTTCGCAAGTTCCGCATGAATCTACTAAGCAACCTACTGCTGCCAGATCTCCTACTTTAAATTTAGTGACATCATTCCCGATGTTGGTAATTCTCCCTACGATTTCATGTCCCGGAACAGCAGGATACTTTGTTCCACCCCAGTCATTACGTGCTGTATGAAGGTCAGAATGACAAACCCCGCAATATAGAATTTCAATTTCTACATCCTTGGGAGTGGTCTCTCTTCTTTCAATATTCATTTCCTGTAAGTCTGCTGTCGTAGACTCAGTTCCGTAAGCTTTTACTGTGATTGTGCTCATTTAATTTTTTTTATTAATATTTGTTTGTACTCTTATTGTTATTATTCCTCATCAGGTATCGGCTTCATACATTCAATATCATCATAGGAAAATGATCATTATTGAATGTTTTCATAACGATGCAAAATTCGATACTTTTAGATGAACCTGGCTTATACAAATTACGGAAATACTTACCAATTTTACAGACATCATAGAAGGTAAATCAGAAAGTAGTAATTTTGAATGCGCTTAAAATGCATTTCATGGATAATCAAGAAGTTGAAATAATAGATAATGTTTCGGATTATAACAGGATGGTGAATCACGAAACCCTTCATCCGCTGGTGAGTGTGGTCGATTTTGCAAAATCTGACCCGATCTGCCAGTACCGCAGGAATTATGGATTCTATACGGTTTTCCTAAAAGATGTGAAC
This sequence comes from Chryseobacterium sp. SIMBA_029, assembly GCF_046535275.1. Lineage (NCBI taxonomy): Bacteria > Pseudomonadati > Bacteroidota > Flavobacteriia > Flavobacteriales > Weeksellaceae > Chryseobacterium > Chryseobacterium sp. SIMBA_029. The sequence continues at coordinate 61,869 of NZ_JAWRXA010000007.1, forward strand.
TGTGGCGATATGTATTATGGCAAACACACGTATGATTATCAGGAAGGAACACTTGTATTTATTGCTCCCGGGCAGCTCAGCGGCATTACAGGTGATGGAACCTACAGACAGCCTGCAGGATATGCTTTATTATTTCATCCGGATCTCATCAAAGGAACCAATCTCGGGAAGCATATCAATGATTATTCTTTCTTTTCGTATGATGTACATGAAGCCCTGCACCTTTCCGAAAAAGAACGGGAAATTATTCTTGAGTGTTTCAAAAATATCAGACATGAACTGGAACAGGCTATTGATAAACACAGTAAATCTTTAATCGTCAATAATATCGAATTGTTTTTAAACTACTGCATGCGTTTTTATGACCGTCAGTTTGTGACGAGAGATCATGTGAACCGTGGATTCATTGGTAAATTTGAACATCTTCTCGATGACTATCTGCGTTCTGACAAGCCTAAAAACTTAGGTTTTCCAATGGTTAACTATTTTGCAGAGCAGCTTAATCTTTCAGCCAATTATTTCGGAGATTTAATAAAAAAAGAACTTGGGGTCTCAGCCCAGGAATTTATTCATAATAAACTGATAGAAGTCGCCAAAGAACAGATTTTTATTCCTGCAAAATCGATCAGTGAGATTTCTTATGATCTTGGTTTTAAATATCCGCAGCATTTTACAAGACTCTTTAAAACAAAGGTTGGAATTTCCCCGAGTGAATATAAAACGTTACATTAAATTTTCTCTTTAAACCTATAACTGATCAGTTTACGGACTTCCCTTTACAAAAGGGGAGTACTTTCCTGTGATGTAAAAGGCATTTTTTTTTAATAAATGCTCTCCTTCTACCATAACTAAAAGAAAAAAACAATCGTAAAAGTTTTCTCTTTTCAAAAAACTGAATTAATTTTAAGGAGAGAAGTTATTTTTTTGAGAATGAAATCACAACAGAATATCGGCACCTATACTTTTCAGACCCCGTCAGGAAAAATCATCGCATTAAAGGAAAATGGAATTATTAAGGCGAAAAGTATCCGTTATGCCCATTCCGAAAGATTTCAAAAGCCTGTTCCGGTAGAGTCTTCATCCTCAGAAATCATTTTTCCCCATAAAACTCCTGTTGCCCCGCAAACGATCAGTCCATTGGTGGAAAATATGATCGGTCCTACTCATATTGAACGTTTTGACGTAGATGAATCTACCCAGTTTTTATCCGTAGTTCGCCCTGAAAATGATAATGAAGATGAAAAATTTCCTGTAGTGGTATGGATTCACGGCGGATCGTATGAGATCGGATGCGGAGACTTGCCCACCGCTGATCCGTGCGAATGGGTAAAAGAACAGCATATTATGGTGGTTACTGTTTCTTACCGACTGGGATTGTTCGGATTTTTAGGTGGAAACGAAAAGAGACTTCCTAACTTAGGACTTTTCGATATCATAGAAGCTTTGCGCTGGATAAAAAAAAATATCAGTTCGTTGGGTGGAGATCCTGAAAATATCACCCTGATGGGGCAGTCTTCAGGAGGAGATGCGATTGCCCATTTGATGATTTCAGAAGGAGTGGATGGGTTGTTTCAAAGAGCGATTATTCAAAGTGCTCCATTGGGGCTGCGTGAAAAGCGGCAAAAAATGACCGCAGAATTGTTACGGAAAACGGAATTTCTGAAAGATGATGCCGACGTGCTAAAAATGATGAATGAATATAGAAAATATGTTCCGTCTGTAGTACAATACGGATTGAAAGCTGCGATGCCTTTTGGGGTTCAGTATGGCTTTCCACCTCTATGCAGAGAAGATGAAGTGACTGAACAATGGAAAAAGAAAGCTGCAGCGTATGATGTGCTGATCGGCCTGAATAATGATGAAACAGCTTTTTATCTCAAAACATCCCCAACCCTGAAGAAATATGCTGGAAAAGGATTTGGACTTACCATCATCAACAAACTTGTCCGGTTAACGACAGAAGCTATTTACGGAAAACCTGCAAAAATATTTGCTGAGAACTATGCTGAGGCAGGAGGAAATGTGTATCAGTTCAGAATTCACTCCACTATAAAAAATCATAGTCTGGGAGCGGCTCACTGTATAGATCTTCCATTAATTTTTGGAAAAGAAGAGGTCTGGAAATCTGCAGAATTGCTAAAAGATATTCCCTGGAAATATATCGCGGAAAATGGGCGGAAAATACGATCGCTCTGGGCAGAATTTGTCCGAAATGGTTCTATCGCTGATCATTCAGAAAAACCAGAAATACTGGAACTTCATAAGGTCATTTAATAGTAAAACACTAACAACACAAATCCTAAGAGGGACTGGTATTGTTAGTGCTTAAAAATATTTATTCAGGAATCCAGACGCTTACATTGCCGGCAGGAACAGGGAAATTGCCCCAGCCTTTTTCATCAATGACCACTTTTTCATCTGATCTTCCAAGGAAGTCGTAAAAGGTTTTACCAATATATTTTTCACCCATTTCCATAGGTTTGCTGTATGCATCTTTATTGCTTACCACCACGGCACAGCCCTGATGCTCATCATCACCTTCACGAACCCAGCCAAGGCAGTTCGCATCTTCAAAATAATCTTTCTGAATGCCGTAAGCATAATCTTTTCTGGCTTTTAACAATCCTTCAAGACCATCAATTTTATTAAGAAATATTTCCTGATCATTTCCTTCCTTATCTTTATCAGTGTAATGGGCACCATATAAATCCGGATAGAAAATACATGGGTAACCGTCTTCCCGCAATAAAATCAACGCATAAGCTATTGGTTTAAACCATTCTTCAACGGGAGCTTCCAGATCCTGTAATGGCTGTGTATCATGATTATCAACTAAGCTTACGGAATGCATCGGATCAGCCTGAGTAAGGGTTTCATCAAGAATTTTTCTCAGGTCATAAGAATTTCCTTCTTTGGATGCCGTATGGAAATTATTTTGCAGAGAACTGTCAAATAAACTCATACAACCTTCCGTAACTTCAATGTATTTCTGAAGTAAGCTTAAATATCCTGGAGCCCAGTATTCTCCTACCGCAAAAATATTTTTTTCAGAATTGGAGCGAAGCATCGTAAGCCATTCCTTATAGAAATCAAAAGAAATATGTTTTAAAGCATCCAGACGTACCCCATCAAAATCGGTCTGGTCAAAATACCATTTTGCCCAGGTATTGAGCTCTTCCCGTACAAAAGGATTCCGGTGTTCAATATCGTTGTACATCAGGTAATCATAATTTCCCTTCTCATCATCAATCATTTCTTCCCAGCCGTTTCCATATTCAGACTGTATTTTGAAAATATGGGAATCCATGCCTTCTGCATAATCCACTCCGCTGAAGCAGGTGAAATTCCATTCAAAATCAGAGTATTTTTTTCCTCTTCCCGGAAAGGTAAATTTGGTATAGGATTCTATTTCGATAACATCAGAAATTATTTTATCTCTATTCTCTTCGTCTACTTTTACCGCTTTGAATTTTTCGAGTTCATCACCGCCTCCTTTATGCCCGAGGACAACATCTACAATAACCTGTATATTATGTTTCTTTAAAGCAGCAATTGCTTTTAGGTATTGATCTTTGGTGCCGTATTTTGTTGGTACCGTTCCTTTTTGATCAAATTCGCCCAGATCAAACAGGTCGTAGGCATCATATCCGGTAGAATAACCTCCATTCGTTCCTTTGTAGGCGGGAGGGAACCAAACTGATGTAATTCCTAATTCTGATAAATATTTCGCTTGTTGTTCAGCTTCATTCCATAATTTTCCGTCTCCTTCTGAGTACCAGTGAAAAAATTGAATTATCGTTTGATTCATATAGTATAAAATTTGGTTTCTACAAGTTAGTGATAATTTACCAACAATTAATTCTCAAATTCTTCAAACGGTATTTTTAGTTGAATAGAAACCTGTTTTTTTTCCTCCGTATTCAGATGGGAAAGCGATAATCCCAATAAACGGACCGGCTTATCAAATGGACGGAGCTCCCAAAGCTTTTTTGAGGTGGTATAATATTCTTCAGGTGATATAAAATACTCTTCTTTGGTACTGCTTCTGGTAAACAGTGAAAAATCTTTATATTTAATTTTTAAGGTTAAAGATCTGCCTAAGATATTGTTTTTCTGCAGTCTTTGATGAAGTTCAGCACTCAGGCTCTCCAGCTTTTCATTGATCTGCTGTTCATCAAAAAGGTCTTCAAAAAATGTTCTCTCTACAGCGACACTTTTCTGAATCCGATGAGGTTTCACTTCGGAAGTATGAATGCCCCGAACCACATTGTAGTAATACCCTCCTGATTTTCCAAACAGAGTGATCAGTTCCTGTAAAGATTTTTTCTTGAGGTCTTTTCCTTTAAAAATTCCCAGGGTAAACATTTTATTGGCCGTCACTTTTCCGACCCCATAAAATTTCTCAACAGGAAGCTCTTCCAGAAAACTTTCAATTTTATCAGGATGAATGGTTTTTTGTCCGTTCGGTTTATTAATATCGGAAGCTACTTTTGCTAAAAATTTATTGACAGAAATGCCTGCTGAAGCCGTTAATCCGGTTTGTTCGAAAATCTTCTGGCGGATTTCTTTAGCAATCTGATTGGCAGATTCTATTCCTTTTTTATTTTCCGTAATGTCCAGGTAGGCTTCATCTAAAGAAAGGGGCTCAACTAGGTCTGTATATTCGTAAAAAATATCCCGGATCATTTTTGAAATTTCTTTATACCTCGGAAAACGCGGCGGAACAAAAATAAGGTGCGGGCATTTTTCTTTTGCGGTCTTGCTGGGCATGGCAGAGCGCACGCCAAACTTTCTCGCTTCATAGCTGGCCGCAGAAACTACTCCGCGGTGTTCACCTCCTACAGCCACAGGCTTGCCTTTCAGTGCAGGATTGTCATGCTGCTCCACGGAAGCATAGAATGCATCCATATCAACATGAATAATTTTGCGGATAGGAAAAGGAAAATCCATATCACAAAGATATGGATTCATTTATTTCCGGGAATTGAATACTTGTTATTTCAATCGCATCGTAAGAAATAAGGGTTCAAAACCAGCTTTTTCATACGCTTTTACAGCAGATTCATTTTGATCATAGACATCAAGCCTGATTTCAGAAATGCCTTTATTTCTGGACCATCGGATCAATTCATCTACAATTAACTGATTCACGCCTTTTCCTCTGTGCTCCGGCTTTACAAACATAAAACCGAGATATGCGTAGTCTTTAAAAGTAGAGTAGTCTTTTTCAGGCTGTTTAATCAAAGCATAGCCTGAGGCAATGACTTCATGATCTTTTTCAGCAACAATAAGTGTTGCGTCCTTAGAATTCATAAGGGATTCCAGATCATAATAATGGATTTTTTCTTTTCTTAACGTTACGTTGTAAGGTCTTTCTGCCTCAACAACACCCTGTTCAAAGGCTAGGAGAATATCTAAATCCTCCCTGGTGGCTTCTCTTAAAATCATAGAATACTTTTACTGTAAAAGCTTATTGATGGTAGTTTGTATTTCCGGATCTTCAGGCGAAATTGCATAGTATTTTGCAATGGAAGATTTTTGATCGATGACCATATATCTTGGGATCCAGTTCAGATCAATATAATTATTGAAATCATTTTTCCAGCCCGAAGCAAACCAGTAATTGTCTTTATCTTTCATGTTGAACCGATCAAGGCTTCTGTCAAAGCTTTCTTTTGTCCGTTCCAGTGAAAGGAATACAAAATCGATATTCGGATTGTTTTTTTCCAGTTCCTGAGCTTTCGGAAGGGCTTGCAGACAGTCTCTGCACCATCCTGCCCAGAAATCAAGGACGACTACTTTTCCTTTATGCTGATTCAGAATATCCTGTATGGTAATGCTTTTTCCATCTTCACCTTCCAGTTTCTGATGTAAGGCTTCTTTAGAAAAGCTGGTTTTAAGGACGGTGGGAACTTTTTGGGAAAAACTTAATCCAAAAATACCGATCATAAATAATAATAATGACTTTCTCATTTTTTCAATTTCATTTATACAAAGCTAAATAATGAAACGCAATTAGAACCTGATTTCTTATGAATTAGGAAAAATTTAAGAGATTGAAATTTTCTATAAATGCTTAGTGGTAATTTTTCACCAAACCTTTTACTACGGTAATAACGTTAGGCATGGCTTTATTGGCAGCATTAAGCACTTCTTCATGGGAAACGGCAAATGCAATATCCGGTCCGCCAAGATCTGTAATAATAGAAACACAGAAAACATCCATTTCCATATGTCTGGCAACGATCACTTCGGGAACGGTACTCATTCCTACCATGTCACCGCCAATGGCTTTGATCATCCCATATTCTGCAGGAGTTTCAAAAGTAGGACCCTGTAATCCGACATATACTCCCTGGTGAACGGTAATATTATTTTCAGCAGCCACTTTTTCGGCAGCGGCAATCATTTTTTTGTTGTAAGGTTCGCTCATATCTACGAAACGAGGTCCAAATTCTTCAATATTTTTTCCCCGAAGCGGATGTTCAGGCATCATATTGATGTGGTCTTTTAAAATAACCATATCTGCTACCTTATAAGCAGGGTTTACCCCTCCGGAAGCATTTGAAAGAATTACATTTTTAATACCTAGCAGATGAAAAACTCTTATAGGAAATGTAACGGTTTCCATGGAATGTCCTTCATAGTAATGAAAACGGCCGCTCATCATTAAGACTTTTTTGCCTTCCAGTATTCCGTAAATCAATTTTCCACCGTGCCCTACAACTGTAGTTTGCGGGAAATTGGGAATATCGTGATATTCCATCACATGAATGGGTTCTACTTCGTCTTGAAGTTTTCCCAATCCTGATCCCAGCACAATCGCAAAATCGGGACTATCCTGAATAATATTTTTAATAAACTGAGCTGTTTCCTTAATTTTTTCTAACATAATCGATGATGATTTGGTTGAATTCTTCCTTTTTATCGATCACTACATTAATAGGCCAGTAGTAAACAATATCTCTAAGATAGTCAAAGGTTTTTAAACGGACATAATCTTTCTCCGTCGTCAGTATCAATTTATATTCACCTAATTTTTTGTATTCTGCAACGATCTTTTTAATATCATCGTCTGTAAAATTATGATGATCCCTGAATTTTAAGTGCTTAACCCTCTGTGAAAATTTAGCAAGATGCTCAAGCAGAGGTTTGGGATTGGCAATTCCGGTGATGAGTAAAATATCATAATAATTCAGGTTGTTATCCGGAAGCATTTTTTCTTTTCCATATACATTTTCGTCGTAGCCGATTGAAGAAAAGAATACTTTTTGATTTCGTTCAGGTCTTATCCTTGAAATATAATACCGTTTGGTTTCTTCTGTCAGTTCATCAGGACATTTACTGACCATAATGATGTCGGCTCTTTTATAACCGTTTCTGGATTCCCGTAAATCTCCCGCAGGAAGAAGGTGGTCTCTGAAAAAAGGATCATTAAAATCAGTCATTAAGATATTAAATCCTGCCTTGATCGCTCTGTGCTGGAATGCATCATCCAATACCAGGACATCGAGATCCATATCAGAAATTACTTTTGTAGCTCCGGGAACTCTTTCTTCTGAAACAGCAATTACAAAACGGTTCTTAAAACGTTCAAAAAGCTGCATGGCTTCGTCGCCTACTATTTTGTAGTTGCTTTCATAATTGGTGACTTCATAGCCCTTGGAAAGCCTTCCGTAACCCCTTGAAAGGACGCCGGTTCTATAATGTTTGGATAGGTATTGAGCCAAATACATCACCATTGGCGATTTTCCGCTTCCACCCACAGACAAATTACCGACATTAATTATCGGTGTCTTGAATTTCGTAGATTTAAAAATTCCCAGATCATACAATGTGTTCCGGATACCCGTTACCAAATGATAACCAAGGGAAAAAGGATAGAGGTACCATCTTTTCATACGAATGCAAAAATAAGAATTTCAGAAGGATTTGATTCAATATTCTGCAGGAGTTTTCAACAATTATTTCATTAATTTAAATTAATTTTGTGGAGTTATATTATTACATTGAGGTATTTTATTGAATTTTCCTACAACGGCAAAAATTATTTCGGCTATCAAATCCAGCCGGATGCCATTTCTGTACAGGAGGAACTGGAAAAAGCACTTTCCACTATTTTAAGAGAAGATATTAAAACTACCGGTGCCGGAAGAACAGATACAGGCGTTCATGCCAAAAAAATATTTGCTCATTTTGATACTGAGAATCCTGTAAGCGATCAGCTTACCCATCGGTTGAACAGTTTTCTTCCGCCGGATATTTCCATTAAGAGCATTTTTCCGGTACGGGATGATTTCCATGCCCGTTTTGATGCAACGTACAGAACATACGAGTATTATATCTCCATGGAGAAAAATCCTTTTACCCAGGAATCGGCCTGGCAGCTCTGGAGAAGATCTCTGGATATTGATAAAATGAATGAAGCCTGTAAAATTTTATTTGAATATGAGGATTTTACAAGTTTTGCAAAATTAAAAACAGATAATAAAACCAACATCTGCAAAATGTATAAGGCAGAGTGGGAGCAGAATGGGAGTGAACTTAAGTTTACCGTTTCTGCAAACCGTTTTCTTAGAAACATGGTTCGGGCTATTGTAGGAACCATGGTGGAAATAGGGGCCGGAAAAATACAGCCTGAAGAACTTCGGAGGGTTATAGAAGATAAAAACCGCAATGCAGCGGGAACTTCGGCGCCTGGTCACGGATTATTTCTGGTAGACGTGGGCTACGAATTTTAAAAACATTAAAAAAACTAATAATTATGATGTCAATTTTTATTTTGATAGGAGCTTACCGCTATTATGCCGGGTTAGCGGAACGATTTGGTAAAACAAAATGGCAGTATGGGCTTTTAGCTATTGCCATTTATCTGTTTTTCCAGGTTGCTTTTCTTATGTGCTATGGAATATATCTGGGAATTACCAATCCTGATTCTGTACAGCAAAACAATTACACCGATTTTTCCTTTGCTAATCTTATTAGCTGGGTATTTGCAATTGTAGCTGTATTTGGGATTTATAAATTACTTGAGAAAAAATTTGAAAAAGAATATTCCAAAAAACCTTCTATAGAAATCGAAGAGATAGGCACTCCACAGAAATTTTAAAATCTTTGACGAAATTCAGGCCTGGTAGTTTGTTTGATTCATTCGTGTTCATTAAGATGTTGATGCTGAGTTTTTTAATTGCTTCTTATTGCAGTGTGTTCATTCATACTGTAAATAACAGCTATCTGAAATTTTCTATCACTATTTGATCAAGTTGTTCTGGCTGTCAAATTATAAAGTCTTATTTTTGCAGAGAATTTTATTTTAATTCTTTTTCTTCAATTCGTACAATGAAAAAACAAGATACCTGGGAGATAATAAAGAGGCTGTTCTTTATTGGAATGAAGTTTCGTTCATGGTTCATCCTTACTTTAATTATCTCCATCATACTGTCTATAGTTTCTACTTACAGGCCCTATCTTACCATGGAAGTGGTGGATAATGACATCACAAAGCTCCACGATAAAGCTTTAATGATGAAGCATATCTATATCCTTGTAGGGTTGGTCTTTGCGGAAACTGTTTTAAACTTTTTTTTAGTCTATTTTTCAAATTATATTTCTCAGAATGTTATCCGGGATATCCGGGAACGATTATATGCTAAACTGATTTATTTCAGAACCTCATTTTTTGATAAAACGCCGATCGGGCAGCTTGTCACCCGTGCAGTAGGAGATGTGGAAACCATTGCCACAGTGTATACCGATGGATTTCTGATGGTTTTTGGAGATATTCTTAGAATTGTATTCGTATTGGTGATGATGTTCAATACAGACGTTCATCTGAGTTATATCACGCTTGCTATTCTTCCGTTAATGGTTCTTATTACAAGATTTTTCCAGAAAAGGCTGAAGAAAGCTTTTGGAGATGAAAGAACATGGACTGCCAATCAAAACTCATTCGTTCAGGAAAGACTGGCGGGAATGCCGATTATTCAGGTGTTTAACAGACAGGAAGCTGAGTTTAAAAAGTTTGATGATATTAATATTACCCTGAAAGACGCGTTGTTGAAAACCGTTTTCATTTTCTCATTATTTTTTCCGGTAGTAGAGCTTATTTCTTCTCTTTTTATAGGTTTTATCCTGTTTTATGGAGGATATATTACCATTAGTGCCGGGGTTGTTATTGCTTTTATTCAGTATATTTCTATGTTGATTCGTCCTTTGAGACAGATTGCAGACCGTTTTAACAATATCCAGAGAGGAATTGTAGGAGCAGAAAGAGTGCTGGGAGTGATGGATGAAGATTATGCGATGCCGAATACCGGAACGGTAGAGAAAGATCATTTTGACGGAAAGATAGAATTCAAGGATGTTCATTTTGCCTATGACAGCAAGCAGGAAGTATTGAAAGGAATCGATTTTAAAGTGAATCCCGGAGAAACGGTTGCTATCGTAGGAGCCACAGGAGCTGGGAAATCTACGATTATCAGTTTGATTACCAGATTGTATGATATTAATTCAGGGCAGATTTTTATTGATAATGTAGAACTTAAAGAATACGAATTATACAATTTAAGAAAACATATAGGAGTGGTACTGCAGGATGTTTTCCTGTTCCACGGAAGTATTTTTGAGAATTTAGCTTTTGGAGATGATAGCATTACTTTAGATAAGATAAAAGCCGGTGCCAGGGAAATTGAAGTCGATGATTTTATCGAAAGCCTTCCCGGAGGCTATGAATATGTCGTAAGTGAAAGAGGTTCGTCAATCTCTCTTGGACAAAGACAGTTATTGTCATTCCTAAGAGCGTATTTGTCAGATCCTAAAATCCTTATCCTGGATGAAGCCACTTCTTCTATAGACCATGAAAGTGAAAAACTGATCCAGAGGGCAACAGAAAAAATCACCAAAAACAGAACCTCAATTATTATTGCTCACAGGCTTTCCACCATTGAAAAAGCAGATAAAATTATTGTTATGGAGCGTGGAAAGATTGTTGAAGAAGGTAAGCATCTTGAACTTCTGGATAGAAACGGATATTATGCAACCCTTTATAAAGCCCAGCTGAGACATGAAGTGGAAGTAAGTGCCGTCTCAAAATAATATGAATCACTTTTAAGTATAAAAATAGAAAAGATACTCTTTACAGAAAGAGTATCTTTTTTTATAGTATCATAAGGGAGCTTACATTATAAACCATAAGGAATAATTCCAAGATCTTTTTTCCATGCATCACCATACTGAGCCGTTAAATTTTTTGCAAGTGCACGGTTGTTTTCTTTAGCCTGCTGGGATAGGGTAGGACTTATCACACAGTTTTCGTAGACCACATCCGTTTTGTATTTGGATCTGAAGTTTTCATGGTTTTTGGACATGATCCCAAATTGAATAAAATGAGGCAGTTTTTCTTTCTGAGACGGAACATCATGCTTCCCTTTCTTATCTTTAACAGTTATTTTAATGTCATTTTTTTGCTGGGCAGCGGATAATCCAGCAAAAGAAAGGGTGAGCAAAACGAGGAATAATTGCAGGTTTTTCATAGGTTTGTTTTTATAGTAGATAAGAAAATCAGGATAAAGTTAAATCTTTTATAACAGCTGTTTCTGATCGTAAGAAGATAATGCGTACTCTACAATCGCTTCAGAATGGATCTTTGTAGTATCAAATACAGGAATTGAAAAGTCTGTCTGGTTCAGCAGCAATGGGATTTCTGTACAGCCTAAAATAAGCCCTTGTGCGCCCCGTTGTAGTAAGTCATCAACAATATCCATATATCTTTCTTTGGTTTCCTGAAGGACAATCCCTCTTCCCAATTCTTCTTTCACTGTCTGCTGCACATATTCCCTTGTTTCTTTGAGTTCCGGTGTCAGGACCTGGATTCCGAAATGTTCTAATTTTTTCCGGTAAAAATCCATTTCCATGGTGAATATGGTTCCTAAAAGCCCCACGGTGGTAAGTCCGGTGCTGTTGATCTTTTTGGCCGTCTCTGTTACAATATGAATAAAAGGAAGTTGAATTTCTTTTTCCAGGCGGTCGGCAAATAAATGGGCAGTATTCGCGCATAATACGATGGCTTCCGCACCGCTTCTCTGTAAATTCTTGCAGGCATTGAGAAGCAGATCATAGGAGTTTTCCCATGTTTTTTCCTGGATGTCTGCAAAATTCAAGGAGTAGATCATACATTCTGCATACTGTAACCCACCCAGTTGGCGGTTGATCCCTTCATTGATGAATTGATAATAATCCATTGTTGAAACCCAGCTTATTCCTCCTACAAGTCCTATTTTTTTTAATTTCATATCATTAAGTTTTTGCATCCACTATTACTCATAGAATGGACTGGTATCCCCATTTTAAAGGAAAAAACCATTTCTTCAAAATTAAATAAAAAACATCAGAGCCATTGAGTTTTTCCTCCTGTAAATGATAAAATATTACGGAGTGTTTACTTCTTCAAATTGCTGTTTTTCAAAACTCTAGAAATTGTTTATGCAATAATCACTACAGAAATAGGTATAGTTTTTGCACTATACTAAAATTAATTAAAAAAAGTGATCTTTACCCAGTGTTTATATTGGAAAAATCATTAATTTTATTAAATATTTAAAACTAGCCTTTATATGTTGAAGGGTGTGTAGAGTAAAGTTAAAATTTTTAAATTAAATCCAAAAAATATAAATGAATAATATCCAAGATGAATTCCAAACCTTTAAAGAGGAATTAAAAAAGTTGAATATCGAAGTACAGAAAGTAGTGAAAGTTGGAAATGGAAGCATGGACTTTCATGAGGTTTTTTATAAATCTCCGAGGTATGATGATGTAAAGAGTGTCTATGTTCAGCGTCATAATCTGGACAATATGATTGAAAAATTCAAACAGGCCTACCATTAAAAATAAACAACCGCTACAGATTCTGTGGCGGTTGTTGTTGGTATAAGTATATTAATCTTGATCTAAGGTTGAGGTTTTTTTCGTGTCCTTCATTCTGGCGTACACCACTAGTGAAAGGAAAATACAGGCCGTGATATACCAGTAAAAATAGTTTTCCATATTAGCCTGCTTAAGCCAAAGTGCAATATATTCGGCGGTTCCTCCAAAAATAGCTACAGTCAGGGCGTATGGTAATCCTACCCCAAGAGCTCTTACTTCGGAAGGAAAAAGTTCTGCCTTCACAACAGCATTAATCGACGTATACCCACTTACAATAAGCAAAGCTGCCATAATCAAAAAGAATGCGCCCCACATTGAAGTCGTCGTACTTAAAGCAGTAAGAAGCGGAACGGTACATAATGTGCCTAAAATCCCGAAACCTAACAATAAAGGTCTTCTTCCTATTTTATCAGACAATGCTCCAAATGCAGGTTGCAGGCACGCAAATATAAAGAGCGAAATAAATGAAATCAGCGTAGATTCCTCTTTGGTAAGATGAACCGTATTCACCAGGAATTTCTGCATATAAGTCGTATAGGTGTAGAAAGCTAAAGTTCCTCCTAACGTAAGTCCTACTACAGTAAGCAATGCCTGAGGATGTTTCAGAAGTTCTTTGATGCTTCCTTTTTTCTTTTCGCTGACATTTTTTTTATTCTCGAATGCTTCAGTCTCATGAAGATTGGCCCTTAAATATAAAGCGATAACAGAAAGTAATGCCCCGATTACAAAAGGAATTCTCCATCCCCAATCTTCAAGCTGGGCTTCTGTCAGTAATAATTTCTGTAAAATAAGCTGGATTCCTAAAGCAATCAGCTGGCCGCCAATTAAAGTTACATATTGGAAACTTGAATAAAATCCCCTTCTGTTTTCAGTTGCCATCTCGCTGAGGTAAGTTGCTGAAACTCCATATTCTCCACCCACACTCAATCCCTGGAGCAATCTGGCCAGTAAAAGTAATAAAGGTGCTAAAATGCCTATGCTTTGATAGGTTGGAGTAAGGGCAATAAGCAAAGAACCGAATGACATCAGGAGAACAGAAAGCGTCATGGCTCTTTTTCTTCCGATTTTATCTGCGATACTTCCGAACAGCCATCCACCGATAGGGCGCATAAGAAAGCCTACTGCAAATATTCCAGCTGTGTTCATCAGCTGTGCATTAAGATCCGAATCCGGGAAAAAAGAATTGGAAAAATAGATCGCAAAGGCAGCGTAGGCATACCAGTCATACCATTCTACAAGATTTCCTATCGATCCGCCGACGATCGCTTTGATCCGCTGGGCGGTGGTGATGGAGGATGTATTCATATTATTAATGAAGGAGCAATATTAATTCTTTCTGAAAATTCTTTTTAATTTTTCTAAAAAACCTGCTTTAGATTCAGTATTTTGTCTTGTCCCAGGAGGATATGGAGAAGCCATTGCTTCTGGTTTTTCAGCGGGTGTGCTTTTATAGTCAGAAGTTTTTTTCTGTTCCTCCGGATTGTGGATATTTTCGTTTTGGGAAGAATCTATTTCCGCCAGGTTTTGGGCCGCAGGGCTGTCTTTGACATGAACTCTGTTAGGTTCTTCTATTTCATGTCCTGTCAGCCTTTCATAATGCATTTTAGCTTTATTGAAAACCTCAATTTCTTCTTCCGGTCTGTCGTCTACATGAGACATTTCAGGGATAAGTCCGCTACTTAATTTTACAGAATCACATTCAAAGTCATTCATAATTCCCTGATGGATTCTTATGGCAATCTCAATTTCACCTACATTTTCAAAATATTGGGCGAATTGAAGCATGTCATCTCCGATTTCATACTTCTCAAGGATATTACCGATAGAACTGCTTATTTTGGCTTTGGCTGAAGCAAGATTGGCAATGGCTTTTTCTTCTCCGCTTTTGGTTTTCAACAGATCTATAAATTCCTGGATACGTCCTCTTATTTCCGGATTAAGTTTGTATTCCTTAATATGTCCCAGATCCGTAAGGTAAACACCCTGGCTCATTGCCTCATCAGAAAGAACATGGATGTAGCTGCTCATGATAAATGATAAATGCACCAGAAGATTTGAGAATTTTCTTAATGAATCTGTGCCTATTGAAGACTGCTCTAATGCTTTATACAGTTGTAAACCTTCCAGAAATTCAGTCTGATATTGAGGAGGTAAGAAACTTTCGTCCTTAATCTCGACCTCTTTGCCATTTAAAATTTCAGCAAGAAAGTAATGAACCCTCGGGTGTTCAGAGTTTTTCAAAACTTCTTTTAATTCTTCAAATTTGTTTTCACGGATGAGTTCTATCATTTTTTTTGATGTAAAGTGCTTCGAAGATACAAATTTCATCAATAGATAAAAATGCTCCGAGACGAGACGGTAAAAAATAATTATGTTTTAAAATCTGTACCCCAAAGACAATCCGCTTCTGAAACCTGCCCATGGCCCGTCAATCTTTATTTTGGCACCGTTTGCATTGGTTTCTACGGTATAATCGACAAATGGAATATCCATTTTTTCAATTTCCTGCTTAAGCTGTGCCTGCATTTCAGGAGTAAGGACATAATCGCTGGTCATGGTAAAATCACCTTTTCCGCTGCCGTAATGGGCACCTGCAATCCAGAAATCCAAGACTAAGTTTTGGCTTCTGGTAAGGAAAAACTGAACTCCTACCATAAGTCCGCCACTGTTTCCATTCGTGCTTCCTGTTCCTTTAAGAGGAATCTGGTAAGTAGCGGCATTTACTGCAGTATAGTCATAATAGAAATCAAAAGTATTGGAAGACACTTTGGAATACCGGTAATAAGGAGCAAAATAAAATCCCTTTCCATACCCTTTTCCGATGTAGAAACGAGGTTCTATAGTGAAGTTGGTCGCTTTTATCCTAAGGTTCTGGAACTTTTTTTCATCTTCATCATTCAAAAATGCATTGATGAAGGGCACTTTTCCTTCCGTCATCGTACCAAATCCTATATTCACTGAAAACCATTGGTTAATGGCTCTTTCATACGACAGATTGATATTTCTGAAGGCGTAGGCTGTAACATTCGTCTTAATGATGTTCATTCTTTCCGAAGGAACAACAGTTGTTTCCTGTGCATCCATTCCTGAAAACAGAAAACCGGGGATTAAAATGAGGTATTTTTTCATGATCTTATATTTTAGTGGTTGGTGTTTGGTGAAAAATAAGCAAAAAACGGGCAAAAATTAATTAAAAAACACTAATTGGTGAAAAATTAACTATTGCTTATCAATAATTTGAACTTTAGCACATACTCCATTTGGAATACATGTAATAAATACCGCATATTAGCGGTCTTATAGATGATATTCCTTTTTTATATGAAAAAAACTATATGTTCTGTACTTTTTCTTTGCGGCGTTTTTGTATACTCGCAGGAAAATGTAAAAAAAGACACCATTAACCCATTGAAAACGAAAGAGATTCAGGAAGTAATCTTAAAATCACAACGTAAAAAACAGTTTGCCGATAAATCAGTATATACTTTTGATAAAGAAGCGCTTGAGAAAGCAAGATATGCAAAAGATTTACTGGAAACCTTGCCGGAACTGCAATTGGATCCGATCTCAAATAGTATTACCAGTACAAAAGGAGGAACTTCTTTATTTCTGATCAACGGAATTGAAGCTACCGACCTTCAGATTCGGAGTGTAGCACCCAGCGAAGTAGTAAAAGTGGAGTATTACGATATTCCTCCGGCAAGATGGGCTTCAAGAGCCGATACAGTAGTCAATATTATCACCAGATCTACAGAAACGGGATATGTTTTTGGAGCAGATGTGAGTTCTGCTTTAACTACAGGTTTTGTTAATGCTTCTGCCTATGCAAATTTTACCAAAGGAAAGAATAATTTTGGATTGGAATATTCCCTTAACCTCAGAGACTACGACAATAGAAAAGCTCAAAGTATTTATGATTATAATCTGAATGGTGAGCATTACCGTTCGGATGAAAACCGTACCGATCATTTTGGGTATACTTTCCAGAATGTTGCGCTGCGTTATACCCGATTAGTACCCGATGATTATGCTTTTCAGGCAAAGCTGAATATGGATATTTTCAGCAGGTTTTCTAAGGGAACGGGGCAGAGTATTTTTGAAAAAGATGATTTCAGTGAAGAACACGCGATGTTTAAAAACAATGCTTCAGACTACGTTATCCCGAAATTAGATTTGTATTACTCAAAAAAGATAGGCAAGAAAGATGAAGTAAGTCTTAATGTTGTGGGTTCCCATTATACCACCAATACCACTGAATTTGCGAAAGAATGGATTGTTCCTTCAGGAATTTCTGTATACGATAATGATATGATTCTTAATACAAAACAGACCGATTTTGTAGGGGAGTTAGCTCATACCCATGATTTTAAAGGTGGAAAGTTATCTTCCGGGTACCGTATTTCAAATACTTCTATTTCCAATGACCTGAATAACCTTGCAGGCTACTCTGAATACAGCGTTAACTACCTGGAGCAGTATTTTTATACAGAATATTCGGGAAAGGTCAATAAATTCAGCTATCGTGTTGGGGCAGGGGTTACCAATATCCATAATAAAAGTGCAGCCAATACTTTTGATGAATGGTCTTTCACTCCGAAACTTATTTTAGGCTACCAGCTGAAAAATAATCAGAGCCTTCGTTTAACCAGTAGTTTTAGTCCTACGAGTCCATGGAGCAGTGCTTTGAGCAGCAATGTAGTGCAGATGGCTCCTAATATTGTACAAAAAGGAAATCCTTTCCTGAAGTCACAGCAAACTTTCGCGAATAATCTGATTTATTCTTTTAATAATAAGCATTTCGATTTTAATGCGAATTTATTTTACCGTTACACCAATAGAATTATTAACCAATATTATGTGGTAGACGATACGTTCGGAGGATATGCTCTTACGTATGAGAACGGGAAAAATGCCCAGCGGTATGGATTACAGCTTTCGGGATCCTATAAACCTTTCGGAAGCAGTCTCCTGGTAATAAAAGCTGTTCTTACACCGGCATCCGAAACAGTAAAAACCAGTACGGGAGCATTGATTAAAAATGATTATCTCGCCAATAACTTTGTGGTGTCCTCAGAATATAAATCTTTCAGCATCCAGTATCAGCTTAATATTCCTGTCTATACGCTGAGCGGTGCCTTTTTGAATACCAATGAAAATCAAAACCATATTTTCGCAAGATATAAACTGAAAAGCTGGTCTTTCACGACCGGGATGTATTGGATGGGAATGCCTTCTCAATATAAAACCAAAAGTCTTCCGGAAAGTTTAGTCAACTATAATGTAGATACAAAGATCATGAATAACAAATCGATGTTTGTTTTAGGACTAAGTTATGATTTCTCAAAAGGAAAGAAAACGGAGATTCAGAGAAAGCTGAATAATGATACGGCACCTGCGGCTACTTTTTAATAGAGTTTAATTTTAAAATATAGTTTAAAAAAAATCTGCACAATCTATATTATCAGCGATAATATAAATCTAAAGAATAATCACAATAAATAATCCGCCCTGAAACAAGGCGGATTATTCTATTATATGATCAAAGATTTCTTTTGATAAACGTTGTATTTCTTGGGTTCAGCATTTTTTAATTTATATGTAACTTGTTTTTAATGAAATATTTAAATAAAATAACCACCCATTAAAATTGAGTGGTTATTCTGTGCGCTATATTCTTACTATGATTAGTTGCTGATGATCATTTTGCGGTAAGCATGGATGTCTTCAATAGTCACAACGCTCATTCCTTTTCTGGTCGCAAAATCTACAATTTCCGGAAGTCTTGCCATAGAACCATCTTCATTGGTTAATTCGCACAGTACGGCATCATCTCCCAGGTTGGCTAATTTTACAAGATCTACACTGCCTTCCGTATGGCCGCGTCTTTCAAAAACACCGTCTTTTCTGGCGATTAACGGGAAAACATGACCAGGACTTGCGATCTGTTCGGCGATAGCATTCTGTGCAATAGCAGTTCTGATCGTTGTGACACGATCTTTCGCTGAAACCCCGGAAGAAACACCTTCTTTAGCTTCAATAGAAATGGTAAATGCGGTTTGATTTTTAGAGTTATTGGTTTCCACCATGGGACGAAGATTCAAGTGCTTACTTTTCTCTTCAGAAATACACAGGCAGACAATCCCGCTGCATTCGCGGATCAAAAGGGCCATGTCCTGTTCTGTAATGGTGGAGGCTGGAAAGATGATATCACCTTCATTTTCGCGGTTTTCATCATCTACCAATAGAATTCCTTTGCCTTGTTGTAATGTAAGAAGTGCATTTTCTACACGTTCTCTGGACGTAAGTCCGAATTTTTCTAGTAATTTTTCCATGTTATTTTACTGTTAAAAGTTAAAATACACTTCGGTCCATGGAAATGAAATACGGCCAATAAGTCCATAAGATAGCCTTATTGATTGTTTCATTTTCTTCTCCCATCCAGACTGTAACTGTCGGTTTTGGAATTTCACCAAATCAGTCCTTTCGTTAAAAAGGAGTCGCGGACTGTAACCGCCGGTAGGGAATTGCACCCTGCCCCGAAGAAAACTTATCTAAGTTTTACTGTATGTTTGTTGAATTGTTTTTTATTTCATTAATGTATATATAACGCACATACTGCAAATCTCCGAAAGTTTTTTGAATTGAAGAAAGAATTCTGTAGAATTTGGAAACAAAAAAGCCACCCTGTATAGAGAGCGGCCGTATATTGTAAAGAGTTGATTACGTATCACACGATATATCATCCCACTCCTGATTCATATAAGTAATCAGCCAATTTAAAGCATAATGTCTTTCATACACGATGCCGGGATCTACCGTTGTCATTTCCAGGTGGTTAATGCGGGCATCAACACAGGCCCAATGGTATCTGTAGTACAAATCATTAGCATCCAGTATTTCCGATTTGGAACGGATGTTATAAGGAGTATTGATGAAATCATTGGGATCTTTATCGCCGCCTACAGGATAGTTTTCTGCAGGAACATCATTTAAGTCACATAATTCATTGGGAAAAGGAAGCGTATCAACAATTTGTAATGCCCACAATAAAACCCAGATGCATTCGCATTTCCAGGTTTCCTGAAATTTTTTATCTTCTGTAGGATGCTGTAGGAAATCTTTTTCATTCGGCGTAGTATACTGCCACAGATTACAGTCTTCCAGATAGCCGATGGCTTCTTCTGCGTCTATACTGTCAAAAGCAACCAAGTTGGTAATAGCCAGAATGGTAACTCTGGTAGCGATTTCTTCAGAAGTTCGAAGGGTTGTTTCCTTTTCTGTTTCTATGTGGGGAAGGTTAAAATTAATTTTTATTCCTTCTTTTTTAAGAATTTCCTCACTTCTTTCTTTTCGTGAAAGTTCTTCTTTTTTCGTAGAAATATGTGGCATGATAAAGAGTTAACGTGAATAATTTAGATGAGTTCTTTAATGGTCTGTTCAAGTAATTGATTGAATTTTTCTGGATTTTCCAGCATTGGGTAATGGCCTGTTCCGGTTATTTCCACATAATTGTAATCATTTAAATATTTTCTGTTATTTTCAAGATTAGTAGGAGAGTTATCTGAGTTGATGGCTCTTACCGGTACCTGAATTTTTACAGCAGCTTCCCTGAAATCTGTTTTATACAAAGGTCTTAGCAGATTGATTGCTGTTTCCGATGTGTTTTGGAGGAATTCATTCTGTAGTTTTTTTCTCACATCAGAAGGTGTTTTTTCCACAAAAAGATATTGAGGAAGAATATTTTCAACCGCATTTTTAAAATCATTACGGTAATGCACGAATAAATATTACTCAGCCTGTTCATCCGTAAAAGTTTCATCAAGATCTTTTACGGTATCTATTAGAATAAGACCCTTTACCTGAGGAATTTTTGAAGCGGCTTCCAGAACGTAGGCTCCTGACATCGAGTGTCCTACAAGAATGATCTCCTGAGAATCGATCTGGTCGGCTACTGCTTTGATATCTTCTGCATAGGATTCGCTTGACCATTCTTTTCTGGAGGCATCCGATTTTCCGTGGCCAGCAAGACTCATCTGTACAATGTGATATTTGTCTTTGAAATATTCCTGTTGGCCGTTCCACCATTCTGCATTGCCGAGCCATCCATGTACGAATAGTATGGAAGGATTTCCCTTTCCGCTTTCTTTATAGTGAATATTCTGTCCGTCTGACGATTGTGCGTATTTTTCCATGAGTGATTGCTGTCCCGATTTATAAATTGTGATTTTTGTGAAACTAAAATACAAAAAGTCTGGTAAAGACTTCCGTTTTACCTCTTTTCAGCATTTTGATTTCAGAATATGAGTCAATCATAGTAAGATGTTACCATTTCCAGATTTGGGGCTCATCTTTCCAGATCAGCAGCCTGAATTCTTCATTATGATTTCCGTTGCCAATGGTGTGGGTATCTCTGCGGCCCTGGTCTAATTTGAGTTTATGTAAAATACCAGAATGGGCAGCTGCCCAAAGCGTTTTCCCATCATCTGAAAGAGTCATTCCGGAGATGGTAGAACCCAGAAAGTGCCTCCAAAGTTGGTTTCCATCTTTGTCAAATGCTTTGATGTAGCCGTAAGCATCGCCAAGAATGTAATAGTTTTTTGCAGCAGTACCAGCGTAGACTCTCATTTCTTCATCGATAATGGTATAATCATCACTTTCCGTATACGCTTCAATATCAGCACCTACATATTGATCGGAATTGATTCCGATGGTTATTCCGTTATAAAAGTGGCATGAATTGGTAATCAGCTGGCTGTCATCTTTTGCAAACAGACAGAAATGTGGATATGAAGATTGTGCTCCAATGGAACCTAACGTATTGCCATTTGCATCTAAAATTCTGTGGTCATAACTTTGATCTCCTACCACAATATAGGAATTGTCATGAGAAAGCGTTGCGTTTTCCATATCAATATCTGGTGTCCAGTCTTCTTCGTTATCTTCATTCAGGGGATGGATGAGCCTTTCTTCATTTTTAGAAATTAGATAGATTCCGAATGAGGTAACCAAAATAATTTTGCTTCCGTCGTTGAATGGGATCAGCTCTGTAATTCCTGATTCTATAGTCTGGCCCAATTGAAATTCGTTGATAAGTTCTCCGGCCCAGCCTTTATAAATTGATATTTTACCATCAGTTGCTATCGCAAAAACATTGTCTTGTTTTGATTTTCCAACTGCCTGAATATTTTCGTCAAGTTTGGTCACCCGATCATGATCCAGCAGATAAGCCTGTCTTTTTTCATAAGAAGTTCCCGTCATAAAAACAATCTTTTCATCAGCAATGAATTGCAGCTGCTCGATACTTTGAGCTTTGTTTTCCATTAAAGGAATTATAGGTGTGTGGGCCGGTGGGAAATGTGTTCTGAAAGTTTCTGTATCGTAATTCTGGTTGGCTGTTTTAAGCAGGTTAAATACCGCTTCAGCAAGATGGGATCTTGTATCTTCAGGTTCTTTGCCTTTCCAGTTTTCCCAACCGTTTTTTTCACCGAAGTCAACCATTTCATTAATTTCTTTAGCATACTGCTCTCCTTTTGAGAACCATTCTTCCTGGATTTTAGTGTTTTGCATAATTGATGATTATATAAAGTTTGAGATATTCTTCACAGGAATATCCTATCTGAAAATTTAAGAGTACCGTATTATTTAAAGGTTGTATGTTCATCATGGTATCCGTTGATTTTACTGCTACTTCCTTTTAACAGCTTAGGATTGACGGTTCCGGTTTTCTCTGCTGTGAATTGAAATGCCAGAATATCTAACGTTTCGCCAGGTTTGGAAAATTTTTCTTTTTTTAGGGTGTAAGTTCCTGCCGGTCCAATTTTTATGGTATCTCCGGGCTGTTCCATAAAGGTTTCCACATTGCTTTTTTCTTTGGTGTTTACTTTAACGGTTTTAGACAGATACAACACGTTTACATCCTGAAGGCCGGACCAATGGATAGAGAAATCTTGACTTAATGGTACCTCTTCTTTATAGATAATATTTCTTGCACTGCTTAATTTAAGGGAAGGAACACTGCCCAGGAAAAACTTTTTACCGTTCGCCAGTTGAATCTGAAACTCATATTGATTATTTTCCGGCGCTATCTTCTCTGTGTGATATAGATACGTTTTGGTATAATATAGTCCCTGTACAATTTTGTAGTCTATTTTTTTGCCATTCACGGTAATATTTACCGAATCGTTGCCAAACATTTTACCTTTTCTGTCGTATAAACTAACGGAAATGCTGTTGTCATTTTGATCAGTTAAAGTCTGGTAGATATCAATCACCGCTTTGATATCAGAAATATCTGTAACCTTTGATGCCGGAATAGGCTCTGAACAGGAGCTAAACAGAAAATATAGACCGCATAATAATATATAAAGCCTTGTCTGTACATAGCTGTTGATTTTCATATGATTATATTTTGGGTGAAGAGTGTTAAATTACAAAAAATAGGATTAGGTGCATCCGGAAAATTCTGAACTGTTACTAAAAAATAGTGTCTAAAGTAATTATCAGTAAAATTGCTGTATGGTTTCAATAGCTCCGGTTTCTGGATCCAGAAAAAGATAAATGCTGCTGGTGTCGTGAAAAAATGGACAGTCTTTGATGTCCACCTGAGCGAGAAAAAATAAAGGTTTGTCATTCTTTATCGGCCATTGTGGGTTTTGTATCCATTTTGGCGGCTTCGACTGGTACTGAAAAAGCTGAGCATACCGGGCTTTGATGAATTGATTTACAGCTGATTTTGAAAGCGTTTTATCCGAAGGCAAAATATATTTTTCAATGAATGCTGAATCTGCATCGATGTATTTTGGACTCAGCACAGATGCAAGATTGTATTCATCGGCATATTTTTCTGTGGGCGTTGTTTCAATTCCTGATCTCTCTAAAAAAAGCGCTGCTGTACCTTGCGCATTTAAAACACCGGCTGTACTGTTATAATCCTGTTCAGCTAGATACAAAAATGCATTGGTCCCTTCAAGGTAAGTTCCGTGCCAGTTGATCTCCGTTTCAGAAAGAAATTTTTGGAGAGAATGGCTGGTATAAAGGTGCTGTTCAAATTCTTTGGGAGGAAGTGCTCCCTCAACAAATTTCGTTAATATTTGTATTTCTTCTGTCATAATTTGGGCTGTGAGTAGGTTGTTATTTCTTTTCAACAGTGACCTCTTTCAGTTCAAAAGGTATTTTCCTGATGGATTTTTCATTTTCTATCATCAACTCAACCCGGACCTTGCTGACTTCAGAGGGAGTCATCCCTTTTTTTAGTTTAACGAATTTATAAGTAATGCCTGTCTTTTTATTACGAATGGACAGATTATCATACCCGGGATCTCCATCATCATTGATGAAATACATTATTTTTTGTTTCTTGTTATACCGGTAGGCATAGATAAAATCATACGACTTGAAATCAATTTTTTTGTAGTCTTCATCCTCATTTATTTTATAACTGAAATCAGGGAAAATTTTGTTAATCACGGTTGAATCTACAATACTGAAATAAAGCTCAGGATTTTTGTCCGTTATTTTTTTATCAATCAGATTAGTATTTCGGGGTATATCTCCAAGAGTGCCCAGATCAAAGTATGATCCGTTGGCTTTTGAAGGGGTGAAATATTTCATAACCCCTTTTATATTTACCGTTTTGAATGTATGATCCGGGATATAATACCGTTTTACTTTGTTTTCTCCGTTATTGTAGTTGTAATTAAGAGGATATTCCTTATTCTCTTTCCATACGTTTTTCTTATTATCAGTAACCGTTACAGTATCAAAATCGATCAGATCGAATTTACTGGTTGGCTTATTCATCTCTATATCGATTTCAATAAAATCATCATATTGAGAAGCATAGGAAAGCTTTATATTGTCCTGAGAGAAACACAGAACGGATATGGAGATCAAAAGGAGCAGAAGTAGTTTATTCATTTTTTGTATTCGGTGTCTGGTTTTGCTGAAGGTTAAATTAGTGAAAATATAAGTAAGGAAAATGAAAGCATTTCCTATACGAAACACCCGTTAAAATTTCAAACTGTTTTTGATATAACTATGGGCAGAATAGATCAGTCTTCAATAGCTTCGATACCCTGTCTTTTAAGTTCTTCAAGACGGTCTTTCATTGTTTTGAGCTGTTCTGCGGAATGTCCTGTCCATTCTGTAACTTCTCCTATCACTTTGAAAGGATGTTGTGAACGGTAGGATTTAGTAGGATTGCCCGGAAATTTTTTGTCTGTTAAATTGGGATCATCTTCAATCGGACCTGTAGGTTCTACAATATAAATTCGTTCTTTCCCCTCTCCGAAAGCCAGTTCGGCGCCCCATGTTGCCGCTTCCAAAGTAGCAGAAAGATAGATGTATTTTGCTTTTCTCTTGGTGCCGTAGTTGGAGCTGAAGCCAATTTCTATGAGGTCTCCGGTTTTGAGATCTGCTTTCGTGCCGTGATAGTAGGTAGCATTTTCTTTGGATGTTGTGTTCATAGGGTATTTTTGTGATGTTGTGTAAAGATAAAAACGGAATGAATCGTAATCTGGATGAATTATAGCCCGAAATGTCTGTTATAACCTGAATTTTCGGGATTAATGAGTGCCTTGTTGCAATAGGTGGCTGCTTCGAGTTCATGGATGCTGACCGCGAGGAAAGAAATATCTGGGAACAAAGCAGTAACATTCGTGCAGATTTGTTTTGAAAGCACTGCCTTCTGTTCCGTACTGCGTCCTTCCATGATATAGCCGAAAATATGCAGAAAGCTATCCTTCTGATCCCCAAGCCTGTAATATTCATAGGGATGAAGCCTTACTTTAATATCATTGAGAGCAAATATTCCTGATGAATCGGCGGTTTCATACACCACGTTCATTATTTCTTCCGGCGTTCTCTGCTGAAGAATATTCTTTGAACATTCTATGATGAAATGAGGCATAACAATTTTTTATGATTTGTAGTTTATAAAAATAAATAAAATAATCATTTGATTTTGTTATTTCTGAGAATTAGCAAGATCGTATCGATCAGTGAATTTGCACGATTTGATCCTGAAATTCATTTGCTGTGACAATTCCCATAGCAAACTGATATTGAAGCTGTTCAATTTTTTCGTTTTTTGTCAGCGGTCTGTTATGAATAGTTTCTATCATCTGATCCTCGTCCGGTAATGATTCCAATATATGCGTTTTTTGTTGAAATGCTTTAAAGTATCTGATTCCAAATTTTCTCTGCGAAATGGCATTAAAATGAATATTGTCAGGATTAGCTGTTAAACCTTTAGCAGACACAAAGTAACAGTGATCATGATCTTCTGCAAATTGGATGAGTGCTTTATTGACTTCATTGTACTCGCTGAAATATTGACCATAGATACCATCCTGTAGAAAATCACCCAACCCCCCAATGATGAGCGGAATGTCTGGTACATTAAGCTCTTCTCTCAGGGTTTTTATAATAAGGGCCAGTTTTTCTCCATACAGCCTGTATTTTTGACTGTTGCTGTTATTTTCTCCCTGATGCCATAGAATTCCGCGCAACGTGCTGATTTTTTGTGCAACTTTTGCCTGAAGAACTGCATTTTGAAATAATACACCTTCTACCGACCAGTCTTCCAGACTTGTACCGCCATCCGCGCATGGAATTAGTGCAATATCATCTTGCTGATTATGAAATAAACGCCATGAAGAGGCAAAGGTAGCTGCCAGACTGATTCCGGAAGTGGAACGGTCAGGATTAACAGGCTCTGCCATCATTTGCCATCTTCCGTTTCTTAACATTTTAATCTTTTCGTCATAAATAGAAGGGACTTCCTTTAAAAAACCACGACCTGCCATATTAGACTGGCCAATCATTAAAAATGAGTGTATCATTGTACTTGTGTATGTATTATTTTCTTTATTCTTTTAGTGCTTTGCAAACCTTTGAGAAAGTAGCCCATACCATTTCATCTGTTAAAACAAAAGGTAATCCACTGATGCTTTTTCCCTGTTGATGAAAGCGTAATAAGGTATATAGCGGAGAGAAAGCGATTGACCAGTAAATTTCAAACGGAACTTCAGCGATTTCTCCTCTCTGCACTGTATTAGAAATGAACCGTAAAAGATTGTTCTTGAACTCACTCATAAACATTCCCGGCTTTTCATTAAACATTTCAGCAAATCGATGACTGTAATGAGAATTGTTGATTTGTTCAAAGAAAGTAAGCAGCAGAGGATTTTTGAGGGCATAATTATATCGGTTTTTCCATTGTACACGCAGTCCGTCTTCCAAAGAAGAATCCGGATCGAATCCCTTATTGATTTCAGTTTCCATTTTGTTGCCTTCTTCAATGACCAGTTTTACAATGAGATCATCTTTATCTTTATAATATACATATGGAGTACCTACTGAGATATTGCATGTTTTTGCCAATTTATTGATCGTAAAACCATCCAGCCCTTCTTTAACAATAATTTCAATCGCTTTCTGTTTAATACTGTTTTCTTTATTAAGATCCCTGTTGCGCATATATACTGTATTATTAAGTTATTATAATTAAATGAATATTCATTTAATTATAAATTCAAATGTATACATTTTAAATCAATACAAAGAAGTTAGGCGTTAAAATTTTTTAAAAAATAAATGAATTATTTTTTAAGCAATATTAATAATCAACAATGACAAAATCCGGATTCTTAATCATGAAAAGAAATCCATCTATATGCTCTTCAGTAGAAGGCTGTTCGTCTTCCTTTTTTAATGCTGTGATTTCTTTTTTTGATGTTCCTTTAGTATTTTCTTTGGACAGTTCCGGTTTTTTGTTGTCTTCCGGGTCTTCAATATATTTTTTTAACTCCGTTTTGTAGTCCTCCGTTTTTTTATATTCCTCAAATTGACTGAGTTTAAATTTAATAAATTCATCTTTATTTAATTCTTTCTCTTTTACAACCGTATCATTGTTGATGGTCATTAATTTGTACCGATCGTACAAAGATGAATATCCGAAATTGACAGCTTCAATGAGTTGACCAGTTGGGATAATAAGTATTCCGGAATAATTGAGAACTACTTTTTTATTTTTAAATAATTGTTTATAAACAGAAATATATTCACGCTTTTTGGAATCAATATTTTTAACTGTAAGATCCGCTAAAACTAACATGTTATTTTCAATTTTGAATGTTGCAATATAGCCCCGATAGTTTCCCGTTGAGAACGGAATCGGCATGTCTCTGTTTTTATATTTTTTAAACAGAGTGAGTTTAGATCCGTAGATGGGATGATATTCAGGATTATTCTCAAAAAATTTTTCCAAAGGATTATTCAGTACACTATACTCTTTGTTGTTGATAATGATAATATCAGGTGCCTGACTTGTAGCATACATCTTTATGAGAGAAAAAGTAAATAGGATAATTAATATTTTGAATTTCATTTTAGGATATTTTTTATGAAGGGTCAAAAGGTATTTTGCTTTCATCAATAAGTTTTGCTTTTAGTGCATCTGCATATGTATGAGCAAATTTTTCTTTTTCACTTTTAGGGATACTGAAATAAAAATCCATTCTTTTCTCTTTTTCATCATAATCTTCTTCTCTCCCGAAATTCTCTCCCGATCTTTCAACAATCTCTAAATAATGAACATAGTGGCCGAATTCATGTGGTAAGGTTCTGTAAAGTTGAGTGTTTCTCGTAAATTCTGGTTTGAATTCAGCGATAAAGTTTCTTTTTGTGTCACTAAATGTATGTCCATCAGTTTTTAATCTTGCAAATTCTCTTTGATCCTCAACAGTCTGCTTTTTAGACCAAATCAATTTTTTCTCTGTATCAATTGCATCTAAAATAACAGCAGGAAAGTATTCATTTTCAAACTCGTAACTATAAATTAATCTTCCCCATACCGGTGAAAGAATTTCTTCTTTTCTTTTTGGTTGTCTCAAAATAATGAATTTTAAATCTCCATAATCTTTAGGTGGAATCAGTTCAATTATTTTCTGAATATCATTTACGGAACAGGAGTGAATGGAATTTTCGCGGTTTTCTTCGATTATAAATATAAATTCGTGATTATTTATTACTCTGATTTCTTTTCGATAATGAGTAAGCCTTTCATAAAATGTTTTTAAATCTCCATAAGGCGAAGAGATTGTCAATTTATTATTTTGACCATAGCCTTGATTTTCGGTTCCTATGTTTCTGTTTCTTCTGGTTGGACTATACATTGTCAATAATTTATGATTGAAGAAAGGGGCTGTATTTAATTTCAGTTTGTTCTAATATTTCTTCCATGGATAGCAACTTACTTTACATCTTTTCAAAATATTTACCCTTGAACTGGTAACGGATCCTCTTTTCCGTGATTTTTGAATTATCAAGGATTAAAGGAATGCTGATGATCTTATTTTTGGAATCATATTCAATATCATAATTTGTGATTTCATTATCCCTGTTGGAAGATGCGGTAAGATCAACTTCATAACCCAACTGATTTTTAATTCCGCTTTGGGTTTTGATTAATTTTGCGTTATGATTAAGCTTTCCTTCATCAATGGAAAAAACTTTGATGTTATGATAGCTGAGTCCTGAACTCAAAATAGCCGTGTTTTGAGCGAGGTAATATTTTTTGTTTTGAGACAGTATATCATTGATCTGATGATAAAAAGATTGGGCATCACCTTCAGTTTCACTTTCTGTAGCTTCAGAATAGACTTTTTTATTCCCTTCATACTGGAAAACATTTTTAAAATAATGCATGGTTCCGCCTGTCCAGGTATCCCAGGAATAAATCCTGAATTTCCCATCCTCAGAAGTCGTAATGATTAATCCGTTTTTTTTGAGTGCATTAAAGTCATAATGTAGCGTCTCAGGGTTTGAGGCAGTATATTGCAGCAGCAGTTTTTCAAATTGTGTATTGGCTGTCTCAAGAGTATCATAATAATCTGGATTGCTTTGATTTTCAGGAGTTATTTTCTGAAAAACAGCATTTAATTGTTTTTCAATTTCAGGTAATTTTTGCGCAAACGTATAATGGGTGGCTAGCAAAAACAGTACGATTACAAGTATTTTTTTCATTGATGTGATTGATGTGATGTTGGGTGATTGTATTTTATTTCGCTTTACTAGAGTTTGATGAATCATTATGAATTACCTTTTTTACTTTTTAACTGAAAGACGTTTCCTTCCGGATCTGTTCCGTCACACAGCCAGAAATCATAATTGTCAAATGTTTTGATTGCTCTCATTTGAATGTTTCTGGATACAAATTCATTTCTTGCCGATTCTATATCCACATCAATTTCAAAAACAAGCTTTGTATTGTTATCAAATAGGTGTCCTTCTTCTATTTTTTCAAGGTACGAATCACCTATTTTATGCAATCCAATCTGTATCGCTCCTGCATTCAGAAGAGCCCAAACCGGATCTTCTTCCATTACTTCTAAACGAAAGTTTTCGACATAGAAATTTTTAAGTAATTCAACATTTTTAACGTACAAAATGATGGTGTCAAAAGTTGCCTTCATGGATGAGCTTTAATAAAAGTAAAGATAAGAAAAGTCGTTCTAGTAGTATTTTTAAAATAAAGGTTCTCCATTGAGATCCGTTGTCAGCACTTCACTCATATAATCGAAAAAAGGACGCATGGCCAATAAAGTCAGGAGTGATTCCTTTTGAAAACCGTCCGATAAAACTTCCCTATCAGTGAATTTCCGCATCACGACATATTGCTTTTTTCGGATGAGATCAATGGCGGGATGATTTTTATCAAAACCTCTCGGAGCCGTTTTTACTGCTTCACCTTCAATATTTCCAAAATATTTTTTGAAAGTTTCATCAGACGTAATCTTCTCTATTGCTGTTGTATTAAGTTCGAATTCTTTACGGATACGGAGTAAATCTTTGGTGTCAGGACCCCAGAATCCGCCTCCCACAAAACTGTTGTTGGGTTCCAGCTGAATATAATATCCACCTCTTAACATCGGTTTTGAACGGGAATAGCCTACACCAAAATTATTTTTATAGGGCGTTTGATCTTTTGAAAAACGAACATCTCTGTAAATCCTATATATATGGATTCCCTTTAAATTATCATGTTCCTGAAGCTCAGTATAGATCTGATCAAAAAAAGCTTTGTTTTCTTTCACTATCAAGTCATATTCTGGTTTATGCTGGGCAAACCATTCCCGATTGTTATTTTTTTCAAGCTGTTTAAGGAATTCAAATGCTTTTTTCATATTATATGAGTATTAAAAAGAAGTCGTGTAAACTTTGTGGTTTATTTTTAAATGAAATTAAAAGTTATAAGTCTGAATGCATGTGGAATAATGTTTTTATTTGATGTTGTTCATATGTTCGTCGTAAAGACCGATTAACAAACTGTTTCCGTTTTCATCGATTTTTACGCCGCCGTATTTAGCCTTTTCATACTTTTTAGCTTGTCCTTCCTGAAAGAAGAAAGATTCTGCTCCTATATTGATATTCCATTCGTTGGGGGCAGTATATTTAATGACATATTCGCCTTTATTCAAAGGTGTTTTTTCTTGTTGGAATCTTATTCTTTCTGCAATACCTTTATCATCAAGACGTACAACACAATATGCTCGTTTAGGAAGGTATTTTGAATAGATGTTTTCTGATATGCTGTAGCGTAAATTCATATAATCGCCCTGCATCAAAGAACGGGGATCAACCGGGGCCAGCTGTAAAAGAACCAGTTGTCCGCTTTTTAAGAGTTCTTCCTTTTTAGAAACGGAATAATTGAAATACACCAGCAAAATAACAAGGTTTAGCAGTATGATAATCCATTTATACTTTTTCATTGGTTGTCAGTTTTTTACGGGTTAATAAATAAAGCCCCAGAAATAAAATTCCAGACGAAAATAAAAGTATGGATTTGGTCAGCAGGGTAAAATGAAGGTCATAATAATATCGTGAAACGAAATAAATAAATGCCATAATACCAACGGCCAGACTTGTTTTGTAATTCACTAAAAAGCTTACAAGAATAATTAGAATAGCTCCGGATATGGCAGGAGACAGGAGAGTGGGCAGTAACAGAGCCATCGTCACGATATAAATTCCTGCCTTTTGTGAGGTTTGGGAAATATTCAATACTTCAAAAAGATGGGAAAGGACATACAGAATAGTCAAAATAATCACGACGGATGTTATCCAAATGTAATTTCCAGTTACTTCAATAAAGTCATTACCAAGAAAAACCAGTCCTGCAAGGAATGAAAAAATCAGTCCGATACGAACCGGACTGTACAGTTTTGAAAAAGCGGGATGCAGCGTAATGATTTTGGCTTCTTTCAGGAAAACGGCTGTAACCATAATAGCCAGAAAAGAAGTATAAAGGTGAATCAACTCAGAATTATGATTCGATATAATCAGCGTTAGAATACATCCACTGATCATTAATACAGCGATGAAGGCAATGATATAGCTCCGGACAATCACTAATGAAACCGCTGCAATGAGAATGCAAATAAGGCTCACTGTATTTTCAGTCATTTCCATTTTAAATAAACCCAGTGTCAGAAGGACAAATCCAATAATATAAGACGAAACACTTACGGTATCAAAGATGGTGGTATTGTAAATGGTATTGATGAATATTCCTCCTGCGATTAAAAGGATTCCCAATATCAGTAACCCTCCAGTTGAATCATACAATCCTGTGATGAACAGAAAGCCTAAAAAAGCAAGACTCGCTAAAATACCTCCAAAAATGGAAAGAATTTTTACTGCTAAAGACTGATGGTCATCATTTTTTTCATAAGCGGCGTAGATGGCTTCTTCATCAAACTTCAGATCTTTATTTTCTGTAGTCCGGAAATAATTCAGCAGTTCTTTTATTTCTTCTTTATTTCTCATGGTCCCATTTTTTTTGAAGGTTAATCAGATTCATAATCACCAACGTAACACTTACGATGATAAACAGGCTGACGAGTAAAAGCATGCTTCCGCCTTCTGATATTTTGAGGAGTAAAGCTGAAATAATAATGATGATGCTTAATGGAATCACAGAAAGATAAAATCCATTTTTTGATTGGATACCATGCCGGATTCCGAGTGCAAAAATCAGCACCACAATTGGAATTAAAACCGGAAACACAGGATCATATCCGTCAATAATCCCGAAAATTGTTCCTATAGTCGCAAATGTCACAGAGCCTAAAGCCAGAATATAGATAAACCATTTAGGGACATTTTTAATTTTTTTATCCTTATCCAGAAAAATAAAAGTAAGAAGTATGGCTGTATTGAAAAGAAAAAGCAGTGTAATGACCAATGGTGCGGACCAATCTTTGGCGACCTGCTCTGTATATAGAAAAAACGTGGTGTTGAGTAACACAATATACAGCAACCACAACGGTGCAAAGTTGGAAACTATTACCCATAGCGTTATAAAAAGAGTCCAGGCTAAAAAGAAATCATAGGCATTGGCGCCTGTCTGATAAATCTGTCCGAAAACTGCAAACAGTACTCCAACTAAACATGCAGAACCTGTCAGGACAATATTTCTGGTAGTATTATTTATTTTGGGGAGTAAAACGATGATGGTGGTTGCAATAACGAGAATTTCGGTCAGTCCCAGTTTAGCAAACTTATTCAGATCTGCCCAATTATAGGCAAAAAAGAAAATGATTCCCGCAGTGGTAAACCCGATTCCCAGGGTGATAAAAAACAGACGCAGGAATTTCTGCCACATCTCTTTATCATGGTAAATATTTTCTTTCAGGGTCTTTTCTATGACCTGTTCCGTCACATTGCTGTGGCGACTGATGAGGTATATGTCTTCTCGTTGGAGGTTTTTCATGGATTGTGTTTTTAATTGATATAATGAAATAGTATGTTTCATCAGACTTCAAGAAACGAAGCTACAAAAAATAGGAGAAACTGAAATAGTAGTTTTTTGAACAGAAAACCTTAAATCTTTATCTTGTCATCATTTCGTTCATATAATTTTGTTTTTTGAAGTCCGTAATTATTAATTCTAATGGTAGGAGTGTTTAATTGCCAATCTGGAAGATGATTATACAGCTCATTGGCTAGCTTTTCGATTCCCGGTGTGTCTCCCCCGAGTTCATAACTACCTTTTTCAGTAATTATTTCCAAACCTGTTTCTCTTCTATGTTTTGAAATTGGAATGCTAAATGAATATACTGAAATGATTTTATCCCATTTTATAAGTTTCAACGGGGTTTTCTGTTTATTATAAAATCCTTCATTAGTATATTGGAAGTCCCCATCATATTTCTCTAATTGATCGGCTTCTTTTTCAACGGAATCATAATCCTCTTTATCACTGGGGAAATATATTTTTGCGCCTGAAAAACAAATAGCAACGAAACAGGCAAAAATGATAAGATAAGATATTCCTTCACTTTCAAAAACTGGGTAGTTAAAAAAATAAGCACTACAATTATACAGCTTATTACAATTATTTTTTTCATTCAAAATCTATGTTTATAATTTTAAATACTATTCTCAATAGTAAAATCGTGAGACTGTAAATATTAGTCTCAACCCAATATTAGCGTAGGAATCCCTGTCAATATCTTATAGATCTAGTAAAAATTACGGAACCGGAACCCCTGCACTTTCTGACCAAAGCGCAAACCAATCCTGCAATTCTATATTGATTGTTGTTGCTTTCATCAGGTTGGCTAATCTCGATGGATCAGCGGTGCCGCAAACCGGTAAAATTCCGGCAGGATGTTTTAGAATCCATGCCAGAAGGATAATATCTGCAGGAACTTCATATTTTGCTGAGAAATTGGCCAGCATCTTTTTCAAGCGCTGAGTTTGATCGTCATCCTGTTTAAAGACGATTCCCAATGGTGACCAGCACATCGGCTTAATATGGTGAGCCTGCATATGATCTAAACTTCCGTTGATCATCGCTTCAAAATCGGTAATAGAAAAACTGATTTGATTATAATTGATTTTGATTTTTGTCTCAATCAGATCCGTTTGTAATGGAGTAAAATTAGAAACACCAAAATCCAGGATTTTTCCATCCTGTTTGAGCTTTCCGATGGCTTCAGCAATTTCATCAGCTCTCATTAACGGGCTGGGACGATGCAATAACAGTAAATCTAAATAATCCGTTTGCAGGTTTCTCAATGACTGTTCCACGGACTCAATGATGTATGAAGTAGAATAATCGTAATGCTTTACAGAATTATTTCTTTTGTCGGATTCCATCTGAATGCCACACTTGGAGATAAGCTGTATGCTGTTACGGTCTATGGTACTTTCGTTGAAAGCTTTTCCAAAAGCAGCTTCCGTAGTATAGTCGCCGTATATATCTGCGTGATCAAAAGTTGTGATGGTGTTTTCCACGCAGCAGTGCATCAATTCTATCATCTGTTGAGTGTTGCAGTTTTTACCCCAAACTCCCCACGTCATGGTACCGGCAATAATCTTCGAAAATGGTATTGTATTCATGTTTTTTTATGCTGTTTATCTGAACATTTCTTTTGGCTCATTAATATAGGAGAATTTTTGATATCCTGAATATATCTGGTAATATATCTATAAGTTTCACAAATAGTTTGAACACCACCCTAGATTGGAAATTTATGGATACAATCACCTCTTCTTGCCAATATTATAATGCTAATCCATTTCCCCAGCCATTACCTTATAATATTATTTTGACAAGACAATAATTTTTAAACCGCTTTTTAGAGGTTTTTTGTTAATGTAAACAGGTTTGCTGTCCAGATTAATTAAAAAGAAAGTATTTATAATACCTGCTGACCAAAAATATCCCATGCAGATTTTAAAGAATAATAATCTTATTAATTACCTAAACGTTTCTTTCAGCTTATCAAAATAAGAGAATTTTTCATATCCAAGGTCTCTGAATTGTGTTCTAACATAGCTTTTTACCTCAGCATAATTTCGATGGTAGAATTGGGATATTTTAATAATTTTACGGCCATCTTTATAGAGGTATAGATATTCATAGGTGCCTCCCTTTGAAGGTAAATGACTGTATTTCCATCCTTCTATTTCAGAACATCGATATGATTTTGTCTGAAGACCCCAAAACCGCTTTTCAATGATTTCATCTGTATTGATTTCTACGGAGATATATTTGGTTCTGATTTCTCCAAAAAATATAACTATAAATGAGAATAAAAGGATACCCGGAAGAAAAATTTTAGGAAACAATTTATCATCATAATAAGGATCGCTAAAAATGGAGGGCAAAACAGATATCATTGCGTATACTAAACCGAATAAGATGGGTACCGTGAATATTGATTTTATGGTGAATTTTGTTTTCATATGAGATAACAGTTTTTTCGCTTGATGTCGTTTGTTATACTTCCTTTTCAATTATAAAACCATGAGACTGCAGGTATTCATCAAGATCAACATCAAAAGGAAGGACATAATTATTGTCTAAATCAAACATTCCGCTTTCCCCGTCTGAAGATTCTAAAAATCCGAGCATTTTAGATTGTGTTTTTTCTTTGGCATTTTTCCAGCAGCTCATTAAGAAATCACTTTCCAGACCAAACTGGTTTTCCCAATAATTGGCATAATCCAATTGACCGCCTTCATTCAGATAGGCAGAATAATCGATCGTATTTTCATCCAATACTTTTTTGCATAATTCCTGAACATCCATAGGGGAGTAATCTTCCAGTGAATGCTCTTTCAAATGAAGCTCTGCGATCTGAACAGTTTTATCAGTAGAGTAGTATTCATAATTAGGCAAAGCAAATAAAGCACTTAAAGGGCTTGAAGCATAATAATACAAACTGATCACCTCAATTTTTTTATCATCCTCTCTGAATTTATATTTTGAGCTCAGAACATCCATCAGGAAATTCGTAACTGCTTTTTCTCTGGGAAGTAGAAAAGTGTCTGTAAAAGCTTCATCAATTTTCTGTTCTATTTTCTTCATGTCTTATTTACTTTTTGTGGGGGTAAAAATAAAGAAAATGCGTTAGAAAAATCGAGACTATCAATATGAATAATGGTCTTTTCACCGGGAATTGTAATATTTCGGCAAACATATAAATTGAAGTATTACATCAGTATTATAAATGCCAGCATTAGTGTGGCCGTTCTTTTATTTATATAATCCTCTTTCAATAAAATTATTACTCTTTTTTAAAGTTTCTGCTGCTATTTGTTCTTTTCGTCTAATTAAATCTTGTTTGGTTAATGGGTTTCCATTAACATCGGAAAATATGGTTTCTGACATTTCTGAAGAGCTATGAATAATTTTTATATTCTTTGCAGGATCTTTTTTATATTCATTCCAGAGTTGATTAAATTTTTCATTGGTCAGAAAAATTTCTTTCATTTTCGAATCCATCAATAAGGGTTCATCATTGAGTTTTTTACTTCCAACCAGGTTGAAAACATGATCCCCTTCTTCGTCTCCGATATTTAAGATTAAACCGGGAAGGCCACAAAATTTATAAGGTCCGTCCTGTATTTGAATATCATTCGTGAACCAGGCAATCCAGTTCCTTCCGCCAAAAGTGGTGGTTGCTTTTTGAACTTTAAAACCTTCAATGGTTTTTGTTTCAGGAAGAATAGTCCAGTTTATTTTCTGATTTTCTTTTAAAGCGACATTGCTGGCGTTGAGAGAAGTATGGTAAATGGTTTCTAAATTAGGATAGGTTTTAGAAACCCGAAAATTAACTTTTGCTCTTTTAATTTTTCTCATATCAAAGACTATAGATTGAGAAACTTTTCCTTTTTCAATTTCTGCTTTAAAAAGAGAATCTCGGGTGATCAATAAAGAACTATAGAAATTGGAACCTTCTTTTGTAATGTCAAGATTCATGATTTCTTTTTCAACGTTTTCTTTGTGTAAAGAATCCATTTTAAAAGAATATTCATAGATAAATCTTTGATTTTGAGCAAACACTAAAGAAGAAGCGAAAATGAAAATTAAAAGGATACTAAGTTTTCTCATTTTTGATTAATCGTTTTAAATGTGCTTTTTGTTGAAATGACAGCTAACATTTCCGGGCTTTGTGTTCGGGCGGGAAATCGAGGCATAAGCTAATATTATTACTAAATATTTAATTGAAAACTGCTGCTGGATTTTACACTTCAGCCTGTCTGATGCTTTTATCTACGGGCAAAATTTCCAATACGTTGTTCAAGTTTTATTTTTACGTTGTCGCTCCACTCGTTTTTTAAAATGCTTAGTCGTGTTACATCAATTCTATTTCCATCTGCATCTGTGCTACAATTCCTTAAAACTCCTTCGACTACACATCCAATGCTTTTCATAGCATTTATACTACGATTATTTTTAGTATTTGCAGCAAATGCGACACGTTCCATATTCAGTTGTTCGAATGCGAATTTCAATAACAAATATTTACAATTCTTATTTATTCCGGTTCCTTGAAATTCTTTCCCATACCAAGTGTAGCCAATTTCAATGGTTTTATTTTCCGAAAAAATAGCATAAAAACGCGTGCTGCCAACATATTTTTTAGTTGCTTTATCAAAAATGATAAAGGGGTATTCCTTTTCATTTTCTCTTTGTAAAATTGCATTTGAAATATATTTTTCAAGATTTTCTTTTCCATTTGCACCCCCTGAATTAAATTCCCAAATATCTGGCTCATTTTCAGAGTAGCTTAACAATACATCAAAATCAGAATGTTGTAGAGGTTCTAGTCTAACAAACTCATTTTCTAAAATATAATTTTCTTTAAAGTTAAATTCCATCTTTTTTTTGTGTAAAAATAATATAATTTATGTTGGACTTATTTCCCAATCATTTTTTGTTATCTGAAATAATTCCATTTTTTTGTTATTGTAATGTATGTGTTTTAAGAGCTTCATTCCATTTTTTATTGCAACATTTTTTGAAGATTCATTTTCAGGAATAATTATTGATACAAGTCTGTCGTGAAAATTGTTGCTAAATGCAAAATCTTTGCATTTTTTTGCACTCTCGATTGCATATCCTTTTCCTCTAAATTCTTGTAGAATTGAGTAAGCAATTTCGATTTCAAAACTGTTCTCAATTTCTCGAACTAATAATCCACACTGTCCTACAAGCTGATTGGATTCTTTAGATATTAAAACATTTTGCCCGCCTAAATTATTCTCATATCTGCTAAAAGTCCATTCAAACCACTTTTCGCAGCGCGTATCAGCTCCTTTGAATTCATCCATACCAAGCATTTTAGCGGTATTTTCATCTTCAAATAAGTTCAACCATTTGCCAAAGTCCGAGTGTTCTAATTTTCGGAATAATAATCTTTCAGTTTCTTGATTCGTTAAAAGGTATTTCATTTGTAGGTTGTATTGTGAATTACTGTTAGCGGTTCGGGCGTTTATTTTTTGAGATTAAAATTTTAATGTCTACATATAAGTAAACACAAGCAGCCACAATTTCTCCAATTCCACGCAATTTATCTTTCGGAGTCGTCGGAGAATTGGTCAATGTATAAAATCCAAGCCAAATGAGGAATACACAAAATGAATAGGCAAAAACTCGGACAATGTTTTTTTTTAAGGTCCATGCGCTATTTTCTTTTTCTGGATTTTGCATTTATTGATATTTTGGTTGTTAATTTATTTTTGTCATGTAGCAGTTTTTTAGTCTGACCGTTAACATCCAAATTTACGAATTGTGTAAATGTGATTTATCGCTCAAAACCGGTGACTTTTGAAGCTACTGTGTTTTATTCAGTATAATTTCCTGAAATAATATGACCTTCCATTACTTTCACAATCTCAGAAACAGGAAGTTAAAATTATTGAGGAAACAACGGTAATAATTATTGACGGCTTCATTGATAAGATGATTGTATTTGAATATTTTATTCCTTTAATCGGGCAAGTGTTAGGCTTTTTTTCGAGACACATGTATTGGAATCGAAGTCTGAAGACCTTGAAGCATTTTTTAAAGGGATGTTTAAAATTGGGATGCTTTACGGAATGGGAAAATATAAGTTTTATCCCACATCTTGTCAATACTGTTGTGCTTATTGTTGCTCAGCATTTTTAAATTCTGAATTTACTTTCCACAATCTATATTCCACAGTCCAGTTTTCAGGGATATAGAACGGAATTGCAAAATGCCCATTATATTCTTTTAAAATATTTTGAGAACTTAAAACTTTCTTTTTTACTTTCTTACTTTCATCGCAGTTAGATTTGTTATTATTTAAGGTAAGAATGTCTATTGGTATTTCTTTCGGTAATACATAATAAGGAAATCTATAAGGTTGAATTCCATATTTTTCTTCTAACTTTTTAATATTAAAATTAAAATCATTAACTGCTGAACATTCAGAAACATTCATTTCCATTCCAAATCTTATTTCAACTTTATATTCGTTGTCATTCTCAATTTTTGGAAGTTTAAGGTCAACTCTTTTCATTCCTTTTTCCGGCTCCGGATAATTAGGTTTTTCTTGCGAATAAACATTTAATGAGTATAAGATAGAAAAGAATAAAATAATATTTTTCATTGTCAAGTTTTGTTTTTTTAATAATACTGCTTTTTTGGAAATTTCAGAGGCTTTCGATCTATGGAGTCTCCAAACTTAGAAATATGTTTTAAAAGTACTGTTTTTATTTTATTGGTTCAAAGTTGGTGACTTTTGAAGGAGAGGTGCTTTATTCAGTATAATTTCCTGAAATAATATGATCTTCCATCAATCCCACAATTTCAGAAACAGGAACCTTGAATATCCCGGCCTCTCCTTTGTCAAACTCTTTTTTCCAATAAGAGTATCCATCCATTTCAAGGGAATCGGGCATTTTGCCGTTTTCATTGTGTAGTTTGGTGATACTTTTCTTCAATGCTTCTTCAGAAATCGGAATGTGGCTTAATTCATTTGCAAAACCTTCAGAACTTTTTGGATTTTTCATCTTTAATCCGCTAACTGAAATATGAATCACTTTCCCGGTTTGTGGATACTCTTCAATCTTCAAAATTTTTAGAGTCGATTTTTCTTCCCCGGGACGGGCTTTATATTTCCATTCTTGGCCTACGCGATATTTATTAGCCTCTGAATGATCTTTGCAATGGCTTAGAAATAGAGTGGCAATTATTAAAATGAGAAAACGAATCATAGAATTGATATTCATGTTTGAAAGCTTATAATTATCTTATAATTTTAACCTGTTGTAAGAGCCCTTTCTCATTTTTAAAACTAAAAATATAAGTTCCCTTTTGTACGTTTGATAAATCTATATTTTTATTATAATAGGCAAAACCTCTGCTAATTGGTTTTCCATCCATTGATAAAATGGTGTATTCAAACTGATTACTGTTATTTTTATTACTGATGACAAAACCGTCTCTGGATGCGTTGGTATAAACCTTTGTTTTAATCACTTGATCTTCATTGGCTGCATTTGCAGAGAGTGCACTTTCGTCAATATCTGCCACCTGTATGCTTTTAATAGCTGAGCTGGTGAGAGCCGTTGTGCTTCCGCCGATGATGTATAATTTATTGTTATATACTTCCGCTGCAGCATGTCTTCTGGGAATCATATTGGAGGATAACTGATGGACTGTATTGGTTGTAGTATCAAAATAGGCCAGAAAAGTCTGATTATTAAAACCGCCTACAATAAAAATCTTATTACCGGATACCGCCAATGCATGTCCGGATATACCAGCAGGCATCGTATATTGATCAATCCAAAGATTAGTTTTGAGATCATAAACATTGATCAGACGAGATGGGGTACCGTTAAAACCACCAATTACATACAGCTTATCATTAACAATTTTGCCCTTTGCTTCTTTGGCTGTGGGCATATTGGGTAATGGATTCCATGTATTGGAAGCAATATCATAATACTGGAATTTATTAGAAAATGTAGTCTTTGCAGCTCCATTGAGTCCGCTGCCACCAAACACATATATTTTGCCATTATAGATTGCTGAGCCTGAATTTCCTGTGTAGGAATGATTCACAGCACCCTTCGTTACTGTATTGGTTGCAAGGTCTACAATTTCAAGATGGCTATTTCCCCAACCGTTAAAAATGTAAATTTTATTATTGTAAGTTTCGGAATTAGCAAATCTTTTGGGAAGGAGGGTAGAATTGAGAACACTCCAACGGTTATCGGTAATACTATATTTCTCAATATACTTTGCATCACTTGCTTTTTCCTGATATCCATTGCTCACGTATATATTATCATTCACGATTACACTGGCTATGGCACCTCTGCCTACAGACATATTGGCGAGATTTTTAAATTGAAGTGTTTGTGCATGAGCTAACCATGAGCTCAACAATGAAAGAAGTACTAATTTTATTTTCAATGGTGTTAAGATTTAGTGTTTGGTTTCCTTGATTTTCTGTTGAAAATCCGGGATTGTTTTTAGCCCCGGATATCAATAGAACATCGAAGTTCAAATATAGGAAAAAAGTGTAAGTGAATTTTTTTCGGTTGGCTTTTTCAAGGTTCCAAACATAAAGATATTTTTTGCAAAAAACTTTGCTTTCCAACGTCTTGTTCAGTACAGTCTCTTTAATCGCAGTAAATTGCTAAACGTATTTGATCGAATCCACCTTTTCTTCTAAAACGAAATAAATAAGCATTCAAATTTTTACTTTGCCATTTTATATCATCTCTTACTGTTTCTTCTTTGGATTTTTCTAAATCTTCATATACTTCCAGGT
Organism: Chryseobacterium sp. SIMBA_029; assembly: GCF_046535275.1. Taxonomy (NCBI): domain Bacteria; kingdom Pseudomonadati; phylum Bacteroidota; class Flavobacteriia; order Flavobacteriales; family Weeksellaceae; genus Chryseobacterium; species Chryseobacterium sp. SIMBA_029. Next base: position 104,399 of record NZ_JAWRXA010000007.1, read on the forward strand.
ATGGTTTTCCAAGCTTTTGAGTTATATATTTTTTGATTTCATAAAATTTTTCGTCAAACAAACTATGAGCCACTTCAATTTTTCCATTTTCATTCCATTCATAAAACTTGAATTTGGTTCGGTCACCTTTTGTGAAAAAATAATCTACTTTAAGAATGAAGTTATTCTCATTTCTTTGATAAGATTTAGGAATTTCAAATGTATGCTTTTCAAAAGTTGGATAAATATCTTCTCCAATTCCCCAAAAATATCCAAGCGTGATATCTTTTGATTTTTTACCTATTTCTTCTTTTTTAATTTCAGTGAAACTTTTAAGGGAAAGATCAATTTCATCTTGTACAGGAACATTGCTATATTTATTTACTGAACAACTATAAAATATTAGTAAGATAAAGACATAGAAAATTCTGGATTTCATTATCATGTTATTTTTGAGTGATTTTGCAGCTGGTGTTTAGTATAGATACAGTTTTTATTATTCTATTTCAATTTTGTTGTATGAAATCCATCGTTTTAAATTTCCAACCATTCTTTTTAAATGGTCTTCATTCAGGAAAATATTGGTCCAATAGTCAAATCTGTCGCACTGAACACTAATGTAATAGGTCATAATTGCTAAACAGGCAAACGGTAAAAACTGTTTTTCTTCGTTACTAATTTCAGTTACAGCTTCGTAACCTTTTAAAAAACTTTCTGCTTTTACTTGGTATTCTTCTTCGTTTAAATTAGTTGCAAGCAACTGAAATAGAAAATAAGAAATGTCAAAACATAAATAACCGTTGCCACAAAAATCAAAGTCAAAAAATGTTATTTCCTTTTCATCGTCAATATGCAAATTGTCAAACCAAACATCAAGATGAACACTTCCATATCTCATTTTCTGCTGGTCAATATTATCGATTTTCAGAGTTAAAAAAGCAGACAGTTTTTCTAAAAATTCAATTTCGCTGATATTTTTATTAAAGAATTCTTTTGTTCTTGAAACAGGTTTTATAAGCAAGTTTTGGCTATTGTAAGACACTCTATTGAGTTCAAAACCTCCTGTGGATTGATGAACTTTTGCTAATGCTTGTCCAATAAGAAAACTTGTTTGTTGTGAGAATTTTGCTGTCTTTGCGCCTTTGGCATACGAAAATAAAACGCCAAACCTTGTTCCTTCTGATGCTTCAATTTCTTGGATGTATTGATTCGATTTGTCAGCAATTGGATACGCAACTTGTCGGTCAGTTTCTTTTAAGTGAAGTAAAAGTCTTAACTCTTCTTTAATTTCTAATTTTGTCCGCCAATTATGTGTGTAAACTCTAAAAACGTATTTGTTTTCGTCATCGTAAACAATGTATAAATGGTTCATAGCAAGTCTAAATATGCTACATTCCGTTTTATCGCTTAGTCCATATTTTTGTCGAATAAGTTTGGCAAGTTCATTTGATGAAAGTGTGCTATTTATTGTGGGAAATTTCTCTGTCATTAATTCTTGATTTGTCTATGGTTACGGTAGTTCTACAATGAAGGGCAACATCCAAATTTACGCATTGCGCCAGTATACACTATATACAATTGCGCTAATGTTGTTTTAATTTCATCTACCTATTTGTAAATCAGTAAACTAAATTATACTATTTTCTTACGTAAAAACCATGATTTTAAAAAAAACTGCGCTGCAAAACCCCTCCGCTACCACACGATACAATTGCACGGCAGCAAGGAGTTTATTTTTTTCCTCTCCTTTCAAGAATAAGGTGCGCTGCATCCAGCATTTTAATCAGATGGATGTAGGGATTCACGATATTCCTTTCCGGGAGATGGTCATAGATTCCCAGAGAAAAGTAAACCATTCCGGACATAAAATAATCAAATTCCTTGATGCTGTATTCTTTGAATGCTTTTTTAAAGACCAACATCGGATTTTGGTATTCTTTCTCGGAAAGTAAGCCAAGAACCAACGGAGAGACCTCTTGCAACTGAGTATTAACGGGCCATTTCTTTTCCTTCAGCGTGATGAGGTAACCTGCATGGACAAACGACTGCATCGACTGCCGAAAGTGAAAGATAACGGACGGATCTTCTTTGATCCAGCTATTCCTTTTTACCGCGTAATTCATAATGTTGTGTAATGTCTTTTTAGAGGCGGCCAGTTCATTGAGCTGAAAAAAGGTTTCCATCAGCTGGAGTCCGGAGCGTTTTCTGCTGTCTGCCCAAAGACGGGTTTCAAAGTCTGTTTTAATTTTTTTCATGGGTGTGTATGTTTTTATAGGTGACAGAATACATGTGATGTACAATGTTTTTTCTTAACCGTTAAGAGCTTTTAAACTTAACTTACCTTAATCTCTTCATTTTCCTTAATGGTTTATATTTTTTTATGTAACTGTTTTACTTAACCATTAAGAACTTTTAAGGGTATAAGAATCATTAAGATTATAGCTGAAGCTATTGTATTCAGCGAGCTTGCTTCATCCATCTTTGATGGAGCTTAACTCGTCTTAATCTCTTCATTTCCTTAATGGTTTATATTTTTCTACTAAATGTTTACTGCCTGTAAAGGAGGAAGTCCGGGCAATGCTGAACTTCCTGCCCATACAAGACAAAAAATAAAGGGTATTGTATACAATTTTACATCTCCTGTCATTCCGAGGAAGGAGGAATCTCGTTCATGATTAGATTCTTCATTTCACTTCGTTACATTCTGAATGACAGTAAGCACGCCATACAGCCTGGTGCAGCATTGTATATTCTTACCAAAAAATATGATAGAATTTGTGTTTTTATAAAAGCCCGAAAGCCGCAATGGATTGTACACCCCATTGTAATATATCATGATACTGTATGTGGTAAAGCTGGCTTAGGAAAAGATAATTGTAGAAAAGCAGAACTGCATAAAATAAAAAACGGCATGGGACTCTACAATATCTGTAATAGAGGTACTGGTATACCGTGCAACAGATAAGAGAGCCCACGCCTAGGTCGTGAGCTTCATACTTATCATCTTGTTGCATTAAAAATTACCAGTTTTCTATTACAAGACTCTAAGCAATAGCTTCTATATTTCGTTGAAGTATCGCAAAATTACATCTTCAGATGTAATCTATTGACAAATATAATAAATTTTCTGATATATGGTAATATATTACCATGAAATATTTGATTGAAATTCTAAAATTGCTACTAATTATAAATTAATGGATAGCAAAGACGTTTTAAAATTGTATATGCAAAGTTTTTCTGAACATCTCAAAGAGATAAGAAAGGAAAAATATACTTCTATGGATGCCGTTGCACAAAATTCGGTTTTCGATTCCAGTAATTATAACAAATATGAAAATGGTAAAGGAAATCCGACGATTGAAACCATTCTTAAAATGGCTTCAGCATTTAAAATTCCTCCTAAGGAACTATTTGATTTTGACTTCGACATAGAAAAATATAAAATAGAAGAATAAATCCTGACAAGAGTTGGGATTTTTTTTATTGACTTAAAATTAGTAGACTTTCAGTAGCTGATATTTTGAGTAATCGACAATATAATATTAGTAATAACCATATTATTTAATATCTTCTGCGTTAATCCAACCTGTTTGAGGTAAACCATCATTTGGGTCAAAAAAATTAATTAATACCCAAGTAGGTTGTGTTTTAAGTATAATAATCTCATACTTTTTTGGTAATTCATTAATAACAATGGCTCTTGAGTTCGGCTTTAATTTTATATAACATTTTTTATTTGTATATGAAACTTTATTTTTTTTACTAATTTGCTTCTTAACTTCTTCAAGGGTACTTATAATAACTGTTTGTGTGTTTTTAAGTTCTGTAGTTTCAATTTTAGTTGCAGATTCAGGCTTATCTTTTATGAAATCATAATATTGATGAAGTCCTGCAAATCTTAATATAACATCAATAACAAAAAGCATTATAATCCCAGCTTCTTTGTTTTTTTGATAGAATTCTTCAACTGATTTAAGAAAAAAATTAAATCTAATTGAAAAACTTTCAATATTTACTTCATTATGTTCTCCTACTAATTGATCAGATAGAAATATAGCATCTGTTGTTAAGTCCTCAAAATCTTCAATAATATTCCAATTTTGATTTAATGATGCTATTTTTGCAATTTCACTAGAAAGACTTGTAAATGCAATATTAAGATTCTTGATTTTATTTATTTCGCTAGCTGCAATAGAAATAGAATTGATAGAACTTAAAGATCCAAATAAATTTTTATTGATGTCCTCTTGTTGTTTTGCTAATTTTGAAAGAGCACTTAAAGTAGAATCGGATATTGTAAATGATTGATTGGTTTTTTGAAAATCAAAGTTATGAAATACCTGTGTAATAGATATCGTGGCAATATTTATACTATCACTAATTTTATTAACATTAATTAAACTATTCTGAAAACTATTGTTTGTAATTAATTTTGAAATTGGCATTAATGCAGCCAAAACATTGGGTTGAATATTAATATTTGAAAGTTTTGTCATTTCACTCATTTGAATATGTAATGATGAAGATAGTGCATTTAATGATTTTGCTCTTTCAGACAAATCATTAATTGATTTTAAGAAATCAAAAATATTACTCATTTGTTAGTGCTTTTTTGAGGATGCTTATAGCAAATGAAAAAAAATGGTGAAGTAAACTTTGAAAAACTTCTAGTTTAATTATAATAAAAATGGTCCGATATTTTTTCTCATTACACTAAATTAAGGAATAAATTTGAAATCTGAAAATAGTAATGATACTTCGTTTTTGAATAAAAGACTACTCTCCGCTACCGTACAAATCCTTTCGTGTGGTTTAAGTATAATAAATTAAACATTCTAATAATATAATTTAAAAGCTAAGTCATACGATACAATCGTGCTGTAACGAGGATGTATTTTTTTTTATTAGTTCAAAAGAAGGAGACTTTGCATACGAAGTCACAGTTAAAATATATTTATTGCATTTTTTCTCTCAGTGAGTCAATATAATTACTTAGGTGCTCAAGATTACATAATAATTCTTTATAAAATTCTTCATCCTCAATAGTATTTGTGTAATTAATTCCCAAATTATCATCATTATCAATGGTAGTTAAATAATAATGATTAAATGGATTTGTTTTGTGTGTAAATCCATTTCGTATTTCTTCTCTAAATCTTTTTGTTTTGTATTCAAAATTATTTATAATCTTTAAAAATTCTTCATCATTAAGATTTTTTATTAGCTTTTCAAGAGAAACTTTATACTCTTCTTTGATTGGAGAATCTATATAGGAATTTATAAGTTGTAAGATATTATCTCTAATTGATATAAAATAGTATGAGATAATTTCTGAAAAATAGCGGTAATGTTGTTGGTCTTTAGATAAATTAGATTTTTTAAATCTATTAAGGTAAGCAGATAGATAAATAAAAGTATTTCTTAGGTGAATTATCTTAATTGTTATTTCTGTGTTCCATCTAATTAAATTATTTAGTTTTTCACGTTCTCTAATATTTTTATCTGGGATAGGATCAAAAAGTATTTTAAAAGTATTTCCTATAAAATTAAACATATATACTGAACCATTATCTTCTTTGTACTTAAAATTGATTCCCTCTAAATGTTGAATTTTAGAAATTGCTAGTTGAGTTTCACTTTTTTTTAGATTTTCTATCATAGGTGTTTATTTTTATTGACTACATCATTTTTGAAATTTAAAAAGGGTATTAAAGAATTATCCTTTTGTTCCCCCGAATCCTTTCGTGTGGTTATAGTATTATAAATTAAATAATCTAATACTATAAATCTAAAAGCCAAAGCAACGATACAATTGTGCGGTAGTGAGGGAAGCACAATTTTTTTTTGCACAAAAGTTCAATAGAAGAAAACTGTCGTTGAACTTTGCAGTTTTGCCCCACTATTGCGAAATCCTTGTTACCAGCTGGCATTTTTTCGGTTAGTTAAAGTCATACGGATAACCAATTTCGTTTAGGTCAGTTTCAAGTTGTTCCCAATCTTCAAGTTCCTCAACGATTGTCAAAACCATTTCTTTTGCCAGTGTTTTTCCTTTATAAATTTCTGTCACAGTTTCCAATGGAATTCCACTTTCTATAAAACTTTCTTCAAAATATTCTGTTGCCCAATCAATGTAAGTTTGTGGATTTCCGTCAAAAATATTCAACATTTTCTCAGAATTATCTTCGTAATTTTCGATTTGTCCAGTTTTCCAATTTTTCGCTTCCGTTGTCCAAATGCAAAATGTGGTTCCAATTGTTTTTACAGGTTCTCCGAAAATAAATTCGTTAAAAATAGAAGGCAAATCTTTTGTTAATTTCTCCTTTTCTTGCTGTTGATATTCGTGGGCAAATCCATTTATTACACAGCCATCTTGTCTAAATAAAATTAGCATTTGGTCGCCAGAACCATTTCGCATTTCGCAAAATTCTTCCTTGTCTGCCCATTTATTGTTGTAAGAATAATAACGATATTCCCATTCTTGCGAAAGAATTGCGTCTAAAACAGAAATTGCTTTACAAATTGTCTGTAATTTTTGTCTGTCAGGTAAATTTAGTTCTTTGGTTGAAATCATTTGTTGTGTTATGTTTTTTGTTTCGGTGAGTGTCGTGATACGCTTGCTGGTAACGTTTCGGGACTTTGCGATGTGGTGGAAATTTAGCACAAAAGTTCAATAGAATTATGACCTTTAAACCTTGCACAAATATACAAGCACGAAACCCGCCATATTGCCAAACTGCTGTTATATGATATGCTTTTTTAAAGTGAATTTTTATACAATTCGCTGATATTAACCAATTTACGTCCGAGTATTTTCTCAGCATCTTTCGGTGCATTATTTATCTGTTCCTTTGTTAAGGTTTTTTCTATTTCCTTAATTTCTTTGATAACGTCCTCCTGTTTTAAAATACTAAAATCAACTTTTGATTCATTATATATTAAGTACCATAAATAACTTTGATAACTATTTTGTTCAAAATGTTCTCCTTTTTTATAAAATTTTGCAATTTCTAATCGTGCAGAAGTAATATTTCCACTTAATGCTAAGTTTTCAGGATTTGGCAATTTTGCAAGTCTTATAATCCATTCTTTAAATTTCGAATTATCGGCTTTTACACCATTTCCAGTTAAATAGCAATTTATAACATTCCGCATACAAGTTGTATCGTCATTATTCGCACATTTTAAAGCGTATTCAAATGCTTTTTCAGAATTCTGTTCAACTCCTTCGCCATTTCCATAAGCCATCATCATTGCATAATGTCCATTATTAAAGCCATTGTCTGACGATTTTTCATACCATTTAATTGCTTCTCTTACATCTTTAATTCCGGTTGTTCCACTTTGCAAAAAGTATCCAAAGTTATATTGAGCTTCTGAATTGCCTAATTCGGCTGATTTTTTTAAAATAGGAAAAGCTTCATTATACTTTCCTTGCTGAATTAATTCTTTTGACTGATTATTTAATTGATCTGCATTTTGTCCAAACGAGAATTGAACAAATAAAATTGATAGAATAATTAAGAAGTTTCGTTTCATTTGCGATTTTGGTTTTAGCACATCATATAACATCCAAATTTACACATTGCGCCAATATACAATATATACAATTGCGCTAATGTTATTTTGGTTTTTATTTTGAAGATATAGATTTTTTACTATTCAATGCTTTCTGCTTTATCCATTGTACAGCGGTATCAACAGGGGCTGGATCATTGCTGGAAGAAGTATTGTGCCCCAGTTTAGAAAAAGAAGTATATTCGAAAGGTTTTCCTTGTGCTGTAAGGGTGTTCAATTGTTCTATACATAACTTTACTGGAATCTGTATGTCTTTTTCACCAAAAAGCCAAAGTCCGGGAATTGAAAGGGTGTTCAGATAGGTTTTTGGGTCAGTGGCTGCAAATTGATATTTGTCCGGATCATTTTTGGTATGTTCAATGGCATCTGCTTCTGTATGATTTTCCCAAAAACTATTGTTTCCATTGGTATAAAACTGAAATCGAAGTTGTTCCAGCGTGGTAATGGTAGGTCCACTAAATAAAACCATAAATTTAATTTGTGGATTTTTGCTTGCCGCCATCGGGATGATCCATCCTGCCTGGCTAAATCCGACTAATCCAATGGGTATTTTTTTATCTTTCAGATAGGTCTGAAATGTTTCTGCAGCTGCATTGGCATCCTGAGCCAATAAAGTAAGATTAGCAGTGTCGATATTATTGGTGCCCACAGAGGGTCCTACATAGACACCACCAGATTCTCCAACTCCGCGTTTGTCATAGGTGAATACAGCAATGCCTTCTTTGGCAAGACGTTTTGCGAATTCCATTTCTCTTTTTACTGGATCAGATCCGTGAACAATGACCACTGCTGCAAACGGTTTTTTAGGTTGTAAAATGGAGCCTGCAAGAGTGATACCCTGACTTTCAAACTTTACATCCTGAATGGTAAAGTCAGCCGATTGTGAAAATACCATTTCTGGTAAAGCTATTAATAACAGCCAAATAAATACGTTAGAAAGAAAGTTGTTTTTCATGGGTTATAGTTATCTATCAAATATAATAAAAAACCGCATTGCAAAAGCAAAGCAGTTAATATATTAAATGGTCTCAGCGACAAGCTGTTATACCATTCCTTGCATTCTACCTTACATAAGCAATACCTTGTTGATGGCCATTTTTTATGCTTGATTTTCTATTTTTGCTACATAATGCCCACTGCAACTGTCAATAATATCTGGATTAGAGATAATTTGAATTCTATAAAAAAAACCGGATATTGTGTTGCCCGAACAAACTCCTGCTAATGTTTGCGACCATTTACCATAAAGTTTATCATCGCTCCAATAAATATCGTCATAAAATGAATAGTTTGTATAGTTCATTCTTTCACCATTTATTTCTGTTGGGATATTTGGAATTTGCATAATTTCTTCCGTCATTTCTCTTGTAGGAATTTGAAGAGTTTCTATTAGCTTTTCTGTCTTTTGAATGTCATTACAAATTGTTTCAAATTCTTGAATTGCAAGTATGTGCGCTTCGGTGTCATTTGTTGAAATTACTGTAATATTTCTTAAATTATCATTAGAGAATTCACATAAATAGGTGTATTTGAATGTCTTGTCTTTTTTTTCTTCTATTGCCTGTTTAGAAACTAATTTAACTTTGTCAGATTTTTTCAATTGATAGAGTCTCCAAGATCCGTCAAAGCATTGATAATAATGTCCATCATCAAATTTAGTAATAGACCCTTCGCTGTAATTTTGATTTTTGTAAGTACACATTTTTTTATAATTTTTTTTGCCTACTTTGTAATACGGTGTTCAGCTTGTCCGCTATTTTTATGATATCAAAGATGTAAAATACACCGTCACCTGTCAATTACCCATTTGTGTAGTTTTTATGGGAATTCAAAAAACAAAAAAAAACCGCCTTGCAAAAGCAAAGCGGTTAGTGTATTAAATTGCCTCGGTCGCTGACCGTTAGCTGTTGGTAACCGTTTATTTTAAGACGGTATTTAATTCAACCACTTCAAAGTCGTCATTATTTTGCAGCAGGTGTTTTAATATAGGAATATGTCCTTGTCCAAATATGAGGATAACGTATTTGTCATTGGCATTTATTTGTGTTATTATATTAGAGTAAATTGCTAAATTCCTCAAATACCAATCAGAAACTGACTCTGCACCAATATAATTGTCGCCAGCACCAATTTTTGCATAATATTTTAAGTACAATGATAAATTTTTCTGCAAAAGTTCTTTTGTGTTGATATACTTCAGTATTCCGGTGATTGAATTTTGTTTTGTTACACGATCTATTTCACCCATAAAATTATTCGCAGTAGTCCCTAATTCATTTAATATATATAACTGATTTTTTTCTTTAGCCGTTACAGAAACCAAACTGTCATGTTTCATTCCATAAAAAATATCTACACAATTGATCTGTTTTAAATTTAATTTTTTAGCTAATCTAAAACCAATTTGCTCTCGTTCAGAAACGGTTAATGTGTACTTGTTTTGGGAATACGCATTATATAAACTGTCAATTTGCTTTTGTTGATTCAATGGTTTTTCTATCATCACTTTATCAGCATTTGTTCGTTTTAAAATTTCGGTCAGTTCTTCCAGTTCCTTTTGTCTTTTCGGAGCTAAAAAATCGTCAGTCTTTAATTCAAACGTATCTAAATGTGGCGTTTCGAAGTGAATGGTCCCGATTAACAGGATTTTAGTTTTATGTTTAGATTCTTGTCCAAAAGTTGTTGTGACAAATAAAAGAGTAATTAAAAATGTAGAAATTGTTTTAATGAAAGTCATGGTTTTAGTTTGTTATTAGTTTTTTTTTCGTTGTTGTTCTCCAAAATTGCCAGAAAATGTTGAACCGTTATTTCTGACACTTGAAAATAGAGTACAACGTGCTACCGCTTATGCAGCTGCGAACTTCGATAGTTTTTATTTGGGGCTAAAGATAAAGCTTCTTGCGAAACGTAAAGATGAATTCACCACAAAATTCGCGACTGTTGAACTCAATCTCCGGTAACTTTTCTTGATTTGCTGTTTTATTAACTTCGTTTTATTATTCCAAACAAAAAAACCGCCCTGCAAAAGCAAAGCGGTTTATATATTAAATGGTCTCAGCGACACGCTGTTACATCATTCCCGGCATTCCACCTCCCATTGGCATAGCAGGTTCAGTGCTTTTAATTTCAGTGATTACGCACTCAGTAGTAAGAAGCATTCCAGAAACAGAAGCTGCATTTTCAAGGGCAACTCTTGTTACTTTCGTAGGGTCAATGATTCCTGCTTCAAGCATGTTTACATACTCGTCAGTTTTCGCATTGTATCCGAAATCTCCGCTTCCTTCTGCTACTTTAGCAACGATTACAGAACCTTCACCTCCTGCGTTGGCAACGATTTGTCTTAATGGCTCTTCGATAGCTCTTTTCACGATTCTAATTCCTGTAGTTTCGTCAGCATTAATACCTTGAAGATTTTCTAAAGCAGAGATCGCTCTTACAAAAGCAACACCACCACCTGCAACGATACCTTCTTCAACAGCTGCTCTCGTAGCGTTCAACGCATCATCTACTCTGTCTTTTTTCTCTTTCATTTCAACTTCAGAAGCTGCACCTACGTATAATACTGCAACACCACCAGCTAATTTAGCTAATCTCTCCTGTAATTTTTCTCTGTCATAATCAGAAGTAGTAGTTTCCATTTGAGCTTTGATCTGGCTTACTCTGCCTTTGATCTTGCTTTCGTCACCACCACCGTTTACAACCGTAGTATTATCTTTATCAATAGATACTTTCTCAGCAGTTCCCAACATATCTAATGATACGTTTTCCATGGTGAAACCTTGCTCTTCAGAAATAACCTGTCCACCTGTTAAGATAGCGATATCTTCCAACATAGCTTTTCTTCTGTCTCCAAATCCTGGAGCTTTAACCGCAGCAATTTTAAGAGAACCTCTTAACTTGTTTACTACTAAAGTTGCTAAAGCTTCACCTTCAACTTCTTCAGAAATAATTAATAAAGATTTTCCGCTTTGTGCGATTGGTTCAAGAACTGGAAGTAATTCTTTCATGGAAGAGATTTTTTTCTCTACTAAAAGAATGTATGGGTTTTCAAGTTCAACTAACATTTTTTCAGGGTTAGTCACGAAATAAGGTGACTGGTATCCTCTGTCAAACTGCATACCTTCTACAACATCTACTGTTGTATCGATACCTTTAGCTTCTTCTACAGTGATAACACCTTCTTTACCAACTTTTCCGAAAGCTTCAGCGATCAAAGATCCGATAGTTTCGTCATTGTTAGCAGAAACAGAAGCTACTTGCTTCACCATTTCTGTAGAATCTCCAACTTGCTTAGACTGCTCTTTAAGATTAGCAACCACAGCAGTTACTGCTTTGTCGATTCCTCTTTTTAAATCCATTGGGTTTGCACCGGCAGCTACATTCTTAAGACCTTCTCTTACGATAGCCTGTGCTAAAACAGTAGCGGTAGTAGTACCGTCTCCTGCGATATCATTAGTTTTGGAAGCAACTTCTTTTACCATCTGCGCTCCCATATTTTCTACTCTGTCTTCAAGTTCGATTTCTTTTGCTACAGAAACACCGTCCTTAGTTACGTGAGGTGCACCGAAAGATTTCTCAATCACTACATTTCTACCTTTTGGTCCTAACGTTACTTTTACTGCATTAGCCAATGCATCAACCCCTCTTTTTAAAGCGTCTCTAGATTCAATATCGAATTTTATTTCTTTTGCCATAATTTTTTGTATTAATGTACTTTGTACAATGTATTAATGAAGTTATATTCATGAAGTCATTTTACATGAATACATTTTACTTTTTACAGATTAACCAATAATTCCTAATAAATCAGCTTCTTTTACAATTAAGTAATCTTTCCCTTCCAATTTCAATTCAGAACCTGAATATTTTCCATAAAGAACTTTGTCACCTGCTTTAACAGTGGTAGGCTCGTCTTTCTTACCAGGACCTACTGCTACTACAGTACCTTCTTGTGGTTTTTCTTTTGCGGTGTCCGGAATAATAATACCTGAAGCTGTTTTAGTTTCTGCCGCGATAGGCTCGATCAAAACTCTGTCTGCTAGTGGTTTAAAGTTTACTGACATAATATATCTGTTTTTTTAATTATTTCTGGATTATAATTCTCTAAATGTATGCCAAATGAAGTGGAGGGTGCATTGTGGAACATTAGGGTTGAAAATGGCAGAGTTTTATTTTAGGATGTGAAATTTTGGCAGAAAAATAAAAAAGTAAAGCCGGAAACTTCCGGCTTCATTTTATAAGTAATGGTTGATTATATTAAGGACAGTTTTGTCCCGGTCCGATCCATAAGACACATTTTCCTTGATCGTTGTATTCGCAGCAAATAATTCTGCTGCCTGCGCCTCCATTGATGGATCTTTGCGCTTCTCTGCCTAATGATCTGGCATTTTTAAGTAAGATGCTTTTTTTCATCAATACTCTTTTTTGGTGTTATTAAACATAAAAAAAATTATCTTTTGTTCAGTTTGTTTTTTAATGTAGTTTATTGATAATGTGGATTGTACTGATGTTTTTTTGTAGGGATTACCCTGTGTAAGTGTAGGGATAGTACTAGAGGATATGCAATGATATTAATCCAACTTTGTTAGACCAAAATATCATTAAAATTAACAAAATGGAAAAATTAAAAAAAATCTTTCAAGGCGTTCCAGCCGATTCTCCGATTCCTAAAGAATTGTTACTGGAACAAGAAAACCCACTTCCAACTAAAGAATTGGATAGGGCGCTTTTTATTACAGATGCTGCCAGAAGTTTCAGATTTACGGACAAGGTAAAAGATCCGGTTAAACGTTCTGCATCAAAACTGGATAAGGAATTGAACCAATTGGATTCTATTTCACCTTTTGATTGGGGAATTCCTGGTAAGACTGAAGAGGTAATCTCTGCTGAGAAGCTCAAAACCAGAATTAAAGTGGAGAAAATAAAAGTAACAGAGGCAGAAGCTTTTGTTCCGGAAACGCATATCCTCGGATTACACCCTAAAGTAGTTTTTGCAGATACAAAATCGGCTAAAAGGAATCGTTTAAACAGATTGGTGACGAAAAGTGCCAATCATACAACGATCTTTGGGAACGATAACAGAGTGAATATCTACCCCAATACCTATCCGGAATCATGTATCTGCAGGGTAGAGGTTTATACTAAATTAACCGCTTCTTCATCATGGTCTTATCAAGGGAGAGGAACAGGTTTTATGGTGGGTAGAAAAATTTTGATGACTTCAGGACATATGAGACCTCAAAAGCCCTATGCACAATGGATGATAAAAGTAATACCTGCGTATTATGACGGAAGATCAATCTATGGAGATTCCTTTTACACGTATGGAGAAAGCTATATTGCTTATCAGAGTGATGTGGGAAATGATATGATGGTCGTAAAATTGTATGATGCGATAGGCGATACAACAGGTTATTTTGGGGCGAAGAGCTATAACAGTTCCTGGGAAGATATGAATGTATGGACCATGACAGGATATCCGTATGATAAAGGTGAAAACAGACCTACGTATCAAAGTAATATAAGTGTTGTAGATGATGATGATGGCGATGATGTAAAATTACCGGATGGCAGAACAGTAGATAGCACTCAGATAGAAAGTTATGCGGATGAAGCAAGCGGGGCATCAGGTTCGCCATTATACAGCTGGTTTTCCAATGGGCAGATGTATGCCATAGGAGTTCACCACGGAAATGAAACAGACTGGGAACTTTTCGGGTCCAATCTTCATTCTGTAGCTTCGGGTGGAGATATGTTGCCGGCTCTTGTTATCTGGGCAAGAAATAACTGGGGGAATTAATCAATACCAGTCGTGAAATACAATACATATATGATGGAAAAAACGCTTTACTTTTTGTAAGGCGTTTTTTTGTACTTTTCTGTTGAAAAATTATTTTTAAATGAATGAAAAAAAGAATAAGATTTTAAGAGCAGCCAGCCTAAGAAAATATCTGTATGGATTTCTTCTTTTTAGTCTGATTGTTGCAATTTTTATGATGGCTTTCAAAAATGAAATAATAAATCTGCAAAACCTTAATAAAAGCAGTCCAACAGGAATTGTTTTGCTTATTCTGTTTCTTTTGATTGTATTTTTCTTTTGGCGTATGATCCAAAAAAGGTACAACAGAATAAAGGTGGTTATTGAAAGATTACCCGAAAAAGATTGGTGTAAAATAGAAACTCAAAATAAGACTTTTACCTTTTTTAATACCAATCAAATCTTACCTATGTTTATCATCACTCAAAATGATTTGATTATTACCCGTTCTCAAAATTTAGAAACGATTCCTTTCGGGCAAATGAAGGTGATAGGCATATTTGAAGACACCTATAAAAATGGAATTTTCCGACACTTAATTTATATCAAAACAGCATATGAAAACTACAAGTTTGGTGCTATTTCCGAAAGCGAAAAAATTAAAGATTTAGAACGTAAAGCATCAGAAACAAAACCAGAAATACCTGTAAAGAAATATGACGATGTTTGGGACTATTTTATGATTGCTAAAAAGAAATGGAATTCTCAGGAATATTGATCATTATTGAATTTTGTTTCTTAATTTTTTTCTAACGGTTGATTGATTTTTGAAATCACAGCACCAGAAACCGCAATGCCAATGAAATTAGTAACAGATCTGGCTTCATTCATAAAGCGGTCTATGCTGTACAGCAGCGCGATATCTGTCAATGGAATTTTCCCAAATCTGTTTAACGTGAAAATCAGCGCCAGAAATCCTGAACCAGGAACACCGGAAGCTGTTTTTGATGTAATGGAAATGATGATGAAAAGCCAGATGTAATCATTAACACTTAAAGAAATACTATAGAACTGGATTAAAAAGCAGCAGGCAACAGAAAGATAAATGCAGGCACCGGCCAGGTTGAAATTGTATCCTAACGGAATAATAAATCCCAGGATTTTCCGGTTATATCCCTCAGATTCCATTTTTTCAAAAATCATAGGAAATGCCGTTTTAGAAGAGGAGGTTGTAATAACCATAATGATTTCTTCTTTGATATTAAGAAGGAATTTCAAGAGGTTAAACTTAAATAGATAAGAAACAAACCCCAGCACTCCAAAAATAAAAACGATATCAGCGAGATATACGGTAGCAACCACTTTGCTTAACGGTAGAAGAGTATTGATCCCGTATATGGAAATTCCATATGCGATGTTACAGAAAATAATCAATGGAAGGATAATGTATACATATTTAATGATGGTATAAAAAGCACTGAGGGCATAATCCAAGATCCTCAGGAAATTCTCTCTTTTTTTAGAAAGGTTCATGGAAACTCCAATAATAATAGAGAGGATAAGAAAAATGCCGTGCCTGTTGAGATATAAAACCGAGAAGATCGAACTGTCATCGATCTCGAAATTTTTGGGAAGTGTGGTATTGAGTTTTGTAATATCAATTCCTGTATTGGCTCCGGGCTGTATTGCGAAACCGAAAACAAATCCCAATGCAATCCCAACAGAGCTGATGATCAGAAAATAAAGAACAGTCTGCCAAACAACCCTGCTGGCATTTTTTATATCAGATAAATGACAGATCCCATACGTAATAGCCATAAAAATGACGGGCAAAATAAGCATTTCCAATACCCTGAAAAAATATTGGCTCACCACTCCCAGTTTAATGCTGAGTTCAGGAGCATATTGTCCTGTAAGCACTCCACCGATAATGGCTACAAATACGTATAAAGTAAGATTCTTTAAGTATTGGCTGGTGAATGTTTTTCTGGTTTGGAAAAGGCTCATTGGAAAACTTTTTTTCTCTGCACAAAAAGATAGTTATATTCTGGTTGATATGGTCATTAAGACCTCCGAAATATAATCATTATAAACGAATTCAAATTATATGATTCCAAGGAGAAGAGCTCCCAAAAGCATCACAATAGAAGAACCGATAGCCCATTTTAGAGTATATTTTAAGTGGTCTGAAAACTCTACTCCTGCCAGTGATACCAATAAATAAGTAGAAGGAACCAGCGGACTCAGAAGATGGGATGCCTGCCCAACAAGACTGGCCCTTCCCAAAACATCCGGGGGAATACCCAGCTGTTGTCCGGTAGCTGCAATAATAGGCAATATTCCAAAATAATAAGCATCATTGGTGAGGAAGAAGGTAAGGGGAACACTGAATACAGCAGTAATGATATTTAAAGAGCCACCCCAGCTTTTAGGGACGATATCGATCATGCTGTTTCCCATGGCCTGCATAATGCCGGACCCATTTAAGATTCCCGTAAAAATTCCGGCCCCGAAAATCATTCCTGCTACCGATAGTGCATTACCAGCATGTTTGGACATGATTTTTTGCTGGTCTTTCAGTTTTGGATAATTAATGACAGAAGCGATGCAGAAAGCAATCATAAAAGCAATACCCAGTGGGACAAGATCAAGGATCATTACAGTTAAAAGAATAAGGGTAAGACCCAGATTGATCCAGATCAGTTTCGGACGCAGGAGCTTTGGATCCGCTTCACCGGCAATATCATTGGTACTGTAATGGGTATATTTCCCGTGTTTTGCAATGCGTTTTTTTTCTTTTATCCCTAAAATATAAGCAACAAAAACTACCCAGGCGATTCCTAAAACCATAATCGGAATCATCGGAACGAAAATTTCTGTATGCCCCAGTTTGAGAGAACTCATCACTCTTGCGGTAGGTCCGCCCCAGGGAAGAATGTTCATGATACCGCCGGCAAGCATGATGATACAGGTAAGGACTAATGGATTTAACCCCTGTCTTTTGTAAAGAGGAAGCATGGCTGCCACTACAATGATATAAGTAGAAGAGCCGTCACCATCCAAAGATACCAATGTCGTAAGAATCGCTGTTCCGATAGTTGTTTTAACAGGATTATCTCCAACCGCTTTTAAAATGGTATTGACTAAAGGTTCAAATAAGCCTGTGTCGATCATTAAACTGAAATAGAGGATGGCAAAAATCAGCATCACACCAGTGAGGGCTATTTCTTTGACTCCGTTTTTCATCATATCTCCGAGTTCTGGACCAAAACCTGCAATCAGAGCAATAACTACGGGCACAATAACCAAGGCGGTAAGCGGGGTCATTTTTTTGTTCATAATGAGAACCATAAAAATGATAATCATTAGAAATCCTAGGAATGTAAGCATAGGGAATGTATTTTTAGGTATCTATTTTTTTTCTTTTTTACGCCAGTCGAAGTTATTTCTGTATCCGATATAACCGTAATTACTGGTAGATCCGGTTTCGAGCTGATTGATAAATGCGACTTCTATCGCAGAATTTTTTCCGGTTTTTATGCCTATTCCTGCGGTTAAACGGTTGCTGTCGAACGGTTCATCTTTTACCACATTCATCCTGATTTCATTTTTCAGTATTCCGTACAGTTTTTCTTTTTCTCCGGCTTTGTTGAATGGGATTCTCAAGGATATAAGATAACGGAGCCTCACGATGAAATCATTCGGGTTACTGATGAAGCGCTCTTCCACACGGAAACGGTGAGAAATGGACGTTCTTCCAATATTGCCTCCCAAACTGACCTGCTGGAAAGGCCTTTTTTCATACCTCTCTTTTTTGGTGTTATCGGATTTGTAGGAGTCCAGTACAAGAAACATAAATCCTGCTGCAGGTTTTACGTCATTCGCAACTTCATAATCTACATAAGCAGAGACTAAGAAAAGTCTGGTATCATACGCCAGGTCAAAAGACCGGTATTGTGAAAGTGCAGTTAATGTGCTTTTATCTGTCAGTTTAGCAGACAACAGGTATTGAAACCACATATTGTATTTGTCCCGGCTTTGAGCATTGGCCAGTGTACTGAAACCTGCGAGTAAAATGACAATTAGTTTTAATTTAATTTTCATGTAATATTTGATTAACATCCGATTTCTCAAATATATCCAGAAGAGTAAATCGTTAATTAATTTTTCAATCAATGACAGTTTTTATCAGTAAACTGCAGGATGGGCAGAAAAAGATGTTATATTTGGAAAAATGAAAATCTTACTTTTTAGATGTTCTTACTTGTAAATATTGTACTTATACTGTTGGTTTTTAGGATTTTATTTAATGGTAAGATTCTAAAGAAACTCATGAAATATCATTGGGGGTTTTTGTTGAGGTTTCAGCATGTTTTCTTCTTTTTAGGGTTCATTACCATAACTTTTTTCACCGAAAATTACTTTCTTGATGTCCCCGAACTGATTTGGAGTGTATTATCTGTAATTATTTTCAATATTGGAATTTATTATTTAGTGTATTATTATCTTGTTCCCCAGTTTTATTTATCGAATAAGTACCCGGAATTTATCTTGTATGCCTTAATATGTTTTTTGGTATCCAGTCTTTTCAGAATTTTGCTTGAACCTGCCGTTTTTAAAATGAATTTCAATGAAACCCTTTCCAATACCAAGTTTTTATATAATGTCTATACGGCGCAGGGAATTGTTATTCTTACCGCTTCATTCCTGGGAATTACAAAAGATAAATTCCTTATAGAACAGGATTTTAAAGATTTGGGCGAAGAAAAAGATCAGCTGCACCTTGATCTGCTGAAATCTAAACTGAATCCCCATTTCCTGCTGAATACCCTTAATAACATTTATGCAAAAAGTTTTCAACCTTCAGAAAATACTTCAGAATCCATATTACAGCTCAGTAAATTGCTTCAATATGTTATTTATGATACCAATAGGGAGAGCATAAGCATTGCTCAGGAGTTTTCTTCAATCAGGGCGCTTATAGGATTATACCAGTTGAAATTTAATAATCTGCTGGATATTACTTTTGATGTTCAGGATGAAGAAGCTCTGGAACTGATAGAGATCCCGCCTTCTATTTTTCTGACCTTGTTTGAAAATGCCTTAAAACATTCTGCGATAGGAATAGAAACTGAAAGCTTTATAAAAGTAAACTATACCATACAAAATAATGAGTTTCTTTTTGAGATTGTCAATTCGGTTGCGAAAAAGAAAACTCTTGTGAATGATGTTAATAATCATGGATTGGGAAATGAAGCGGTAATAAGTATCTTAGAAAAATACTATGCAGGAATATATACTTTTGTTTCCGGTGCAGCAGCAAATAACAATTATCAGACGATGTTAAAAATTAAATTATAATGGCTAATCTGACCATAGTAGGGGTAGACGATGAATATCCTGCCTTACAGCTTATCAGGCAATACTGCGATCAAATTGAAGATATCAGTCTGCTGAATACGTTTCAGAATCCGGAAGAAGCGCTGGAATATCTTAAAGAAACTAGGGTAGATCTTGTTATCCTGGATATCAATATGCCTTACATGAGTGGCATTGAGCTTTTGCAGCAGCTGCCCTACAAACCGCTCTGTATATTTCTTACCCTGGAAACACAATATGCCGTAAAAGCTTTTGAGCTGGATGTGGTACACTACCTCGTAAAACCGGTAGATTTCGAAACCTTTAGAAAAGCGGTGAATAAGGCAAAAGATTTTTTGCAGTTTAAAAATTCTTCCGAGAATAAAAAGCAGGAAGATTTTATCATGTTCAAGTCTAACTATATCATGAATAAAGTTTTTCTGGAAGATATCCGGTGGATTCAGGGTTTTGGAGAATATATCATCCTGGTTACGCCACTAAAGAAATATATGATTCTCGAACGGATGTCGAATTTTGAAGAAAAATTTCAAGACCTTGGATTTATCAGGATTCACAAATCTTATATTGTACTGTCTTCTCATATCAGTTCTTATGATGCTGCGAATGTATATCTTAAAGACGGTGAGAAGCTTCCGCTTGGCAGAACCTATAAAAGCTTTTTAAAAAATTATATGCAGTAAATTACCAAAAAAAACTGCCTGATAAGCAGTTTTTAGTTAGTGGATTTATAAGTTGTGCAAATTTTGAATAAAAATTCACTTTTAATTTTTGATTATTTTCCTCCTGCAGCCTGCATTGGATTCACTCTTCCATTGGAGGCTCCACGAGTGGTTCCAGCTCCCTGTTTTTGTTTGAACAGTTGGAATTTTGAAATTTGGGCATTGCTGCCGTCAAAGCTCCAGAAGTTATTGGAAGTATCGATATCCGCTGTTTCTCTCATCGGATCCAGTTGGATCGATTTCAACTTTTTATCAAAATAATAAGTCTTTGATACTTGCTGTTCATTCAATCTCCAGATTTGTGCAGATGATTTGTCATATAATTTTGAACCGTCTTCAAAAGTAAATTCAAGAATAATAGGCATTACCAAGCCTCCTTTATTCGTGAAGTCAATTTGATAAGCCGTTATATTTTTAAACTTTTCTTTTTCCTTATTGTCCAGGGCAGAATTTCCTTCTGCTTTGAAAGTATATTGTTTGCTGGCGTCCACTTTTTCCTGACCTCTGTCGTAGCGGTAATAGAAATCCTGGGCTTCTTTATCCTTATCTACATAGAAAGAAATGTTTTTATCTTCTCTGTTTTTAATTTTTGAAATGTCTTCAAAGCTATTCTGTAAAGGCTTTTCAACGGTATACTGCAATTCTTTGGTTTCTTTTGGAGGCAGGTCCATATCAGGAGTGGCAACAGTTACCTTATCGATCGCAATGTCTACAGGATCTGTTCCGTAGAACCATCCTCGCCAGAACCAGTCCAGATCTTCGCCGCTGGCATCTTCCATTGTTCTGAAGAAATCTGCCGGCTCAGGGTGCTTAAATGCCCATCTTTTGGCGTAAGTTTTAAAAGCTTTGTCAAACAATTCTCTTCCCATGATGGTTTCCCGAAGGATATTCAGGCCCGTTGCCGGTTTAGAATACGCATTCGGTCCGAACTGTACAATATTTTCAGAATTGCTCATGATCGGTTCCAGCTGATTCTTGGGAAGTTTCATGTAATCAACAATCGTCCATGCCGGACCTCTTTTTGAAGGGAATTTATTATCCCATTTTTCTTCGGTAAGATATTCTGTGAAGGTATTTAAGCCTTCATCCATCCAGGTCCACTGTCTTTCGTCAGAATTGATGATCATCGGGAAGAAGTTGTGTCCAACCTCGTGAATCACCACTCCAATCATTCCGTTTTTGGTTCCTTCAGAATAGGTCCCATCTTTTTCCGTTCTTCCGAAGTTGAAACAGATCATTGGGTATTCCATTCCGTTGGCCGCTTCTACAGATTGTGCAACAGGGTAGGGATAAGGAATGGTAAATTCTGAATAGGTTTTAATAGTGTGGGCAACAGCTTTTGTAGAGAATTTTCTATACAAACCATAGGCTTCCTTAGGATAGAAGCTCATCGCCATTACTTTATTATTATTTTCAGGGATCACAACACGCATGCCGTCCCAAACGAATTTTCTTGAAGCTGTCCAGGCAAAATCCCTTACGTCATGAGCTTCAAATATCCACGTTTTTCTTTGTTTTGAATGATTTTTTTCCGCCTTTTTAGCCTCATCAAACGTAACGATTTCGACAGGCTCACTCGCAGTTTCAGCCTTTCTGTATCTTGCCAGCTGATCAGATGTTAAGACCTGATCGTAATTGCGGCATTCTCCGGTTCCCCCTACAATGTGATCAGCAGGAACGTTCATTGAAACTTTAAAATTTCCAAAAACCAAAGCAAATTCACCTCGTCCCGTAAACTGGTGATTCTGCCAGCCATGGAAATCACTGTAAACACACATTCTTGGGTACCATTGTGTGATGGTATACAAATCGTTTCCGTCTTCAGCAAAATTTTCATAACCGCCTCGGCCGCCCATCTTTATACGGTTAGGGATATTGTAGTTCCAGTCTATAGTAAGAACTATTTTTTCGCCTTTTTTCAATGCTTTTGGCAGATCAATACGCATCATGGTCTTGTTTACCGTGTAGGATAAAGGAGCGCCTGATGCATCCGTTACTTTTTCAAGTGTAACGCCGTAGCCATTATCTTTTACCGGAAGATCAGTTGTTTTCAGCTGCTGGTCACTGGTTGATGAAGGAAGGGTAGAAGAAGAGGCGTAATCTGCCTTTTTAACCGTAGACTGCTCGTTTTCATCAAGCTGAAGCCAAAGATAATCCAGGTCATCAGGAGAATTATTATAATAGGTAATTGTTTCGGAGCCCTTTAAGTTTCTTTTATCCTCATCCAGATAAGCTTTGATATCATAATCTGCTTTATTCTGCCAGTATCCGTTCCCTGGGGATCCGGATGCCGTTCGGTAGATATTGGGAGTTGGAAGTATCGTTCCCAGCTGTTCAAATTTATTTCCGTGATTGCTTCCCGGATTGTTTTGAATATTCTGAGCGGTAATGCCAATAGTAGTGAATACAGAAAGCAGTGTTACTTTTAGTTTCATGACGGAAATAATTTAAGAATCATCAAATATAATAATAAGTAGATGAAAAATTAAAAATATTTCAGTCTTAAAAAGGAATTCTTTCTAACGCCATTTTTAAAGATAAAGCAAATGCTGCCGATGAAACAAACAGGATCCAGTCTTTTTTATTCACTTTAAATACGTTGAGTAAAATGAACAGCAGAAGTAAAATAGCCATTACAATAACAATCTGTCCAAGTTCCAGCCCAATATTGAAACCAAGCAGCGGAAAGAAAATACTCTGGCTTTTTGCGATCATCACCCTTGCCGTATTCGCGAAACCCATACCATGAATGAGCCCGAAGATCAAGGCCAGATAATAATTCGCCCGCATCAGGGTTTGCTTATGGTTTTTCATCAAGATATTATCCAGAGAAGTCAAAACGATGGTTAATGGAATTAGAAATTCAACCCAGTTGGAAGGAACTCTGAAAATATTAAGCGTGCTTAAAGCCAATGTAACCGAGTGTCCAATAGTAAATGCCGTCACCAGAATCAGGATTTTTTTCCAATCACTGTAAGAATATACGGCAATAAGTGCTAAAATAAATAATTGATGGTCCAGTGCATCCAGAGAGATGATATGTTCCCAGCCCAGGTGTAAATAAAATATAAAATCCTGCATCATAGCGTAAAAATATAATGCGTACGAAAATAATGATTAATTTCGGAACAAATTTTAAATGTCAGGGTTTATGAAGAATTTGTGGCTGTTTCTTATTCCGATTGTGTTTTTATTGTCTTTCAGCAAAGCGAAGCATCCTTATCATGTGGGATCTGTGGAAATTAATTATAATGCGAAATCAAAGACTTTTGAAGTAACTGG
The DNA here is from genome assembly GCF_046535275.1 of Chryseobacterium sp. SIMBA_029. Lineage (NCBI taxonomy): Bacteria > Pseudomonadati > Bacteroidota > Flavobacteriia > Flavobacteriales > Weeksellaceae > Chryseobacterium > Chryseobacterium sp. SIMBA_029. Next base: position 128,093 of record NZ_JAWRXA010000007.1, read on the forward strand.
GCGTTTTTTTCTTGATGATCTGGAAAATGCTCTCAGCAAAAAATATGGAAAACCTTTTCATTTTAATGATCCGGCCTATAAAGTTAGGCTTAATGAAGCTTTAAAGGACTATTGTGCCGTCTATTTCAAATTGAAATCTAATAATCAGTTTCTGAAAGTAGACTATGTCGGATATCAGGAAGACAGCGAATCTGTTGAGGTGTTTTTAGAATCCGAACAGGCAGATTCTCCTAAAAAAGTTGAAACAGCAGTCAGTTTCCTGTATAATCTTTTTGATGATCAGATGAATATTGTTCACGTCATTGTCAATAATGTCCGGAAAAGCGAGAAACTGACCTATCCCAACCGCTATCTGTTCCGGGAATTTTAGTGATTTATATACAATTAATTTTCCAGTTCCAAAAGAGCATTGATACCTTGCGCATGAACGAGTAAATCAGGGAAAAACGCATCATAACATTGTTGTAGAATTTCTTTATTCTGAAGGAATAATTCAAAAACAGGCAGATCTTTATCCAGATATTTAGCTTTGTGAAGAACATTCTGAATGCTGAATTTAATGCCCTGGTTTTCATGGTAATTGTAGAGCCAGTCGTCTTTTTCCATTTTGGCAAGCATCATTTTAAAATTTTCAGGCAACCATTGTTGGTGTTGATTAAGAACTCTATATACTTTTAAAGAATGCGCTTTCCACTCCGGTAATGAATTTAGACTAAGATCATTAGCCAGAAAATAATCCATTGAAACATCGACAAAGGCTCCGGCGTAAAGCCTGACAAGCGGACTAAAAACTTTTTTAGCTTCGTGAATGGCTTCATGCGAATCCGTAAACGTATCAATAGCCCGGTGCATCGTAATTCCATCCTGGATTTCTTTCGGAAAAGAGAATCGGTCTTTATTCCGGATAAAATCTTCCAGAAACTGCCCGACGATCTGACCGTCAGTGAATGAAAGAAAAGAGTGAGCCAGATAATTCATACTACAATATAGGGCATAAATTTAAAATCCCCCGAATAAAATTAAAATATTCGGAGGACATAAAATCAGAATTTGTTGAGAAACTTATTGTACGATAAACTTCTTGCTTCCTGTCATGGTGTTTTTTTCATCATAGATGCTGATGAAATATTCTTCCGAAGGCCAGTTTTTTAGATCAATACTTCTTTCAGAGGTAGTTGTCATTTGTTGACCCATTACATTGAAGACTTTAAAAGTATATTTTCCGCTGTCTTTTACTGAAATGTTAATCACCTCTTTTGCAGGGTTCGGATACAAGGTAAATTCCTTGTTCTGAAGATGGTTTTCCGTTGTTTTCAAAACATCTGCTGAAGACATAAACTGAGAAACGGCACAGGCAAATCGTGAAAATGCAAAAGCTTCGTTCGCTGGATTGGTATTTCCGATCGCGATTCCGGTAGGCTCTGAATTGTAATTAACACCAGGGTTTGCCCATCGGTTGATTCTCGTACAGTTGAAACCGGTAGCAGCGCATTCATCATTGTAGGCCATTATGGTTCTCCACCGCTGTGAAGAAACGCTTGATGTTCCCAAAGTAATTGCTGTTCTGTTGGTATATCCGTGATGATGGTTGCATGGTGTGGTGCTGGTATCCACATACCAGTCATGTCTCAGTCCCATATTGTGTCCCATTTCATGCGCTAAAGAATAATTAGAAACGGCACAGTTATAAAGGGAAACTGAAAATCCTGCGGTCCCTGTATAATTGGTAGGATTGGTGTTGACGTATCCCAAGCCACAGGTATTCGTTGGGGTAGAAGTGATCAGTGAACAGATATCTGCTGCATACGTTGCTCTCAGCGTATGGATGTTGTCCATATAAGAATCATTATTGGTTCTGAATCTTGTAAGATCAGTACTGATGTTTCCGGATTCTGTATAAGCAATCTCGCCTGAATAGACCAGGTTGATCGTTACATTGGATACTCCTGAATTGGTGAGGGCCGTATTAAAATTGGTTACCGCAGTGGCTATAAAAGCATTACTTTGCGGTACCCCTCCCCAGGCTGTTTTTGCTCCTGTGGTAAATACTACCATGACATCAATTGTAGTTGCCGCACAAACCGGTGTAGTGTCCAGACATACATTGGAATTTGCTTTAGCAAGGGTTTCGGCAGGAATGTCTAGAATGTAGTCATCTTTGGAATCCTGGCTGATAAGTTTTGAATTGCTAACTGAAGATAAGGCGAAAATATCAGCGGAAGTCTGGTGAAACATTACTTTTTCTCCGGATCCTGAAGAATACATTCCGGCTACGGTATTGTCATATTTTGAAAGGACCAGTTCAGCTTTCGGATCATTATCGATACGATAAACATATGATTCACTTTTGTTGCTGTAAGGATAAGCCTGGTCGAACCTTGCCGTAATTTCCCTTCCATCGGGAAGGGGTATTTGAAGATCAGATTTCAGGTCGAAAGAAGCCTGCCTGTAATATTGGGTGTTAAGATAACCGGAGGCTAGATCTTTGGTGATTTTTTGTGTTGAACTGAGATTATTTTCCTTAACAGGATTCTGGAAAATAGGTTTCTGTGCAATAAAAAGAGCTGCACAAAAAAGCGTAAGGGCAGTAAATTTAGTTTTCATGAGTGTTGGTTTTATGGATTATTATATACAAATATATATAATATTTCAAATATAAGTGATAAATTTTCAATGCAATAAATAGGGATAAATTATTCAATTATAAATAATAAGTATGCTGCATAGAGATAAAAAAAGCAGAAGAACAATGAGGGACTTCTGCTTTTTTTTAAGTTATATGTTTTATTTTTTATTAAAAAAGTCTTTCGTGAAAATCTTCAATTTTGCTCACTTCCTCAATCTTAATTCCGAATTTTTTCTTGGGAAGTTTATTTAAATTAGAGATAAATATTTTCTCATATCCTAATTTTTCGGCTTCGGTAATTCTCTGTTCTGCCTGGGCAATCGGGCGGATCTCGCCGCTTAAACCAATCTCACCGGCAAAACAAAAGTGTTCGGAAATCGCAATATCTTCATTAGAAGAGAGGATAGAAGCAACTACGGCAAGATCCAAAGCCGGATCATCCGTTTTGATTCCTCCTGTTATGTTCAGGAAAACATCTTTTGATCCCAACTGAAAACCGGAGCGCTTTTCCAGAACTGCCAGCAGCATGTTCAGCCTTTTGGCATCAAAGCCTGTACAGCTTCTTTGCGGCGTTCCATAGACGGCAGTACTTACCAATGCCTGTATTTCCAAAAGCATCGGGCGGTTTCCCTCTAAAGTTACTGCTACGGAATTTCCTGACAGTTCTTCAAATTTCTTTGTAATTAGGATTTCAGAAGGATTTTTAATTTCCTTTAAGCCCTGAGAAACCATTTCGTAAATTCCAATTTCAGCAGTGGAACCGAAACGGTTTTTATTTGCTCTTAATAATCTGAAGAGATGGTTTCTGTCACCATCAAAGTTCAGAACAACATCTACCATGTGCTCCAGCACTTTTGGGCCGGCAATCTGTCCGTCTTTGGTGATATGACCTACCAGGAAAACAGGAACATTATTTTCTTTGGCGTATTTAATGATTTCATTGGAACATTCCCGGATTTGAGAAACCGTTCCCGGAGAACTTTCAATAAGTTGGGATTGTAGCGTTTGAATGGAATCAATAATAACAAAATCAGGCTCTAGTTTTTTGGCTTCATGAAGAATCTTTTCCAATGATGTTTCCGTATACAGAAAACAGTTGGGATTTTGGACATCCGTTAATCTGTCGGCCCTCATTTTAATCTGAGAAGCACTTTCTTCCCCCGAAACATAAAAAATTTTCTTCTTCATTTTCAGGGCAAGCTGCAGCAGTAATGTCGATTTTCCAATCCCGGGTTCACCGCCGATCAAAGTAACGGAACCTAAGACTATTCCGCCTCCCAGTACACGGTTAAGCTCTTCTGAAGGAGTTTTTATACGGGGCTCTTCAACGGTTTCTACCTCGATGATATTAATGACATGTTGCTTGGTCTTCGAAAAAGGTGGAGTTTTACTTGATGTTTTTTCAACAACTTCCTCTACCAAAGTATTCCATTCTCCACAGTTTTTGCATTGTCCCATCCATTGAGAATATTGGGTTCCGCAATTTTGACAGAAATATGCTGTTTTTAATTTTGCCATACCGCGAAGTTCAAAAATTTTTTTGAATTTTTCTTTCGAAATTTTATTTAATTTTCAGAGATGAAAAATATACTCCTGAAAACAATCCTTGTATTTGTGGTGATGACGATTTTCAATACAGGTTTTGTTGATGAAACTGTGAAATTTTTAAAGCTTCCCGGTGGAGATTTCGGAATGCTGTCTCTTTCCATCCTCATAGGATGTGGAATCGTTTCTGTAGTGGGATTGGTAACCGTATTTATTTTTAAACAGCAGTATCATTCCCTATGGAAAATTGCTCTTTTATTTGAGGTTCTTTATCTCCTCATGCTTATATTATCTGGAACTAATCCTTTTACTTACTTTTTAGTGCCCACTAACCCTAAGTTACTTAGTGTTTTATTGTATGCCAATTCCATAGGTGTCTTCCTGATTATGGTGCTTTTTGATCTGATTTATTCAAAAGTAATAGGATCTAAAAGTAAAAACTAACATAGATCAATGTCAGGCTGCATTTCAAGGTCTACCTTTACCTAATTAATAATTAATACAATATATAGTATAATGAAAAAGGTATTTTTAACTTTCGTTTTTGCTTTATTAAGCGTTGCGGGCTTTGCCCAGACTGTATGGAATGTAGATCCGATGCACTCATCTGTTAACTTTAACATCAAGCACATGGGCATCAGCTTTGTGCAGGGAAGGTTTGATAAATTTACGGGAACGGTAAACACTAAAGGTGATAACCTGGATAATGCCGCTTTCGATTTTGCGGTAGACATTAATTCTGTGAATACCGGGGTTGAAATGAGAGACAAGCATTTAAAAAGTGATGATTTCTTCTCAGCGGAAAAATTTCCGGAAATGAAGTTTAAAAGTACTTCTATCACAAAAGATAAAAACAATAATTATATCCTGAAAGGAAGCCTTACGATTAAAGATGTTACTAAAGAGATCAGTGTTCCGGTAACTTTCGGAGGAGTAACGAAAAATCAACAGGGAAAAACTGTTCTTGGGTTCCAGACCAAATTTAAGGTCAACCGTTTAGATTACAATATTAAATATGATCCAACCGGAGCTGGGGTAGCAAAGGATGTAGATGTTAACTTATACTTTGAATTGGTAAAACAATAATTCTTAAAGATCATTTGATTTTAAGTAAAAAGGCTTCTCATTGAGAAGCCTTTTTTATGGAATTATGGTACAAAGACAAAAGATTTAAACATTAATCTTTCCTGAAGACACGGTGAAAATTCCAAAGTCATCAATCAACATATTTTCTTTTTGAATGCCGTTAAAAAGCATTACCCTGTCAAGTTCTTTTTGTGAACGTCTTCTCATGATCCAGTCTTCATTTTTATGATTATTCAGGACATAAGCAATCATTTTCAGTTGGGGATGCCATGGCTGTCCCGTGTAAACTACATAGGAATTCTTTTCAGAAACAGAAGCAACGCCCTGAATTGCTTTTCCTGCCATTTCATTATCTCCGAAAAGCTCCAGAATACCGGAAATAATCGTAATATTCGGTTCGAAGTTTAATTTTTTATAAGTTTCAGGATCAAAGCAGTCGAAATTTGTGAAGCGGATATGTTCATATTGCTTTTCCTGAATGACTTTTTCACCGATTTCAATATTAGCTTTTACAAACTCATTGATAACGATTTCTGTCTGGGGATATTTTTCTTTAATATCAAATAAATAATTTCCCGTTCCGCCGGCAATATCCAGAATTTTTACTTTCCGGCCTTCCTTTAAAAGTGCCTGGATATTACGCTCTAAAAGCTGTATCAAATGTTGTTTCCGGATTCGGATTCCTTTCCACCCGATGGCTTCCAGATAATTTTTATCCATCATTTTTCCGAAACCTAATTTTCCCTGTGGCTGATTATGGTATACGTAATCTAAAGAAATCCCGGAATCAAAACCATGTTTCAGACCGATGGCCATTCCGGTGCTGATCTTTCCGATTTTTGATAAGGACCATTTCTGGAATTTAAAATTTAAATTATTGCCAAGTTTATTCTGAAGGTTCTGGTATTCTTTTACAGAAAAACGGTCAGGAGTAAGAGACGGCTCTTCGGGAATATGTGCAAAACATTTTTCAGCAAAAGCTTTGATCCGGTCGTACACCATTTCCTTTCCGGTTTCAAATAGAATTCCATGGAAGAAATTAGGAAGAACGGCATATTCTTTCAGATCAGTATCTATTTTATAATGGAAATTTTTCTGTTCTTTATTGAAAACTACCTGATCTTTTTCCGCAGATAAAATAAGTGTAGGAATACCAATCGCCTCGGCATCTTCTACCAGACGCTTTCCTGCTTTTGCAAGGTCAATTAATAATTCTGCATCGATGGATCTGGTGATCAGCGGATCGGTATCATAGGCTTTCTGCTGCTCAGGATCATGCGTAAGCATCGTGGATTTTACGTAGCTTTTAATAATCAGTCCTTTTTTCAGTTTGGTTCCTAAAGTGATCATTTCATTGGCTAAAGGAACGATGAGGTTGATCTTAAAAGCGGGTGCAAGAAGCGCCATTCCTGCAATTCTTGGTGCAAAATCATGAGCCCATGCCGAAGCGATAACTCCTCCGATACTGTTGGCTACCACGAAAATATCAGAAATTTTTACCTCATATTTTGACTGTAAAAAGTGGGCAAATGAATCCATATCACGAACGTAATCCATAAAAACAGAAGACGTTTCTGTTTTCGTATGTCCATGTCCGCGCAGATCGAATGCGAAAATATTGTAGTTGGAAAATTGTGGCGACTGGGCTATATCGTTAAGCCTTTCAGAATGCTCATGTCCACGGTGGATCATAATGATGCTTTTTTGCTGAGGCTGGTAATTCCATTCTCTGTAAAAGATCTCGCTTTCATCAAAACTTTTAAAAATTCCGCTGTTCATAATAAGTAAAATATTTCAAAAAATCCTCTGCATAAGAATGGATAATCGCATTCTTATTGACAGATTTCATGTGGGTTATTGTTTGGTCTAAGGGTAAAGATAGAATATTTTTAATTACCAGCGTACCCATGCTGCTGCTTCTGGTAAAGCCCATTGTACAATGGATGAGTATTTTCCCATTGCCAGGAAGCTGTTGGTAATTTTCCGTAATTTGATGAACTAATTTTTTCGTTTCCTCTACATCAAATGTCCCGATATCTAAAAACGGTACAGAATAGTATTTTGATCTCTCTTTTATTAAGGAAGTCTCTTCCAGTTCGGCAGATAAATCATACACAAAAGTATTTTCATTAATCTCTATCTGTTGTACATCTGCAGTAGACAGTCTTGAGGAAATATAAATTTTTTGCATGATTTCTATCGGTGCTTTATTTTTCCTCAACCATTTCCAACATATGTAATAGATTAACTGGTAAGGAGCATAGAAAATCTTTTTCCATACAGGAATATTTCCATTTTTATCTTTTAAAAAATGAACGGCGTTTTTCTGATAATGATATCCTGTCAAAAGCATGACCAAAGCCGGCCACAACAGAAGTAGCCATACTCTTCCGAAGAATTGATTAAGGAATAATGAAATTGAAAAAATAATCCACCCGGATAAAAAATAGAAATTAGCTACCTGAAAATTTCGGTATCTGAAGTTGTTTTTCTGATCAGGAAACACAATAAAACTGATGTGGGCAAGAATGATTCCTGTGATGATATCAATGAAATGATGTTGGTAAGTCGTTAAGGTAGAAATGCCCAATGCAATGAGCCAGATCATTGAAAATAGTCTCAATTTTTGATTGAAATTCCTGAAAATAGTCCAGAAAATAAAAGCATAAGCAATATGTAAAGACGGGGATTGATTAAAAGGAGAATCAAGAGTTTTCAGGACCTGAAAAGAATATCCGAAAATTGCATTTCCTATATCAGGCTTCTGCAGAGAAAATCTCAAAGGGAATAAGACAAAACATATTCCAGCAATGACGGTAACAAAAAGCATTCTTTGGGTTAACAGCTTAAGTTGTTTTTTGTCATAACACAATAAAAATACCAGACAGAAAAGGGTTCCGCTGCTCAGGTAAGGGATGATGGTCCAGGGAACAAAAGGAATGTATTTTTCAAAACTAAAGACAAATGAAGATATATTTTCCAATGTGGAAATATACCATGCCGCAGTATTATAGATGATGGTAAATGCCACTGCGCAAATCAGCAGCGCATACAATTTATCTTTACTTTTTATTCGTTTTTCATCCATTTCGCTTTCCTGAACATGATTAGGTTTAATAAGGAGGAGGGAAGTACAGCCAAAGATTTCATCATCCATTTCATTTTTGAAGGAAAAATGATAAGTTTTTTTTGTTTTTCAATGGCATCAGCAATAAGATTAGTTGCTGTTTTAACATCAATGAGAAACGGCTTTTTACTGAGATCATTATTGTTGAGGTCTCTGAGCTTTGCCGTATCTACATATCCCGGTGCAATGGTAGTTACGGAGATCCCAAAAGGTTTCAGTCCCCGGTGATACGCGTCTGCCATTTGGATGACCGAACGTTTTGTTTTGGTATACAGGCTCGAGTTTTCATAATCCAAAATCCCGGAAACAGAAGCAATAACGGCAATCCTGCCTGTACGCTGTCCTTTCATTACCCTTCTTGCTACTTCAAAACAATGAACAGTACCGAGAATATTGGTGCTCAACATTTCCTCTGCTTCCTCATAAGAGATTTGTCCGGCCACATCTTCTGCATAACTTCCTGTGCAGTTGATGAAAATATCTAAATCCTCATTCTCCGGGAGAAAAGACTGTACAGCATATAATAGATCATCTATCTGACAGACATCTGCCTTAAATGCTTTTAAATCCGCGAAATTATTGCCAGATATTTTATTCAGGTCTCTTCCGCAAATACCTACACGATATCCTTTTGAAAGATAATGTTCAGCAAGAGAGTAGCCGATTCCCGAAGTTCCGCCTGCGATAAAAACATTCATGAGAAGGTTGTGTTTTTCAAATTAAGGTAAAAATAAATTTTATTAGTGAAAATAAGGATAATTGCTGACATGTTTTTAACGGGAGAAAATAGGATTACTTCCGTTAATTCCTTTCATCGTCTGATCAAAACCATACTGCCATTGTTTTTCCTGATCTTCCACAAATTGTTTGTAGCTTTTAGGAAAAGAAAGTGCGATCTCAAATTTTTTCCAGTCAATACTTTTTTTAATATAATGTCCTTTCAATACTTGTTTGATATTCATCGTGTCAATCTGTAAGTCCGGAGCCTGTTGTTCAATTTCTTCCAGTCTTTTATTACCGCTATATCCTAAAACAGCTTGTACGAAAGCTTCTTCAACAGGACTATAGGATTGTTTTTTTTCAATGATAACCTGATCTGCAAGATGCCTTGCCAGTTCCACAGGAATCAGATCAACAGCACCGCCGGCAAAATAAGTTCCGTGAAGTAGGGCAGGAGCTACATAAAACATATCGGAAATAGAGATTCTTGTGGCCTCCAGCATAGAAACATCTGTTTTGAGTTTTGGGATAATTTCTATGGCGCTTTTTTGTAAATTTTCAGAATGGATCATCACCTTTTCCGGACGTATTCTCTTAGCGGTTTGAGGATCGGTGAAAATTATTTTTTGATATAATTTTTTATCATTTCGTTTCTGATAGGTTTCTGCAGGACTAAAAAGAAGCTCTGAACCTATAATAACAGTAGGGATTTCCTGAGAAAGCTGAGTATGTTGCAAAGAAGGGAAGTCTTCAGCCAAGTTCTGATTCATTTCAACCAGATACCGCGTGAAAACATCTTCGATGTAAGGCGCATTTTTGTTGTTTATTAATTTTTTTAATGAAAAAAGTCCTATTTCATATAATTTCCGATGTTTTGTCAGTGTGGTTTGGGAAACAAACCGATAATATTCTTCTGATGTTAAATAATCTTTTCTTGAAAGGGTATCGGGAAAAGCATTGATCACTGTGGCCGCAAATGCACCGCCGCAGGAAGCAATCAGGACTTCAGGTTTCATTCCGGATTCTTCCAGGGCTGCGAATATTCCGAGATAGATCATAAGCCGGGTTCCGCCGCCTGAAAAAATAAGTGCTCTGTTCAATTTTTCATTCATTATATACATGCTGGAAATTATATTTCGGATCGTAATCTAGCATTAAATACTATTCATTACTTTTTTATCTCTTTAAAAGGAAGGTGAGAATCCAGAAAAATAAGGGAGCATTAAAAATTAAACTGTCCATTCTGTCTAACAAACCACCATGTCCCGGAAGAAGATCGCCGGTATCTTTGACTGTTGCTTTTCTTTTTAAATACGACATAAATACATCGCCGAAAAATCCGGAAACACCTAACAACAATCCAATAAGGGTATTGATAAGGATATTGAAAGGTAATAAAAAGTAACCTAAAATATTACTTAAGATTATGGTAAGAAATACACCGCCGAGAAATCCCTCTAATGTTTTATTGGGACTTATTCTAGGAACAATTTTATGTTTTCCGAAAAATTTACCCATCAGATATTGAAAAACATCATTTAATTCAGTGACCACCACTACAAAAATGATGGAGTATATTCCTGAATCATGATCTCTGATGAAAGCTAAATGCGGAAAAGAAAATAAACAGACCATCAAGGCAATACCTATCCCCGAAAGTTGTTGAAAGGATGCTTTTAGAATGAGAAAATACAATAAAAAGATAGCCGCCAGGACAGCACTGTAAATAAAATAATCTTCGTCTTTCATGAAATACAGCAGAAAAAATTGTGAAACTCCAACCACAAGGGAAAGGAAAACCAGGTTTGTTTTAACCTTAAACAATCTTAGAAACTCAAAAAAACATTGAAAACTAATCCATGACACAAAGACTTTCATGGCCAAAGGATGAGAAATAGCCAGAGAAAAAGCAATAATGATATATCCCCAGGTTTTTACCCTCAGCGGAACATCTGCAAATTTATTTTCAGGGGTTGGACTTTCAGGCTTCATTCAGAGATTTCTTAAGTCGTACGTAGGTACTGATGAAAAGAAGGAGAATGATCAGCCCGAAAATATATTGGGAATAATCAGCAATATTTGCTCCGAAAAATAGGGCTAGTCCATACATTCCAAGGATCAGAGCGCGGTCGCTTTTTCCCATCGGTCCTTCATACCGGCGTTCTTTTCCAATCACTTTTCCCATAAGTCCGGCAAATTCGTTGATGATGCTCATTATAATGAATACAACAATTACATATAAATTCTCTGGCTGAAATTTAATAAGCGGAAAAAATATAATCACATCAGAAACGATATCTCCGATTTCATTCAACACTTCACCCAGTTTGCTGGTTTGGTTAAATTTTCTTGCCATCATTCCGTCCAGGGCGTTCAGTGCCATCCTGATGAGAAGTCCTATCGGCAGGCTCAGAAAAAACCATTTTGAAATATCGGCGTTCCAGAATAAAATCCCAATAAGCACAGAAAGCAGAATAGAACTTACGGTAATCTGATTAGCGGTAATCCCATGTTTGTGTAAAAATAACAAAACAGGAGTCAGCAGCTGCTGGAATTTTGGTTTTAATTGATATACCGAAATCATTGTGTTTATTGGATTTTTGAGTTTTTGGTGAAATCAAATGTAGATAAAAATTTTCATCAAATCTAAAGTTCTTTTTTAATTACCCAATCACGAATCAAAGTTAAATTAAGATTTAAAAGTGCTACAAAATTGCTTTGTATTTCTTTTTCCCATAACTTTGCACAAACCTAATCTAATGAGTAAAAAGAATACAAAGTACATCTTTGTGACAGGAGGTGTAACTTCATCTTTGGGAAAGGGAATCGTTTCTGCTTCTCTGGGACTTCTACTAAAATCACGCGGCTTTAATGTAACGATCCAAAAATTAGATCCTTACATCAATATCGACCCAGGAACATTAAACCCTTATGAGCACGGAGAGTGCTATGTAACCGAAGATGGTGCAGAGACGGATCTGGATTTAGGACACTACGAGCGTTATTTGGACGCCCCAACTTCTCAAAACAATAACGTTACCACAGGAAAAATCTACCAAACTGTCATTGAAAAAGAAAGAAAAGGAGATTTCTTAGGAAAAACAGTTCAGGTAATTCCTCATATCACCAACGAAATTAAGCGCAGAATTAAAATGCTTTCCAAGCAGAACTACGATATCATTATTACTGAGATCGGAGGAACGGTAGGAGACATTGAATCTTTGCCTTACATTGAAACGGTTCGCCAGTTGAAATGGGAACTGGGTGAGAAAAATACAATGGTTATTCACCTTACTTTATTGCCTTATCTGGCATCAAGTGGAGAATTGAAAACAAAACCATCACAGCATTCCGTTCGTCAATTGATGGAAAGCGGGATTATGGCAGATGTGTTAGTATGCAGAACAGAACATACCATTCCAAAAGATCAGAGAGCAAAATTGGCTCAATTCTGTAACGTACCTTTAGATAATGTTATTGAGTGTAAAGATTTGGAAACGATCTATGAAGTTCCTATTTACCTTCAAAAACAAAACTTTGATGATGTAGTTCTGAAAGAATTAGATCTTAAAAGTGATAAAGAAGCAGATCTTAAAGACTGGAAAGTTTTCCTTAAGAAATTCAAAAATCCAAAGAGAACCGTAGAAATTGCATTAGTAGGAAAATATATTTCCCTGCAGGATTCTTATATTTCTATTGCTGAAGCCTTCAAACATGCAGGAGCAAGCCAGGAAACTGAAGTGAAAGTAAGATGGGTATACAGTGGAGATATTACCGCTGAGAATATCAATGAAACCTTGAATGGTGTTGACGGAATTCTTGTGGCTCCAGGTTTTGGAGACCGAGGAATTGAAGGAAAAGTACTTACAGCTCAATACGCAAGAGAAAATAAAGTTCCGATGTTGGGGATTTGTTTAGGAATGCAGATCATGACTGTTGAATTTGCAAGAAATGTTCTGGGACATAACAAAGCAAACTCAATGGAATTTGATACCTCTACACCGGATCCTGTAATTTCCATCATGGAAGAGCAGAAGAATATTGTAGATAAAGGAGGTACAATGCGTTTGGGAGCATGGAAATGTGCGTTGAAAAACGGTTCTAAACTATCTGAAATCTACGGAACTAAAAATATTTCCGAAAGACACCGTCACCGTTATGAATTCAACAGTGAGTATCTTCAGGAATTTGAGAAAAACGGTTTCCTGGCTACAGGTACCAATCCTGAAACAGGATTGGTTGAAGCACTTGAAATGCCGGATCATCCGTTCTATGTTGGGGTTCAGTATCACCCGGAATACAAGAGTACGGTAGCAACACCGCATCCATTATTCAAAGCTTTTATTAAGGCTTGTGAGAAGAAATAAGGTAATTCTTTAATTACAAACGTCATATAGTAAACTCAAGTTGATTATTATCAGCTTGAGTTTATTATATAGTAATATATTATAGGATAGAGTTTTGATAAAAAAACAGTATTTTTGTCGACTCGAATTATGAACAATGTTCTATATAGTACAGAACATTGCTCTACAGATAAATAGGTAAAAAATTTAATTACAATAAAATGCAACAGAACAACGGACTCGATAAAAGTCAAATGATTAGTTTTGCGGTTTTATGTTTGGTACTCTTCGGTTTTATGTTTTATTTCCAAAACAAACAATCGAAAGAGGAAGAGGTAAAAGCTCAGCAACAAAAGACTGAACAAGTTAAAAATGCTGTAAAACAAACTCAGGCAAGCAATATCAATCCAAATGTAACTCCTAATGAAATTCAGACGGCTGCTTTAGCAAACAATGAATTGAAGTTGGAATTTTCCAGCTTGGGAGGGCAGGTTTCTAAAGTAGAGCTGTCTAAATACAAAGCATACGATCATACATCGGATAGAGCAGATCTTCCGCTTTATCTTATTAATAAAAAGAACTCAAATTACGGGTTCCAGTTTAAAGATAAAACAGGGAAAGTAATTAATACCAAAGACCTTGTTTTCTCTCCGCTTGTTAAAGGAAATGTAGTAACGCTTACGGCTAACTATAACGGAGCGGTTATTCAGTTCATCTATACATTACTTCCTAAATATACCCTGGATTTTAAAGTAAGAACGCAAGGTCTTGCAGCTGTAACTTCTGATACCAAAGCAGATTTTATCTGGGATTATAATGTAAGAAATCTTGAAAAAGGACGTGCTCAGGAGCAGTCGCATTCAGAATTCTCTTATGCGTTCAATAATTATAAATCATATGATTATGATGGAAGAACGACGATGGAGGAAGAAAAAGAAACCCTTAACTGGATCGGTGTAAAACAACAGTTCTTCACTTCAGTAATTGAAGCTAAGAGCGGATTTACACACAGTAAAGGAAATCAGGAGTCTATTGAAGAAGGAGAATATTTGAAGAAATTCAACTATGAAGGATTTGTTCAGATGACAGGTAGCGAGCTTAATCAGGACTTTACCTGGTATTTTATGCCGCTTGATTTACCTCTGTTGAAATCTTATGATAAAAACTTTGATGAGATCTTACCATTAGGTTGGTCACTGATTGGTTGGATGAACCGTGGGTTCTTCATGCCAATGTATAACTTTATTGCTTCTTGGGGACTTACAGCAGGTTGGGTAATTTTCTTACTGACCATTATTGTAAAGTTGATTCTATCACCAATTATGTATAAGCAGCATAAATTGAGTGCCATGATGAAAGTAATCCGTCCGGAGATTGATGAAGCAAATGCTAAATTTAAGGATGCAGATCCAATGAAAAAGCAACAAGCGACGATGGAAATCTATCGAAAGGCAGGAGTGAATCAGATGGCGGGATGTCTGCCGGCGCTGGTACAGATTCCTATTTTCTATGCGTTATTCCGATTCTTCCCGAACTTTATTGATCTGAGAGGAAAAGGATTCTGGTTTGCAAAAGATCTTACCGCTTATGATGACTTGATAAAACTTCCATTTAAAGTTCCATTCTTAGGAGATCACTTAAGTGTATTTGCATTAGCATGTACTGTAGTAATCTTGATTTATACGATCATGACTTCAGGAAATATTCAGCAGCCTCAGCAAGAGGGTATGCCTAACATGAAAGTGTTGATGTATATCTTCCCGGTTACATTCCTGTTCTTCCTGAATACTTCAGCATCGGGTCTTTCTTGGTATTACTTTATATCCAATGCCATTAACATCTTAATTATCCTTGTAATCAAATACTGGATTTTAGATGAAAAGAAAATTCATGCACAGATTCAGGCGAATAAAGAAAAGCCTAAAACAGAAGGCAAGTTCCAGAAGAAAATGAGAGAAATGATGGAGAAAGCTCAGGACCAGCAAAAAACTGTTGAGCAGCAAAAAGGTAAAAAGAAATAACTTACTTATAATAAAAAAAAGAGAAGCATTAATTAGTGCTTCTCTTTTTTTTATGCGTATACCTGTAATGAGTTATTAATCATACTTTAATCTGAAAGACTGTCGGTGGTGAATGGTTGGACCATTCTTTATAAGAGCTTCCTGATGTTTCTTTGTTGCATAACCGAAGTTGGTATTCCACCCATATTCCGGATGCTCCTCATGAAGCTCGATCATAAGTCGGTCTCTGTAATTTTTTGCCAGAATAGAAGCCGCAGCAATAGACAGTACTTTTGAATCGCCCTTAATGATGCATTGATGAGGAATGAAATTATAAGGATGAAATTTATTTCCGTCTACAAGAATAAGTTCCGGTCGTATGGTTAATTGATCCAATGCACGGTGCATGGCATGAATGCTCGCATTCAGTATATTATGCTCATCAATGAATGAAGGGGGAAGTTCTGCGATGGCATAATTCTTAACATTATCTTTGATGTAGCTGTCAAGTTCCATTCTTGTTTTGAATGTCAGCTTTTTGGAATCATCCACCAAGTTTTGTTTAAAACTATCATCTAAAATAACTGCAGCAGCAACTACAGGGCCACTCAGACATCCTCTTCCCACTTCATCACATCCTGCTTCGATATAAGCATTTGACCAGTTTTTTATCAAATCCATTCCAATTTTTTCTCTCTAAAATATTAAGGGATAAAATTAAAAAAAATAAAATGTATTGGAGGATGCATTATCATAAACTTTAGTGAAATCATATCAATTCCCAATTAAAATGAAAGGTAAAATTCCAAAGTTTTCTAATGTTTGTCGCTTTTTTCTGTTTGATAGAGCCTTTGAGTGTTTTTTGTTGATAAAAAAATATATGCATTGCATTGTTCTTTTGTGTGGTATGTTTTTGCTTCTTTGCTTTTTATAAATGCACTGTATTGAAAATCAGTCATTAGTGAGTTATTTTTCATCATAATTTATAGATACTATCAATAATAATTATCGTTATTATATTTCAAACAAAAGTGATATTTAAATATATTATATTTGTTAAAAAACTATTTTTTAACTTAATTTAATAATTTTATTTTTGTTTATATTGCATTTTATTGAATAATTCATATTTTTTTTGCATTTTGTTTTGTGTTGTTAATAAAGTTTTACAAATTTGTATCACTACAAAATTAAATTTGATATGAAGAAACTAACAGCAGGTGTTCTGGTTTTAGTATTGTCTTCGTCTGTCGCTATTGCTCAAGCTCAACAGAAGAAAAATGATACTATAGACACTAAAGAAATTGAGGGGGTAGTCGTTACCGCCCTCGGGATCAAGAGAGAGAAAAAATCTCTTGGATATGCTTCTGAAGAGGTAAAAGCAGAGGCATTAGTAGGGGGAACGACAAATACAGGAAATGTGGCTTCACTTCTTTCTGGTAAAGTAGCAGGTTTACAGGTTAATACAAACAACAACTTTGGAGGATCTGCCAATCTTTTGATAAGAGGGTATAAGTCTCTATCCGGAGGATCTCCTCTTATTGTAATAGATGGATCTCCTGTTAATAATAATAGCGTTACAGGATCAATTTTTGATTATGGAAACTTTCTTTCTGATATCAACCAGGAAGACATTGAGTCTGTTAACGTATTAAAAGGTGCAGCAGCTTCTGCACTATATGGAGAAAGAGGTAGCGATGGAGTTATTTTGATCGTTACCAAAAGTGGCCGTGGAAAAGATGATGGCAGCTGGGGAGTAACTCTAAGCTCCGGGATCACAGCCGGGTTTATAGATAAATCAACTTTCCCTAAATATCAGACAAAATACGGTGCAGGATATGGTGGCGAGTCCTGGAATGAAGATCCAGGCCCTGGAGGATACAATTATGCCAATTTTGCGGACGATGCATCTTATGGACCTGCATTTAATCCTAATCAATTAGTATACCAATGGGATTCTTATGATCCTTCTTCTCCTAACTATGGAAAAGCAACACCTTGGGTAGCAGCTAAAAATGGTCCTATCAAGTTTTTTGAGACGCCTATTACTTATGTGAATACCATTACTATTGAAAAAGGAAATAAAACTTCAAACCTTTCCTTATCGTATTCCAATATGCTTTCCAATGGTCTGATGCCTAATTCGGAATTAAGAAAAAATACAATATCAGCCAAGTTTAACCACGACTTTACAGATAAACTGCATGCTTCAGTTTTCACGACTTTAACATTACAGGATACTAAAGGGCGAAATGAAACAGGGTATTCTGATAACATTATTTCTGGGTTCAGACAGTGGTGGCAGACCAATGTAGATGTTGCATCATTGAGAAATGCCTATGTTAACAATGGATTTGGTAACTTTTCATGGAACAGATCTTCATCTGAAGATGGAACACCTCAATACTGGAATAATCCTTATTTCCAAAGATATCAGAACTATCAGACTGATAACAGAACCAGAGTGTTCAGTTATGCTCAGTTAAAGTATGATGTTTCTAAGAATTTTGGACTTACCGGTAAACTATCCTATGACGATCTTCAAATGGTGGTAGAAGAAAGATTAATGAACGGTTCGATTCCTCAGTTATTTGGAGCTTCTCAGTTGAATACAAGTTCCGGATATGCCAGAACGAATGTGAAAAATACCGAGATCAACTTCGATTTATTTGCGAATTATAAATTTGATGTTACTCCGGATTTTAATATCAGTGGTATTGTTGGGGGTAACGTGAGAAGAAATTTAGTTGATAATTTATATGCAAGTACAGAAGGAGGACTTTCCAAGCCAGGTTTATTTGCTATTTCTAACTCAGTAAGAAGTATCCTTCCTCCTGATGAGACTTATCAGAAGTTTCTGACATCAAGTGCTTATGCAACGGCATCTTTTGCCTATAAAAATTTCTTATTTGTAGATGGAACCTTCCGTATGGATCAGTCTTCTAATTTACCTAAAGATAATAACAGCTATTCTTACCCATCTATTACGGGAGCGGTTATTTTATCAGAATTCGTAAAGCAGGACTGGCTAAGCTTCTGGAAAATAAGAGGAAACTATGCTGAAGTAGGTTCTTCTACCTCAAACTACAGACTACAAAATACATTCAAAGCAAGAGGAGAAGGATTGTTTGATCAACCTTATTTCCTTGCTAACCCGGATTTAAAACCTCAAAGATCTAAGGAAGTAGAATTCGGTATGGAAGCTCAGTTCTTCAAAAACAGACTAGGATTTGATGTTGCCATCTATAAAACAAGAACCTTAAACCAAATTATTAATTTACCGGTATCTTCTGCTACAGGATATAGAACATTTTTAGTGAATGCAGGGCAGATTAATAATAAAGGGATAGAAGTACAATTAAATGGTACTCCATTAAAAACAAATGATTTTAGATGGGATATCAATGTAAACTGGTCTAAGAATGAGAATGAAGTAATTAAATTAAATGGAAATTCTCAAAATTACCTAATGGCAACCTATCAGAATGGAGTATCTCTTAACGCACGTGTAGGAGAATCTTTTGGGGCTTTAGTAGGATCAGATTATCAGTATGATGCCAACGGACAGAAAATAGTTGATCCGGTTTCAGGAAATTATCTGAGAAATAACAATCAAGTGATAGGAAATATCACTCCTGACTGGGTAGGAGGGGTAAGAAATACTTTCCGTTATAAAGAATTCTCGGTAAGTTTCCTTATTGATGTGAAGAAAGGAGGAGATGTGTATTCTCCCGATATGGCATATGGAACAGCAACGGGACTATATGCAGAAACTGCAGATTATAGAGAAAGCGGCATAGTAAATCCGGGAGTAAATCCTAACGGAAATGTAAATACTACTGTTGCGGGTGATCCAACATCTGCCGGTAGTGTGGATGGATACGGAGTTATGCCGAACAAAAGATTCGTTTATGATGCTTCATATGTGAAATTAAGAGAAGCAAGTATCGGATACAGTCTGCCAAAATCAGTGTTAGCTAATACTTCTATTCAGGATGCTAAAATTTCAATTGTGGGAAGAAACTTATGGATCATCCACAAAAACTTACCTTATGCAGATCCGGAAGCCGGAACTGGTAATGGATTAGCTGCTAAAGGTCAGTCAATTGGGGTTTTACCTACCACTCGTGACATAGGGATCGATATAACTTTAAAATTCTAAAAAAATGAAAAAAATATTTTTAATTATAGGTTTTGCATCATTAACACTAGCTTTAAACTCGTGTGAGAGAGACAGTACTTCTCTTAATGAAGATCCAAAACACCCAACAGAAGTTCCTTCCGGTGTACTTTTCGCCAGTGCTGAACAGGTTTTGCTTGATCAGGTATTGAATGTAAATGTTAACCGTAATATCACCAGATTTTTCACTCAACAATGGTCGGAAACAACCTATATCGATGAATCAAGATATGATATGGTGTCAAGACCTATTCCAAGAAACCACTACAACCGTATGATGGCATCTTCTTCTGCAACCATTAACTCTCCTGGAGTTTTGTCAGCATTAAGAGATGCAAGAAAGTTTCTTGATTCAGAAGGGGTAAGTGCTACTCAAAAAAATAATAATATAGCCATGATCGAATTGGTCAATGCATATGCATGGGCTAATCTTGTGGATACTTATGGAGATATTCCTTATTTCGGGGCATTGAAGGCAACGGCTGAAAATCCTGGAAATTCAGAAATCCCTTATGACGATGCTAAAACGATCTATTTAGACCTTATCAACAGAATTAATACTGCGCTTGCAATGATTAATACTTCTGAAACAGGATATTCTAATGACATGATCTATAAAGGAGACATGAATAAGTGGAAAAAAATGGGTAACTCTTTGAAGTTTAGATTAGCCGTTACATTGGCTGATGTAGAACCTGCTCTTGCTAAAACACATGCAGAAGCAGCATTCGCAGCTGGATTATTTACTGAAAAGGCAGATAATTTCGGACTACAAACGTTTCCTTCAGGATTATTATCCAACCCGGTTTACCAGGATGTGATCCAATCCGGTAGAAATGACTTTTTACCTTCTGATGTTTTAGTTAACTTTATGAATGGTAAAAGTGATCCAAGAAGAGCAGTTTGGTTTACTACTGTTGGGGGAGCTTATATTGGAGGTAAATATGCAAAACAAAATGTATTTGGCCAGTATTCTCACTTTACCAATGCTATTTCGGGAGAAAATGCACAAGGCTTTTTATTGGATTACTCAGAAATTATGTTTTTGAGAACGGAGGCTGCTGCAAGAGGATTTAGTGTAGGAGGTACTGCCGCTACTTTATATCCATTAGCAATTAAAGCTTCTATGACTGAGTATGGAGTAGCTGATGCTGATGCTACTGCATTTATTACAGCTAACCCTTATGATGCTGTGAACTGGAAAAAATCAATTGGAGAGCAGGCTTGGATTGCCATGTTCAATAAAGGATTCCAGGCATGGAATTTTGCCAGAAGATTAGACTTCCCGGTATTTGTAAATCCATCAAATTCAAGAGTAGAAGCTGTTCCTATCAGAATGCGTTACTCTGATCAGGAATACCTTTTGAATGCAGCTAATGTAAATGCAGCAGCTGCAAAAATTGGAGGTGATAAAGTATCAACAAAATTATTTTGGGATAAATTTTAAACTAAATAATAACCTCAACAAAATTTTTTGTTGAGGTTTAAAACTTTTTTATATGAGATTTTTTATAGGAATTCTTCTATTGGCGGGTATTGTTTCTTGTTCCAGTAATGATGATAACAATGTGGTTGAAGAGAACATAAGCATGGACGGAAGCTGGAAGCCGTATAAGTATGAATTCAGAGGAAAAACTATAATGGTTGGGGATTGTCAGCAACAAGGACTGATACAGATTAATCCTGATTTATCCGGAGTATACGAAAGGTATGATGTATCTACTTCAGGAGGCTGCAATAAATTCGATTCTTTTGTAGGTAAATGGACCTATGATAAATTATACAACACTCTTACTATTACGTATACAGAATCAGACACTCAGAAAACCATGATAAAAAATGTAGAATCCTATTCCGCTACTGAACTCAGAATTCATGATAATTCTCAGAATTTGGATAATGTGCCGGGAAATGATGAAGCAATCTTAGTTTTTAGAAAAGGATAATTCTAAAAAAATAATCATTATGATAAAAAAGAGACTGTATAAAATATACAGTCTCTTTTTTTAATGTTTGTCTTAAATGAATAATGATTTTTCTAAAGGCGAATCCACTATTGAAATCATTTTTAAACTTTAGGATGAGTACAATATAAAAGAGGCCGCTTTCACGAGTTGTGAGGCGGCCTCTTTATGATTTTTAGGGATTACATACTGTTTCTTCCCGAAGGCATGCACCCCATGCTCTACATTGTTTGTAACCGGCAGGACAGGTTCCCCATGGTTCACAACAAGGAGCATTACCGCCGTTAATTTCTTTAAGTTCTGCTTTAGAAATTTTCTTTAAATTTTTCATAGTAAGTTATGTTTGGTTTAATAAATATACATAAAAATATAAAGCCTTTTTACTTTTCAAAAAAACTAATATTAGTAAATATTTGAAAGTCCATTATCTCGTTGTATAGGGTTGTCTTTTTTATTTCACTAAATTTGTATTTTAAAAAAGGGAAATGAAATAGTTTGGGAAGATTTCATTCTCAAAACGATGATCATTTAGGCTGTTTTACATGGCCATGAAAAAATAAATAGTAGACATGAATATTAAAGATATAATAGAAGAAAAACTTTCGGAAGTTATTTTAAATGTATATCAGTTAAAAGATATTAAACTGGAAATTCAGGAAAATAAAACTGAATATGAGGGCGATTTTACCATCGTAACCTTTCCATTGGTAAAACAGCTGAAGAAAAACCCTGAAAGTATCGGTGTTGAGCTGGGAGAAGCTTTAACAGAGCAGACCGATGTATTGGAAAGTTTTAATGTTGTAAAAGGTTTCCTTAACGTAAAAGTTAAAAATCAGTTTTTTATAGATAATTTCAGATCGGTGAGCGAAAACTTTTCAACCATAGAAAAGAAAAACGCGACGGTAATGGTAGAATATTCTTCTCCAAATACTAATAAGCCGCTGCACTTAGGACATGTAAGAAACAATTTATTAGGATTTTCTGTAGCTCAGATCTTAAAAGAAGCAGGATATAATGTCATTAAAACTCAGATCATCAACGATAGAGGTATTCATATCTGCAAGTCGATGCTGGCTTGGGAAAAGTTCGGACATGGAGAAACTCCTGAGACAACAGGTGAGAAAGGAGATAAATTTGTAGGGAATTATTATGTGAAATTTGACCAGGAATATAAAAAAGAAATTGCTGAACTTGTTGCACAGGGAATGACTGAAGATCAGGCTAAAAAAGAAGCTCCATCGATGAAGGAAGCTCAAAAAATGTTGTTGGACTGGGAAAATGGAGATGAAAAAGTAAGAGCACTTTGGAATGAAATGAATTCATGGGTGTACAAAGGTTTTAATGAAACCTATACAAGATTGGGAGTTGATTTTGACAAAATTCAGCATGAAAGCAGTACCTATATTTTAGGAAAAGATCTTATTCAGACAGGCCTTGATAAAGGAGTTTTATACCAGAAAGAAGACGGTTCCGTATGGTGTGATCTTACCGACGAAGGATTAGATCAAAAACTATTGTTGCGTTCAGACGGAACCTCTGTATATATGACGCAGGATCTTGGAACTGCGGTGGAAAGATTCAAAGATAATGATATTCAGAAGCTGATCTATACCGTAGGAAACGAGCAGGATTACCATTTTCAGGTATTGTTTAAGATATTGAAAAAATTAGGATATGCATGGGCAGATCAGTTGTTCCACCTTTCTTATGGAATGGTAGAACTTCCGAACGGTAAAATGAAATCCCGTGAAGGAACCGTAGTAGACGCAGATGAACTGATGCAGGAAATGCACGACACCGCTGCACAAAAAGCAATAGAAAACGGAAAACTGGAAAACCTTAGCGAGGAAGATAAAAAAGCGTCTTACGAAACCATTGGAATGGGAGCGTTGAAGTATTTTATGCTTAAAGTAGATCCTAAGAAAAAGATGTTGTTCAATCCTTCAGAAAGTATTGAATTTAATGGAAATACAGGCCCGTTCATTCAGTATACTTATGCGCGTATCCAATCTTTAAAGACAAAAGCAAACTATGTATATAAAGATATTTCTGAAGTAGCTGTGAATCAATCAGAAAAAGAACTGATCATGCAGTTGGCAAATTATAAAGCAATTGTAGAAAAGGCAGCAGAATCATTAAGTCCGGCTTTAGTGGCGAATTATGTGTATGATGTAGTGAAATCTTATAACTCATTCTACCAAAGCAATCCAATCCTGATCCAGGAAGATGAAAATAAAAAACAGTTCCTTTTAAATCTTTCAGATGTGACAGGGAAAGTAATCCAAAAATCCTTATCTCTTCTGGGAATAGAAACGGTCAACAGAATGTAATAGAAAGACATTTAAACTTAGAGATGTCAAACTTTATCATTATAACGTTAAGATAGAAAACAATCGGTAACACCGAAAAAAGCCTCCTGAATTTCAGGAGGCTTTTTGTATCAAACTTGTTTGAACTTTTTATTTTAACCACGAAAGCCATTTTTTTTGAGCAACTAAGCTTATTTAAGTTAGAAGTACATAA
The DNA here is from genome assembly GCF_046535275.1 of Chryseobacterium sp. SIMBA_029. Taxonomy (NCBI): domain Bacteria; kingdom Pseudomonadati; phylum Bacteroidota; class Flavobacteriia; order Flavobacteriales; family Weeksellaceae; genus Chryseobacterium; species Chryseobacterium sp. SIMBA_029. The sequence goes on from NZ_JAWRXA010000007.1 coordinate 152,210, forward strand.
TTATCTGTGTAAATCTGAGAAATCTGTGGTCAAAGAAAAAAATCAAATATTTTTATTTATCATACAAAAACAATCTGCTCAATCCACATAATCTGTGCGAATTTAAATGTAACATAATTTAATAATTATCTGTGTAAATCTGTGGCCAAAGAAAATAAATCCCAAAAATCTCCTTAAGTAAGTTAACTTTAATTTGTAGAATCATATTCCCCTCTTTTGGAGGGGTGTCAAATCCAAGATTTGACGGGGTGGTTTAAAAACAAATTAAGTTAAACCTGCGGATTTTCATCCTTATGGCTATCCGCATATAATTTGGCAGCACTCCATTTTGCATGTTTGGAAGGAGTAATTTTATACCCTTTCTTGTAGGAATATACTTTGGTAAATTCGGCTCCGAAGAATACCAGCATACACGAATAATTAATCCACATCATAATTAAAATCACCGTACCGGCCGTTCCAAATGCTGAAGTAGGTTTAAAATTACTGAAATAAAGACTCAGTAAAAACTTACCTAAAGTAAATAAAATAGTCGTTAATAAAGCTCCTTTCCAGACAGGTTTCCAGTTGATCTGTACATCCGGAAGCACTTTAAACATCAATGCGAATAAAAGCATGACCAGTACAAAGCCTATCCCGAAATTCACTAATTCTACAAGCATATAGGTTTCGAGGCCAAAATAATTGGTAATCCAGTTGTTAAAAAGACTGATCATCGAAGATAAGATCATGGTGATCATTAATAAAAATCCGAGGATAAGAATCATTCCTAGTGAATTGGCTCTGTCGAGAATAAACTTAACCAACGCTTTTTTAGGAGCAGCTTCCACATCCCAAAGGGTATTCAACGAATGCTGCAGTTGAAAAAATAGAGTAGTGGAACCAAAAACTAAAGAACCGATTCCCACTATTTTCATAAAAATATTCTGTTTGTCGATCAGCGCACCTGCAATCATGCTTTGAATGCTTTGGGCAACATCAGTTCCCATCAATCCACTGATTTGATTGCTTATTTCTCCACGGATTGCCTCTTCACCGAAGAAATTTCCGGCAATCCAGATGATGATAATCAATAACCCCGGAATGGAAAAAATGGCATAATATGCAAGACTTGCCGAATCCCTGGATGCGGAAGAATCATTCCATTCTGTAAAGGCTTCTTTTAAAACGTCCCAGAAAAATTTTATATTTTTTATCATATTAAAATGGATATCCGATGGCTATATTTAAAACAAGATTATCTTTTCTCCAGCTGCGGTCTCCAAAATTAATTCGGTCAAAAGTCCATCGGTCGCCTTTTTCATAATAAGGAACCCGCACTGGCATGGCTAAGTCCAGCCTTAACACTAAGATTGAGAAATCAAGTCTTAGGCCAACTCCGGCTCCCACTGCGACTTCACTTAAAAAATCTTTGGAAAAAGTTCCTCCTGTTCTGCCTTCAACATCATTGATTAACCATACATTTCCTGCATCGACAAAAGCAGCGACATTTAAAAATTTGTACAAATTAGCCCGGTATTCGGCATTCATTTCCAGTTTAATATCTCCGGCCTGATCAAAACCAAAACCTTGCGGCAATGTTCTTGGATCAAAACTTCCCGGTCCTAAAGTTCTCGCACGGAATGCCCTGATACTGTTACTTCCACCCACAAAAAACTGTCGGGAAAAAGGAATCTGATCTGAGTTTCCATAAGGATAGGCAACTCCAGCGATCAGCCTTGATGCGAAATTGGTTTTTTCAGAGAATTTATGGTAAAATCTGACATCATTTTCAATTTTGGCGTACTGGCTGAACGGAACTCCGAATATATTTTTCTGTTTATCCTTTTTTACATTGGCTCCGGTAGCTAAACCGGTAATGTTTCCTGCCAGATCAACGGTACCTTTATAATAAAAAGTATTCGTCCTTGGCTGCATGGTATTGGTGTAGGTATAGCTATAGGTAGGCCCGAAAATCAGCTGCTTGTCTACTATTCTTTGTTGAGCCGGATTGCCTAACGTTTCCTGTCTGAATAGATCAGTAACATTGGCAGGGGAGACCAGCGTAATATCAATAACTTTCAGATCATGTTCTTTTCTTACATTCTCTTTCCATACATACCCAAACGAAGCTGTAAAATTATTAAGCGTATAATACTGGGTACGGTTCTGGAATTCATAACCTAACGTGATATTCGTTCTGGGAACGAAAGCACTGGAAGAATGGAACCGGAACGGAGCTACAATTCTTGGAATGGAAAGCTGCACATTAGCTCCCGCACGGTACATATTTTTAGCATCAGACTGTCCGCCCATCTGTACATCGAAAGCACCAAAGACAGCTGCTTTAAACTGCTCAGCACCGCGGAAGAAATTCCGGTGGGTCCAGTTTAAATTAAGCTCACTTCCCGCATAGCTGGCAGAATTGGTTCTTCCCAATGCTTCCAGACGCAGAGACTGTACCTGTCTTGGAGTCAGTAAATAATAAGAATCGAATTTGTGCTGCAAAGAATCAGAAACAATGAATTCATTTTTTACAAATTTGAAAACCCCTAAACTGATTAACCGGTTCAAAGAAAGATTATGATCCGTGCGGTTATAAAGATCTCCCTTTTTAAAATATAAGGCTCTGTCAAAAATCTTTGGTTTGAATTTATGTTCCGGATCGATCACATAAATATCATCATAAGCGTATTGAGCGAGAGAATCCGTATCCATCGGAATTTTGTATTTTCCGTTTTTTACATCCTGAATATTATAATTAGGGAAAACAATCACTTTATCAATAGAAAACTGTTCCGTTGCCAAAGCTGGGGTATTATCCTTAAGCTTTACATTCAGTTCTACTTTATGGTTTTTACTTACGGTACTGTCTGCCTGCACAATGATATTGTCAGAATGGAAGTAATAAAACCCTTTTTCTTTCAATCCATTGTCAATGCGCTCTCTTTCTGCCTTAATAACATCCAGGTCAAACGGTTTTCCGCTTTTAAGCAGTGTTTTATTCTTTAAATTTTGAATTTCCTGATTCACCAATGAAGAATCCTGTTGAAATTTCACATTACTGATCAGATATTGAGCACCGGGTCTTACCGTATAAATTACTTTCGCTTTTTTATTCTTAGAAATCGTATCATAAGTGGCCTGGGCATTAAAATACCCTCTGTTCTCAGAATAATTCTGAATGATATCCTTATTAAATTCACGGTCTACATCACCTAACAGTACAGGTTTCTCGCCCAGTTTATATTTCAGCCAGTATTTAAAACCTTTATCTTTTTTAGGTTCAGAAGTGATATTGTAAAAATATAATTTGGGACGAAGACCTAATATCGTTGCATTAGGTTTAGGCGTTAAGTTTTCCTCCAATGCTGCCTGAAGCTCTTTCTTTTCTTTTTTGGAAATGGTGTCGTTTTCAATCTTGACCTCAGCTCCCGTGTACAGCATCTGACCTTCTTTCAAAAATCTTGTGTTGCTGCACGAAATGACAGTCGATGCCAGCGCGGAAGCAAACATATATTTACAATAGATATGGAATTTGCTTTTCATTATTTAAATTCTACCACTTGGTTATTCTTATTTTCTTTTTTGGATCTGTCTTTTTTTGATTTTTGGAAAATTTCACGGAATTTATCATAATCCAGTGTAATGATAAAACCAACTCCCGTTTCCACAATCTGACCTTGCAGCGCTACCTGATATTCATCCTTCCGGTACGCTCTCAGCATATATCTTCCATCCTTGGAAAGACTGTAATCTACGGTTACATTTCCTGCAATATTGGTCGTGTTTTCATTTTGGCGGGCATCACCTTCCAATCCGAAATTACTTCCTACCGTCACTTTCAGACGGTCATTAAGAAGTTTTTTGCTGATGTCTACATTCAGGTCAGTTCTTGTATTTTTTTCTCCACTTGAATAATCTTCCGAAGAATCCAGCCCAAAGTTTAAATCTACCCCTTTAATAAGTCCTGACGCCAGATTATTAAGCTGCTGGGAAAGAAGTTTACTCACACTCTGTCTGGCCATCGCTTCAGCAGAAAGTCCGGCTCCACTTTGGAAAGGATTTTCTCCAACAAATCGACCTAACAGAAGGATGGCAAAAACCTGTTTATTCATTTCAGCTTCCTCAGTCCTCATTTGTGCCAGTTTAGCGTCTACCGTTTCTACCACTGAAGAAGCAACAGCATTATTTTTATCATCAGTAGTAATATCAAACGTAATAATCGGTTTTAAAAGTTCACCTTTCATTTTCAACAGAGTATTAAATGGAATTCTCTGTTTGTACATATTCATATCAGAAGCCGACATACCACTGATCTGCTGTTCCACCAAATCAATCGGAGCAACATCAGTTTTATAAACCGCCGTAATATCCATTATGGCAGTCGTAGGTTCACCCGTCCAGGTAATGGTACTTCCTTTTTGAATATCGAATTTTCTTTTTAAAAGACTTACAGAAAGTTCATAAGAACCCTTTTCTACTTCATACACTCCAACCAGAGTGATTTTCCCGGATGGATCTACACCTCCCGTAAGTTCAGCATCACCTTGAAGTTTTACAAAATCTCCGTTGGCTTTATCAATGACGATCGACATTTTAGCTTCTTTGCTTACTTCGATATTCACACTTACATCCATTCCTTTGATGCGGCTTTCGGCTTTCAGAGAATCGGTTTTAATTGTTTTATTTAACACTACCTGATCCTGGTCGATAAATTCTACAATCCCATCTCTTTCCTGCATCGATGGTGTAGATTGTGGAAGCACAAAAGTGAAATCCGTATCGTCTGAAACAGCCAGTCTTCCATCTACTTTAGGAAGATCTAAATTACCACGAATGTGAAGTCCGGCATCAATAGCGAGGATTCCATACATCATGGCATCATTGGATTTTTCTGAGTTGACCACGCGGAAGTCTTTGGCATTCACATCCAGGTTGAAGGCGAAATCTCTATACGTCTGCGTCAGAACCTGTCCGTTTACAACCAGAGAGTTTCCGTCTTTATCATTCACTTTGAATTTGTCAAACTCAATTCCGCGGTTGGTAAAATCTATTTCATCGTTAAGTTTTCTGAAGTCGCTTCCTGTTTTGGCTATTTCCAGTCCTACATCATTGAATTTTACTTTTCCTAAAATATTCGGTTTATCCGTAGTTCCAGTGATCTTCAGATTTCCTGACAGATACCCTTCCGTATTGGTTAGGGCATTCATCGAGAATCCCTGAACGCTCTTCATCTGAAGCTTGTTGATTGCCATATTCAGGTCAAATGTGCTTGAGGCTGTATTGTAATCCCCTAAAATTTTCACATCATTATCATTTCCTGAAAGTGCAATATCAGCATTTAAAAGTTTCGTTGAAGTGCTGTTTACTTTCACCGCAAGATTTCCTACAGGATTTCCATAGACAATAAGATCAGAAACATTTAAATCTGAGGTGAAGGTCATATTTTTGGTAAAATCCCGAAGCTGAGCTGTTCCATTGATCGTTCCTCTTGCCAGGATCGTATCTTTTTTAATAATCTCCGTAATCGTTTCTATTTTGAAATCTTTCAGCGAGATATTAAGAGGGCTGTTGGGTGTATTACTTTCCGACTGCAGGGAAATTTCACTTCCCGAATTGGATAGTCTGAAATTATCTGCTAAAATTCCTTTACTGCTGATCTGGATTTTATTATTTTCTGCAACCGTCCAGTCGCTGTAATTTAATTTTAAACCATTGGGATTTAACGAAACTTCCGTTATATCATTCATCGATTTCGCATTTCCTGCAATCAGGAACTGGGTGGCATCCTTAGCATCCTTTGTCGTGATGTTATAATTAATCGTATTGTTGGCAACATCCCCGTTTACATTTACTTTATTAAGTGCAAAACTGGAACTCTTTAAAGCAGCTACATCAAGACTGTATTGTAAAGCCTGATTTTCATTGGTTACTTTTAAAGAACCTTTTTCAATCGAGTTTTCACCGTAAAGAAGCTGTGGAATTTGTCCGTCGATTTCAATTTTTTGAGAATCTGCATCATAATTTCCAGCCAGATTGATAGTTTCAAAGCTTTTCAGGTCCGGTACAAATTTTCTGATAAGATCATCATTTTTGATTTTTGCATTAAATGTAAAATGCTGGCCCGGATCAATTTTTTCTGCTTTACCAGGCTTTTGGAACTGGTAATATTGATTGATCGTCTGTGTTAAGGATCCAAAAATCTGGGTAAGTTTATATTTTCCAGCTAATTCTACATCAGCAATCTGCGAGTTGAAAACAATTTTAGTAGAGTCATTTGTTGATGTAGCTTTTAAATTCACTTCCTGAATAGGATAGACTTCTTTCGTGTCAGAAAATGCAAAATTCTGAAGATTCAGATATCCGTTCAGGTTATCAGGATCAAGGCTGGTGAAATCACCATCTATTTTTCCGGCAATGATCATCTGCTTTTCGTAGAACCCAAGCTTGTTGAGGTCTAACTTAATGATCTCTCCGTTTACTTTTACCGTAGGATTTTTTTCGTTGTAAACCCCGGAAGCCGTTAACTGTAAATTGGCATTCGGATCTTTTGAGTTTAAAACGATGTTGTACACACCGTGGTTAATTTTTCCGGTAAGATTCATATCACGGTAGCGGTACCCTTTATACACGGCGGAACTTACATACCCTTTGAGATCTGCATTGGCATTTTTGAAATCAAAGCTTTCTCCTTTTGCCGATATCTGTGCCGTAACCGCTCCGATATCTTTATTCTGAATGATTTTCCCCACCTGGATATTCTGCAGATTGGCCTTAACATCATACAGTTCATGATTTTTCCGGCGCATGTCGACATTAGCGATTACTGCGGCATTTCCTAAAGTGGAATACAGGTTAAGATTGGCATTCACCACCTTTGTTGTTCCTTTCGCAATCCCCTTAATACTGAAGTGGGACGGAAGAGAAATATTAGAAGGAATGGTATTTTTGGGTGCTAAATTAAAAATTGTTTTTGCAGATGAAGAAGCCTCACTTATGTTGAGATCATAATACAGATTATCAGGATTCATTGCATTTTTAATTCTTCCTGAAGCTGCCACTCTTAAATCATCCAACCCTGAAACTTTAAGATTTTTGATTAAAAGGTCATTAACAATTCCCTGTACATTGGCATTTACACTCAATACTGCATTGGGATATTTGTTGAAAGGAACAGTATTCCTCAAAGTAGGCACCAGGTTTAAGATATCTGAAAAGCCGACTTTAGAATCCTTAATGTTCGCCGATATTTTTACTGCCCCAGGATTGGAACTCAATTGCTCAATTGAATTATAGTTTACAATAACCTCATCTCTCAACAGCGTTTTAGGAGTTTGAAGATAAAGGTCTTTCAAATAAGCCTGCTTTTCTCCATATACAAAATCAGTGTTGAATTTTTGAATATCCAGTCCGCGTGATTCCTGAATTTCAGCAGAATTTACTGTTCCGGCGAACGTGTTGTTTTCCATCTTGAAACTGCGGACTTCCACATTCATTTTGGAAAAATTCAGGTGGTTGAAATCCATTCCCTTTTTGGTTGGTGCTATTGCCGTATTGTTGTAGGCTACTTTTACATCGTTCAGGACGAGTTTTCCCAGCAGCAGTTTCATGGCTTTTTCCTGATCGGAACTTTTTGAGGGTTCCGGTTCTTTCGTATTTTTTGGATTGGCATTTTGTGCCGGAAGATAAAGATTGGCATTAATATCAGCCCCGGAAAGAAAAACAGTTCCTACGTTGTAGGCGTTGTTTTCCAAGTCAAGTTTGTTAACTTTCGTACTGAGTTCTTTAAATATAACTTTTGCAAAAGTTTTGGTATTGTTATCGCCGTAATCAATATTGAAATTAGTCAGTTTAATACCTCTTAATCCAATATTCATCGTTTTTTTATCGTTAAGGGAATCTACTTTTTTCTCTACCTTTTTCGCAACTTCTTCTACCAGATCCTGTTTAAGCTGTAATTGTAACCCATCAAGATTGATGTCATTCACCGCGTAGGTGTTTTGATTTAAATCAAAAGTTTTAACCCTTGTATCAAATGATTTAAAGTACAATTTAATATCATTTTTCGACTGCTGATCGTTGAAGGTAACCCCGATATCTTTTAATTTAATTTTATCAAGGGAAATAATGAATGGCTTAGACGGACTTTCTTCTTTATCACTCGTTGCAAAAGCATTCATGATATAATCAAAATTGAATTTTCCGTCCGGCTTTCTTACTACGTTAGCACGCGCGCCATCAAGATCCACTGAAGTAATATCGGCAGTAGAATTAATTAGCTTCAGCATATTCAAGCCTACATCCAGTTTTTTTACAGCCAGAAGGGTGTCGACATCCTGTCCTTTTAAATAAAGATTTTCCATAACAAGACTGTTTGGAAATCCTATATAAACCCTTTCCAGGCTTACTTTTGTTTTGATTTTTTTCTCCAGATAGACAACCAGTTTATCTTTAATGAAGTTTTGAACGGCTGGAAGTCGTAAGCTCAATATAAGCAACGTAAGAAGCACCAGTATAGATATAATGGTAATTGCAACACGCTTAAAGAGTTTTCTTTTGTTGATTTTCAGTTTCAAGTGGAAATGGGTTTAAAACAAAGATAATGATAGTATTTTATAAATTCTTTGTTGTGGTACCCTACTTCGAATACAAAAACCCTGCCTTCGCTGACTCATGATGGAATTTAGTCTAGTTGTCGTGAAGTGAATTAGTTGATAGAGAACAACGAAGGCGTGGATTTTTTTTCTTTAAAATACCCCCTTTTTATCATTTTTTTAATGTTGAAAAGGTTGTAAAAAATGAAATTCAAATGTTAGTGTAATTTCAAAGGGGGTATAACATGATTTATATATATGATGATGATAAATTTTATTGGTTGCCATTTTCCCATTTTACGTCTTCACCCTGTGGAGCAGCACCTCCTTGTGCCGGAGTAATAGGGGCCGTTTCCTGATTGATATGATATACATACGCTGCAATTTTTTCAGCATCTCTTCCGGAAATCGTTCCTTCTTTAATAAAAGGCCTCATTGTAGGATTATTGGGTGAACCGTTTTCAAGCATCCAGAAGACATTTTTGAAAAGGCTTTTTTCTTTAATATTAATCCAGTGGGTATCCGTAAGATTGGGTCCGATACCTCCCTTTCCTGCGTCTGCATGACAAGTAACACAATTGGTCTTAAAAAGCTGTTCTCCTTCTGCAATATTATCAGCACTGTACTTTGCCGTTTCCAGATTGATTTGTGGTGCATTTTTCTCAAAATCTTTGATAGAAGCCAGCATCGTTTTGGTCTCATGATCATATTCTACATCCGGATGGGCATAATCGGTGAAAATAAATGCGAGCATATAGACAACGCAGAAAATACATCCGAACCAGAAAAGACCTATCCACCATTTTGGGAGCGAATTATCCAGTTCTGTGATCCCATCAAAACCATGATCAATAAGAATATCTTTTTCTTCCGTAGCAGACTGTTTTTTAAAAGCGGAGTTCCAAAGCTTCTGATAATACGGCGTACTTTTCTCTGCCAGATAGTTTTTTTTCTCCTCCTCGGATAATCTCCTGAAGTTTTCATTTTCAAGAATATCTCCGATAGAATTCATGATCAGAAGCAAAATCGTTGCAATCAGCAGCAGTGCCCAGAAAAAAGGAGAGGAGAAGTAACCTGAATCCTTGGCGAACATTTCGAATGCCATAATCGTTAAACCAATGGTTACCGCGATATATACTGAAATGGGGGTTCTCGTTTTCATTACCTTCAATTTTTGGGGTTACTTGATGCTTGCTGTTTTAATATCAGTCGTTTTAATATCCGTTCCTAATCTTTGCAGATAGGCGATCATCGCTATGATTTCTCTTTGTTCAAGAGGGATAAAGCCTGGACCTTTTGCAATTTTGTCCTTCTCCATCTGGTCTTTTACATCCATAGCTTCAGAGTAAATTCTTTTCACAATTGCTTTAGATTGATTGTCCGCCCATTGATTGGCAGAATCTATCTCAGCTTTGGTGTATGGAATATCAAAAGTGTTTTTCATTAAAGACATTTTATCTACCATTTGAGAGCGATCCAGCTTATTGGCAATCAGCCATGGAAAACGCGGCATAATGGAACCGGCAGAAGTGATTCTTGGGTTATACATATGTTTCAAGTGCCATGAATCTGGGTTTCTGCCTCCTTCTCTGTGAAGATCTGGTCCCGTTCTTTTTGACCCCCACAAGAAAGGCCTGTCGTAGATGAATTCTCCGGCTTTAGAATATTGCCCGTTCTTACCGTCGAATCTCATCACCTCATCACGGAAAGGTCTTATCATTTGTGAGTGGCAGGAGTTACAGCCTTCACGGATGTAGAGATCGCGGCCTTCCAGTTCCAGTGGGGAGTAAGGTTTTACTGCTGTAATTTGGGGAAGATTGCTTTTTATCGTTAAAGTAGGGACAATTTCTACCAGTCCACCAATTGAAATAACCACGAATGCTAGTATAGAAAGCAGTTTTGGAGTTCTTTCCAGCCAAAGGTGTGCACCTTCGCCTTCTTTTCTTCCCGTTCCTATGACAGCTAATGCAGGTGCTTCTGCCGGAACTTCTTTTTGGAATGAACCTGCTCTCACCGTTTTTATTACATTCACAACCATTAAGACTGCTCCTGAAAGATAGAGTAGGCCTCCTAGAAATCTCATCTTGAAGTAAGGAAGAATCGCCGTTACGGTATCCAGCCAGTTTTTCCATAATAAAGTACCGTCCGGATTAAACTGTTTCCACATTAATCCCTGAGTAAATCCTGAAATATACATTGGAACTGCATAGAAGATAATTCCTAATGTTCCCAGCCAGAAATGCCAGTTGGCTAATTTTTTAGACCAAAGCTCTGTTCTCCACAGTACGGGAATCAGATAATAGATGATTCCGAAGGCCATAAAACCATTCCAGCCTAAAGCTCCGATATGAACGTGTCCGATTACCCAGTCGGTATAATGTCCTATTTTGTTTAAAGATTTTGTGGCTAATAAAGGTCCTTCGAAGGTTGCCATTCCGTAACAGGTAATAGCAACGACAAAGAATTTAAGGATAGGATTCTCCCGTACTTTGTCCCAGGCTCCTCTTAAGGTCAAAAGGCCGTTAAGCATTCCGCCCCATGAAGGTGCGATCAGCATGATTGAAAAACCAGTTCCTACTGCCTGAGCCCATGCTGGTAGAGCGGTATACTGAAGGTGGTGGGGACCTGCCCAAAGATATACGAAGATCAGTGACCAGAAGTGGATGATAGATAGTTTATAAGAGAATACAGGACGTTGTGCGGCTTTCGGCATAAAATAATACATCAGTCCTAAAACCGGTGTGGTCAATACAAACGCTACTGCATTATGTCCGTACCACCACTGAACAAGGGCATCTTTTACTCCTGCATAGGCAGAATATGATTTCCAGCCTGTAAAGGATAGAGGGACTTCCAGGTTATTAAAAATATGAAGCATAGCTACCGCGATCCATGTGGCAATATAGAACCAGATGGCAACATACAGGTGTCTTACTCTTCTTTTGGCAATGGTCCCGAACATATTGATTCCGAAAATAATCCATGAGAATGCAATCAGAATATCAATTGGCCATTCATGTTCTGCATACTCTTTAGAAGTATTGATTCCCATCAGAAATGTAATTACTACGGCTACGATCATAATCTGCCATGACCAGAAATGCAGCCATGAAAGGGTGTCGCTGTACATTCTTGTTTTTAAAAGACGCTGCATGCTGTAATAGGCACCGCAAAAGAATGAATTACAGACAAATGCAAAAATAACGGCACTGGTATGAAGCATTCTGATCCTTCCGAAGCCCATCGCACCTTGTGTATTGATTAATCCCTGGATATTTCCGCTTTTTAAACTATGGATGGTCGTATCATCCGTACCGAATAAAAACTCGGGTAATTCAGGATAAAAAAGCATGAGTGCGGCACTAAGGCCCAGTAAAAAACCAACGAGCCCGAATACGATAGTGGCATACAAGAATGCCCTGACAATAGAATTGTCATAATTAAATTTCTGCGTCTCCATAATTCCTAGTGTATTGTACTGAATTGATATTTTTCCGACAAAAAGGGTAGATTTCAATATATTTTTACCCCATATTTTATTTTGAAATAAATATCATGTAACGTGTGTAATGTTTTGCCAAAGGTATTTATTAACTTTGTGAGAGACTATTAGATATCCTTCTAAACTATACCAAAACCTACTAAAAACAAAAGCGATGAAAATATGTGGACAAAACATCAGGAAAATTCGTAGAAGCAAAGATTTTACCCAGGAATATATGGCTTTTGAAATGGGGATTTCCCAGAAAGCATATTCTGATATTGAAAATGCCAAAGTAAAGATCAATATTGATATTCTTAATAAAATCTCTTCTATTTTAGATATAAAACCTTCCGATATCTGCAGCATCTCGCACAAATGCGGGACGAATGATTATGAAGATAAATATCATGATTTGCTGGAGTATATGAAGAAAAATAATATTTCGATTCCGGAAGAGTACCAATAGGTCAATGGGAGTGTAGGTTTTGCGGGAGCAATTTAAATTTTTTTATTTGGATAGTGAGCGTCGATATTGAGTTTTTGAAAAAAAATGGGCCGTTTTCTGGATGTTCAGGACTGAACTTTATATGTTGATACAACGATTATACTGTATTGTAAGCATTTTTTCTAGATTTTTTACGTAAATTAGTAACGAGATGTATTTCAAATTACCGTGACAATTTATGTCTGACAGGCTGAAAACTCCAATAATTCGGCTGTCCACCAATGTACCATAAACACCACCAAATTATTATATTATGATAAATTTATTTCAATCTTTTACAAACTCTATTAAGAATTGGTATATCCCACTGATCTTTGGAATTATTTTTCTTGTTTGTGGCATTTATGTCTTTACAGTACCTCTTGCTACCTATGTAACGCTGTCAGTTATTTTCAGTATCTCATTTTTAGTTTCGGGAATTACTGAAATTTTCTTTTCTCTGCGAAACAGTAAGTTTCTGCAGGGTTGGGGCTGGTTTCTGGTAAGCGGACTGCTGACGGCGGCAATCGGGATCTATTTGATTGCCAATCCTACAATTTCAATGGCTGTTCTGCCATTCGTTATAGGGTTTACATTACTTTTCCGGTCATTTCAATTGCTAGGTTTTGCTTTTGATTTAAAAAGTCATAAAGTATTAAGCTGGGGAAATATTGCACTGACCAGCGCAGGAGGAATTATATTTTCTTTATTGCTTTTATTCAACCCTATATTTACAGGAATATCTTTGGTTACTCTAACGGGAATATCTTTTATTTTCATCGGTATTGCCTCTATATTCCTGGCATTGGATCTAAGGAAGATTAAAAATTTTCCAGCCAAGGTTAGTGATGAGTTACGAAATAAGATAAAATTGCTGCAGGATGAAATCGATGACCTGAGAAATCAGAAATAAAAACAGATCAAATACATCTGATTATAAAAGAAGCTTTTTTAACGAAAAGCTTCTTTGTTTTTAGATAGAAACAGAGCAGACTAAAGTGTATATCACAGCTATACTGATCATTATAAAAAAAGGATTTGAAGTGAGTATTTACAGTGATTCACTTGAGTTGTTAACCACCAATCTCCTTATTCTTTAACTTTATTCACTACTGCTGAATTCTTCTGAAGTTTTTATATATTTAGGGGAATAAATCATTCTATGAGCGACGAAAAAAAACCGGAAGAAAATAAATCTTTAGTCAGAGGATTAACCAACCGACATATTCAATTAATTGCCCTTGGTGGTGCTATTGGTACCGGCCTGTTTCTCGGAATTGGTCCGGCAGCTGTTTTAGCGGGCCCTTCTGTTATTCTTGGGTATGCGTTAGCTGGGATTATTGCCTTTTTTATTATGCGTCAGCTTGGTGAAATGGTGGTTCAGGAACCGGTTTCGGGAAGTTTTAGTCATTTCGCCTATAAATATTGGGGAAAGTTCCCTGGATTTGCTTCCGGATGGAATTACTGGATTCTCTACATCTTGGTAAGTATGGCTGAACTCACGGCTATTGGCCATTATATTCATTTTTGGTGGCCGGAAATTCCCCTCTGGGTTTCCAGTTTATTCTTTTTTGTACTCATCACAGCCCTTAATCTTGCTTCTGTAAAGGTATATGGAGAAACCGAATTCTGGTTTTCGATTATAAAAGTAGCAGCTATTATTGCGATGATTGTTTTCGGCGTTTATCTGTTGGTAAGCGGCACCGGAGGTGATAAAGCCAGTATTCAGAATTTATGGAACGACGGCGGGTTTTTCCCGAAAGGATTATTTAATAAAAATGAAAATGGATATTCCGGGCTCTTTGCTGCCATGGCAATGATTATGTTTTCCTTTGGTGGTTTGGAATTGATTGGAATTACCGCTGCAGAAGCTAAAAATCCTGAGAAAACAATTCCTCAGGCTACCAATCAGGTGATCTACAGAATTTTGATTTTCTATGTAGGTGCTTTAGTTATTTTATTTGCTCTCAGCCCCTGGAGACAAATTACAGAGGGATCGAGCCCGTTTGTAATGGTTTTTCAAAATTTAAATGGACTTGAATTTACCATTTTTGGAAAAGTAATACAGTTCAATTCATTGATTGCAAATGTTCTTAATCTGATTGTGTTAACGGCGGCTTTATCCGTTTATAACAGCAGTGTATACAGCAACAGCCGTATGCTTTTCGGGTTGGCTCAGCAGGGGAATGCTCCTAAAAAACTCATGAAATTGAATAAAAATCACGTTCCGATTAATGCGATCATTGTTTCTTCTTGTTTCGCAGGAATTTGTATTATCATTAATAAAGTGATGCCCGAAAAAGCCTTTGAATACTTAATGGCTCTGGTAGTTTCTACCTTAATTATCAATTGGCTGATGATCTGTTATACCCATTTGAAATTCAGTAAAAGCAATCGCAATGCAGGAATCAAAACAAAATTCCCATCGCTGCTGTATCCTGTCTCCAATTATATCTGTATTATATTCTTGCTGATTATTTTAGTATTAATGTGCTTTACAGGCATGGAAATTCAGGTGATTTTAATTCCGGTATGGCTGGCATTTTTGTTTGTGATGTACACATTGTATAAACCCAAAAATCAATAATTACGGTATAAAAATTAAGACGAATTGTATCAGAATAACGATACCATTATGATCAATAAAAAGAGCCATGCATGTAAATGCATGGCTCTTTTAAATTATAGGACAGAAATCTTAGATGTTCTTAAATCCTATTAGAGTTTTTAAATCATTTAGTAAGTAAGTTTTTCACCCTTCCATCCGCTGGACAGAAGAAATTGCTCCCAGGTAAGGTTGTCCGGGTTTATGCGGCGGCTCCATGACAGATCGCGATCTTTATCATAGTAGCCATATTCAACTGCATATTCTGCCATCCCTACAATCTCATCCGTCAAAAGTTCGTTTGATTTAAACTCCGGAAAATGATCCAGGAATTCCTCCTTGGTAAATGCGGAACTATATACTGCTTTTTTACCTGTAATTCTAATGAAGGCATCAACCATCTCCTGAGGTGAAATTATATCAACAATTATGGGCAGAGACTTACCGGAATATTCATCGGGATTAGAGAAAATCTCTAACACAGCAGGCCCTGTAGCAGTAAGTGGATCAACAAAAGGTGCACGAAATTCTTTTGGCAGATATATAGGAAATACAAGAGTGTCACCTTTTACTTAAATGAGCTTTTGACCGGAAGCGTCCGGATGTATTCTTCTACCTTTGCTTTGTCTGTAAAATGAGGTGCAAATTTCTTTCCTCTGGTAATTTTATCTACATTTTCCAGACTGCTGAACACAATTTGCTGTATTCCCGCTTCTACTGCCGCATCTGCTAATTCTTTACCCAGCTCCATCTCATGGGCTTGTATAACAAAAAATAAGTATTCCTAAAAGATATATTACATTAGATTTAGTGTTTAATACTCAAGAGAAAGTTTTTCATCATAAAATTATCTGTTTTTTCTTCTCTCGAAATTTTACAAAATTTATTCTCTTTATATGAGAATAAATAAACTATTAATCTTACATCTTATACTTTAAATACCTCCCAATATCTCAAAAAAATAACTAAAAATCTCACCATTTGTAGTATTTGAAATAGTCATCTCTCCAGTTGTTTGATTTAATGTAACTGTAGTATTTCCATGATTAACATTACTCATATTAGTCCAAGATAAAGCTGTGTTAGTACTAGTTGTTGGTGTTTTTGCTGCTCCGTCATATCCTTTTAATTGTACATCAACAATTCGTATAGGATTGCTCGAACCAGTTCCTACGACAGTAAAATCACCATATGTATAAGAACCTACATTTGAGTTGTTTGATTCATTACTTGAGTCTACGTGACAAATAAAGCGTATCCGTGCAATAGTATTAGTGATTGGTAATGTAGTAATAACTGACGTTGCTCCAGGGCGAAATCCTCCAACCACTTTCGTATAACCAGTCGGCGAGTATTGTACTGAACCATCCATTTTATTTCCATAAAGAGGTACTTGGCTTCCTCCTATTAAAACATCTGGAATATTAGTCGTAGGATTTTGGCTTAATCTTAGTGAACCCTCTATATCCAAGGTTTTTTGTGGATTAATTGTATTTATACCTACTTGAGCGTATGTAAAAATTGAAAATGTGACCGCTAATAACGTGATAGAACCCTTGCTCATAAGTGAATTTGTTTTTTTGAGTTAATTGTGTCTTAGAATCTATCTTATACCTGCAAATATGTTGCCTTTTATCTAGAATAAAATATTATCATTCAAATACAACAATATGATTACTAGTATATTAGATGCTAGATTTAAGTAATGAAAAAATAGAGTTATTTCTTCAGCTAAAATAGGCGAACAAATATCATACCAGTTGCTATAGTCCCAAATCTTTTTAGTCAAATTCAGAACATAATCAATTTCACGGATAAAAATATCACGCATCAAATAATAAACTTGTTCCAAATCAGATTCTAAAAATTTGGATTTATTAATGAAATAGATATGTCCAAAAATATATATATGGAATAGCTGTTGGAAGCAAAAAAAGCAACTTGCTGTAAATTAGCTAGTTGCCTTTATTTTTTTGTAGACCCACAGGTTATATCACCTATGAATTTTAATTAATAATGAATGATTTTTATTAATTATAAGTAATTGATATTCATTATAATATTGTTGATTGAGATTAATTGAAATTAACCAAAATTCAACATTTTCCTTGACCTGTACCTTGACCTTTGGTTTGGTTTTTGCTTATTTATGACGGACAATTACATTCAAAATGAAAGAAGAATTTAACAGTGAATTAGGTACAGTGCGATATTTTTTAAAAGATAGAAACTCCCTTGAAGCTACTTTGTTAAAAGGTAGTTATTTGTTTAAAAATTATAATATCGGTTTTAGTACAGGAATTAAAGTA
Organism: Chryseobacterium sp. SIMBA_029; assembly: GCF_046535275.1. Lineage (NCBI taxonomy): Bacteria > Pseudomonadati > Bacteroidota > Flavobacteriia > Flavobacteriales > Weeksellaceae > Chryseobacterium > Chryseobacterium sp. SIMBA_029. The sequence continues at coordinate 169,668 of NZ_JAWRXA010000007.1, forward strand.
ATTCCCGTTAAAGAATGGAATAAAGATCAAAACACTGTAATTGCAGGGAAGAATAGAAGAGATTACAACGATAAATTAAATAAGTTTAAATTATCTGTAATCCAGTCTCACAAAAATTTTAATGAAACATATAATAGAATCCCCACCAAAGAGGAATTAAGAGGTATTGTTAATTCAGCAATCGAGGGAAGTGGCACAAAATCTATTAGAAAACAAAAGAAAAATTTTGAAGAAATTTATCAGGAGGTTTTAGAAATTATTGAAACCAGACAAAACAATGCTTTAGAAGCCATCAACAGGGGAGAATCTGTTAAAACCTTGCATAAAAGTTATGCTTCCTCTTATAAAGTTGCATACAGGGAATTAAGGGAATTTGCAAAGGAAAAAGGATTGATTTTAGACATTGATACATTTGATGAACAAATTTGTTTAAATTTTCAAAACTGGCTGATAAAAGTTAAAAAACTGAAACAGACTACTATTAAGACCAGAATTAAAAGAATCAGTTTAATTTTGAAAAGAGCCTTTGAAAAAGGATATACAGACAAACGAGCTTATTTATTAGATGAATTTAAAATAAAAGTTCCCCCTACTGTTTCCACAAGTTTAACAGAAAAAGAAATTACTTTATTATATGAGTTTGATTTTACCGAAAATAAAAGATTGGAAAGGGTAAGGGATTTATTTGTTTTAGCCTGTCATACTTCATTACGATTTAGTGATATTACAAGATTGCAAACAGATCATATCAGTATTGATGAAGAAAGAATCAATATGGTTTCTCAAAAAACAAGTACAAGCACCCACTACAAAAATTTGAGCTTTTCATTTCATGGCTATACCAAAGAAATTTTAGAAAAATACAGCTATGATATTCGACAGTTGGCAATATCCAATCAAAAAACCAATGAATATTTAAAAGAACTGTTAAAAGAAATTCCTTATTTTCAGGAAAAAGTTTTAAGAATTGAAATCTTATCTGGAAAAGGGATAAAATTTACTGATATTGATTTTATCAAAACAATAGACTTTCATACAAGCCGTAGAAGTTTCTGTACCAATCGTTATTGTGAGGGATGGGAATTATTAGAAATATGGGATTATACAGGACATTCCAACGAATCAACGTTTAAAACCTATTTCAGACCAACCGCAGAACATGAAAAGGTAAGACGTGATAATATCAAGAAAAGAAATGAAAAAATAAAAAATATTGATTTTAAAGAAAAAGAATTGGAGCAATTAAAAAATCAGATGCAGGAACTTTTAAAATATCATAAAAAGGGAGATTTGGTAGAAATGGGTAAAATAATTGAACTGAATCACAAAATTTCATAGTATTTTTGAGATTATGATACCTCCAGTTTTAAAAAATATCACTCACATTGATTTTATTGTTACCGATATTTTCCAATTAGATAAAATAATACAGGATTACGGAAAGATTATATATTATACTCCAGAAGTTGTATTTGGTATTCCAAATATTGATAAGGACTCATATTTGATAACGGATTTAGAAATGACAACAGAAAAAGGAGAAAATCTGTATATTATTCAAAGAGATCCAAACAGTATAGGAAAGTTGAAAAATCCTAAAACGGATTACGACTATAAAATAGCTGTTACAGACTATAATTTGTTTTCTGAAAAATTTGATTTAGAATCTTTACTATCATTTATAGACGAAATGAATGAGGAATACCATCCTGAATTTATTGAATCTTTAAAATTGGAGCTAGTTAATACAAAAACTGAAACTGCTTGTAAAATCATATATCAGGATTTGCTTTTACATATAGAAGAATCTAACAGTTTTTTGAAAAGCCATATATATTTTGGCAATGTCTTATCTCAGGAAGTTCAAAAAGCTGTTTGTTACTGGCTTTTAAAGTATAATGAATATCTATTATCTGATGTTCAGCTATATTTTAAAACCATTTTTCCCAATGATATTAAACCAATTGAGGAAAATGTAAGCAAAATCGTTACCAATAAAGCAGATAAACAAAAAGAAAAGCTACGAAACAGTAATGTGTATAGAATTACACTTCTTTTTGCAGACGGAACTATATCATTTGAGAAAATGACAGCTATGTACGGCAATAAACAATATGATACTATAAATGAATTAGCGGAAATTATTTCTCAGGATCATAATATTTCTACAACTTCTCTACAACCCTACCTCAATCAGACGATAAAAGAGGGGAATTCTGATAAAAATCTGTTTGACATTTCAAAATTAAAATATCTGCAACTCATTGCAGAAGATTTCCACTCACAGCAAAAACAATTATCACCTTTTTTCTCTGGCAAAATTGAAAAATTAACCTCAATTAATGAGTAAAATCAAATTATACTGATGTTATACCGTATAAGGTTTAGTATAGTATAGGGACATTATAATTTAGCACCATAATAAATAAACAAAGAAATATTATGGCAACTAAAGAACACTCAATTTTAATTCAGGCAAGCCCTGAATATTTATCCGAACTAATTGTTTCAGGAATCAGAGAAGAATTAAAAAGAATCCAGCTTCATTTTTCTGAAAAATCGCAAAATGACGAGCTTATGACTAAAAAACAGGTTTGCAATTTTCTGAATTGTTCCTCTGTAAGTCTGTGGAATTGGGAAAATAGAGGAATGCTTAACCCTGTAAGGCTTGGTAGAAGTATCAGGTACAAAAAAAGTGATGTTGAACAGTTTATCAATAGAAAAACTAACAAATAGATTCTAAAATTAAATATTCAGATCATGAAAAAATTCTTTCATTATACTACTGAGCTAAAATTACAAGAAATTATAGATAGTGGTGTTATCAAATTGGCAACAAAAAGTACATTTCACAAAAAAGAAAAACCTGTTGCTTGGGTTTCAATAAATCCTATTTGGGAAAATACTGCAACCAAAATGATTGTTAAGGATGGTGTAATTCAAAATATGACTTTTCAAGAGCAATTAGAACAACTTGGTTGTGCAAGGATTCAAGTTGAAGATGTGGGCTTCGAAGGATGGAGAAAATTGAAACATACGGCTAAAATGAATATGGATATTGCTTCTCGTATGGAGTTAGTTGGTGCTAAATGTGGAGCAAGCTCAGGAGAGTCGTTTGGTTCATTGTTTCCAATAAAGAAACAATATTGGATCAAAGCTGAAGTATTTCGAAATGGTGAATGGGTGCTTTATGAAAATTTTGAAAAGATGAATTAATTTCTAAGTTTTCATCATTCATCTAAATGTTAGATATATTTTTGACAGTTGTTGTTATCAGCGGGGCATAATTCTAAAAACTGTTCTCTTATCAATAATCTGTCAATTTAAAACAGATATCTAATTACAATTGGGCTCGGATCTTAAATAATGGCCCAAAAATCAACTGAAATTTTAAAGTAATAAAAATCCTCAAAAAGTATAGCAAACAAGCTGTATGAACTATCGCTACGCCCTTATTTTGAATGGTAATAAATAATTATGGAATATCAATATTTTAACAATACGCCCAGTACAATTATCAATCTTTGTAAAGCCATAATATGCAGGAATATTATTTACTCTGTAAAAGATTTAAAAGAATTTATAGACTTAGTAAAATCAGATAGTAAACCTGAGAATATAGCTATTAACAAACTTAGAACATTTAAGAGGGAAAGTCCTGAGTTTAAAAAAATAAAATTAAATCAAATCTCCTGTGCAATACTTCATTTTAATTATGCTAACAATAAAATGATAAGTGAAAACACTAAAAATCCCACAGGTTATTTATTTTTTGATATTGATAATAATACTTCAGAAATATTAAAACAGCAATTAGATAATAATCAATATGTAGCAGCCTATTGGAAAAGTGTCTCTAATACTGGATTTGGGTTAGTAGTTAGAGTTTCTGGAATTACTCCTTCTAATTATCTTGATGCTTGTAAGTATATTCGAAGAATATTAAAACTCCCAATAGATAAAAAAGCGCATTCAATAGATAGGTTGACAGTTCTTTCTTATGATCCAGATGCGGTATATAAACCTACATCTACTATAATTGACATTGATTCTCTAAATCTTGAAAATGCAATTTCCAATGAAAGTTCTAAAAATAAGGAAAAATCTAAACAGTCACTTTTCCGTAACACTATCAATAAAGATAAATCTTTATTAGGTATACACTGTGACGGAAAAATAACAATAAGATATGATAATCTTGACGAAGTGACTGAAAATATGGAGTTTCATTATAATAATGATGGCATTCATGATTGCGGAAAAAATAAAGTTGAGTACACAAATACCTATATGCCTAAAAATGTGAAAACAGGTAATCGGGAAAGAACATTAGGACTGTATGCTAAGAATTTATTATTTCTGAATCCTGATTTGACAAAAGAATTGTTATACAAAATAATATCAAATGCTAATATGAGAAATCTTTTAAATCCGTTAGACTATAAAGAAGTCCAAAGTATAGTAGCTAAAGCTTATGATAATCAGAGTGGGTTTAGGTCATATTCTAATAAAGATAAAAGATTTTTTTTTAAGGATATCACTCTTACTCCTGTTGAAAAAAGTATAAAATGCTTGGAAGTCTTAAATGAAGAAAAAAGACAAAAAACCCAGGAAAAGAAAAATATGATTTCAAAAATATTCTGCAATTGGAACTCTCATAAAGATGGCAAAATCACTCCTAAAAAAGTAATAGAGCTTGGAAATGGAATATTAAAAAAGACATTAGTATACAATTACTTTAAAAGCAATCCTAATGAAATTCCTGATTGTGATTGAATACTTTAACGTAAGCTAAATATTTTTTATTACAAAGTATGTGATAATATTATAACAGTTTTTCCTTTAATAAAAGGGAAAAAATGTAAATTGCAATGGTTTAAGATATTTTTAATGTTAGATAAAAGTAATTTCAAGAAGGTTTTAAGAGAACTGGGGTACAAGGAAGATGGTCTGCTTTTTCATAAGGACTTTCAAGAGATAGATGTATGTTTAAAAGTTGACTTTAAAAACGAAAAGTTTATATATCCTCTTGAAAAAGGATTTACAATTAGTGGTGCATTTACATCAACTTTTAATCAAAAGGAAAACTTTGTAGTATTTGAATGTGTTAACAGGCTTTTTGAAAAGGGATACAAGCCAGAACATATAGAGCTTGAGCCTAAGTGGATAGTAGGGCATGGAGCAAGTGGTGGGCGAGCTGATATTATGGTTAAAGATAATTCTGGAAAATCACAGCTAATAATTGAATGTAAGACTGCTGGGAGAGAATTTGATGATGAATGGAAAAAAACTTTAATCAATGGAGGACAATTATTTTCTTATGCCAAACAAGCAGGAAGCACTCAATTTATATCTCTTTATACTTCTGATTTCGTTGATGAAAGCCTGATCCATAATTATTATTTAATAACTTTAAAAGATAATCAGAAACTTCTATTAGAGCTACAGGATAAAGAAATACCACCTCTTACATACGAAAGTGCTAAATTATTAGATAAGGAAGATATTTATTTAGCGTGGAAAGATACTTATGCACAAGATTATTCAACAAAAGGTTTGTTTGAGACTGAGATAAGTGCATATAAAATAGGAAAACAAAAATATTCACTGAGTGACCTTGAAAAAATCAGTAGTAATGATATACAAGGAAAGTATCAATAATGTTTCTGGAAGAGAAAATGCATTTGATAAATTAGTTAATTTATTCCTTTGTAAAATCGTTGATGAGACAAATAATCCTAAAGAACTAAAGTTCTATTGGAAAGGAATCGCATATGATACACCTTTTGAATTAGTTGATAGATTACAAAAACTATATCAAGAAGGAATGCAAAAGTTTTTGGGAGAAGATGTTGTATACGTTAGTAATAATCAAATTGAAGATGCTTTTAGATTTTTCAAGAAAGACCCTGACGCCACTCATGAAACAATAAAGAAATTTTTTAAAGAATTAAAATTTTATAATAACAATGACTTTGGGTTTATAGATGTTCATAATGAGAAGTTATTTCATCAAAATACTAAAATTCTTATTTCCATAATTAAAATGCTTCAAGATATTAAGCTTAAAACAGAAGATGATGAACATCAATTTTTAGGTGATATGTTTGAAGGGTTTTTGGATCAAGGTATAAAGCAATCTGAAGGACAATTTTTCACTCCAATGCCTATCGTTAAGTTCATATTGAAGTCATTACCCATAAAACAAATTTTAGCTGAAAAAGATAATATTCCTAAAGTAATTGATTATGCTTGTGGGGCGGGGCATTTTTTAAATGAATATGCACAAGAAATAAAACCTATTGTTAAAGATATTAAAGATGCTAATATTACAAATTATTACAATTGTGTTACTGGTATTGAAAAAGAATATAGGCTTTCAAAAGTTGCAAAAGTTTCTGCATTTATGTATGGACAAGATGATATTAATATAATTTATTCGGATGCTTTAGCAACAATACCTATAATTAAAGATCAAGATTTTTCAATTTTAGTTGCAAATCCTCCATATAGTGTAAAGGGTTTTTTAGAAACTTTACCAGAATTAGATAGGAAAAGATATCAACTTATTGAAACGGTTGGAGATAAAAGTTACTCTAATAACAATAGTATTGAAGCTTTTTTTATTGAAAGAAGTAAACAATTACTAAAACCAGACGGTGTAGCGGGTATTATTGTACCTTCATCAATATTGACAAAAGGAAAAGCAAAAAGCACTTCAAAATCAACAAATGTATATGTTGCAACACGAGAAATCTTATTGAAGTATTTTGATATTATTGCTATTGCTGAATTCGGAGCAGGAACTTTTGGAAAGACTGGAACAAGTACGGTAACATTGTTTATAAGACGAAAAAAAGAAAACCCTGCACCAGCCGACCATTATAGAAACCGAGTTGAAAGTTGGTTTAAAGGTGATAAAACTAAAGATGGTCTTTTCGAAGACGAAGGTTTTATAAAAAAATATTGTAACCATTTAGAATATAATTTTGAAGATTATGAAAATCTTTTGGATGGTATTCTTAGTGAAGGTCTTTTAAATACGGATACTTTTAAACAATATGTCAAAGAGTTTGAGAAATGGTCTGAGATAAAAAATAGAAGACAACAAAAAACTTTTAAAGCCCTTTCAAAAGAAGAACAGAAAGATGAATTAGAAAAAAGATTCTTAATTTATGTACAAAATGTTGAAAAAGAGAAAATTTATTATTTCGTTTTGTCTAGTTTGAACCCTCAAAAAGTTTTAATCATAAAAAGCCCAAGTAAAAATACAGAAATTAAATCTTTTTTAGGATATGAATGGAGTAGTGCAAAAGGTAATGAGGGCATAAAATACTTAGGTAATGATATTATACAAATGGAGGATGAGGAAGATGGAAATATAGATTTGGAAGAAGACGATAAAAGAGTTCTGAATAATATCTTTAACTTAAATAATATTAATACTCCACTTTATGATCCAAAAAATAATTCCAATCCTAACAAAATTAATTATTTAATTGAGCAAAATTTCTTGGGAGAAATGGTTCATATTCCAGAGGGGTTGCAAAGTTTTATTTCTCAGTCAGATTTAGTAAACCTGATAGATTTTTCAAGGGCAGATTTTAATAAAGCTATCGGAACTACTCCAAGAAAAACAATCACAATTGAAACAAAATGGGAAACTAAGAAGATTGGAGACATAGAATCACTTACTGTTAAAAAAGGAACCTCAATTACACAAAATGATGTTACTGATGGTAATATTCCAGTTGTAGCTGGAGGATTAACTTTGGCGTATTTTCATAATAAATTTAATAGAGAAAAAAACACTATTACAATTAGTGCGTCGGGAGCTAATTCTGGATATGTGAATTATTGGAAAGAACCAATTTTTGCATCTGATTGTACAACAATTAATTCTGAAAACGATAATTTTATTTTTTATGTCTATAATTTATTGAAATGTATTCAGAATGAAATTTTTTCTCTTTCTCGTGGTGCTGCGCAACCTCATGTTTACCCTGATGATATCAAAGAAATAAAAATTCCCTTACCTCCAGAAAATATACAACTGCAAATAATAGAAGCATGTAAAGCAATTGATAAAGATTTAGAAAGATCTTTAGGAGTTATTGAGACAGAAAGGTTAAAAATTGAACAAGTATTTGTTGATGCTTCCTCAACAGCTGTTAAGAGTTATAAACTTGATGATAGTGATGTATTTGACATGATTATTGGAAAAAGAGTTTTAAAAAATGAAATTAATCATGAGAATAATGGAATTCCAGTTTACAGTGCTAATGTCTTCGAACCATTTGGGTATATAAATAAGGAATTATTAACTAATTTTAATTCTCAGTCTGTCCTTTGGGGTATTGATGGAGATTGGATGGTTCGGTGTATTGATGCCGAAATACCTTTTTATCCAACAGATCATTGCGGGGTTTTACGCTTAAAAACAGCTGAAATAACAGCTAAATATCTTGCGTGGGTGCTTGAAAAAGAGGGGGATAGAGTGAGGTTTTCAAGAGCTAATCGTGCTTCGTTGGATTCAATTAAAGGCTTATCAATTAAAGTTCCATCAATAGAGATTCAAAAGCAAGCAATTAAAAAGATTGAGAAAAGTGAAAAAAAAATTATAGAAGCTGAAGGTATAATTAATAAAATATCTAAACTTAAAGAAAATGCAATAAAGCAATTATTATAAAATAATTTAAGGAACAATTTTTGCTTTTTAAGCATAGATTACAAAAATTTATATCTTTGTAATTCAAATTTTATCGAAAAAAAGAAGCATAGCTTTTATTTTGTTAACAGGAATCTGGTAAATTTCAATAACACTACAAAATAAACAGTTTACGCTCATGCCATAGGCATGGGCTACTCTCGTTTATAGTGTTGGGCTTACCAGAGCCTCTGTTAATAGATGTAGAAGTAGTTCCATGCTTTCTGCATTTATAAACCTTTCACTTTTGGAACTGAGTGAGTAAATATTCACTTATGAAAAAACTATTATTCACAGTTTTTACAGCATTATCATTCATTAATTGTTCAAATAACGATGATGATAGCACACAAACAACAAACAATCAAGTAGCAACACAGTATTTTCACCCTCCAACATGGATTCAGGGAAAATGGCAAAAAGACGGAACAGCATTGTATAAATTTACTAATGATGATTTTTATACTATTGCAGGAAGTGTAGAAACAAGCTACAAATCCATTTTCGAACAGGGGGCAAGTTTAGGAGCTACTTCCAGTGTTCCAGAAAACATTTCTGAAACAGTCTATGAGTTTACAATAAAGTCAGGCTCTACGAATGCAGAATACAAATTTAAAAAGATCAGTTCTACAAAGATTGAGTGGGTAAATTATCCTTATGCTTCAACTGTCGGTGCATTTTATTTAACTAAACAATAAAACATTACAGTTATGGCAGTTCATCAAGTCAAACAATACAGGTATTATTTTATCAAACCTTATAAACCTGTTTCTGAAAGTGAATATCTCCAATTAAAAAGATCATTACCTCCACTTCTTGAAAATCCATCTACTGCAATTTTGAAGAAGTATTGGTGGTGTATATTGCTTATTCCTGTTTTTCCAATATTATTTATATTGGCTCTTACAGGTTTAGTAGATGAAATCATTAGCTATAGTGATTATATAAAGGATAAGAACAGATTTATACAAAGATATTTCCATTTAATTCATACTTCAAATAATTATGTTGATTTTGTTAGTGGATATAAAAAGTTATAATTATGAAAAGTATATTTTCAACTTTTTTTAATTCATTGGTCAACCCCCATTGAAGAAACTGTCCAGACAGTTGTAGGGATGTATAGGAAGACGGGATACGGAAATAAACGAGACAAACACCGCCCAACCTATTAATAATAAATTCAAAATATATCACATAATATGAAAAATCACAAAATCCATTTAAAGCAAAACGATAACCAGTTTCCAACTGACAAAGAAATCAGAATGTCACTCCAAAAGTTAGGGTTAAAAGATGTTGTTTTCTCAATATTAAAAACTGTTGAATTTGCTGAATTGTCTGAAAAAAATTTAAAAACAGTCATTACAAGCAAACCTCAAAATCCTTTAGAAGAATTATTAAAAAAAGAGTTATTAAATCTTCCTCTATCAAAACTGAATATTGACAGTTTGTTTGACACAAACCCCTTTAAACAAGATAACTGTCACTCTTTTAAATAAGGTTTTCCAACTTTTTATAAAATAATTGCATCTATAGATTTGTTGCGTCATGTTCTGTCGCATTGCTAAGATATATTTGCAATATGTAAAAATCAAAGTTTATGAAAAACACTAGCATGTGATAAAGTTCATGTTAAATCTCATTAATGGGATCTTAAAAACTATTAATAAATGTTAAATTTGTAAAAATTATTAATAATAAATTATAAACACAAGTATGAAAAAACTCTACATGAGTGCATTTACTATGTGCACAATTTTGGGCTTTGCTCAGGAATTGGTTTGGCAAAAGGACATTAAATCCAGTACTCAGGATTTTCTAAGCCAGGTAACCACCACTATTGACGGACAATACCTGATTACAGGAAGCTCGATTCAAAGCAGTAAGCTTCAGGCTGGAAATAATAAGCAGAATAATGGTTATGACTTTCATTTGGTTAAACTGAACCAGCAGGGCGACCAGGTTTGGGAAAAATACTTCGCTGGAAATAACCACGATTTTCTTTCAGCTACAATTGCTACACAAGATGGTGGATTTGCTCTGGCAGGAACCTCATATTCAGATAAAAGTCTGGATAAAAAAGACAATTCTAAGGGTGGAAGTGACATCTGGTTGATTCGTATCAATGAATTTGGAGATGAGCTTTGGCAAAAAACTATTGGATCAAGTTCCGATGAAGAAGCAAGATCAGTGATCCAAACTACCGATTTAGGATTCTTTGTTGCAGGAAATGTACAGAACTCAGAAAAAGGATATGGATCTAAAGATGTTCTGATTATCAAACTCGACAAAAACGGAAAAGAACTCTCCCAATTAATTTTAGGCTCTAAAGCGCTTGATGAGATTGAAAAAATAATTCCAACCCGAGATGGAGGGGCATTGCTTGGTATATACTCACGAGGGGCTATTGGAGGTTCAAAAAAGACAGAAAACTTTGGAGAAGGAGACTACTGGATTATCAAACTTTCGAAGGACGGCAAAGTTGAATGGGAGAAAAACTTTGGAGGGAAAGGGGATGATCACTTGAGAACACTAGCTTTAACTTCATCAGGCTACTTAATCGGTGGAGAATCCAGATCCGAAAGATCAGGCAATAAAACCGTAGGTATTGAAGAAGGAACTGATTTGTGGCTGATCTCACTCAATGAAAAAGGAGAAGAGATCTGGCAGAAATCTTACAACTTCAAAAACAGAGATGTTTTGATGGGAATGAGCGTTGTGCACTCAGCAGATGATAAAACATCTAAAGGGTTCCTTTTAGGAGGATACACACAAGCCGAGGGAAGAGTTGAAGCAGATGATGAGAAGTTTTGGATGCTTTATCTCGATCAAAATGGAACTGAACAATGGAGAAAGCACGTCAAAGGTGAGTCTTCTAAAAAAGAAGAAAGATTGTCTGATCTCAAACTCAACAGAGACGGCTCCATTGTACTGGCAGGAACGAGCGCAGAAGAACTTGGAAAAGAAAACTGGAAGATTGTAAAGCTTGGAGACAGCCAGATTGACAAGCTTATTGAAAAACAAGAGATCAAAATCTACCCGAATCCGGTAACCGATTATGCCTATGTAGAAACCGGCTTTGAATTTAAAAATGCTGAGATCACTTTATACGATATGGGTGGAAGACAGCTCCAAACACTACACACCAAAAACAAAATTACCAAAATCAATACCCAGAATTTGATTCAGGGAGCTTATCTGGTGGTGGTGAAAACGGATACGAATAAAACAGCAAATGCTAAAATAATTAAGAAATGAGAAAAAAAATAATATTATTATTCAGTTTAATTACACTGTCAATTTATAGTCAAACACCCTCTAATAGCTTAATCCAAAATTCCGTAAATAGTACTGCCCCGAAATCTCCAGATGCAGCAGCTTTATTCAGATATAACGAAACACCCGTTTCCTTATATACAGGAGTGCCAAATATTGAGATTCCAATTTATACGATTAAGGAAGGAGATATAGAAGTTCCTATATCTATTTCGTATCATGCTGGAGGAATTAAAGTGACAGATGAAGCCTCTTCAGTAGGACTAGGATGGTCACTAAATGCTGGAGGGAGAGTCTCCCATATGATGGCAGGAGTTAATGATTTTAGTTTATATGGATATTATAATATTTATCCAAAAACTGTATATCCACAATATGGTGGTATATCAGGATGTCCACAACTTCCATGGAATACAGCTACATACAATGGAGCTTTTTATACTGATTGGTTTATGAAAATAGACAATTCTTCACAATCACCATCAACAATATATGAGGGGTATGATTTTCAGCCGGATCTTTTTTTAATAAATCTCCCTCATAAAAATTATAAGGCCTACTTAGATATGGCTAAAACAACAAAACCAAATGGAGCCATTAAATTTTTGATTTCAGGACAAGAAAACATCAATTTCAAATTGATTGGAACTCCGGGGCCTGGAGGAAATTATAATTTTCAAGTCACTGATGACAATGGTATAAATTATTATTTTGACCAGGGAGAGATAACAACTCGTGAAACGGGTTGGAATACAATATCTGGGCTTTCAAGAATACTTTCTAAAATTGAGGATGTTAAAGGAAATAAAGTCACTTTTTACAACTCAAATAGCATACGAAATGCAAGGCTAGCAGGTTGTAAAAACACAAGGACTGATTTCTTATACCTCCCAGGGAATGATAATAACTTGGCATATGAGAAACAGAACGGAGTAACAGATTGCAGTAAACAACTAACAGACGAAAGTTATTTGGAGAAAATAGAATTTACCAATGGAAAAGTAGAGTTTAATTGGACAGAAAGAGAAGACATTTATAATTCTAAGAAATTGTCTTCTATTAAAATTTATAACAATTACAAACTTCTTAAACAATATGATTTTAATTACGGATATTTTGTTGCGACTGATAATTTAGATACAAGTCAATTAGCCACGTGGCTAGGTGCTCCCAACAATAATATATTTACTCATCGATTAAAACTAGTTAGTGTCATAGAATCCGTAACCAATGAAAACTACTCTTTTGAATATAATACTGCATATAATTTACCTAACAAATTAAGTTATTCATCTGATTTTTGGGGTTATTACAATGGACAGAATAATAGTGATACATTTATCCCCAATCCTGAAAAATATATAAAAGGAGAAACCGTCTATAATGTTACATCTTTTAAAAAGGATGATACAAATTACTGGTATGAAGAATCTTTTGCATCACCAACATTTGATCCAATTAATGGAGGAAGTCAAATTTATAAAAACTTCTCTCCTGATGGTAAACATTATCTTTCGGACAGAAGAACTTCTCTATATTCTTTGGCTGGAATGTTAACAGCTATTAACTATCCTACAGGTGGTAAAACACAATTTGAATATGAGCCAAATACATTTTCTAATTTTCCTATGCAGTCATTGATTAATGACAATACAAACAAAGAAGCAGGAGCAAGTCATACCATTAACAATATCAACGGTAATATTTTACATACAGATAATCCAACGGAATTTAGTGTTGTAGGTAGTAATATTAGGATAAATATTTTTTCCCATTTTAGTTTTAATTATTTACCTTCTGTAGGAAATGATGTAAAGAATTCTTTTTGGACCTATATAAAAAACAAATCAACAGGAGAAATTGTAAAAAAAGTATACAATCCTAATGTTGGATCTTATCAAACATCCCTTGTTGTTGATAGCGTTATTTTACAGACAGGCACTTATGAAATAGGAATGTCATATAATAATGATTTTACCATTGCAAATATACAAATTTTAGGAAGTAGCAATGCTATTGATAATACTTGTAAAGTAAAGTATGTTAATGAAAAAAGCATTATCAATGGAATTGAATATAATTACAGCTCTGGTGCAGGTGTCAGAATTAAAAATATAAAGACAACTGAGAGAACAGGATCAATCCCAATTACAAAGAACTACATCTATGAGGAGGTTTCAGATAGTGGTACAAAAATTACTTCTAACGGAAATTTAGCTGAATTCCCCAAATTTTTTGAAATTGAAAATAGATGTTTCGATCTGGATCGAACGTCCAATTATACATCTGTTTATTCAAATCCAGGATGTTTTATGGATCTTGGTCCTTATAAAACTCCGTTCAAAATGTCTATTTATGAAGGTGTTCCAAACAAAGGGTCTTCGACTCTTCCACAGGGCAATAATATAGGTTATTCAAAAGTCACAGAACAAATTACAGGTAAAGGAAAAACAGAAAATTACTTTAAAAGTGACTATAATCAATCATGTTTATTGATGGGTGCAAAGGGAGAATCTTTACTTATAGGTGATGGTGATATGATAAAACAGAGCAGTTATAATAAGGATGATATATTAATTAAGGAAGTTTTATATAATTATAAACAAAATTATCAAGATGGTTTGAATACTTATTCATTATCTGGAACAATTTTAGAACCTGTAAGTAATTTTGACAAAGGAATCGGAAAAAGAATTAGTTATCCTGATAATGGTATTGTGTATAACTCATATGCAGGACTTTTATTTAATTATTCAATTAATTTGTGGAAATCTTTATTAGAATCAACAACAACAAAGGAATATTTTCAGACAGGATCTGGCAATTTTGTAGAAACAAAATCCTTCACAACCTATAATAATAAATATCAGCCTAGTATACAAAAAACAACGTACCCAGACACATCAATAAGTGAAACGACTTATAATTATGCTCAGGAAAAAGGGAATCAACTATTGCTCAGTAAAAATATGGTTGGTATTCCGTTGGAAACTATTGTAACACAAACCAATAATGGAGTTACTAAAACATTGTCGAAAACGGAAACGGTTTATCCAACTTCATTGCCAGATGCACAAATAGGTAATTTTATACTGCCAAAATCTATAAAAACGTATGACCTTTCAAACAGCTCTTCTGCTTTCACAGAAGTAACATTGGATAAATATGATGTAAAAGGAAATCTTATTCAATATACAGCAAAAGACGGAACACCTATGTCTATTATTTGGGGATATAATTCCAGATTACCTATAGCAAAAATTGAAGGTGCACTGTATGATAATATTGCTATGTATGTCAATGATATTATGGCTGCTTCTAATACTGATGCTCTAAATCCTACTAATGAGCAAGCTTTATTAAATGCCGAAGATAATCTGAGAAAAAATACTAATTTGGCAAATTATCAGATTACCACTTATACACATGACCCATTAATTGGTGTAACAAGTGTAACACCCCCTTCAGGTATGAAAGAATATTATAAATATGATACAACCAATAGATTAGAGAAAATTGTAGATATTAATAATAAGATAATTAAAGAATTTAAATATAGATATGCCACTAGCTCTTCAGTAGCTTTTTCTAATGAGGAAAAAAGTGGAATTTTTACAAGAAATAATTGTACCGGAAATGCTGTAGGAGGGACTTACAATTACATTGTACCTGCAGGAACATACTTTTCTGATGTGAGCAAATTAGCAGCAGATCAAAAAGCTTTAGATGATATTAATAGTAATGGTCAAAATATAGCTAATCAAAATGGATCTTGTGCATCAGTTGTTTCTTGTAGTTTTACATTCTCTTCTATAAATCCTCAGTATAGTTATAATTCAACAACTACAGTAAATAACAATGTCAGTTTTTATGTTTCATTTTCTCCTTATGGAATCTGGCAAAGTTGGACAAATGGTATAACCATTGGAAAAGTGGGTGCAAGTTGTACACCATCTGTTAATCGGGAGATAACATATAATGAAGGGGGCCGTCAGTGGAAAGTTTTTATAGATACATCTGGAAATTGTACTCTCACACTTCTTTCAGGAACTGTAGATGGATCATCTTCCAGCCCATTAAATTTTATGTTCCAATATCAAAAATAACACACTATGAAAAAGATAATACTCCCAATTAGTGCTTTACTTGTCACGAGTTTAGCCCAAGCCCAATTAACCCCTACAGAAAATTACATCTATACAAAGACTTATCTATCCGATCCGACACTTCCCACACCCAAAACCTCCGAAACTGTCCAGTATGTTGACGGATTGGGAAGGCCCAAGCAGGTGGTCAATATCAAAGCTTCCCCATTAGGAAGGGATGTTGTATCTCACATTGAATATGACCAGTTTGGAAGGCAGATCAAAGATTATCTTCCCGTTCCTCAAGGCGGGACCATGAACGGTGCTATTGTTCCCACACCATTGGCCAATGCCACCCAACCCGATTTGTACGGATCAGAAAAGATCTATGCCGAAAAGACCCTTGAAAACTCTCCATTGGACAGAATCCTGGAGCAGAGACAGGTAGGTAATGCCTGGAGTGATAAACCCGTGAAATTTAATTATGATGCCAATGTTTCAGGAGAAGTGATCAAATATACGGCTCCTACCGCCTGGGAGAATGGTGCCACAAAATCCGGAATCAGCTATAACGGTACCTATGGAACAGGACAATTATATAAAAATTCGGTGAAAGATGAAGATGGCAATGAAACCATAGAATTCAAAAACGGAAAAGGACAGACTTTGCTGGTAAGAAAAGTCTTAAATGTCACTGAAAATGCCGATACCTATTATGTCTATAATGAATATGACCAACTGGCATGGGTTGTTCCGCCGCTTCTTGCCAAGATGCAGACCTGGGGACTGGCAGAACAGAATGCCTTGGCCTATGAATACCGTTACGATGGAAGAGGAAGACTGGTAGAAAAGAAGCTTCCCGGCAAAGGCTGGGAATATATGGTGTATGACAAAGCAGACAGATTGATTATGTCACAGGATGCGAATCTTGGGGCAACAAGTAAATGGATTATCAACAAATATGATAAATTTGGAAGACTAATCTATACAGGAATTATTGCCGGAGGTGACAGAGCAAGCATGCAGTCTCAGGCAGGAAATCTGGTCATCACAGAAGAAAGAAGCAGCACAGGATTTACAAGAAATGGAATGCAAATTTATTACAATAATGGATATTTTATAGACATAGAAACTGTTTTAAGTGTCAATTATTATGACACCTATCCTTCCTACAGTTTTAATCCTCCATTTCCTGCAGACATTC
This sequence comes from Chryseobacterium sp. SIMBA_029, assembly GCF_046535275.1. Taxonomy (NCBI): domain Bacteria; kingdom Pseudomonadati; phylum Bacteroidota; class Flavobacteriia; order Flavobacteriales; family Weeksellaceae; genus Chryseobacterium; species Chryseobacterium sp. SIMBA_029. The sequence continues at coordinate 186,943 of NZ_JAWRXA010000007.1, forward strand.
AGGGAGCAGCTCTGCTCACAGAGGTTCCTTCCAATGATGGCAGAAGCACCAAAGGGCTTCCGGTGATGAGTTTGGTGAAAAACATTGAAGACGATAATTGGACCAAAAGCTACACCTATTACGATACCAAAGGAAGAGTGGTAGGAGGACATTCCATCAATCATTTGGGAGGTTATACCAAAACAGAATCTCAACTGGATTTTGCAGGTGTTCCATTGAAATCCGTTACCAAGCACAAAAGACTTGATACTGATACAGAAAAGGTCATTACAGAAAATTTTGAATATGATCCGCAGAACAGACTGCTTGTCCATAAACATCAGGTAGATAATAATCCCGAAGAAATTCTGGCCCAGAATACCTACAATGAATTGTCTCAGCTCAAGATTAAAAAGGTGGGCGGGACAGTGCCTACTTCAGCCCTCCAAACCATAGATTACGAATACAACATTCGAGGCTGGATGACGCAGATTAACAATCCTGAAGATTTAGGAACTGATCTGTTCGGTTATAAGATCAATTACAATCAGGTAGAAGGTCTTGAAACACCCAATTCAGATTTCCTTGATTTAAAAGTAAAACCAAGATATAACGGTAATATTGCGGAAGTATCCTGGAAAACCTTAACTCAGGAAAATGAACCTTTAAAAAGATATGGATATTCATATGATAGTTTAAATAGGCTTTCCGCTGGCTTTTATCAAAAAACTGGAAATGAAACAGCAAAAGAATATTTTGAAAAACTTGATTATGATCTCAACGGTAATATTAAAAGATTACAACGATCAGAAGGATTGCTATCTGGCAGTACAACTGCAATAGCTATTGATAACCTTAGATATGATTATACTGGAAATAAGCTGACCAAAATTACAGATGAACAGCAGAATCCATCCGGTTATCCTTATTTGGTAACCCCTAATGCCATCGGATATGATAATGACAATGGTGAAGGAAATGGTAATATGATCAGTAATTTAGACAAAGGAATTTCATCTATTCAATATAATTATTTAAATTTACCCAAGCAGGTTATCCAGAACTCTACAGTGACAAATATCACTTACAGGGCAGATGGAGTAAAAGTAAAAAAGCTCTTTGGAGATTTGGAAACCGATTACCTGGATGGCTTTCAATATAAATCTACAAAACCGTCAGAATCAGGTACTGGTGGAGGCTGGGTAATTGATGATCCAAATGAAGTTGCTGTAATGAAATTAAAAATTATTCCAACAGCAGAAGGGTATTATGATAGCTCTAATAATCAATATGTTTACAATTTTACCGATCACTTGGGAAATATAAGACTAAGTTATACAGATACCAATAAGGACGGAATAATACAACCCAGGCAGTACCATGTTCAGCAATGTGAAGGTACCTGGAATCCTCCATTTGAAGTCCCGATGTGTATCGATTACTGGAAACCTGGTGAAATTGTAGAAGTCAATAATTATTATCCTTTTGGATTACTGCATAATTATACAATGACAACACAGAATGCTTATCAGTACAAGTACAATGGAAAAGAATTACAGGAGACGGGGATGTATGATTATGGAGCGAGGTTTTATATGCCGGATATTGGAAGATGGGGTGTGATAGATCCACTAGCGGAGAAAATGACGAGACACAGTCCGTATAATTATGCGTTCAATAACCCGGTTAGATTTATTGATCCGGATGGAAGAGAAGGGACGGGGTGGATACATCAAGTTATAGGTGATCAACATAATTTAATATATGATGCTAATATTAATACAACACAAGAAGCCATGGATGCAAATTATGCAAACGTATATGGTGTAGCTGAAACAGGTCAAATTACCGACGAAACGAATGGCAAAGTAACATATAATTTAAATGCAGACGGAACTTATACAGATGCAAATGGTAATACCTCATATGGAGCTACAACAACAGCAGGAGGAATGTATGTAAAAGGACAAGGTGCCTTTGATCTTACTAGATATCTATCCCATTTAGGAAATGAGGGTGGTGATTTTTATTCTAATCTTGGTGGTGCCGCTCCTATTGAAGCTTATAGCAATCCGTTCTTTAGAGGAGATATAGATAAAATTGTTAGTGTTGATGGGTATTTTGGAGGCATTAATAATGGTTTGAGTAGAGGAGATAAAGGACCTCCATCTTTATTCAATTTCATGGTGGATACAGTGTCATTGCTTGATTTAGCTGTTTCTAAATTATCTGGAAATAATAATCAAGATACATTATTTATGAAAGCGACATTTGTTGGTAATGGAAAAGATTTTTTGAGAGATACTATGTTTGCTGAACCTTGGAGAAAAAACGAAACTTATGAACAAGCCTATAATAGGCAGGTTAAAAAATATGATTCTGTTAAAACTAACTCTAAGACATTTATAAGTCGCTAAAACAGTTTAAATTATAAAAAAAATAACTTTTATGAAAAAGAGATATATTTGTACTGTTTTATTTTTTACATTATTTTTTTGTTGTAAAAAGCAATCGGAAGAAAAATCAATAATAAATTATCAAGATTTTTTTTCGAGAATTACAGACATTAGTAAGCTCAAGAAAGCTGAAAGAATTATGTTAAATGATTCAACTTACAGAATTAAAGGAAATATAGACTCCTATCAAGTGACTGGATATTTAACTGAAAACAATGAAAAGATAGATTGGTGGAAAATAACTGAATCAAACAGTAATAAAGAATCAGTGATAATTGAGTATAGATTAGTTGATAACAAAGAATTTGCAAATCAATATAAGATTTTTAATAATTCAAAATTGGATATTTATAAAAGCAAATATTATACTTTAACCTCCAAAAACAGTAATATTTTCTATTCTTTTTATGTGCCAAAAAATGTGGATGTTATTAGAACAGAAGGTACGTTTTTATACTCTGTTTACGATATTAAAAAAAATAAAGAAATGATTAATAGCAAATGCGAATGTATAAATTCTGACAATCAATTTCGATGTACATTTTCAATTCCTAATAAAAATAATATTGTAATCTCTGGAGTTTTTTGGGAATTATCTCAAATTAAAGATGGGAAAATGGGAGGAAGCGAAATATATGTGAGGGACACATTAAAATAGTTACCCTCGCTCCCACGATTGTATCGTGTGGTGAAGTAATAATGACAAACCACTGCTCAATAGCAGTGGTTTTGTATATGAAGAACTATTATTTATTTTGAAAACAATAAGTATATTTACCAGTATCAAGATCATTTAGGAAATGTAAGGATAAGTTTCGCAAGAGATACTGGTACAGGAGGTATTGAAATAACAGATGCTAATGATTACTATCCATTTGGAATGAGCCATTTAAAGACAGGAAATGCGTATTTTAGTGCTGGTAAATACCAGAATTATAAATACAACGGTAAGGAACTTCAGGAAACAGGATTTTATGATTATGGAGCGAGGATGTATATGAGTGATGTTATCATCTGGGGAGCTCATGATCCATTGGCGGAAAAATCAAGAAGATTTTCACCTTATGCGTATGCATTCAATAATCCTATTAATTTTATTGATCCTGATGGAAGGGAAGGAACGGATTGGATCAGAAAAGATGGAAAGTGGCAATATGACGCTAATGTCACAACAGTAGAACAAGCACAAAAAATGTCAAATATAGACGGCTTTGCTAAGAATGGAACAGTTCTTTCGGATGCAAAAATTGGATCTAATGGAGAATCTGGTTATGTAAGGTTAAGTGAAGGAGGAAAAGCGAGCTATGAACCTACGTACGGAGCAACAAATGCCCTTGAAAGTGCTATGCCTATGTCGTTAGGAGGAACTTGGACAACTTGGACTCATGAGACATTCCCAATTCTTATAGGAGGGGTAAATGAAACAGACCCTGAAACTATGAAAAAAACTTTGCATGGAGATAAGCTCGAAAGTAACGATATGCTTCAAACTATATTTATGTTTTATGGTAGAAATACAAAGCTTAACGGTGGTACTACGGGGTTTCAAGAAGCTCTTATCCAGTTTGGTCTTGATGTGGAAGGTATTGGAAATCCTTTTAATTTCAAGAGTAATGATAGTACTGCTTTAGTGGAGCAAATCTCAGATTCTCCATTTTTTTACTCAAGAGATACAATAAAAAAAGTTCCTACTCAAACGAAAACCAATGATAGTATTATGTTTAATAATGCTGTTAAAAATGTTAATGATCAAAAGTTAAAAAACTATTATAATAGAATAAATTTTCTCGGCAAAAAATGGTAGTAAAAAATAATAAAAGAACAGCGAAAAATTTTTTTTTGCTTTTAATTATCTTTTTATTTTTTTCATGTAAAAAAAATGATAAAAATTTTAGTAAACAAGTCAATATTCAGGATATTACTAATGAAGATAATTATGCAATTAGTAGTAAAAAAGAAAATGATTCAATAATTCTAATTAGTGGTGAGAGTAATCAATATACTTTGCAAGGCTATAAGAATGTTAAAAATAATGAAAAAATAGGATGGTGGAAAGTTAAGGATAAAACTAACGATTTTTTGTATGAGATTGAGTTTTTGTCAGTAAATATGGAAAAAGAAAATCAGATTAAATTTTATGAAGAAGGTAAATTGATAAATCGATTTAGTCAATATTATGATGTTATTTATAAGAATAATGGATATGAATTTAAATTTTATTTTCCAAAGTATAAAGATGAAAAAACCAGAGTGGAATTTAATTATATGACAAAAAATAATAATACTATTGAAGATAAAAGGATTGATTGTAAAACCGAAAATGGTTATTACATATGTTTTATTCCTGGGGAAAAAAAAGAAAAATCAATTGCAGGGGTTGCAACATTTTTTTCCGAAAGTGAAAATAAAAAAGAAACAACTTTTTCATCTGTAAGTATGTTTGTTAATAATTAAAGTTCCCCCGCTCTGCGAAGTTTGTAACTTCGTAGCAGATAATAAAAAACCACCGCTTCGCAAAGTCTGTGACTTTGAGCTGATAAAAATAAACCACTGCAATTGCGGTGGTTTTATTGTCTCCCAATACTTGAAAATAAATCAATAAAAACACAATAATTGATAAATCTGTAACATAAAGGTATATACTACATATGAATTTACATACTACTAAATAGCTATCTGATTGATTACTAAAATGCTGTTTTTACTTTTTTCAATAAAAATTGCAGTCATTTTTAATAGAAACGTTTTTCTATTTTTTTCTTTCGCTGTAGATTAGACTGATAAATTTTTGTATTATTAATAATGCGCCATCAAATAAACTTTTTTTAATACCCCAAAAACAACTTTAAATAGCACTTCAATGGATTGATTGAATCATTTTTGAAATTTTCCACACTCAATTTTAAAGTTATTCTAAATATTAATATCTCTTAAATCTTTATATTTCTATTGCAAATTATTTATAATAATATTTCAATGATTTTTTTGACAGTTTTCTTTTATTGCTGTGGGTGGGGGATTTTTTTTACCCTTTGTTATACTCAAACAAACTGTCAGATGTTTTAGATTCTCAATTATTTATACAGATATTATAATTGAGGTTAGGTCCCAATCTATCTTTCCATTTGGACTCGTTTTCATCGGTTAGATTAAGATTCGTCAAACGTGAGATGTGATTATTCCATGCAGTATCATCTTCGTTTTGTAGGAATTTTTCTAAAACTATTTATATATGTTGTGGTTGTTTGAAAAATATGTTTAAAATGCGTTTCAGAAATTCAGTTTTTCAGATCACCTACTAATATACTATTAAGGATACAGAAAAAGTGATTGTCCTTCATCATCGATTTGTATACTCACTACCAGGAAAATTCCATATAGCTTATTTTATTCCTTTTAACACGGAATAGCTGGATTTTAGTGAAAACTTTGAAAGTTCCATATTCCATAAAGGGGTATTTTCATTGACTATCACAATATTCATGTCATTCAAATCAAATTCATTTACAAAACAATAATAAAGAAACCGAGGCAAGGCCATTAAGCTTGTACGTACCTGTTCATGTAATCGAAAAACAAGATAACATGAATCCTTTACCTTTGTTAAGTTAGTTATCACAATTTGTTCTTCTTCAAAAAAAATAATTCCTATTCTCCAGCCACTAAGTCTCTTTATCCTACCCTTATTAGAAATAACATATTTGTCTTCATAACCTGGCAATGGCTTCCATTGCTCATCTGGAAGGTCTTTCAGAGAGAGGTTCAAAATCGCTGGTGGATTCTTCTTATCAATTTTAGGCTTAGCTAGCTTCTCCCAAAGAAAACTGTTAAATAAATTTCCTGAATTAGCAATTATACGAATTGATTTTAATTTTTTGTCTTTAGGCGGATCTTTAGCCTTTTGTAATATAAGCTTTGACGCATCAGCTTTCCATTGTGGTTTATTTTTATTGATGATGATGTTTGTTTTACTGTTTAAATCAAATTCTTTTATAAAACAATAATACAGGAATCGAATAATCTCAATTGAAATTTTCTTTTTTTTATCAGCTAAATTATCTAATATGACATGCATTGAATACACTGTATCATCTTTAAATTCTACATGTTGAGGGAGGATACAATCTTTTTTAAATATCCTTCTTCCTGTAACATTCCAAGCTTCCCATCTCTTCACTCTTCCCTTATTGGAGATTGAATATTGCTTTTCAAAGTCTGGTAATGGCTTCCACTGCTCACCTGGAATATCTTCTATGGATAGATTCATACAAGCAGGCGGATTACTTTTATTGATCTTCGGTCTGCCTAATCTCTGCCATAATTCTTCATTGAATATACGTTTTGAAGTATCTGTTGAGATAAAATCCTCTTTCTTAGGGGGCTTACTTTGCAGAAACCAACGATATCCTCCCGTAATTAATACTTCATTGGTAATAGCTGAATAAATTGCAGTTACACTGATGCCAAAAGCTTTTTCAGCAGCATAAAAACTATCAAAATGAGCAACAAGTTTGCCTTCAGTAGTGTATTGGCTAACAGGTTGTAGATAGAGTACATGTCGATTTTTAATTCTATTTTTTTGAAATACTTTCAAACTTTTTTCGCTAGCTGAAATCTTATTTAAATTACTGCTATGCAAATGAAGCCTATTGCCATCTATAGTCTCAATGTAGATGCGCTGGTCATTTATATCAAATTTTTCAACAAAATGATAGTATACCAAACGAGATATAGGTTTTTCAGTTTTTTTTCCATCAACTGATAACCTTCCATTGACATTATAGAAATAACGATTAAGGTATTTATTAAAATGTTTAATAAAAACTAGCTTCAAAATCATTTCTGGATGATATCTTTCTTTACCAAATAATGAAGGAGCATCACGTTCAAGACTCTTTATTCTTCCATAATTAGAAATTGCATAATTCTCAAAACCTTCGATAAGCTCCCACTTTTCGTCAGGTAAATTTTCCAAAGATCTATTATAAATAACTTCTTTTACATATTGGTCTTCAAATTCAGGAGGAAGTTTCATTGATCGGAATATCGTTTGTGTTTAATTGTACTTAGAGGAATTCGAATTTAAAACGAAATTTTATTATATCAAAGTTATTCAATTCAAATAAGTATATCCAACATTATCTTTCCATTTTGCTCTTGACAAGCAATGCACTCTATTGCAAATTCTTTAAAATAATATTTCAATGATTTTTTTGACAGTTTTCTTTTATTGATGTGGGTGAGGGATTTTTTACCCATTGTGATACTTAAACAAACTGTCAGATTTTTTTTTAAATTCTAGAATTATTATAATTGAGGGTAGGTAGGTAAATTTCATAAACTATTAGAAATTTATAATAAATAATATTATAAAAACTTTCATTTTATACATTTTACTCCACCCACCCCACCCAAACCCTCGACTAAAACAACTGTCAAGAATCTATATTGTATTATAATTAGGGTGAAAAAAGACAATGGTTAATCCCCACTCACAAAAGTACCCCCACTCAATCTCTCTCAAAAACTCAGACAGTCTTTATAGTAGAATTTGTAACATTTTAACACCAAATAAAATATTTTGAGTGTATGGACATAACGCACTATCTCTAGTCAGCATCCCTCCAAAGTTCTTTTTTTGGTAGCCCCCTACTAACTGTCAGATCTTTTCTCAAAACTAATTTTTATTTTATTTGTTTTTTGTGGATCTGCTTTATTTTCCACTTACATTTTCTACTGCTATACTCTTCAAACTATATGTTTTATTGATGTTTTTTTGACAGTTTTTGTTTGTTGCGGTTTATGTTTAAAAATATTTTAAAAACTTTAATTTTAAAGTTGAAATCTCTGTCAATTGGCATGAATATTGACTTTGTTAATATGTCAAAGAACTATTTCAAGTTCTTTTTTCTACATAGATTCTCACAATAATATATAAAAAATGCCTAAAGTGATACGAACACGATAGGCAAGTCAATAAATTTTAACACATCTAAAACTTATCAACATGACAAATTTACAAAATTGTCTTGATTCTTGCAGTATCTATGTAGGAACGTATGCAAAGTACAACAATGGAAGCCTTTACGGAAAATGGTTTAATTTAGCTGAATATTCAGATTATGACGAACTATTAGAAGCAATGAAAGAGCTTCACCAAGACGAACATGATCCTGAATTCATGATGCAAGATTATGAAAACTGTTCTTTCTTTGAAAAATTAGGATTAATTCGAGAAAGTTATATCTCTAAAGATATATACGAAATAGCTGAGCAAATAAATGATTCTAGCTATGATGTTGAAGTTTTTGATGCTTATGTTGATTGTGTTGGAAAGATGGATTTTTCAAGTGTTTATGACAGTGTAATAAACTATTATATAGGTGAGTATTCAGACGATGAAACATTTGCACAATATATGCTAGAAGAAAATATTCCAGATAGTTTACCCAACTATATTTATATTGATTGGGAAGCTACAGCAAGAAATCTAATGTATGATTATTTTGAAAGTGGAGGATATTATTTTAGAGCTTAGGTTTCATAAAATGTAATAAATAAGGTTTTCTACATTGACCTTGACCTTAACCTTGACCAATCGAATAAAAATAAGTAAAATAAAAAAGCAACTTGCTGTAAATTAGCTAGTTGCTTTTATTTTGTTGTAGACCCACAGGGATTCGAACCCCAACTGACGGTACCAAAAACCGGAGTGCTACCGTTACACTATGGGTCTGTATATTTTGGTGGTGCAAATCTACAATTTTTTTCTTTATATCCAAAAATCTTCATCAAAAATTTTAATATTTTAAGTTGGAAATACAGTAGTTGTCTGTCTTTTTATAAGTTACGTGTTAGAAAAAAAACTAAAATTTAAACTGTAAATAGAGGAGAAGCTAGCAATCATATAATTTAAATAGATGAAGCAATGAAAGGGTTAAATGTAGGACTTGAAAAACAATTTTAATTTAATCCGTAATCTGTATAGGAAACTCACCTGGTAATCACGAAGGGAATAGATTTCATCAGAAGTATGATATACATCTGGAACATTCTTTTCGTGTATATTTTTAATATTCTTCTTTTCATGGTATCATGTATGACAAAAGCAAATGAATCCTTTGCAATTTGTTTTTTACTTTGCTGTAAAATTCCACCGGAATGTAGTCTGTACTTATACAAAACTTCATTGATGAAAAATATTTATCTGTTTTGTGGAGTTATTTTGACAGTATGTCACTTGGGATCATTCATATTAGAAATATAACGCTGGGTTTGAACATAAAAAAACCATTCTTAAAAAAGAATGGTTTGTAGACCCACAGGATATAACATCTTGCATTTGTTTATATCTTGTTGAATAAATTTTATAGCTTGTATTGTTGATTAATAGGTAATTAAATTTTATTGGATGTAAATAAATTTAATTACATTCAAAATTTACAGTGACCAAAATAGTGACCAAAACTGAAATATTCGTATATTTGTTATGCAGATATTTTTATTTTATGGCACAGTATAACAACGAAACAGGAAGCGTAAATTTCAGGCTGAAAGAACCAAAATCAGAAATCTCCCGAATAATGGGAAGATATTCGTTTAAGGGCTTACAGGCAGATTTTTCAACGGGTTTAAAAGTTGCTCCGAGCAGTTGGGACAGTGAGACTAAAACAGTTACTTCGGGAACGGATAAAAGAGAAATCAACCAAAAGCTAGGTAAATTCAAAACTTCAATTGTAGATGCTCACAAAAATTTCAATGAACATTACAACCGTCTGCCAACAAAAGAAGAGCTAAAGACAATTGTAGATAATGCAGTCGAAGGGAAGGAACACAACACTGTACAGAAAAATAAAAAATCTTTTGATGATGTATTTCAGGAGTTTACGAAATTGATTGAATTAAAAAATACCCGTGCCATTGCATCTGGACAAAAACCTATGCACAAAACCTATACATCGTCTTTTAATGTGATGTACAAAGATTTAAAAGATTTTGCAACTGATAACAGTATTTTTTTGGATATTGATAAATTTGACGAAACGCAGTGTTTGGAGTTTCAAAATTGGCTTATTGCTACGGAGAGAGTAAAAGAGCTAAGTACATTGAGAACACGGATCAAAAGACTGTCACAGGTACTAAAACGTGCATTTGAAAAAGCTTACACGCAAAACAGAAGTTATTTGCAAGACGAATTTAGTGTAAAAGTTCCGCCAAGTTTCCACACGGTTCTGACTGAACCCGAAATTAAAATATTGTATGAGCATGATTTTTCTAATTCTCCGAGATTGGAGAGAGTTCGAGATTTGTTTGTTCTCGGCTGTCATTGCTCACTCAGGTTTGGAGATATAACCAGAATTGAAAACGGACATATTGACGTAGGTGCAGGAACTCTGAGCATACTATTAAATAAAGGTTCTCGTATTGATAAATACAAAACTGTCAACTTTCCAATATTTGGATATGCAGGAGAGATTTTGAGCAAATATGACAACAATATTAAAAGCATTGCTATATCTAATCAAAACACTAATGAGTACCTGAAAGAATTGTTTAGAGAGATTCCATATTTCAATGAAAAGGTAATCACCCGTGAACGTCCAACCAATGAGGGAGTTGTATTTGAAACAATCAATTTTGCAGATAAGGTAGCGTTCCACGATTCTAGGAGAAGTTTCTGTACCAACCGATATATTGAGGGATGGGACTTATTGGAGATATGGCAGTACACAGGTCACACAGACGAATCCGTTTTCAAAACCTATTTCAAACCGACCTTTGAACATGAGCAGGTGAGACAGGAGAGTATCAAGACGAGAAATGAAAAATTACAAAAGGTTGATTTACAGGCAAAACAGATTGAGGATCTTAAAACCCAAATGGAAAAAATGAAAGAACTTATTGAAAGTGGAAACATAGAGCAGTTAGCCGAAATCATTAATATTAATAAAAATGCTTCTTAGATACTCCCAAGAAATTCATCATTGTAAAAGTACCATATTGCGTATATAGAATATATAAGGAGCTATGATTTTTAATAATGAATTTTAGCTCTTTTTTTGTGCTTTTATTTATTGTGAAAATAAACAATTTCTTTTTCAGGAGTGCGTGACACCTTTGTTTTGACACATCTAATCTAAACCCTTTGATTCCTTTTTCAATATATACATCATTGCATAATCAATCATCTATACAATAACATCTACATGGTTTATGAAGTTGTAAATCATCCCTGAAAAAACATCTAAAAAAAATGTTGAGGTTACCACATAGCTAGTAAAAAATAATCTTGAAGTTTAAAAGGCAGGGGGTATAGACAAAAACGCCTTTTCAGGGTATCCCTTAGACTGATATGGGTACTCTATCGAGACATATTTAATAAAAATTGGAAAAGAGCATTTATATTTTGAATAATTTTCTCAAATTTGCAATAATCAACAATTTAAAACGGTTTAATTATTGATATAGAAAAATTTATCTAAAAAGCTATCGAGCTATTTTAGAAGACATCAACGAAAATAAGTGTAAGACTTGTGTGCTTTGTAAATAAAATTTGGCGATTTTAAACAACAATCATTGGCAGATAAAGTCAGAACACCCACGTTACGGCGTGGGCGATTCTGCTTTTGATTGTAGGCGACGCCAAATGCCTTTTTACAAAGTGTGAATTTGCTCACGCTTTTTTTGTTGCCCAAAATCAAACAAAATTTATAAAAATATGAGCAACACAAATGAGGGCGGATGCTTACCTGTATTTGCATTTATTCTTTATGCAGTCGTAATTATTGGTTCAGGGATTCTCTCTTGGAACTGGGTTGAACCGAAATCTTTTGTCGGAGCAATCGGCTTTATAATCGTTTGGGGAATCCTTTCCTACATCGGACATTTTATCTTACTCGGAATTATCGCATTATTATCTGAAAAATAGTCATTATGAAAAATATTTACTTATTAATGGCTTTTTGTGCAGCATTTAGCTGTAAAAAACAAGATTCTTTCGATGATGCTTATATGAACTCTGATTCCATTAGTACAGACACCACTTATCAGGCTTCTACAACTGTTTTTAACGATTCTACAAGCATTATTCAAGACACATTATCAACCGCTTCAATAAAGCCTAAATACGCCATTATATGGGCTATAATCGCACCCAATAGTGATTCTGTGCTTACTAAAGAGAATATGTCTCGCTATCAGAGTATCGGAAGTGATGTTATTGAAATGACAGACGTAAGCGAAGATGCCAAATACAAAAAAATGGACGAGTTCGAGAAAACATTATACAAGGATGGAGCTGTTCCCGCAGGTATGAATATCAGGAAAAGAAAAATTCTTGTATTTGACAGCTATGCAGAAGCTTCAAAACAGAGAGAAGAATTTATAAAATAATAACAATCAAAATAATTTACAATGAAAAAATTAATTTTTACTTTAATGTTCGTATTACCAACGTTTTATTTCGCACAGGAAATACAGAAAGATAAGAAATGTGATCTGCCTGCAAACTATCAAGAACCTGCACCGGATAAGAAAACCCAATCTTTTTTGAAAAAAGTAGATGCAACTATTTCTGACCTTAGAAAACACGTTGCGATAGATAATGACTGCAACGAAAGCGATGTTGTTTTTTTGCGCATTTCAGAACAGAAAGGAAACGGACTGTATGATTTGTGCGTAAAAGGTAAAAATCTCAAATATAAACGTATGGGTTCAGTATTCATGAAAAATAACGAAAACCCTTTTGATGTAGCAAAATGATACTGCAATTACAAACGCAAACAACTTGTTTTCCAGCAATCAAATTTAAACCATACAGCATTTGGGATGATAGTTTATTTTTCTTGATGATGTTAACGCTACTTATTTTGTATGTCGGTTGCTCATATTATCTCATGCATATTTTGAAACTTCTTACGGACAGGTTGAAAAAACGCTTTAATAACGAAAAAAATTAGATGGATCAAAACTTATTTATAACACGACATGATCTGTCGCTTTGCTGAAATACCTTTGTATTATAACAATTTAACAAGCAAATAAAAACACCATGATGTGATAAAATTCATATTAAATCTCATTAATGAGAACTTAATAACTGTTAAAAAATATTAAATTTGCAAAATTATAATAACAAAAACTATTATTAACTTTTAAACACAAAATAGATGAGAAAACTCTACATAAGTGCATTTACTATGTGCACAATCTTGGGCTACGCTCAGGAAGCAGTGTGGCAAAAGGACATTAAATCCAGTACTCAGGATTTTTTAAGCCAAGTCACGACAACCATTGACGGACAATATTTGATTACAGGAAGCTCGATTCAGAGCAGTAAACTACAAGACAATAAACAAAACAACGGCTACGATTTTCATTTAGTGAAGCTCAACCAACAAGGAGAAGAAGTTTGGGAAAAGTTCTTTGTGGGAAATAATCACGATTTTCTTTCATCTACTGTGGCAACCCAAGAGGGTGGATTTTTACTCTCAGGCACCACTTATTCTAGCAAAAATTTGGATAAGAGAGAAGATTCCAAAGGCGGATCTGACATCTGGCTGATTCGCATCAATGAATTCGGAGATGAACTTTGGCAGAAAACATTGGGAAGTTCTTCTGATGAAGAAGCAAGATCCGTGATTCAAACCACCGATTTAGGATTCTTTGTTGCTGGAAATATTCAGAACTCAGAAAAAGGATACGGATCTAAAGATGTTCTGATTATTAAACTCGACAAAAACGGAAAAGAACTCTCCCAATTAATTTTTGGAGGAAAAGGATTGGATGAAGTAGAAAAGATGATTCCTACTAAAGATGGAGGTGCATTGTTAGGGATCTATTCCAGAAGCGGTGTCGGAGGTTCAAAGAAGACCGAAAACTTTGGTGAAGGTGATTATTATATTATCAAACTCAATAAGGATGGCAAAGTTGAATGGGAAAAAAATTACGGTGGAAAAGCAGATGATCATTTGAGAACGTTAGCCCTGACCTCAAATGGATACATTATCGGCGGTGAATCAAGATCCGAAAGATCAGGAAACAAATCTGTGGGAATTGAAGAAGGAACCGACTTGTGGTTAATCTCACTTAACGAAAGAGGTGAAGAAATTTGGCAGAAATCCTATAATTTCAAAAACAGGGATGTTTTGATGGGAATGAGCGTTATGCACTCAGCAGATGATAAAACATCTAAAGGTTTCCTTTTAGGAGGATACACGCAAGCCGAAGGAAGAGTTGAAGCAGATGATGAGAAGTTTTGGATGCTTTATCTCGATCAAAATGGCAATGAGCAATGGCGCAAGCACGTCAAAGGAGAATCTTCTAAAAAAGAAGAAAGATTATCTGATATAAAACTGAACCGTGATGGTTCGATAATACTTGCAGGAACCAGTGCAGAGGAACTTGGCAAAGAAAACTGGAAGATTGTAAAGCTTGGAGACAGCCAGATTGACAAGCTTATTGAAAAGCAGGAAATCAAAATCTATCCGAATCCCGTAACGGATTATGCTTATGTAGAAACTGGCTTTGAATTTAAAGAAGCGGATATTACCCTTTATGATATGGGTGGCAGACAACTTCAGAATATTAAAACAAAGAATAAAGTGACGAAGATCAATACCCAGAATTTGATTCAGGGTGCTTATCTGGTAACAATAAAAACTGATACGAATAAAACAGTTTCTTCTAAAATTATAAAAAAATAAACATGAGAAAAAAAATAACCATACTATTCAGTATACATATATCCTTACTTTTTCTGGCACAAAGCAAACCACCCGAGAGTTATTCATTAATAAGAGGAGTTAACGAAAATATTAATTTGAATTCAGGTAGTTTAGATTTAAATATTCCATTAATTGATTTGACATTGGGGCAATTAAAATTCAATAATTCTTTAAATTATGAATCTAGGGGGTTTGTACCTCATATACCTCCAAGCTATGTTGGCTTAAATTGGAATATGCTTCAGTTTGGAAAAATTACTAGAGAAGGACATAGAATTGATTTAACAGGAGCCAGTACTTATTTAGCAAACTCTATTAGTAATACTGGAGAGGATCATTCTGCTCCATATAATTACTATAGAAATGATTGTATAAAAACCATGTTTCCTCCTATTGGAAATGAGAGCTCTTTAAAAAAAAGCATTTACGAAAATCCATATGGCAAAGATTATTATGCTAGTTATTATCAACCAAATTTATCAGGAGGCTCCTCTCTAGGAGGATATACAGGGAAGTCTCATACATTTGAGCCGGATAAATTTTATTTTGATTTTATGGGATACAAGGGCTACTTCATTGTAGATAACGAGGGTAATCCTGTTGTTTATTGTGAAAATGCCTCGCTAAAAATAGATATAAATGATTATGGATGCCATGACCTTTTTGGGAATATAACATTTTCACAATTGAAAATAATTGATGATAAAGGGAACCAATTTATTTTTGGGGGGAATATAGATGCGCTAGATATCAATTATAATCAGGCCAGAGTATTTTATGAAGACTATGCACTGCAATTAGGCACTCCTACTTATCATCCTAGTTGGCAGACAAAAACTAATTACATTGATGCTTGGCTCCTAAAAAAAATCATTTTAAATAATGGCGATACAGTTGAAGGTTATTATCAAAATTCAAATTTAGATCCATTAAATAATTTTAGAGGCAGTTACAATGTACAATATGATGCTAATACTTCAGTTGCCAATGATATACCTTACGAAAATATAGGTTTTCCTAATAAACAAACATTAATTAATAATAACTTAAGTATAGATCATATAAGAACATTTAATGAAACCAAGGTTTATGGGTACTGTGTACCGTCATGTAACCTAGATACTTATACACAAATTGATACTTATACAAAAAAAGCAGTACTCGATAGTATAAAAATCAATGATATTAATATTTCATATAAATATAATTTATCCCAAAATTCGTTAGAACAGACTAATAAGTATTTAAATGAAATAAGTATACAGCATAATAATAAGACAATTAAAAAAATTAATCTTTTTTATGAAAATTTAGGGACTACTAATAAAAGAACTTTTTTGAAAAGTGTAATTAGTTCTAATAGTGAAAATGTATACTTTGATTACTATAATACAGATGATTTTCCTCCATTAAAAAATAGTGACTATGCTACAAATAAATTAGGGTTTTGGACAGGACAAATGTCACCTGATACATACAACCAAGGAGAGGCTGATCAACAAGGAGTATCTATTCAGGATTTTAGTGCTTTTGATACAGGATTGTTAAAAACAGTAACTTATCCAACGAAGGGAAATACAACATATTTTTATGAATTAGGAGATTATTCAGCAATATACAAATATGGAAAATACTTTACAGACCCCCCAAAGTTATACAGTGAAAATAAAACAGTAAATGCTCCTCGCATTTACAAAAAAATAGAATCTGGTTCAAATAATAATGAAGAAACTTTGTATAAGTACAAAAATGACACAGGAGGAAGTACTGGAATAATTGATGATGCAGTATTAGATATTACGGGATTTCATAGTAATAAAAATTTAAATGCTAATCTAAATAGTTGGAACTCTCTCCATTATAGTACCGTAAATGTAATAAAACAAGGAAAAGGTTTTATAAAATATCAATTTTCAGACAGAATTACAAATCCAGACATGTCTACTAGTAAAATCTTTCATACTCCTAATACAAATACATGTACAGCAGGTGAAGTCCACTGGGGAGAAGACAAAAGAATTTTTTTGTCCAAGCAATATGAAAGAGGAAAAATTCTAAAAGAAGAGATTTATGATAACAGTAATTTAAAATTAAAAGAGACTACATATGATTATAATAATTTTCTTAGTAAGTTTCCAAATTTAAATTTAGGTGCAGTTTGTTCAGATTGTAAGATTTCCGATTTAAATTATTATGTAAGAACAATAGCATATTATGCAAATTCTGCCCCCCGACCTTGTGATATACAAACATTATATGTTCCAGTAATTCCCTACCTGCAAACATCCCAAATGACCAAAGAATATTTTGGAAGTAAAGTAACTGAAGCTACAAAAAAAACAGCATATACGGATAACTCTAAAAACTGGCACCCACATCCTATCGAAGAATCTGTTACCACTTATGCTGGAATGTATGTTAAAAAATATTTGTATGCACCTGATTTAATTAAAAAAGATTGTCGAGGATTTAGAGGCTGTTCAAACGAAAATTCTGCAGTTGGTTCACAATGGGATATTTATGAAGGGATGATTGCTTCCAATTTTTTGGTTCCTTTGCTAGAAATAACTAAAAATACAGATAGCAAATTTTCATTGAAAGAAAATCTATTTACAACAAGCCCTACTTTTTTGTATGCTCCTAAAAAAGTAAGACATTCATTGGCAAATGCCGTATTGGACTTTGATAATTATAATATTCCTGTAACAAATAATATAGTAAACGATATAGATTTTAATACATATGATAATAATGCAAACAATCTTCAAATGATTATAAAAGATGGCATTCCTGTTACTACAATTTATGGATATAACCAAACTTTACCTATTGCTACTATTAGTGGAATATCATATGAGCAGTTAATGCAAGTGTTTGGTTTACCTACAACTTCTACAGGATATTTAAGTTTAGATATTGTTTCAAAATCAAACTCGGATAAGGATGAAGCAAGTGAACAGTTATTATTTAATTCATTAGAAACATTTCGTAACAATCCTGCTTTAACAAATTACCCAATTACTACCTACACTTATGATCCCTTAATTGGTATTAAAAGCATCACTCCACCGTCAGGAATCAGAGAGTTCTACAAATACGATGCATCTAACAGGCTTGAAAAAGTAGTAGATGCCAACGGAAAAGTACTGAAAGAATACCAATATCATTATAAAAACTAACACACGATGAAAAAACTTATAATTCCTGTCAGTGCGTTGTTAATGGCCGGGACAGCCCATGCCCAGTTAACCCCTACAGAAAATTACATCTATACAAAGACTTATTTATCAGATCCCACGCTTCCAGCTCCCAAAACCACCGAAACCGTTCAGTATGTTGATGGGTTGGGAAGGCCTAAGCAGGTGGTGAATATCAAAGCTTCCCCATTAGGAAGAGATGTTGTATCTCATATCGAATATGACCAGTTCGGACGACAGACTAAAGACTACCTTCCCGTTCCTCAAGGCGGAACGCTGAACGGGGCTATTGTTCCCACACCTTTGGCCAATGCTACCCAAACCGATCTGTACGGGTCAGAAAAGATCTATGCCGAAAAGACCCTTGAAAACTCTCCGCTGGACAGAATCCTGGAGCAGAGACAAGTGGGCAATGCCTGGAGTGATAAACCCGTGAAATTTAATTACGATGCCAATGTTTCAGGAGAAGTGATCAAATATACGGCTCCTACCGCCTGGGAGAATGGTGCCACAAAATCCGGGATCAGCTACAATGGAACCTATGGAACAGGCCAATTGTACAAAAACTCGGTAAAAGATGAAGACGGCAATGAAACCATAGAATTTAAAAACGGAAAGGGGCAGACTCTGCTGGTAAGAAAAGTATTAAATGCCACCGAAAATGCTGATACCTATTATGTCTATAATGACTACGACCAGCTGGCATGGGTGGTTCCGCCACTTCTTGCCAAAATGCAGACCTGGGGACTGGCCGAACAGAATGCCCTGGCCTATGAATACCGTTACGATGGCAGAGGAAGATTGGTAGAAAAGAAGCTTCCCGGCAAAGGCTGGGAATATATGGTGTATGACAAAGCAGACAGACTGATTATGTCACAGGATGCGAATCTTGGGGTAACAAGTAAATGGATTATCAACAAATATGATAAATTTGGAAGACTAATCTATACAGGAATTATTGCCGGAGGTGACAGAGCAAGCATGCAGTCTCAGGCAGGAAATCTGGTCATCACAGAAGAAAGAAGCAGCACAGGATTTACAAGAAATGGAATGCAAATTTATTATAATAATGGATATTTTATAGACATAGAAACTATTTTAAGTGTCAATTATTATGACACCTATCCTTCCTATAGTTTCAATCCTGCATTTCCTGCAGACATTCAGGGAGTGGCTCTGCTTACGGATACTCCGTCCTCTGATGGAAGAAGCACCAAAGGACTTCCCGTGATGAGTTTGGTGAAAAATATTGAAGACGATAACTGGACTAAAAACTACAGCTACTACGACACCAAAGGAAGAGCGGTAGGAGGATATTCCATCAATCATTTGGGTGGCTATACCAGAACCGAATCTAAACTGGATTTTGCAGGAATTGTTCAAAATACACTCACCCAACACGTAAGGAAAGTGGGAGAACCAGAAGTAATGGTAAAAGAACGCTTTGAATATGATTCTCAAAATAGGCTTTTAAAACATTATCACCAGGTGGATAACTGGACTGAACAGCTATTGGCAGAGAACAGCTATAATGAACTGTCCCAATTATCCAATAAAAAAGTAGGTTCAGGAAGTGGATTTATACCATTACAAAGTATAGATTATGCTTACAATATCAGGGGCTGGATGACTGATATTAATAAAGATCAGATGGGAGTACCTGATTTGGGAGGGAAATTATTTGCCTATAAAATAAAATACAATCAGAAACAGGGAATTGATAATCCAGACCCCATAAAGTTCTCAGGTAAAAATGTAACGCCTAAATATAATGGTAACATTGCTGAAGTTGATTGGAGATCGGTTACCACCTTAGGAGATAACCCTTCACTAGAGCCTAAAAGATATGGCTATGCTTATGACAAATTAAACCGATTGAGCGCAGGATATTATCAAAGTCCAAGTAATCCGTACAGTAAAGAAAATATAGAATCTCTAACCTATGATTTAAACGGAAATATCACTAATCTGTATAGAACATCTACGCTACAGGGAACCATAGCAACAGAGATTGATGATCTTGAATATTTCCATTCAGGAAATCAGGCGACCAGCATTAAAGATCATAGCGGTAACTCAACAGGCTATGAAGGAGTTGCTGGAAATCTTATTGATTATGATGCTAATGGGAACATGAAAAGCATGATAGATAAGCAAATAAATGGAATAGGTTATAATCATTTAAATCTGGCAAATGCTGTTACAATAGGTGCAGGGCAAGTAACCACTGATATTGCTACAAAATACAGAGCAGATGGAGTAAAGGTGAGAAAAGAAAACACCAATACTTCCGTAGGATTTAGCAGTACTACATGGAAAAAAGAAGTAACGGATTATATTGATGGCTTCCAATACCTCAATGTGACAAGTTCAGGAAATGATACTGGCGGAAGCAGTGAATCATTTTTGGCATCATCAATGGAAACCAGGCATGCATTTGAGAGGGAAGCTTTCAGTAAGATTGGACCTCCTATTGTAATTGATCCGGGGCCTATTGATCCAATTATTAAGAACCCTCACAACCCGGAATTGCAGTTTTTCCCAACATCGGAAGGATATTATGATTATCAGAAAAAGCAGTATATTTACCAGTATCAAGATCATTTAGGGAATGTAAGGATAAGTTTTGCAAGAAATACTGGTACGGGAGGTATTGAAATAACAGATGCTAATGATTACTACCCATTTGGAATGAGCCATTTAAAAACAGGAAATGCTTATTTTGGTGCTGGTAAATACCAGAACTATAAGTATAACGGTAAGGAGCTTCAGGAGACGGGATTTTATGATTATGGAGCGAGGATGTATATGAGTGATGTTATCATCTGGGGTACTCATGATCCGCTGGCGGAAAAATCAAGAAGATTTTCACCTTATACTTATGCATTCAATAATCCGATTAGGTTTATTGATCCTGATGGAAGAGAAGGAGAAGACTGGTTTAAGAATTCAATGGGGCAAATGGAATTTAGAGATGATGTAAAGAGCCAACAGGATTTAACAGATAAAGGAATAAATGGGACTTATGTCGGCGAAACATCCCAGCAGGGAAGCTTAAATTATGCATCAGACGGATATGTTTATGATGATTCTACAGCTGGTGGAGGAAAAGCTATTGCTGATGGAAGAATTCATGATGTAGGAGAAGTTACGATTACAAAAACTAGTTCATGGAATAGTCCTTTAGCAAGATTTTTAGTTCCTGACAGAATGGGGATTACCCAAGGCGGTTCAGTTGGAGGAGGAGCAGAAATAGGAACAAATATGGGACTTGAAGTTATCACAAGAGGAAAAGATGCAGGAATTTACTTTGATCCAGGAAATAATTTGAGTCTTGGTGTTCTTTTTGGGATAGGAGGAGAAGGAGATCTTTCTTTCTTCAGCAGCACTTTTACAGGTAAAGTTTCTGATTTGAGTTTAAATTCTGTTGTAGGAACAGAAGGATATGTAAGTGGATCTGTTGTTCCTTTGGTGGGGGTTGTTGGTAAAGTCGCTGTTTCTTTTGATCCCAACCCTAATAATGGTCCAGTATCTGGAAGATGGATTACACGTTCTATTGGTATTGCTGCTGGAGCTAAAGGCTCCTTTGGAGCAGGTGTAACAATCTCTAATACCAGAGTTGGTGTTGGTTTTGATGGAAAAGTAAGAGTAGCCGATTATACAGGTGCAGTAACAGGAAAAGGATCATATTAATATGGAACTAAATAAAAGAAATATAATTTTTGTCATTATAATTATTTTTGCAGGTATACTATTTGTCTGTTTTTGGAATTTATATAAATACAATAAATTTTATAGCTCAGAAGTTGATGGTATAATTGAAGAGATAAAATCAAATAGAAAATTTGAAAACTCTAAGGTTGTTAAATTTGTTGGAGAAAATGACTTTAATTACACCTTTTGGATTTATGCATCTGATAAGAACGATATAAAAATAGGCGACTCTATTTATAAGGCGAAAAACTCTGAAGATTATCAGATTTATCGACAAGACAGTTCAGGAAATTATATTTTTTTTAAAACATTAAAAAATAAGCCATAATAAAAACCGCCACTCGAGGGAGTGGCGGTTTTTATTAATTAGGACTTATATAATATCCCACTATTTTAATAGAATCATCTTCTTTATGCAGAGTAAATTTTTCTTGGGTATTTTTTAAATCTCGTTTTACATTATAAATTAATATATATTCATTTCTAGAATGAGTTCCTTTTATAATATTAGTCTGCTCAAATATTAAAGAATCATTTTTAACATTACCAAATTGTGAAAAAGAAGCATCAAACATTTGATTTACTTGTTCTTTTGAAGCCATTTTAAAAAGTTCATCACCACATAATTTAAAAATTTCTTCTCTATTATTTTCTTTTAAAAAAGTGTAAAATTTTTGTGTTATTTTTTCAGCCTCTTTTCTATCGTGTTCCTTAGGACTGCAATTTATAAGAAATAGAGAAAGAAATATTAGGATATATTTTTTCATTTTTATGTAAGCATTGTCTTGATTAAGCAAATGTAGCTATTTTAGCTTTTAATTTAATAAGGTATTAAAATCCTTTAATAAAAAAGTCTCAAAATAATATAAAATTCAAATATAATATATTTCTTCAGTTAGAAAGGATTTACTTCTAAAATTGTTTTGGCTGTTTTCCGTAAAGATGCCTTTTATTGACTTCGTAATGACTTAAAAAAAAATCAATAAAAAACACTATGGACATAGGGTTTATTAACAAATCTGCAACATAAAGGTATATACTCTATTATTCTATAATTACTACATATGAATTTACATACTAATAATGGGTATTAGATTATATCTGATTGTTTACTGAAATATGTTTTTTGTGTTTTTTCAAATAAAATGCTCCCTTTTTCTCAATTGTAACTTGAAAATAGAGAAGTAGAAAACAGGCTCAAAACAAGCCTGTCTTTTTACTTATTTTCAAATCTATTGCGAACCTCTCGATAATGATTCTCAATAGTTTTTTTATTTCTACCAGATACTTTTTGTAGATTTACTTGGGTAATTTTTGGGTATTTCTCATAATCCCAATTTTCAAGATACTCTAAAAGCTCTTGGCGCGTGTTTTCAACTCTATCATTCGCTAAGACTTGGTTAACTAACTTTTTCTTTTCTGGTGTTGGCATTTTCGGATCTTCAAAATAAAATCTTCTCGTTCTGTTTTCCAACGGTTCAAGCATCCCTCTTAGTTTATAACTTTTCATAGCTATTTCTTCCACCGCCCCATCACCTAACGGAGTGACAAAATATTGCGTACTATAGCTTTGTAAATAATGATGTAATAATTCGAAAGCCATATGTGGATTGAGCGAAATGAGACACTTCGCAAAACCACTTAAAAAACCTATACCTATTCTTTGCTCCCACCGCTTCAAACGGCACAAAGCATTGGCAGTATTTTATTTTCTCTTTTCCAAAATCAAACAATCCGTTTTCATCGAAGTACATCTGATAGTTTTCAGCAACTTCTTCTAGGTTATTGAGCCTTATTTTTCCCCCAGTTCGGTAGTATATATTACTATGTTCATCTAACTGGGGGAAAAAATCGGGTTGCAAGTCCAAATTAGCTTCGTGTTCTTTTGTTTCAAAAGATAATGCTGTCGCATCATCATTGTAATGCGCCTGCATATCGTAACTCACAAGCCCTGCTTCCATCAAAATGGTGTCCAAATAGTCTTTTTCGGCAACTCCTATCTTACTCGCAACCCATTTATATGCATTTTCCATCTCATCTTCGGGTACGTTTTCTACTTCCACCAAGATACAGAGTCCTTTGCCATTTATTGTACTCCAAAATGCTTTGATGTGGCTAACATCATAGTCAAAATCACCGCTATCTTTTATTTCATAATAAAAATACCCACTTAATAATGTTCCACCATCACTTTCATTTGAAACTGGACTCAAGTAATTGAAATTACATATTTCCAATTTGTCATGAATTCTATGCAAAAAAGCATCTGAATCACCTTCTCTCAATTCTTCAATGAGTTTTGCATCTCTTCTTTCGGAATCCTGAATAAAATCTAGCAATTCCATAACGTTAGAAAACTCTGCTACCACCTTTTTATCTACTGTATTATTAAGTATTTTAAACATACAGCTAACTTTTAAGTAATATAGGGATGTCAGAACACTCCTGAAACAGATTATACATGGTTTCTAAGTCACAAGTCATGTTATTCCAGTATTTTAAATCACCATTATGATAACATTTAATAAATTCCACTCTATTGAACCTATCTTTATCCCAGTTCTTTGATAACATTTTTGATAACTCACTATTAACCTCTTGAAAATCCGTAGCGAAAAACGGATTTATATCAATTTCAACTAATAGTATAACCCCATCCGTATCTTTTGGGTAAATCAGTACATCAGATACAAAATTCCCATTCTTGAAAATAAAAATTTGCCATTGCGAATTAAAAAAGATCCATACATCTTTATTAACAGAAACTTCAGTAATATTTAAATTATTTTTTAAACTATTCATATTATTATATTTAATTGGTTTTAAGATATGTCCACATACGTTAAGTTAGGGGGAGGAATACCCCCCTAACATCTTACTTAGCGCTTATTAGTTTACAGGAATTAGCGATTTTAAAATCTCAGATCTCTTGAAATAAACTTGTGATCCAAGCATATATGTTTTTATATTTCCCGACTTTCTCATTCTCCAAAGTGTAGTATTACTCACCCCTAAGAAATCAACTGTATCTTTGATTGATAAAAGATCTTCAGATTTTCTTTCTTCAATAGCATTTATTTTAGTTGCTAAATGAGATATTCTCCCTGCTAAAGCTTCTTTCATTTCATGAAGTTGCTCTTTTAATTCTTGTAAAACTGCGAGTAATAGCATTTCAATGTGACTGTTTTTATTTTTATTAAAATTCATAATTAATTGATTTAAAATTGTTTATATTTTTTTTCTTAAAATTTAGACACGACAATTCCTCCCGTAATAGTTATTACGGATATGTTTGTACGCTGAATTTTGTTATTTTTAAATTATACTAAGCTAAAATTTTATTAATCTTTTGATATTTTATTTATAAATTTCCGCTTGATTGATATTTCTTGTTTCTTAATTATTTTTTGCACGTTAAAACTTCTTTTCTATCATAATACACTCTATGCCCGATTTTTCTTTGTACTAAAATCTTTTTATTATTCCAGTTAAAAAGCGTTGAATAAGTGACACCCAATAATTCCATTACTTCTTTTCTTGTAAGAAGTTCTTTTTCTGTTTCAGATTGTTGTCCAAATTTAAGGGCTTCCAATACTTTTATAATTACTTTTTCAATTTCGGTAATTAATTCTTCTTTTGGTACGTTTACAAGTTGTACAGTGTTCATTTTGTATGATTTTATTTGTTAATATTATTTTATGCATAATAAATTTTTGGATATAAAAAAAAGACCCCTTTCTTTAAAAGGTCTTTCAATCTATTTTAAATTTATTATATGTTTCTATTCTTTATTTACTATTTTCTTTATTCATTTTTTAATTAAAGGACATAACTCTCCGTTAGACAATAAAAATTCAATTACTGCCTTTAAAGCAAAAAACCTATGAATGCTAATATAACATTTATAGGTTTTCTACATTATTTTGACTTTTCCTTTATCAAAATAATTACTGAAAGCTTTTTTATATAATAATTTAATAAAATACTTCTAAGCTCTCTAATTAATCTAATTAACAAAAATCGTGCCAAATATTTTATTTTTGAAAAAAATCATTAACTATTTGAATTACTGGTGTTTAGTGGTGTGTTTTTGCTTTTTCAACATTTGTTTTATTAATGTACGCCAGTTTTAATTACCTGTTATTATGCGTAAAAGTTTACATGTAAAAGAAATATTGACTTACTAACTAGGTGACACAATAGATAGCTAAGCTAATAAATAATATGGATGATTATTAAAGTGAAACGGTCATTATTTCCGTTGCTGAAATGCAATCAGATTCAAATAAGTTAAATGAGGTGTAAGCAGGTGCTTTTTTACAAAAAGAGTGACCAAAATCGTGACCAAGTGACCAAAAGTGACCAAAATAAAAAAGCAACCTGCTGTAAATTAGCTAGTTGCTTTTATTTGGTTGTAGACCCACAGGGATTCGAACCCCAACTGACGGTACCAAAAACCGGAGTGCTACCGTTACACTATGGGTCTGTGTTATTTTGGTGATGCAAATTTATAGCTTTTTTCTTTAGATACAAGAACTTTTTAAAGTTTTTTTTAAATTTACTTCGCCATTTAGAGAAGATAAACATGCTGATAAACTTTAAGAATCTCAATATTAATAAATTATCCTTCAAAACAGAATTTGAAAAAAAAATCATATTTTTTTTAGAAGAATGGTTTTCAAAACAAGAAACGGTCAACGTACAGACTTCAGGGTCTACCGGGACTCCTAAAATTTTTGCCATTCAAAAAAAGAACATGATCAATTCTGCAGAGATGACCTGCAATTTTTTAGGATTAAAAGAAGGAGATACCGCATTGATCTGTCTTCCCATCGAATATATTTCGGGGAAAATGATGGTGGTAAGGTCTTTTGTAAGGAAATTAAAACTTACCGTTGCTGATCCTTCCGTAAAACCCATTGCCGATTTAGACACTCAAATAGACTTTTGTGCGATGACTCCTCTGCAGGTGGAGAATTCACTAGACAAAATTCATTTAATTAAAAATCTGATTATTGGTGGGGCCGGAGTATCAGAAAGCCTAAAAGCTAAACTTTTAAAAAATAAAGAACAAACAACGGCTGTTAACTTTATTTTTGAAACGTACGGAATGTCTGAAACGCTTTCCCATATTGCTTTAAAACAATTGATGCCTAAGGCAGAAGACTATTTCACTATTTTTGAAAATGTTGAAATTTCCAATGATGAAAGAGGCTGCTTAAGGATTTTTGCTCCCAATGTAAATGCTGAAGTATTGCAGACTAATGATTTAGTTGAAATTAAAGACGGAAATCAGTTCAGGTTTTTGGGGCGTTTGGATAATGTCATCAATTCGGGTGGAGCAAAAATTTTTCCGGAAGAACTTGAAGCGCTAATAAAAAAAGAAATTTCCAATGAAGCGGTGTTCGTAGGAGTACAGGATGAACTTCTGGGCCAGAAATTAGTATTGGTGATCGAAGGGAAAGAGTCTGAAGAGATCACGAAAAAAATAATGGAAATTCCTTTTGAAAAAAGTTTTCACAAGCCAAAAGAAATTATCTTTATCGAAAGAATACCGAGAACACCAAATGGTAAAATTAATAGAATCGAACTGCGTACAGCCACTGAACAGCATATGTAGCTTTCTTTACTCTCAACTATAAAAAATGAAAGACTTTTCAAAAGAACTCAATTTCAAAACTTCCCGAAGCAGCGGAGCGGGAGGACAGAATGTGAATAAAGTGGAAACTTCCGTAACTGTACTTTGGAAAGTCGCAGGATCAGAATTTTTCAATGACAGGCAAAAAGGATTAATTCAAACCAAATTAAAAAACAGAATCAACGCTGAAGGTTTTCTTTTTTTGACGGTTTCTGAAAGCAGAACCCAGTTAATGAATAAAAATAAAGCCATTGAAAAGATTCTTGAAATAGTCGCCAAATCCCTGATCATTCCCAAAACAAGAATTGCTACCAAACCATCCAGAGCTAAAAAAGAAAAAAGATTGGATACCAAAAAGAAACTCTCCGAGAAAAAGGAAAACAGAAAGTTTAAGATGTAATGAAGCCCTAAACATTTGCTTTCTAACCGCTTATTTGCTATCTTGCTTCAAAATTAAAGTAACAATCTTATGACAATATTTATCTCTTTATCTGCAGAAAGCCGTTTCTCAGGTTTTTTGTTGTCGTTGCTTTATTTACATACCGATTCTTTTCTGAAAAGTTCCAAGGACTTCATTAATTAAGCCCTGTCAGGATCCAAGACAGGGAGTATTCCAAATTAAACATTTTTACTTATTGTTTTGCAGTTTTCCATAGCGGAAATGCTGGCGTATGCCTGTATCGCTACATTGGATCATAGGAATGGCTGCAGCTTATTCATCTTAAAATTTAAAAAATGACCAGTAATATTATTGTAACCACCGGAATATACGACGCGATAAAAGATACCCTTAGACGAAAAAAAGTCAGCATTGGGGAAGAAAAGAGGCTTGCAGAAGAATTGAGGAAGGCAAAACAGGTGCGGAGAAGAGATCTTCCTGCTGATGTAGTAACCGTGGATAGGAAAGTAACGCTCAAAGACCATACGCAGAACCTCGAAAACGAATACATTTTTGTGTCATCAGTGCAGGCAAAACCAAAGAAAAATAAACATTCTATATTTTCTGAAATGGCCCTTGCCGTGGTAGGCTATAAAGTCGGTGATATTATCGATTGGCCTTTTAAAGACGGAGAACGGAAAATTGAAATTCTAAAAGTAGAACCCTGGAAAGGATAAACTTTAATATTTGAATGAATCATAAAAGTACAGTTTAGAAATAAGCTGTACTTTTTATTTCAAGGAAAAAATGCTTGATAGAGGAGAAAACAAACACTTCAAGCTTTGAAATATCATTGAAAATATTATTTTTGCCGAAATTCTTAAACCATGATCAAAAAACTAATAGCCATAAGTGCTTTTTCGGTTTCCTGTATATTTTCAGCCCAGAAAATTTCAATAATGCCCTCTGTAGGATACGCCTGGAGAACGGCTAAAATGCCTTCCGGACTGAATTATCAGGAAAAACAATATCTGAAAGGCTTGAAAAAAGGAGTCAATTTTGATATTTCGGCTTATTATAACCTCAATACCCAGCTTGGATTAGGGGTGAAATATTCTAATTACAGTGCATCCAGCGATGGAAGATTATCGGTGTCGGATAACAGCGGACAGGTCTTTACCGCAACTGTAAGTACCCAGGATAAAATTACTTTTTTCGGTCCGGCTCTTATGTTTTCTAATTTTAATGAACCTACAAGGCATAAACTTTTTTATGATATAGGGCTTGGAGTGATGACGTACAAGACCACAACAGGAAATATAGAAGGAAAGGGCTCTACTCTGGGTCTGGAAGCTAATTTCGGATACCAATATCAGGTTGCCAAACAGTTTTTCATAGGTCCGAAGTTGGGTTTTACCGCAGGAACACTGTCTAAAATGACGTATAATGGAATGACTTATGATTTTCCTGACGATGAAAAAGAGGGCTTAACCAGAGTTTCTTTGAGTGCGGTTGCTACATTCCGTTTTTAAGTTTTATCTTTGCAAAAATCAAAATAATGAGCAAACCGATTACTGAATTTATAGAAAAATATTATCTGCACTTCAATGCAGCGGCTTTGGTGGATGCATCTAAAGGATATGTTGCCCATCTTAAAGACGGAGGGAAAATGATGATCACGCTGGCAGGAGCGATGTCTACTGCTGAATTAGGGAAGATCCTTGCTGAAATGATCCGTCAGGGTAAAGTAGATTTTATCTCTTGTACAGGAGCCAACCTTGAAGAAGATTTAATGAACCTTGTGGCACATTCTCACTACGAGAGAGTTCCTGATTACAGAGATCTTACGCCTCAGCAGGAGTGGGATTTGTTGGAAAGAGGATTAAACAGAGTAACGGATACCTGTATTCCTGAAGAGGAAGCTTTCAGAAGACTTCAGAAACATATCGTGGAAATCTGGAAAGATGCAGAAGCGAAGGGAGAAAGATATTTCCCGCATGAATATATGTACAAAATGATCCTTTCAGGAGTTCTTGAGCAGTACTATGAAATTCCTAGAGAAAACTCTTGGATGATTGCTGCAGCAGAGAAAAACCTTCCAATTGTAGTTCCGGGATGGGAAGATTCTACGATGGGTAATATCTTTTCTTCATACTGTATCAAAGGAGAGCTTCAGGCTTCTACGATGAAATCAGGGATTGAATATATGATGTATCTGGCTGACTGGTATACAAAAAATTCAGGAGGTAAAGGAGTTGGGTTCTTTCAGATCGGTGGAGGTATTGCAGGAGATTTCCCAATCTGTGTAGTGCCGATGTTGTATCAGGATATGGAAATGCATGACATTCCTTTCTGGTCTTACTTCTGTCAGATCTCAGATTCTACAACATCTTACGGTTCTTATTCAGGAGCAGTTCCAAACGAAAAAATTACATGGGGTAAACTGGATATCACTACACCGAAATTCATCGTTGAAAGTGATGCTACCATCTGTGCGCCATTAATGTTCTCTTACATTTTAGAGAATTCTTAATTGATACAACTTGGTAAGCCTCAATATATTGATGTTTACCGCTTGAAATAAAAAAACGCTTCAACCTGTTGGAGCGTTTTTTTATTCGCATTGATTGCAGAATCTGCTTTATCAGCTCAATCTGCGAGAGAAAACAGATCATTGGGGCGTGCCCCTTTCCATAGCATATCCTTCGCCAGGGTCGGGCTGCTCCGGGCTCCACTTCGTTTCGGTATCCTGCCAATACTCAGTCCGTCACAGGATACTGCTCGCTTCGTTCGCACCCTCCATATCCCTCACGCAATATTAGTCGAGAGATTGTACCAGAACGAAATACCGGTAGGCAAGAATTCCCTTTTGAATCTTGGTAAGTGTATTCGGATCTTTATTGCTTAATTTAGGAAGCAGCATTTTATTAACGCTGTTCAACATCCTGAAAAATGATTTTTTCATAACTTTATAGGATAATGTGTAACATCATTGAAATAATTATACTCCAAAAATGATGCAAAATCATTATAAATGTAAAATATAAACTTATATGAACGAAATATTCAAACAACAGGTATATGAAATTACAAAGCTGATCCCGAAAGGCCGGGTCTCAAGCTATGGAGCTATAGCAAAAGCGGTAGGTTATCCCAACCATTCACGTCACGTAGGAAAAGCAATGGGAGGCTGTCCTGAAGATGTTCCTGCCCATCGGGTGATATCAGCTTCAGGAGTATTATCCGTTCCTGAATTTCAGCCAAGACTGGAAGCGGAGGGAATTACAGTAGAAAATTTGAGAATAAAAGACTTTAAAAAATTATTTTGGAACCCGTTGGAAGAAATTTAATCCGGATGATATCTTTACAATAAGATAAAACTCTAAGATTTCATAAGTTAATTTGAGATGGTAAAAAGTGTTACATTGCTTTTGTGGTTTAAATTTCTGCAACCACAAATATCGCAGATCATACACATTAAGCAGATTTTGTCTGCATAGTAGAAAAAGTTAAATAAAAAGGATTCCAGCGGCGAAGCCGCTGGAATCTTTTTTATATATTAAACTTCATAGGTTTGAAGTTTGCTAAACTTATAAAGTTTTTAAATCCGATGTTAACCATCAAAAATTTATTTTTTTCTGATCGGACTTTTCAATTCCTCTTTCAATCTCTCATTTTCTTCTTTCAATAAAGCAATATATCCTTGAAGATTTTCAATAATAGAACCTGGAATGCTATTGAATTGATGATTAATATTTCCTCCAGAAGCATTATCATTATACACTGGATGGTCATTGTTAACGATCACCTTAGCTTCTTCATCTTCATAAATTTCTTCCATCGAAACATCTAAAAAACGTGCGATTTTTTCCCATTCGTCATGGATAATCCTTACATCTCCGCTTTCTTTTCTGCTGTAATTGGATACGTCAGTCGCGATAATATCAGCGATCTGCTGCTGTGTATATCCCTTTCTCTTTCTTAATAAACGTAATTTTTCTTTTTGCATATCCGTATTTTATACAAAAATGGAAAAAAACTGCAATGTGTACAACACTTGTACAATAAAAATTCAAAAAATATACACCAGGACCTTTACATTAAATAGCCTGAGTTCAAATACGATGTAATAAAAGTAAAGAAGCGTGAAGAAGGAAGTTAATGATACACTCAGGTACTACTAGAGAACTATTGTATTATTTTTTAGTAATGGTTTGATATGGGATGTTAGAAATTAGCGATTCTGTAATAGCTTCCAGTCTCTCTCTCTTCCAACTTCGTACTCTTAATTCCTTTTACAAACTCACGTTAAATAATTACCTGAAATCTGTTTTTTTGAATTTCGAAATTTTTTTAGAGGATTTGATGATCCGTTTTTCTTTAGAAAAAAGCATTTTCATATATCCTAAGAAAGCCGGAATAAGGAGCGTTACAAAAAGACTGCAGATTCGCAATGCCCAGATTGGCATGTCATTTCTTTTTCCTTGAAAATATTCCCAGATCACCCAGGACATCACTCCGATGAAAAACAGCATTGCGGCCGGAAAGACCAGATAGACGACGAAACCCATACCTATCCGAAACACAATAGAATAATCCTTTCCTAAAGAATATAATAAGATCCATGCCATGGCAAGGCCCAATACAAAAAGAAAAAGAGTAACTGCAAAAATAATCAGTTTTTGGGTTTCGAAACTTAAATTAGTCACCGTTTCATCTCCGTCTTTGTAGCCGATTTTTATAATTTCTCCAACTTCAACAGGTTCACTGCTACTGTAATTCAGGTTTTTTTTAATCTGCTGATTTTTATCGTTTTTAAATTCAACGACTGCGGTATATGTACTTTCACCGTCACTTGCAGGCATCATCTTATGTTCTGTGACCCGCGCTTGATATTTTGTATCAAATAAAAAGGAAATCACAGGGGAAGATATCATAGCCACCAATCCGAAAAATAAACTCGAAACCGCATAGACTACAATTCCCGGAAAAATAAAAGAAGCGAGTGAAACCGTCTCATCATGCTGGGATTTCCTCCTGTAATTCATAAAGAGGATAAACAAGGTAAAAACGAGAGGTGTTAATAAAATAAATTTTCCCATGTTTCTGTTTTTAACGTTTTTGTTTGTCTTTTAATTTCGGAAGATCTTTTATGAAATTTATGGATTCTTCTGTATTGAATAAGGTAAAACCCGTTACACAAACCAAAATGGAGAAATAAATCAATGCCAGTTTTAGCTTTTCAAAATCTATAAATGCCGAGAAGAAAACAAAAGGAATGAATACAATCACGGACAAACCAAAGGTGAGAATAATAAACTGAAGTATTTTTTTGATAAAAAATACTTTCCTGAAAACACTGTAGAACGCAAGCAGTCCGATAGTAAGAACAGGGAAACCAATGGCCAGGCTTCCGAAAAACTTCTCAGAATTAGAATTAATGAAACTGCCTAAAATACCTAAGTCTATTTCCATAATTATAAGGTGGTGGTGTTATATTGTTTTTCAGCATCAGAAAATTGCAGCATTTCCATTTTTCGGTAATTCATCATTTTAGCAAAGATAAAATCCGGAAAAACTTCAATTCCTGTGTTGTATAGATTGATAGAATCGTTGAAATATTCCCGTCGGTCTGCAATAATATCCTCCAGTTCACTCAGTTTTTTCTGAAGTTCGAGAAATGACTGGCTGGCTTTTATTTCAGGATAACTTTCTGCGGTGATCATAAAAGATTTTAACCTGCCGTCAATGCTATCAGCAATCTTTATTTTTTCGTTGTTTTCTTTGGTGCTGAGATATTGAGACCGGAGCGATACGAGCTCTTTTAAAATTGTATTCTCATTCAGTGCGGTTGCCTTTACTGTCCTTACCAAATTGGGAACCTCGTCGGCTCGCTGTTTCAAAACCACATCGATATTGGCAAAAGCTTTTTGAGAATTATTTTTCAGCATCACCAGACGGTTGTAGGTATTGATTAAAAATGTTATCAGGCCGACAGCAACGATAATGATAAGTAAAAGGGGAATCATATATTCAGAAGTATATTAACGGTTAAAAATGCCTTCAAAAGGATTGGATTTCAGAATTTCTTTCCAGTTGCGCTGCTCAATCACCATTGTATTTCCATGTATGGTAATCGGGGTAAAAAGAATTATAGCGGACAATACTGCGATACAGGCTAATGTTGTTAACGCTCTCAATTTTAAAGGCCTCCATTTATTCGCAAAATTTACCATATCTAAAGGAGCAATGCCAAATACTTTTTTCCCTTCATCAAAGCGAAAAATAGACGTAGAGCCTTCGTAAAAAGCCTGTCCAATTAAAAGGAAATCTGTTTTTTCATCAAGGATAAATTCCTGATACCGTCTCGAGCCGTCTTCCCTTGAGTGGGTAGGTGAAAAGCTAATCCATTGCAGCTTGTCGGGAACGATTTCTATTTTTCCGGTTTCATCTTCAATATAAAAATGGTTAAGATTTGTTTTTCTTGAGATCTCATGATAAGAAGTGGACGTTCTTCCATCGTCATCGGTGGAAGTACTGATTTCATCAACCGTATAAATATATCCTACACATACGGTATCAGTGTCGGGAGAAGTTACCGGCTGAATGGCTTTTGCTTTCCCTGAAATTTCAGCAAGACCCATAGCCACACTTTGGATCGTGGAAGTGGGAAGGACTCTTTGATAAAAATAAAAACGATTGGTAGTATTGGGAAGAATAGCGCTTAAAATAATCACGGAAAAGATAAGAAAGAAGGAATAGATTCCCAAATAGAAAAAAGCAAGGTAAGCGAAAAGGGCTAACAATGCGCCCCCAACAATTTTCCAGACAGGGGTTTTCTTTTTTCGCTGATCCCTGAATGATTCAATGGTAGATTGAATTCCCTGTTTTATAATTCCTATAATGCCCATCACAAAAACAGAGAGAAATAATCCAATGAAAATAAATCCTGATTCTTTTTGGAAAAACAGAAATGCAATCCCTAAAATAGCGGGATCTACAAGAAACATAATCCAGATGGGCTTTAACCGTACATTAAAAATTCCCGATAAAATGAATGTATGGAACAAAGCAATCCCCAAGCTGAACAAGAGTAGAATGGGAAGCATTCCAAGAGATATTTCGAACATGGATTACGTTTTTCACAAATGTAATCATATTCAGGATAATAGATCATAAAAACGGCATAGATGATACACTATGCCGTTTTTGATAATTTTATTTTTCGAGTTGCTTATAGCTTCTCTGGATAAAGTCAGTAAGATCTTTCCCTTTCAATAAGTTTTGGGAAAGTTTCGCCAGATCTAAGGCGTGCTGTATTAAACTTACCTTTTCCTCCGTATTTTCGGTCTTTAAGATCTGATTGGCAAATTCGCTGTTGGAGTTGATGATCAGATTGTACATCTCAGGGAATCCTCCCATTCCGAACATTCCTCCGCCACCACCTGTAGCCTGCATGTCTTTCATTCTTCTCATAAATTCCGGCTGTGTAATCGTGAACGGTGCATCATTGCTGTCCAGATCTTCAAGCTGTACGGTGAATTTAGCATCGCTTACTGCCTCTTCAACATTCTTTTTTAATGATTCCTTGTCGGCCTCATTTAATTTGGAAATAACCGGCTCATCTTTCTTGATCAGATTGTTGATGTGGTCAGCATCCACTCTTGCAAATGAAACTTTTTCTTTAGACGTTTCAAGTTTTTGGATGATATGCGAAGCGATAGGAGAGTCTAATAAAATAACTTCATACCCTTTATCTTTCGCAGATTGGATATAGCTGTGCTGTTCGTCAGCATTAGTAGCATAAAGAATCACTAAATTACCGTCTTTATCCGTTTGTGAAGGTTTGATCTTCTCAGTCAGTTCATTCCATAAGAAATACTTTCCGTCAACGGTAGGGTACAAGGTGAATTTATCAGCTTTTTCGTAGAATTTTTCTTCAGAAACAATTCCATATTCGATAACGATTTTGATATCGTTCCATTTTTTCTCGTAATCTTCACGGTTTTCATTGATCAATGAAGACATTTTATCAGCTACTTTCTTCGTGATATAAGAAGAAATCTTCTTCACTGCACCGTCAGCCTGAAGATAAGAACGGGAAACATTTAAAGGAATATCCGGAGAATCAATAACTCCTCTCAGAAGCATTAGGAAATCCGGTACGATACCTTTCACCTCATCCGTTACATACACCTGATTCTGGTATAACTGGATTTTATCTTTATCAATATTTAAATTATTGCTCAACTTCGGAAAAAATAAAATCCCGGTCAGGTTGAACGGATAGTCAACATTCAGGTGAATGTGGAATAAAGGCTCTTCAAACTGCATCGGATACAGCTCATGGTAGAACTTCAGATAATCCTGGTCAGTAAGATCACTCGGTGCCGTTGTCCATGCCGGAGTTGGATTATTGATAATGTTGTCTACTTCTTCAGTTTCTGCAACCGTACCTTCAGGAGCGTCTTCCGGTACAGGAAGCGTTTGGGTTTTAGTTCCGAATTTAATGGGAACAGGCATGAATTTATTATATTTTAATAATAATTCGCGGATTTTAGACTCCTCAAGGAATTCTGTGGAATCTTCAGCAATATGAAGAATGATTTCAGTTCCACGATCTGTCTTATCAGTTGTTTCTTCAAGCGTAAACTCAGGACTTCCGTCGCAGATCCAGCGTACTGCCGGCTCGTCTTTATAAGATTTTGTAAGGATTTCCACTTTTTCTGCCACCATAAATGCAGAATAGAATCCAAGACCGAAATGGCCGATAATTCCTGAATCTTTTGCTGTGTCTTTATACTTTTCAAGAAATTCTTCAGCTCCGGAAAAAGCAACCTGGTTGATGTATTTTTCTACCTCTTCAGCGGTCATCCCAATTCCCTGGTCAATGATGCGGAGCGTTTTCTGCTCTTTATCAACTTTAACCTCAAGCTGTGGGTTTCCGTACTCTACTTTAACCTCACCGATACTCGTTAGGTGTTTTAACTTAAGAGTAGCATCCGTTGCATTGGAAATAAGCTCTCTTAAGAATATTTCGTGATCACTGTAAAGAAATTTTTTAATAAGTGGGAAAATGTTTTCCACTGATACGTTAATATTTCCTTTAGTCATAATATGTTGATTTTTGATTTTAGTTCTTTCTCATCTTGCACAAAAAAAATACCACGTCCAGGAAAGTGACAGATTGACAGAATTAGATTAAAAGATAAAAGATATTTTAGATATTCATCAATAGGAGCGGGTTTCAATCCACTTAAAAAAAAATCCACTGACTTTAGCCAAAATCACAATAGTATTAAATAAAGATCCCATAAATCATATCTTCAAAATAAACATAATCATCTGTGAAAGTCCGTGCAATCTGTCGTAAAAAAGAAGCATTAAACAAAAACGCTACCTGTTTACAACAAAAAAAGACAGCCCGAAAGCTGCCTTTACATTATTACTAATTGAAAAATTATTTCACTTTATTTTTCAATTCTTCTTTGATTTTGTTTTCCAATTCCTCAGAAAGTTCAGGATTGTCTTTCAGAACATCTTTTACCGCATCACGGCCTTGTCCTAATTTAGTTTCCTCATAGCTGAACCAAGAACCGCTTTTCTTTACAATTCCTAAGTCTACCGCCTGATCAAGGATTTCACCTGTTTTAGAAACACCTTCACCGTACATAATGTCGAATTCAGCTTGTTTGAAAGGTGGAGCTACTTTGTTTTTCACAATTTTCACTTTCACACGGCTTCCTACTGCTTCATCACCATTTTTAATCGGTGCACTGGCCTTTCTGATATCAATTCTTACAGAAGCATAGAATTTCAATGCATTACCACCGGTAGTTGTTTCAGGGTTTCCGAACATTACTCCGATTTTTTCTCTTAACTGGTTGATGAAAATTACAGTACATTTCGTTCTTGAAATAGTAGCTGTTAGTTTTCTCAATGCCTGAGACATCAATCTTGCATGAAGACCCATTTTTGAATCTCCCATTTCACCTTCAATCTCGGCTTTTGGAGTAAGAGCAGCAACAGAGTCAATAACGACAATGTCAATCGCTCCTGAACGGATCAGATTATCCGCAATTTCTAAAGCCTGTTCACCGTTGTCCGGCTGAGATATAATTAAGTTTTCCAGATCAATTCCTAGTTTTGCAGCATAGGTTCTGTCGAAAGCATGCTCCGCATCAATGAACGCTGCAATACCGCCAGCTTTTTGTGCTTCAGCAATTGCATGAAGCGTTAATGTTGTTTTACCTGAAGATTCAGGGCCGTAGATCTCAATGATTCTTCCTCTTGGGTATCCTCCAACTCCTAATGCAATGTCTATGCCCAGAGAACCGGAAGGAATCACCTCTATTGTATTGTCGACAGTATTGTCGCCCAATGTCATTACAGTCCCTTTTCCGTACGTTTTATCTAACTTGTCAAGCACCAATGCAAGTGCTTTTTTCTTATCATCAATATTGCTCATCTCGATTAAAATAATTTCTCAAAAATACATAATTTAAACATCAAAAACTAATATTATTTCTTTCGAAAAGGTGTTTTAAGCGTTAAAAAATAATAAAATTGAAGATGCTGATCAGGTTCAGAACGAAGCTGATGGCATCGGTAAATAATCTGAAAATATAAAAAGAAATCTCCTGGCAGAATACCAGAAGATCAATTGCTATAGTTAATGAAAGTTCGAGTTTTTTGTGACTCTTAAATAGTCTTCCAATACTTTTAACTGGTCTTTGTTTCCCTTTTTTATCCTGGCTTCACGGCTTACAGTATTGTCATATATTTTGTTGATCACTTTTTTTGTTACCGGAAATAAATTCTTGTTAGGAACATCCGGAATCTGGAGCCTTTTGCACACTTCATCGTCCAGCAAAAACCAGGTACAGCAGATATGCAGATAGCGAAGGTTTTTTCTTTGAAACTGAAATTTCAAGATAGGATTTTCCAACGATTCATTCAACAAAGAATGAGCCAGTAAAACTGAATCTTTATCGGAAGATGGCTGTACCGAGGTCCACAAATAAAAATATTCAGTAGCCTGTTTTTTATTGTCAGGCATAAGGTTTTCAGGAATTCCCAGCAGATATCCGACATATTTCCAAAGGTGGAAAAGTCCTTTTTCTTCATCTTCAGAAAAAGTATTGCCTAATTTTTTGAGACTGTGGAGAAAAACCAGGCTGAAGCCGATGTAAGTCGCCATCATATCCCATGAATTAATAGGTTCACCCCAGTTTTCAGTATCCCAATCTTTATAATGCTTTTTAATAGACAATCTCGCATAAGAATGAATAAGACGTGTTTTAA
This sequence comes from Chryseobacterium sp. SIMBA_029, assembly GCF_046535275.1. Classification (NCBI taxonomy): domain Bacteria; kingdom Pseudomonadati; phylum Bacteroidota; class Flavobacteriia; order Flavobacteriales; family Weeksellaceae; genus Chryseobacterium; species Chryseobacterium sp. SIMBA_029. The sequence goes on from NZ_JAWRXA010000007.1 coordinate 226,335, forward strand.
TAGCAAATTCATATCCCTTTGCATGAATTTCCAGCGCATTATACCTTGTGGCATTCACCCAAAAATCAAGTGTTTCGGAAAGACGTTTTACCGCTCCTTTTTTTAAGGCTTCTGTTACAATTAAAGGTTTGTTGAGGTAGGCATAATCATAACCGCCCATCAGGCAGTAATCCCGTAAGGAGATCAGAGAATCGATATTGCCTCTCATGCAGAGTTCTGCGCCGCTTTTTAATAGATTGTGATCCAGCCATTCAGGAATGTGCTGGGTCTGGGCAAAAAGCTTTTTTACACTTTCAGGAATAGGATCATTTTCAGAAATACCATTTTGAATATACTGTTCAATCTCTTTAGAAGCTTCCTGGAATTTTTTAGTGAAGTACACCTCTTTTACAACCTCATCACCTACTTCATCGACATAGTAAAAATATGGGGAGAATTTTTCAAATTCCTTAAAACTGATCTCAGCTCCGGAGAATTCAATAAGCTGTTTTCCGTTGCCGCTTTCCCAAAAATCTTTGAAATGAGGTGAATCCTTAAAACGTGGTGGTACAATACATCTTTCCATGATGTATAAAAATACGCGTTTTATATCAGAATTTCATGGTGAGATTTGTCAGGCACTGAGAATATTTCAATAATTAGGATAAAATTACAGCAAACCCCATTCAAAAGCTTTTTTTAAAAGTTCTTTACTGTTTTTAGAGCTGGTTTTTCTTAGAATATTTTTTCGGTGGCTTCGGACTGTATGCTCAGATAAGATGAGTGCTTTGGCTATTTCCGATGCCGAAAACCCTTTTAGAATAAAAGACAGCACTTCCGTTTCTCTTTTCGTTAAGTTTTCAAAAAAATTATTTGACTGAGAAAATTCGCATAATTTTATTTGGTGGAAATCATTTCGCGGACTTATTCCTGTAACCAAAACCGTATAAGGATTTTCTTTTGTAATATGGTTGATATTCGTGTGGATGTTAATAGCCTGAATAGGTTGGCCTGATTCATCTTCCATCGTAAGAATGGCCTGATGATGGAACATTTCATAGTTGCCGCTTGCTGTTTTCATTCGGAAACAATAGCTTAATTTTAAATACAGTTGATGTTCAAAACCGATTTCTGCCATTTTTTCAATAACTGTCTGTTCAGCCTTTATGACAAAAGGCATATCGTCAGGATGGGTAAGATCAAGAACTTCCTTTAGATTTTTCGGATATTCTTTGAGTCCATGGAGTTTCAAAATATTTTCATGGTGATGGGAAAGGGTACTATTGGTAAGATTTAAAAGGTAGTAGTAAAACTCACCCACGGCAAACATTTCACCAATGATGCGCTCAATAGATGGGGTATTCAGAATTTCTCTGCTCGTATTCCTCACACCCGGATAGGTATCCCAGACTTCAATGAGAGAGTGCTTTTTTTCTGAATTTTCCATGAATAATTAGTTTAAAGGCTAAAATAATTAAAATCTTAGAAAATACCACTAAAGTGGGATTTTTTTATGTTGATAAAATTCCAACATTTGTACAAACTAATAACCAGGAAAACCCAATTGTGATAAGCTGTATGAATGTTACGGTTTATGTTTTTCTGTGATTCGTTTCTTTAGTAGGAAAAATTTCGGAATGAAATACGAAATCTTGCTATGACTCAAACAGATAGATCAAATCTATGAATGAATGTTATAAATAAAGTTTACCTTTTTCTTGTTAGTTGTTTGAAAATGATAAACGAACGGCCTCTCAATGTGTTGAGAGGCTTTTTTATGCTTATTATTTAAAACTGAAAACTACACAAACGGGTACTTTCCCTGCATGTATTAAATTCCAACATTTGTTTAAAATTAATAGCCATGAAAACAAATGTATTAGTACTATTTCTGCTGGGATGGGCGGGAATGGTTTTTGGACAGGAAGAATTTAAAAAACATTACATCATTCCCAGTTATCCTATTTATGATTATACATTAAAAAAGGAGGTGGTTATGAAGTATGATCAATTGAGTGAAAATGAAAAAAAGGAACTCATTAAAGACTATGTGGTAGGTACTAAAATAAAGTTGATACAGAAAGAAAATGTTTCGGGTAAAGAAATAGAGGTAGTGAAAGAATTGGATGTCAATGATGATTTTTTTAAAACCTTAACCAAGCCAAAAACTGTTGATGCAAAGTTAGGAGGTGTTACAAATGCAATGGTTGCTGCTTCAAAAGATAGATTGATTGTGAATCCATTTTTGTCAAACTGTAATAAAGATACGGTCTACTTTTATCAATTGAGAAACCGGGAAACGATCAGGCTAAAAACAAGAAGCTGGACCGTAAATGGGATCACGGTTCCATTCAAATACCGTTTCAAAGGGAAAAATGGACTGAAAGAAGATTTTTCTACGGGAATTAATGGAAATCTTTTTGTAGGATATTCAATAGGTAAGACTGCTTATTTATATCAGAAAGAGGTAGGAATAAGAGAGAATACATGGAAAGTGACTGGCGGAATTTTATTGGGCGCGTCTTCAGTGAAATTAAATAAAACCAATACAGATTTATCAGATTCTCCTATTCTTGATGATTCAGAATTTACAAAAGGATTAGGATCAATAGCGATAGGATTTACTTACTCCTATAATAGTATCAATTTAGGGGCTTTTTTTGGTTTCGACTATGCTATTGGACAAGATGCCGAAATCTGGAATCATAACAAAAAACCTTGGCTGGGAGTAGGATTTGGATATAAGATATTTTAATTATTATATAGTTAAACCCAAAAATCGAGATAACTCCCAATTACTGTTTGTAAGTAAAAACAAAAAACCTTCCCATGAGGAAGGTTTTTTATAGTATGTTTCTTATAACGTATTATAAAGAAGCAGAATGTACAAGCATATCTACTAACTTGTTTGAATAACCCATTTCGTTGTCATACCAAGAAACAAGCTTTACAAAGTTAGGAGAAAGCATGATACCAGCGTCTTTGTCGAAGATAGAAGTTCTTTTATCTCCTACGAAATCCTGAGATACTACTGCATCTTCAGTGTATCCTAAGATTCCTTTTAATTCTCCTTCAGAAGCCGCTTTGATTGTAGCACAGATCTCCTCGTAAGAAGCCGCTTTTTCCAATCTTACGGTAAGGTCAACTACAGAAACGTCTACCGTTGGAACTCTGAAAGACATACCTGTTAATTTTCCGTTTAGAGAAGGAATTACTTTTCCTACCGCTTTAGCAGCACCTGTAGAAGAAGGGATAATATTGTTTAATGCTGCTCTACCACCTCTCCAGTCTTTCATTGAAGGACCGTCAACTGTTTTTTGAGTTGCCGTTGTAGCATGTACTGTGGTCATTAGACCTTCTACGATTCCGAAGTTATCGTGGATTACTTTAGCTAAAGGAGCTAAACAGTTAGTTGTACAAGAAGCGTTTGATAAGATTTTGATATCGTCAGTAAGTTCTTTGTGGTTTACACCCATTACGAACATTGGAGTATCATCTTTAGATGGAGCAGAAAGGATTACTTTTTTTGCACCTGCATTGATGTGAGCCTGAGCAGAATCTTTTGATAAGAAAAGACCTGTAGATTCTACGATATAGTCAGCTCCGATCTCGTTCCATTTCAGGTTGTTCGGATCTCTCTCAGCAGTTACTCTGATTCTTTTACCGTTTACCACAAGATCATTACCTTCTACAGATACTTCTCCCGGGAAAATTCCGTGTACAGAATCATATTTTAACATGTAAGCCATGTATGTAGCATCGATAAGGTCATTGATTCCTACAACTTCGATGTTGCTTCTTTCAGTCATTGCTCTGAAAACAAGACGTCCAATTCTACCAAACCCGTTGATACCTACTTTAATTGTTGACATAATAGTTTGTTTTAAATTATAAAATATTAGATTGCTAAAATTTCTGAAATCAATAAAAGATCTTTGTTGATTTCGTTATGTTTTTTAATGGCCTCTTCAATAGCTGTATACACCATATCGTTGGAACGCATTCCTACCATTACATTTGTTTGTCCTTCCATTAATCCTGTCACCGCACCATAGCCCAGCCTGCTTGCCAATACTCGGTCTGCACAGCTAGGTGATCCACCTCTCTGAATGTGTCCTAAAATAGCAACACGAATGTCATAATCAGGGAATTCCAGTTTTGTTTTTTCTGCTAATTCGTAAATGTTGGCTAATTTTTCACCTTCAGCTACTACAACAATACTTGATGCTTTTCCTGTTTTTTCCCCTTTTCTGAAATTAGCGAAAAGATCAGATATACTGTCTTTTTTCTCAGGAATTAAAATATCTAAAGCACCCGTTGCCAATCCGCTGTTTAAAGCAATAAAACCTGCATCACGACCCATCACTTCAACAAAGAAAACTCTGTTGTGAGAAGTTGCCGTATCACGGATCTTATCGATGGCTTCCATTGCGGTATTCAAAGCAGTGTCGTAACCAATAGTGTTATCAGTTCCAAAAATATCATTGTCGATAGTTCCCGGCACGCCAATTACTCTGATCCCGAATTCTTCATTAAAGATCTTAGCTCCGGTAAACGTTCCGTCCCCACCAATACAAACCAATGCATCAACACCGTATTTCACACAGTTGTCGTAGGCTTTCTGACGGCCTTCTTTGGTTCTAAATTCCTTGGATCTGGCAGATTTAAGAATGGTTCCGCCCTGGTTGATTATATTTTTCACGGAACGAGGTCCCATTTTTAGGAATTCGTCATGGATAAGGCCGTTGTAGCCTTCTCTTACTCCGTAGCATTCGATATTATAGTAATTGGCGGTTCTTACCACCGCTCTTAATGCAGCATTCATACCCGGAGAATCGCCTCCTGAAGTAAGAACTGCAATTTTTTTTACAGCACTCTCTTTCATCTAGTAAAAAATTTCGAACACAAATCTACAAAAACAAGTTCAGATAATGGTAGTAACTTCATAAGACTTTTGAATATAAATGATTAAAAATGTCTAAAATTTGAGGGTTTAAAAATATATCTCGCAGTTTTGGTTTCTGAAGAATTTACATCAAGATCGTACCAGGGCGAAATGTTTTTGTTGAAAGGATTGGAAAGCAGGTGAATCGATTGAGCAGGAGTGAAGCCTTCGGTTAATAAAAATAACTTTTTACCTTCTTTATTTTTGCAGACTCCAGCAATCAATACTACATGCCCCGGGCTTCCCGCTGTGATTAAAATATCACCCGTTTTAAGATCAGCATTTCGGGATATCGGTTTTGTTTCTTTATTGAGCGAAATCGTTCCGGCATAGGTAAAGACCAGATCCAGATAATTTCTGAAATTTTGATAAGAATCGTCAAAGGCGGCAGTTTTTCTGAAGCTAACGGAATTACCATTGACAAATGCTCTTACTCCGTTTTTATAATCATTCCATGTGGCAAGATCTCCGCTGGTGAAATGAAACCGTATATCATCGAACTTTTTAGCTCTAAATAAATACTCTGCCCTCAAACGAATAACTGCATCAGCACACTGTTGCAGATCTTTATTTCCTGTATCGATATCAAAAATGGCTTCATGAAGATGTTGAGTTGAAATCGGAGTTCCGTCATATTTTAAAATCTCGCTTCCGTAGGGTTTCAGCTTAAAATTTTCAATAAAATATCCAAAAGAATCAGGTTGCTCTTCAACCCAAGTAAAGTTTTTAGGAGCAGAAAACCGTTCTTTAACCGTATTTTTATCTTTGTGGATCTGAACGGAGCTTTCCTGAACAGAAGATCCGGTAATTTCAATCTTCCTGCCCGATAAATTTTTGTCATTCTTGCAACTTGAAATGACCATTACAAGAATCAGGAAGAAAATATTTTTTTTCATGTGTTTTTATTTAATCAAAATATTAAGATTTTTAAGCAGGAATTACAATAATAAATCTGCATTATCTGTTCAATCTGCGAGAGTATAAAAGATCAGTTTTATCCAAATATAGGAATGAAAAATATACTTTAAGCTTTTGCATTTTCAGGAATCAAAAGTTTCCCCCAATCATTCAGCTGCCAAAAGATCAAAACCAGTTTTTTACCCAATTCGGTAAGTTGATATTCGACCCTTGGAGGTAATTCATTAAAAGATTGTTTGGTTAAAATACCACTGTCGACCATTTCGCTAAGCTGCTGATTCAAAACTCTGCGGTCCACTTTAGCAATTCCCCGTAAAAATTCGCTTGGACGTTTTTTACCTTCATGAATCTGCCATACAATAGGAATCTTCCATTTTCCACTGATAGAATTAACAGCAACTTCTAACGGACAAATTTTATTTTCTTCAGCTCTTTCCTTTGTTTTCATATCATTGACTTTTTTATTCCTATGGGAGAAAATTATGCGGTATTGCCTATTCTCATTCACTTGCGGATCTTTGTAAAAGTAATAAATTTATTAAAGAGCCTGTTTACATAATGAAAGAAAGAAAAGGAGCGCGCTCCATAAAAGATATTCCCATAGATATTTTAAACAGTCTAAACCGTGGGGAGCTTGAAACAGTAAACCTTACGGAATGGCTGGCGGTAGATCAGAAAATTTTACTGGAACATTTACTTACGGAAAATAACCGCAAAGAATATTATAGTTTTCTTGTTGAAAAGATCAATAGCTTAAAAAAGCAAACCGTGAATACGGTTAATGAAGCAATAGGAACAGGAATTTTAGAATTGTCTGCAAAACACAATGATCAGGAAATTATATCAGTTATTTTGCAGCATCCTGCCGATCTTGTCCGTTGCTGGTCGGCTTATACCATTGGACGGAATGATCAGGTAACGCTTGAAGAAATGCTGGAACAGATTAGGGAATTGGCTGCAGACAAACATTTCGGAGTCCGGGAGATCAGCTGGATGGCAGTAAGGCCGGCAATAGCAAAAAATCTTTCGGAAAGCTTGTCGATACTTACCGACTGGACGAAAGCCGAAGATGATCATATCAGACGTTTCGCCAGTGAATCAACACGTCCTCGCGGTGTCTGGTGTTCCCATATTGAAGAACTTAAGCAAAATCCTGAATTGGGGTTCGCAATTTTAGAACCGCTGAGGTCTGATTCTTCAAAATATGTTCAGGATAGTATAGGAAACTGGCTGAATGATGCCAGCAAATCCCAACCGTTGCTGGTGAAAAATATTTGTGAACGATGGTTGTCGGAATGTCCGGTCAAAGAAACAAAGTATATTGTCAAAAGAGCTTTAAGAACGATTGAGAAGAAATAGTTTTTTTAGAATAAAGAATAAAGAAATAATAAGGAGAATGAAAAAATGATCCTAATTATTTTCAGCAAAAAATCTGTGTTATCTGCATAATCTGCGAGAGAAAAATGGCAGAAATCACCATTTCTCCGTCAGATACTTCCAATACCGTCTCGGAACATGCTGGATGTGAAGCTTCAGGTTTTTTCTTTCCACAATATTCGTCTTCGTAAAATACCGCTGCCAAAGTTTTTGATACTGGTTTTCCTGTTCATGGAATTGTTGCTGATATTGATTAAGATCTAATTTTTCTTCCGGATAAAAGAAATCACAGGTTTCTAGATCGTACAAAATTCCATAATTTCTTTTGAGATCATAAATCATCCACTTTTGGTCCTGATAACGGTCTTTAAAGTGTTTCCGTATAAGGGGAAGAACGTTGAAATCGGGATCTATTTTAGCGAAAAAAACATCATCCTGCATTTTTTCAAACCGAACGAAAGCAGTCATTCGGTGTCTTTCCCGATCGACAGATTTACAGATTTTTGAAATCGCCAATATATCATCATCTGCATAATTTTGAAGAATATTTACCGTCGGATGCTGAATGGACTGCTTTATAGCTGATAATATCAGCTGTTCCAATGATGGATCTTCGGACAGAAAAACTTTCAGCAGCTGATGAATTCCCGATCTGCCGATATTCTGTTCTAATTTATTGAAAACACGCTCCGCCTTATCGCTCTGCGTAATGACGTCATGAATCTCAGCAAAGATATTTTCCTGATAAAACTTTTCCTTACTGAATATCTCCACGTCTTTATACCGGTATTCGAAAACTTCAAATACTGCTGTTAAGAGTCCGTCGAAACTTCCGTCATAGAGTAGGGTAATCATTGATTTAGCGGAATAATTTAACAGTTTTTTTGTCATTCTGACGAAGGAAGAATCTCTACGAATTAATGTAATTTAGATCCTTCACTCCACTTCGTTCCGTTCTGAATGACAACTCATTGTTTTATTTTAAAAATAGATCCGTGTTTATTGATAATGTGTGCAATTTGTGTTTGAATTTAAAATAAAGTCAGCTGCTGTGAAAACTGATTATGAAACTTGGATGAACTTCCTCCAATCAGTAATTTCCTTAAATTCTGATCTGTGAGATATTTCAGATACAAATTTCCGGCATTAAAATCTATAAAATATTTCGCACGGTTTACGGCAGCGCCAAGTTTTTTAAGATGATCCATATGTAAAACCTGGAAACGTCTGGCACTTACAATTTTTTTAGCCGTTTTCACTCCAATCCCGGGGATTCTTAAAATCATCTGGTAATCGGCGGTTTGCAGGTTTACCGGGAATTGATCCAGATGCCTCAAAGCCCAGCTTAATTTGGGATCTACCTCAAGATCAAGAAACGGCATATTCGGATCCAGGATCTCTTCCGCTTTGAAGCCGTAAAACCTCATCAGCCAGTCAGATTGATACAATCTGTTCTCTCTCAGCATCGGAACTTCTGTCGTTAATGAAGGAAGCCTTTTATCTTCCAAAACCGGAACATAGCCAGAATAGTAGACTCTTTTCAGATTAAAATTTTTATAAAAATGGTCCGCGACTTTAATAATCTGCAGATCATTTTCATTGGTGGCTCCAACGATCATCTGGGTCGATTGTCCCGCAGGAGCAAATTTCGGAACTTTCCTGAAAATTTTCTTTTCGTCATTATATTGGGTAATCCCTTTTTGAATGTACCGCATTGGATTGATCATGTCCTGCCGGTTTTTTTCAGGAGCCAGCAGCTTCAAACCGCTTTCTGTAGGGATTTCAAGGTTGATGGATAACCTGTCGGCATACAGTGCTGCTTCCTGCATCAGCTCATCGCTTGCTCCCGGAATAGATTTTAAATGAATATATCCGTTAAAATTTTCTTCCAGGCGAAGTTTTTTGGCTACCCTTACCAGGCGTTCCATCGTAGTATCTGCATTTTTGAAGATTCCGGAACTTAAAAACAGACCTTCAATATAATTTCTTCTATAAAAATTAATGGTTAAATCCACGGCCTCCTCAACTGTAAAAGCAGCTCTTTTAATATCATTTGAACTTCTCGAAACGCAGTAAGCACAATCGTAAATACAGTGATTGGTCAATAGAATTTTCAGAAGAGACACACATCGTCCGTCTTCCGTATACGTATGACAAATCCCGCTTATGGAGCTGTCTCCTAAAGCACCTTTGGTGTTTTTCCGGGTACCTCCGCTGGAAGAGCAGGAAACATCATATTTCGCAGCATCAGCAAGGATTTCAAGCTTTTCTTTTAGACGGTCAAAATTCATTTTTGATTAAAAATATCAACTTGTATATCTTATTTATGTTCAAAATTAGGTCCAAAATTGAGAAAAATCACACTTTTTTAAAGAAAGTTATCAACAATAGAAAGCTGCAAAATCATTATATTTACGGTTCACTAAAGTTATACTATGAATCATCAACCAATCGAAGGTTTTTCCAAGCTTACGAAACAGGGGAAAATCGACTGGCTCGTTAACGAATATCTTGAAGGAAACCAGGAATATCAACATATATTAAAACAGTACTGGAACGAAAATGCTGATCTTCAGAAACTTCATGAAGAGTTTTCTGAAAATACCATTTCCAATTTCTATATGCCCTATGGGATCGCACCGAATTTCTTAATTGATAATAAACTGGTGGCACTTCCTATGGCCGTTGAAGAGAGTTCGGTAGTTGCAGCAGCTTCTAAAGCGGCAAAATTCTGGATTGATAAAGGAGGTTTTAAAACAACCATCATCAATACCGAAAAACTGGGTCACACCCATTTTATACTCCATGTAGAGCCGCATAAGCTATTGCATTTCTTTAATTTCAATTTAAAGAAAAAATTAATGGCATCTACGGAAAGTATTACGTCCAATATGAGAAAACGTGGCGGCGGGATTTTAAATATTCAGCTGATTGATAAGACTTCAGAAATGCCTGATTATTATCAGCTGAAAGCAAGTTTTGATACCGTAGATTCCATGGGAGCTAATTTTATCAATTCATGCCTGGAGCAGTTCGGTAAAACGCTGAAAACAGAAATCGCAGACAGCACAGATTTTACACCGGAAGAAAAAGATTCTTTACAAATTGTGATGAATATCCTCTCTAATTTTACACCGGACTGTATCGTAAGAGCTGAGGTTTCCTGTAAAATACAGGATTTAAAAGACGACAGCGGAATTTCTAACGAAGAATTTGCGAGAAAATTTAAACAAGCTGTTACCATTGCAGAAATAGAGCCTTTCCGTGCAACGACTCATAATAAAGGAGTAATGAATGGGGTGGATGCAGTCGTGATTGCCACAGGAAATGATTTCAGAGCTACGGAAGCCTGTGCACATGCGTACGCTGCGAGGGACGGACAATATAGGTCATTGACCCACTGTACGATCGATAACGGGGTTTTCAGATTCTGGATTGATCTTCCGATTTCTGTGGGAGTTGTGGGAGGTTTAACGAATCTTCATCCTTTGGTAAAATTCTCTTTAGCTTTACTTGGAAAACCCTCTGCTCAGGAATTAATGAGTATTCTGGCCGTTTCCGGGTTGGCTCAAAATTTTGGAGCATTACGTTCTTTGGTGACAACAGGGATTCAAAAAGGTCATATGAAAATGCATTTGTTCAATATTTTGAATCAAATGGGAGCTACGGAAGAAGAGAAACAGCATTTTGTGACGTATTTTAAAGATAAAACAGTTACCCACCACGAAGTCATCAATGAGTTTAACCGATTGAGAGCTTTATAATATGATAGGTATTGGTTTAGCTGTATTTATGCTGGTTTTCGGAATTTTTTTGAAAGTGACAAAAAATCCGGGATTTGCCCCTAATAAAAGATTTGCATGGGTTTTTATCATCATTGGAACTCTGTCACTCATTGTTAAGATCTTAAATTATAAATAAAAATGGATGGGAATATCCATTTCATACCTTAATAAAATGAAAACAATTACGTTGGTTTTTGGTGCTGCTTACGGCATGCTGTCAGTAATTTTAGGTGCATTCGGCGCGCACGCTTTAAAGAAAATATTATCCGTTGAAAGGCTGGAAAGCTTCGAAACCGGAGTACGTTATCAAATGTATGCCGCATTCTTTCTGCTGATTGCAGGCTATATTTTAAAATTTGAAACTTCATCGGAAAAATGGATTTCTATATTAATGATTGCAGGAACCATGCTGTTTTCATTCAGTATCTATTTCTTAAGTATGCAGGATTATCTGGGAGCGAATTTGAAGTTTTTGGGACCAATTACACCTCTTGGAGGATTGTTGATGATCTTGAGCTGGGGAATGCTGATCCTTTATTTTGCTAAGAATAGAATTTAATAATCAGGATTTGAACTATAAAAAGTATACCATGAACAATCGTTCTTTATTATTTTTTCTTACCCTTATTTTTTCTTTTCTAAATGTTCAAAATATTGATGCCCAAGAGAAGAATAAATTACTCGATAGAAATATTTTAACGGAAGTAAAAACTATACAAAAACGTTTTTCTGATAGTCTTAATCGTTATGACTACAAAAAAGATTCTGCTGTATATCTTGGGAAATATAGAATTTTTTATGGTGAAAAAATAAAAAATCTAAAAAATCTTTATCAAAAAATTTATGATAAAGAGGTGATGATTGGAAAGGTAGATCCAAATATTTCATTCAAGATAACGAATGGATTACAGATAGAGAACCATGCACCTAAAGCATTAGCTATATCTCAGGAAGATGCAAAGGATAAATCTATCGATATTGCCGAGGTTGAAAATTATCAGCAACTTGAAGAGCTGAGAAAACAGCTTACAAAAAATTTTCCTGTGTATTTACTAGAAGAGTATGAGGGCGGAGTATATCGGTGTATGCTAAATTTTACTATTGATGTGGATGGAAAATTCAAAAATGTAAAATACAGTGGATCGCCCAATACGGAATTCAGTATTATTAGTGCGTTGTTTCTGTATGCAATTGGAACACTGGAAAAACCTTTGTTTTATAACAAAATTCCTATTGCTCAAAATTTTTCGCAACCGATTGTGCTAAGGTTTGAATAAATAAGAAGATATATTTAGAACAAGCGTAATCAATCCTGGTTTGTGATCATACAATAAAAACAAACGATGAGATTCCTTATTTTTAAAATCAATTGAAATGAAAATTAATAGAAGACGAAGGATCATCAAAACATTCGATCTTTTAGATCAGCCGATAAAGTTCAATCCTTTTGTATTCAGCCGTACTTTTTTCATGTGGGCGCTTACAGGTTTGGTAGGTGGTGTGATTGCCGGAGTATATTGGATCGTACTTGAGCATTTTACAGAATTATTAGCACATTTTCATGGCTGGATGGTTATTCCTACGATGGCAGTCTGCGGGCTTCTTGCCGGGCTTGTGATTCATTGGATTGGTGATCCGGGAGAAATTCATTTGATTGTCAATAATATAAGATTTAATAAAGGAAAATTAGATCCTAAGAATAACCCATCAATGATTTTATCATCGCTTTTTTGCGTTGCATCAGGCGGAAGTCTGGGACCTGAGGCTCCTTTGGTCCAGGTAACGGGCTCTACAGGAAGTTGGTTGGGAAAAGTTTTCAGATTGAAGGGAGAAGAATTACGTTCTTTAAGCATTGCCGGAATGGCGTCCGGGTTTACCGCCTTATTTGGAGCACCGCTTGGAGGAAGTCTTTTCTCGCTGGAAATATTACATCACAAGCATGCCGTAGAATATTATAAAGCAATTATTCCTGCTTTGGTTGCCAGCTGTTTCAGCTATGTAGTTTTTGCATTGATCATTCATCTTGGAATAGGAGCAACATGGGATCTGAAGGCCTATCATTATACCGGAGTTTATGATTTTGCCTATGCAGTAGCCTTTGGCGCTGTAGGAACCCTTTTTGGGTGGATTTTTATTTTTGTTGTAAAATTTTTCAAGAAAATTTTTGAATACAGAAAATTTCCCATCTATATTAAAACATTAACCGGTGGAATTATCCTTGGAATTATCGCATTTTATTTTCCACTGACCAGATATTTCGGGCATAATGAGATTAATCAGCTCATCAATGGGAATTTTGCACTTAATTTTCTGATCAGCATTCTTATTTTTAAAATACTGGCGATTGCCATTACCGTAACATCCGGCTGGAGAGGAGGATTTATTATCCCTCTATTTTTTGTGGGAACAACCCTTGGACTTATTATCCATCAGCTTTTTCCGTCAGTAGATACCACGCTGGCGATTGTAAGCTGTATGGCAGCGATTAATGCGTGTGTGACAAGAACTCCGATGAGTACAACAATTATTTTAGGAACGTTAACTGGTTTTACTTATTTTGTTCCTATTCTTTTTGCAAGTTTAACCGGTTATTTTCTCGCTCCAAAAATTCCGTTTATCGGTTCACAGTCTGAGAAATTAGCCGAAGAATAAGGCAGATTTGAGAGATATGTTAAAAATCAAGTTCGCAACGCTTTAATTTTTAAGCCAAGAATCTTGAACTTCCGTGTCTTTTTAGTAAATTTGTCAACCTTTAAAATTTAAAATAAAATAATAAAAATAATATGAATCTTCACGAGTATCAATCAAAAGAGATTTTATCAAAGTACGGAGTAGCAATACAACGTGGTTTCATTGCTAATAATGTAGACGAAGCTGTAGCAGCTGCTGAAAAACTTACGGCTGAAACCGGAGCGAAGGCTTGGGTAGTAAAAGCACAAATTCACGCAGGTGGACGTGGTAAAGGTGGTGGTGTTAAGTTTTCTCCAAATATGGATAAACTTAAAGAAAATGCACAAAACATCATCGGAATGCAGTTGGTAACGCCACAAACTTCTGCTGAAGGTAAAAAAGTACACTCTGTTTTGGTTGCAGAAGATGTTTATTATCCTGGAGAAACTGAAACTAAAGAATTTTATGTTTCTATTCTTTTAGATAGAGCTGAAGGTAAAAATACAATCGTATATTCTACTGAAGGGGGAATGGATATTGAGCAAGTTGCAGAAGTAACTCCTCATTTAATTCACAAAGAAATTATTGATCCTGCTTTAGGATTACAAGGTTTCCAGGCTAGAAAAATTGCTTTCAACCTAGGTCTTGAAGGAAATGCATTCAAAGAATTCACAAAATTCATTGCATCTCTTTACAATGCTTATACAGGAATTGATGCTTCTCTTTTCGAAATCAACCCTGTATTAAAAACTTCTGATAACAAAATTATCGCTGTAGATGCTAAAGTAACGTTGGATGACAACTCATTGTTCCGTCACAAAGACTTAGCTGAATTAAGAGATACAAGAGAAGAAGATCCAATGGATGTTGAGGCTGGTGAAGCTGGTCTTAACTTCGTGAAATTAGACGGTAACGTTGCTTGTATGGTAAACGGTGCTGGTCTTGCTATGGCAACTATGGATATCATCAAATTATCTGGTGGTAACCCAGCTAACTTCCTTGACGTAGGTGGAACTGCTGATGCTCAGAGAGTACAAACTGCTTTCGGAATTATCTTAAGAGATCCAAATGTAAAAGCTATCTTAATCAACATCTTCGGTGGTATCGTAAGATGTGACAGAGTAGCTCAGGGTGTAGTAGATGCCTACAAAGCAATGGGAAGCCTTCCGGTACCATTGATCGTAAGATTACAAGGAACTAACGCTGTAGAAGCTAAAAAACTAATTGACGAGTCAGGTCTTCCTGTACATTCTGCAATTACTTTGGAAGAAGCTGCAAACAAAGTAAAAGAAGTTTTAGCATAAGACTCCATTTATAAAATAATGAAACCCGCTTTTGTATAAAAAGCGGGTTTTTTATGTTGAAAAAGTATTAAATAAACATAAAAAATTGCTAGATTTACAATACACACCTCTGAAATGAAATTTATTCTTTGTTTTTTGTTGATTTCCTTTGCGAATTGTCAGTCATTAACTGTCAAGAAAATTGATAAATCTGGCACTGTCAATATTCCCTTTGAAGATCAATTCCATTATCCTTTTCCGCTAATTAAAAACAATTTTCTGGTCATTGATACACAGGAAAAAATGGATCAGATCTTTGCTGTTATCCATCAGAAAATCGGTGGTGGGAGAATGGCTCCGATTCCTACCGTTACTCCGTATGAAACCTACATCATTATAAAGTCTGTTCTTAAAGGTAGCAACGACATCATGATACAAAATGTGTCTCTGAATAATAAAGTATTGACGGTCACGATAAAGGAATTTGATAACCCGGACTTCAAAAAAGAGAGTCGAACTTCACCGGATGTACTTTTCAAACTGATGAAAAAGGTTTCCGTTAAAAAAATAACCACTCAATATTAATATATAAAATTACACCTCATGACAAAAAGAATTTTTACTGTTCTTTGCCTTTTAGTTGCTGCGATGGGCTTCAGCCAGCAGAATTACTGGGCAAAAATTACCCGGACGGCCAATAAGGATCTCAGGCCAAGGATGACAACTCCTACCGTTTTTTCTTTGTATTCATTAGATTTAGAAAAAATTAAAAAGGATCTAGCGAAAGCACCCCAACGATTTTCAAAGGATGAAAGTTTAATCATTAAATTTCCTGATGCAGAAGGAAATTATAAAGATTATATTGTACAGGAAGCCTCGGTAATGGAACCTGAATTACAGGCGAAGTTTCCGGATATCCGTTCTTATACAGGATGGCAGAAAAATAATCCGCTGCATACCATTCGTTTTAGTCTTACCCCATCAACAGGGATGAACATCATGTATTTTGATGGTTCTGAAATCAGTTACCTGGATGGTTATGCTAAAGATAATTCATCTTTTATTCTGTATAAAAGAAAAGACCTGCCTAAAAATGACAGAATATTCGAATGCCATGTTGAAAATGAACTGGATAATGCGGTAGAAAACAATACGGTGATGAAGGCTCCTTTAGTTTCTGATGGTCAGTTCAGAACGTATCGACTTGCGGTAGCCGCGACAGGGGAATATACTACTTTTCAAGGAGGAACAGTTGCTTTGGCAATGGCTGCAATGGCGACTACCATGACAAGAGTAAACGGAATTTATGAAAAAACAATTTCAGTGACGATGGTTATGGTGGCTAACAATAATCTTATTGTCTATACCAATGCCACTACAGATCCGTATACCAATGGAACACCAGGAACGATGATCACACAGAACCAGACTAACATTAATAGTATTATCGGCGCAGCCAATTATGATATCGGACATGTTTTTGGGACCAACAGTGGAGGTCTTGCCGGGCTTGGGGTAGTGTGTACGACTTCTAAGGCAAGAGGAGTTACCGGTTCAGGAGCACCAGTAGGAGATCCTTTTGATATCGATTATGTAGCTCACGAAATGGGCCATCAGTTTGGGGCGAACCATACTTTCAGAGCGAGTTCAGGTTCTTGTAGCGGAAATGCTAACAATGCCACAGCATATGAACCAGGAAGCGGCACAACAGTAATGGCATACGCCGGAATTTGCGGTGCAGCCAATAATGTTCAATCAAACAGTGATGCATATTTTCATGCTGCAAGTGTGGTTGAAATGTATGCTGTTTTACAGCGCTCAACAGACTGTGCTGTAAAAGTATCCAACAATAATGGAGTACCTACAGCCGATGCAGGAGCAGATTATATTATCCCTAAAGGAACTGCATTTGTGCTGACAGGGCAGGGTACAGATCCTGATAACGATCCTATAAACTATCTATGGGAGCAATATGACAATCAAAACAATACACAACCACCCGTTGCTACGGCTACGGTAGGTCCTGTGTATCGTTCATTAACTCCGGTAGCAGCTCCCACAAGGTATTTTCCGAATATGACTTCTGTTTTGGCTAATAATTTAGTGCCGAAATGGGAAGTGACACCTGGTGTAGCAAGAACTTTAAATTTTTCACTTCTTGTGAATGATAACAAACCAACGGGAAATCAAACTGCACGCGATGCGATGGTTGTCACTGTAACGAATGACGGACCTTTTACAGTAACTTCACATGCTGCTAATGCACAATATTCAGGGGCTGCTCCTACAACGGTAGCATGGGATGTCGCCGGAACTAATACAGGTACTATCAATACTCAGAATGTCACTATTTTATTATCGAAAGATGGCGGAGCTAATTTTAATACTGTGCTGGCTGCAAGTGTTCCCAATAATGGTTCTGCGGTAGTCAACTTACCAAATGAAGATGTAGCTTCTGCAAGGATTATGGTAAAAGCGGTTAATAATATTTATTTTGCTGTAAATGCTTCCAATTTCTCAATTGGGAAATCGTTGGCAACGAGAGAGACTGCTGATGTGAAAAGTTTTGCCATATATCCTAATCCTTCCCGTGATGAGGTTAACATTCTTCTTAAAAATTCATCCCAAAAAGCGGAATATACCTTGCTGGATGCTTCAGGAAGATTAGTTAAGAGCGGAAGTTTTAAAGGGGAAACAAAAGTCACAGTGAATAATGTATCGACAGGGAATTATCTGATCAGTATCACCTTAGAAAACGGAGAAAAACATTCCGAAAAATTAATAATTAAAAAATAAATAAACATATTTATATCTAACTTACAACAAGAAAAGGAGCCGCAAGGCTCCTTTTTTTATTCTTTATTTCGTTTTCTAAGCTTCTTTCTCTCCATCACCAACTGGCTGGCTGATGCTAATGCTGGTCGGGGTAACAAGCAGAATACTGTCTGCATCCAGACGTTGCTTGATCTTTAGGAAAGCTTCATCTTTTACATGGACGATATTAGATCCTACTTTAATCCAGAATTTTGCCTGAAGGTTGAAAACGCCCTGCTTTAAGTCTGTAAATATAACTTCGGCTGTGTCAAGCCTGTCTACGTCTTCAAGATTTTTAACAACGGCTAAAATTCCTTTTTGGGCTTTGCTGATATCTTCATCTGCAGGAATTTCAAAATTTAAAATGATTTTTCTTTGAGGAGAAGCTGTAATATTTGAAAAAGGAGAATTGAAAATAACCTGATTCGGGATGTATACTTTTTTACCGTCATCACTAATTATTTTTGTGGTAAGAAATCCTATTTCCTGTACTGTACCTGAATTCGCACCAATACTTACATAATCTCCCACTTTAAAAGCTTTATCAATTCCAATCAGCATTCCTGAAAAAATACTTGAAACCAAATCTTTCAGAGCGACCCCGGCAATCACCCCGGCAACTCCCAAACTTCCGATAAATTTCCAGAGAAATCCGCTGAAACCCATGATTTCTAACGCGATAAAACTTCCCATGATCATGATCAGAAACCTGAAAACTCCTATTAAGGTAACCAGAGAGCTTTCCTTTTTGCTTTTAGGAAAAAATTTATGGAATAATTTTACGGCGATCTGGCTTAAATATTTACTTGTAAAAAGGAAAAAAGAAAAAACTAAAATTCCAACCACCAGTTTCGGGGTAAGCTCGGCAAATTTCATATACCAGTTCTCCAAAACTCTATACACAACTTCGATGTAGCTTAAACTATTTTTCTCCATGAATGATTTTTTAATTAAATATATACATTTTCAACAAAAATTTTGCCAGTTTCAATAGATGGGTTAATAAAAGTAAGTATGGATTAATGGAAGAAATCATATGGGCTGTTGTTACGATTTGAGGTTCAGTCTTTGCTTGCCATATATTTTAATAATAAAAAGTGTAAATTTTTCACAAAATAATTTGCCAGTTCGAAAAAGTCTACTAAATTTGTAGACTAATAAGAGCGCAATATTATGTCAATTAAACTAGGAGATACAGCACCCAATTTTCAGGCAGAATCAACTTTAGGTGATATTAATTTTCATCAGTATCTGGGAGATTCCTGGGGTATTTTATTTTCTCATCCTGCAGATTATACGCCAGTATGCACTACAGAATTGGGATATACTTCAAAACTAAAGCCGGAATTTGACAAAAGAGGAACAAAGGTTATTGCTTTAAGTGTAGATGGAGTAGAGGATCATCAAAACTGGATTAAAGATATCAATGAAACCCAGCAGACAGAAGTATCATTTCCTATTATTGCAGATAAAGACAGAAAGGTTTCTGAATTATATGATTTTATTCATCCTAATGCTTCAGCAACAGCCACGGTGCGTTCTTTATTGATTATAGACCCGGAGAAAAAAGTAAGATTGATTATTACCTATCCTGCTTCAACCGGAAGAAATTTTGATGAAATATTACGAGTGCTTGATTCTCTGCAATTGGTAGACTCACACAAAATTGCAACACCGGTAAACTGGAGAGACGGAGATGATGTTATCATACCGCCAGCCATTTCTACGGAAGATGCAAGAAAAATATTTCCTAAAGGAGTTACAGAAATAAAACCTTATCTGAGATATACTCCACAACCTAATACATGATTTATTTGATTTTTTATAGTTTAGTTTTAATTTGTACGAAAAGCGCCTCGAAATATATTTTCGAGGCGCTTTCATTTAAACTATATGTGTAAATGTGATTCGTAATGGTGATTACTTTACGTCGTTGATAACCTGCTTACCTTTAGAAGTTGGTAAATAGATACTAAATCCTACGTTAAATGTAAGGGAAGAAGTCAAACCTTCGCTTCCGAAACCTGCAACACCATTGTATTTTACAAGACCTTCAACACCGATGTTTGGAGTGATGAAATAAGAGTATCCAGGACCTGCACCGAAGTCTAAACCTGTGGTAGAGTTTCCTCCTTCAGTAGAAGTTCCTCCAACACCAACATTACCTTCGAAGAACCAACGTCCGTGGTTTAATAAATTATCCACACCTTTCTCTCCCGGTGATACATAATAACGTCCTAAAGCACCTACTTTGTAAACAAAGTTTGTAGGAGATCCTTTTGCAACCTTATTAAATCCTAAATCAACATATCCACCAACAGCTACATTATCTTCAATAAAGTAAGCTGCTTTTGGCTGTAATGAAATATTATATCCACCACCTGTATTTAATCCAAAATTACTTGCAACAATGCTGCTACCTACCATCCAGTTACCTTTTTGAATTTGAGCGTTTGCAGTTGTAGTTAAACCAGCTACTGCTATTATTCCTGCTAGAATTAGTTTTTTCATAATTTATAATTTTAATAATTAATGCTTATTATTCTATAACTGGTGAAAATCAATAAATGTGCCAGAATACTTATTTTTACTTAATTTTTCTAAATTAATGTTAAATTGGGACGAATGAAGAATAGTGAAAATATCGGCTTTTAATTATCTATTCTATAAAATTAAATAAGCAAAAGAATGATGGAAACCACCAGCCCGGCAATCGTAAATACCATCCCGCGCTTAAATGCTTTGGTTTTAGGATTAAACATCCAGAAGCTTGAAATCACAAAGAAAAACAGCGCAAAACCAAAGAAAGCGTTAAGAGGAGATAAGGTATCTTTTGACTGTGCTTTGTGAAGTTTAGTCATTTTGTCCAGTAAAAAAGGCAATTCTTTTTTAGCATAATCGGCTTTTCCGGTAGTCAGATTATATGTGCCCTGTTTGAAATGTACAATGTCACCTTCAGTTTTTTCTATTTCAAGGTTTTTAATCTTTAATTCTTTCCCTAATTCTTTTTCTGAAAGGTTCTTCTCAATTGTTTTTTCGTACTTTTTTTCGTTTTTTAAGAAGTCAGTGTCCCGGTAAATCAGTAAAACTCCGCTTAAGGCATATACTGCCATAATCCCCGCCAGGAAATATCCCAGATAACGGTGTGTAATTCTCATGAAAGTTCTCGTGTCTTTAATCTTATCCATATCTTATTGTTTTATCTTAATTGTAAAAAGTGGAAACTGCAAAAATGCAACTTCCACTTTTAATTGAAAAATTATTAATCGTATTTAATGCTACAATTTATAAGTAAGCGTAAAATAATAGTTTCTAGGCGTAATAGGGTTTACAGAATAGTTTTCGTGAACGTTGTAACTAAGAACGTCAAATAAGTTACCCACTTTTCCTTGAATTGAGAATCTGCTCCAGCCATATCCTACACTGATATCTACTGTCGTAAAGCCTTTTACATCAATCATTCTGGTCACTTGTTTCTGACCTTTCACATCATTCCATCCCGCTTTTCTATCACCGGTATAAAATGCGGTAGCTCCCAATTTAAGTCCTTTTGCAAAAGTTGTAAAGGTATAGAATGCGGACGCATTTGCTGTGAATGCAGGAGTTCTTACCAGTCTTTGGTCTTCAACAAAACCATTATCAGGCGTTTTGGTATAGACCGCATTATTATAAGATGCACCTCCTATTAAAGATAGATTCTTCATTGGATTACCGGTAATATCCAGTTCAACTCCTCTGCTTCTAATATTTCCGGCATATACTCTGTATAATGCGAGCGCTCCGCTTGGAAGGTAAGGAGCTGTGTAGGCATTGGTATTATTGATTTGGTAAGCTGTTAAGTTTACGGCAATTGCATTATTCCATAGATTTTTTTTAATCCCTACTTCATATTGATCTACAGTAGATGCTTTCAGAGAATGATCAAATTCGTCAAACCCTGCATTAGGTGTAAATGAGTTGGTGTACGTTGCAAAAACAGACAAGTTGTCATTAGGATTGTAAATTAATCCTATTTTTGGTGAAAATGCATGATCCTGTGCACCACTCTTAGCTGTTTCAGTGTCAAGGTTAGTGATAAAATCTCTAACTTTTGTATCGTCATTTTTAATATAAGACCATCTGACACCGGCTAATACTTTAAATTCCTTTGTAATATTGATAAGGTCCTGCACATATAAACCGAATCTTTTTGTTGCAATTCTGTTTCTTGATGATCTGTAGGTATCCGGCATAGCCCCATCATTGGTCCATGTAGAAGATGGTTTATCCAGATAGATAGATCCGAAACTGCTAGCCGCAGGATTTGTAAATTTATAAGCATACGTATCTGCCAGTCCATAGTCACCGTCTGTACCAATTAATACTTTATGGTTGATGGTCCCGGTTTTAAATTCTCCATTTAAATTAATCTGTAATGAAGTATAGTTTTGTTCTGTGTAGCTTCTTCCCAATGGCCTCGTCCATACTGGGCTGAAATTGTTTTTTGCTGAATTATAAGTCCAGGTCGTTCTTTCCGTAGAAAAATAATCTTTCGTATAATTTTGATAAGAAGCAACAGCATTTAAGCTCCATTTGCTGCTGAATTTATGATTTAAAACAACATCTGTTGTTGCCTGCTGATTCGTTTGATACTGCCAGCTAGCTCCTAAAAATTGTTTTCTGTCTATTTCTGTAGCTAATCTTGAAATTCCGGTAGCTTCATCTACCACACTTCCTACTCCAAAATCAGGAGTGAAATGCTGGTACATATAATCACCTTCTACAATAAGCTGTGTATTTTCGCTAAGGTTAAAAAGGAATGAAGGATTGAAATAATTTTTTTGAGACTTTACTAAATCTCTGAAACTCTCTGCGTATTCATAGGTCCCGTTCATTCTGAAAGCAATGTTCTTGCTTAAAGGGCCATAAATATCAATCATTGGTTTATAAGAATTCCAGCTTCCTGCGTTGAACCCAACAGAACCTCCAAAATCGAATCTCGGTTTTTTGGTAATAAGATTTATAATTCCTCCGGGACCAACGTTACCATATAACATTGCATTTGCACCTTTCAGAACTTCCACTCGTTCAAGACTGCTTACTTCAGGGAAAACACCGCTGTTTACTCTTGCTCCGTTTTTAAAAGTATTGTCATTACCGAAAGTAAATCCTCTTCCTCCAAAACTATCCTGTGAGCCTCCTCTTGCAGAAGTTATGTAAATACCATTTACATTCCTTATCACATCACTCAATTGTTTTGCCTGTTGCTGCTCAATAACTTCATGGGTTACAATAGCAATAGGCTGAGGATTTTCCATTACCGTTAAGCTGGATTTTGTAGATAATGGAGTTGCTTTATTAGGATTTCCGGTTTTATGAAGATTCACATCCTCAATGGTCTGAATTCTGATCGTATCATTATCAGACTTATGACCCATTTGTGCACTAAAAGACACAGAAATCATTAATAAACCTAAAGCAGTAATTTTTCTTTTCATCTTATTCTTATTTAGAGCAGTTTTAAATAAGGTGCAAAAGTAGGAATTAAGGTTTGTTTTATTTAGAATTATTAAGAATAATTCTCTGATTTTTATCATATTTTAAGAGATGGCAGAATAACGACGTAAAAAAGCCATTTACAGCCCTTTAAAAAACTTTTTTATAAATATATTTGTTAAAAAATAGAGATATGCAATTGGTAAAAGTTGGGCTTTGTGCTTTTGGGATGAGTGGGAAAATATTTCATGCCCCTTTTCTGAAGGAGCATCCCGGATTTTTTATTTCTGCCATAGTGGAGAGAAGTAAAGAAGATTCTAAAGAAAAATATCCGGAAGCTGTGATTTACCACTCGGTAGAAGAAATGCTTCAAAATGCAGATATAGAAGTTGTTGTCATCAATACACCTGTTCAGACTCATTTTGAATATGCAAAAAGAGCGCTGGAAGCCGGGAAAAATATAATTGTTGAAAAACCTTTTACCGTTAATGTTGAAGAAGCTGAAGAATTGGTGAAACTGGCAGAACAAAAAGGACTTTTCTTAAGTGTCTATCAAAATAGGAGATTTGATCGTGATTTTCTGCAGGTACAAAAAATATTGAATGATAAAAAACTAGGGGAGATCAAAGAAGCGGAGATCCGTTTTGACAGGTTTCGTACTGAACCCAGTGGAAAGCAGCATAAAGAGAATCCTGAGCAGACAGGTTCCGGTTCTCTTCATGATTTAGGCTCTCATCTGGTAGATCAGGCCGTGCAGTATTTCGGGTATCCGGAAAAGCTTTTTGCTGATGTATTTTCCATGAAAGGAGCAGATTTTGCAAACGATTATTTTGAAATTCTTTTGTTTTATAAAAATAATATAAGAGTGAGGCTGAAGTCTTCTGTTTTCAGCAAGGAAGCCCATTATGCTTATGTAATTCATGGAAGCAAAGGAACTTTTCTGCAGGAAAGAACGGATAACCAGGAAGCAGAATTAGTTTCCGGTTCTATCCCGGTTTATGGAAAAGACTGGACAAAACCAATGACGGAGTCTGATGGGATTTTAAATTTCCTGAATGAAAATAATGATACAGAAAGAATAGTAACATCCAGTGAGCCCGGAAATTATATGAATTATTACCAGCAGATTTACGAACATATTGTTTTCGGATATCCATTGCCTTCACCGGGAAAAGAAGTTATTCAGAACATGAAAATTATTGACGCAGCTATTGAAAGCAGTCAGCAAGGTAAGATTGTGAATTTAGTATAACATATAAGTATAAAAAAGCTTCAATTTCATTTAATAGAATTGAAGCTTTTTGTATGTATTATAGAATTATTCCTCGCCTAAAACTTCCTGTAGTTCAAGCCATCTCATTTCGTGAACTTCTAATTTTCCCGAAATACTCTCTAATTCAGCCGAAAGTTTAGCTACTTTCTCATACTCAGTTTCATTATTCAGCTGGTCAAGGATAACAGCACGTTTTTTCTCTAGCTCAGGGATTTCCTTATCAATAGTTTCCAGTTCTCGCTGTTCTTTAAAAGAAAGTTTTCTTTTGGGAGCCTGCGGTGTTGAAACGGGAGCAGGAGCAGGTGCTTCCACTTTTTTCTCCACGACAGCTTTCGGATTTTTTTCCTCTAATTTTAAATTTTCTCTATATTCTGAGAAATTCCCAATAAAGTCTTTTATTTTTCCATCCCCTTCAAAAGCCAAAATATGATCTACAATACGGTCCATAAAATACCTGTCGTGAGAAACAATAATCAAACTTCCCTGAAAGTTCAGCAGGAAATTTTCCAAAACTGTTAAAGTCGGAAGATCAAGGTCATTGGTAGGTTCATCAAATATCAAAAAGTTTGGATTTTGATACAGAATATACATCAAATGCAATCTTCTTTTTTCACCTCCCGACAATTTGGAAATCGGCGAATATTGGGTTTGATCATCAAATAAAAACAATCTTAAGAACTGTGATGCAGAGATCGTTCTTCCGTTTGCTAAAGGAAAGTTTTCAGAAATTTCTTTAATGAAATCAATTACCCTTTCGTCTTCTTTATATTTAAGTCCCTTTTGTGAAAAGTAACCAAATTTGATGGTTTCTCCAGTTTCAATTTCTCCGGAATCTTTTGGTTCAAGTCCTTGGATAATATTTAATAAAGTAGATTTTCCAGCGCCATTTTTTCCTACAATTCCTACTTTCTCACCTCTCTGAAACTGATAACTGAAGTCTTTTAATAATAATTTATCACCATAACTTTTAGAAATATCTCTAAGTTCCAGGATTTTATTTCCAAGCCTTTTCATTTCGAAATCAAGCTCCAGAGATTCTTTTCTCGTATCGGTTTTGGCTATTTTTTCAGTTTCGTAAAAGTCATCTTGTCTGGATTTCGATTTTGTAGTTCTCGCTTTAGGCTGTCTTCGCATCCACTCCAGTTCTTTCCTGTAAAGATTATTGGCCTTGTCGATGGTAGAATTCATATTATCCTCACGAATCATTTTGTTTTCAAGATAAGTCGCATAAGAACCATTGTGGAAATACAGATTTTTATCTTCCATTTCCCAGATAATTCCACAAACTGCATCTAAGAAATACCTGTCGTGGGTTACCAGTATTAATGTGATTTTAGCCTTACTTAAATAACTTTCCAGCCATTCTACCATTTCCACATCAAGGTGGTTGGTAGGTTCATCCATGATCAGAAGGGTATGTCTGTGTTCTGCTCTGGTTTCTGTCAATAATTTTGCCAGTGCAACACGTTTGATCTGTCCTCCGGAAAGCGTTCCCATTTTAGCATCAAGATCTGTGATTTTCAACTGAGACAGAATTTGTTTCATGTCATTTTCCAGATCCCAGGCCTTATGAATTTCCATTTCAGCCAAAGCTTTTTCAATGAAATCATAATCTGTAGAAAGAAGAGATTTATGATAATTTTTCAGTGCCTGAATAGGTGCAGAATCAAGAGTCATCATAAATTCATCGATGGTCAGGTCAGAATCAAAATCAATTTCCTGATCAAACAAAACAACCTGAATATCTTTGTTGATGTTTACAGTCCCGCTGTCAGCAATTTCTTTGCCCATCAATATTTTAAGAAGAGTAGATTTTCCGCTTCCGTTTTTGGCAACAATAGCTATTTTGTCTCCTTCATTTACATGGAAAGAGATATTTTCGAACAAAACTTTGATGCCATAAGATTTGGTAAGGTTTTCGACAGAAACGTAATTCATTGGAATTTAATGGTTTGATTTAAGAATTCAATTGAGCGGCAAAAATACGAAAATGTAAACACTTAAAACTTATTAATACTATTATATAAAGATCTTTTAAAGCATAACCCATTTTTCATAATTAACATTAAAATGCAAGTTGGTATTGGGGTTTTAATGAATTTTATTCCATTTTGTTTTTAATTTTTAGTTAAAACGGATTGTAATTTATGTAAAGCTTATTTTATATTGTTTTTTAGTGTAAATTTGACATATACATTAAAAATACAAAACTATGATGCAAATTAACTTTTTGGCTATTGCGGTGGCCGCATTAGTTCCGCTTATTATGGGATTTATCTGGTATCATCCGAAACTTTTCGGAACTGTCTGGATGCAGGAAGTAGGATTAACAGAAGAAAAGATGAAAGGATCAAACATGGGATTTGTCTTTGTTTTCGCATTTATTCTCTCGTTCCTGATTGCTTTTTTTCTGCAAATGATCACAATACATCAGCTTGGAGCCCTAGGAATGGTTGGTGGAGATGAAGCGAATGCAAAACCTTCATTTTTTGCCTTCATGAAAGATTATGGAACAGCCTATCGTTCTTTTGGTCATGGTGCTTTGCATTGTTTTATGGCCGGGGTTTTCTTTGTATTTCCACTGACGGCAATTAATGCAATGTTTGAAAGGAAATCATGGAAATATACCTTTATTAATACGGCATACTGGACGATAACGATTACCATTATGGGTGGCATTGTCTGTGGCTGGTATGCTCCGGATGGTTTTAATTGGGTTACACAAAAATAAAATTCTAACAATCTAAATGATAAGGCTGCAGTTGTGGCCTTTTTTATGTCATATACTTTAAAAATATACAGTAGTGTTTCGGATTTACCCTTACAGTGGCATGCCGTAATCGGAAACAAGAATATTATGCTCTCTCCAGAATATTTTCATGTCCTGGAATCTTCCAGACCTGATAATATGGAATGTTATTATGTTGGTTTTTTTAATGATAATGATTTGATTGGTGGAGCTTTATTTCAATATTTAAATTTTCAGAACCATGCGAGTTTTCAGAAAAATGAAATTTGGTGTAGTATCAGAAATTTTTTTGCCCGAAAATTCAGCAAAGATGTAATGATCCTTGGGAATAATATGCTGACGGGGCAAAATGGATTTTATTTTGATGCTTCTAAAATTATGCTGGAGGATACTATTTCTCTTTTAGATAGGGCAGTTAGGAAGATGCAGACAGAGATCAGAAAAACCTCTTTGATTATTTATAAAGATTATCAGACCAATTTTATCAATTATTTTCAGGGTAAAGATCATCAGTCGTATTTCAGGTTTTCAGTTCAGCCCAATATGATGTTGAAATTAAAAGACAGCTGGAATGTTTTTGAAGATTATGTAAATGATTTCTCTAAAAAATACAGAACCAGAGCCCGCTCTGCCCGAAAGAAATTTGAAGGTATAGAAAGGTATGAAATGAATTTTGATGATATAAAAAAATATCAGCATGAAATGAATATTCTCTATCAGAATGTGGCCGAGAATGCTCCCTTTAATACTTTTTTCCTTGCAGAAAATCATTTTCAAAGCATGAAAGAAAATATAGATCAACATTTTAAAATCTTTGGATATTTTTCAGATGAGAAGCTGATAGGATTTTATACTTTAATCCTCAATAATGAAGATATTGACACCTATTTCTTAGGGTATGATAAGGAGATTCAAAAAGAAAAACAGTTGTATCTCAATATGCTTTTAGACATGGTAGAATTTGCAGTTAATAACAAATTTAAAAGAATCATTTTTGGAAGAACGGCTTTGGAAATAAAATCGACCATCGGTGCAGAACCTGTTGAAATTTTCGGATTGATACAACATAATAATATGCTCTTGAATCCATTCATGGGGAAAATATTTTCATCACTTAATCCAAAAGTGGAATGGATTCAGAGGAAGCCTTTTAAGTAATTTTCACAATTTTCATCCAGGTTTAGTATTGTCTTAATTAAATTTTAACTAAAACAGAATTAAATTTAATACGCTATTATGAGTATTTGATACGGGAAATAGAGATTTTTGCTTCAAATTTCTACCATGAAAAAACTCAACACTTTATTTCTGCTTTTCTCTGCAGTCTGCTTCAATGCTCAGGTCATTTCGGGAACTGTCGTTTCCAAGGCTGAAAACCAACCGGTTCCTTATGTAAGAATTGGGATTGAAAAAGAGAATACAGGAACGGTTTCCGATGAGAAAGGAAATTTCTCTATTGATCTTTCCGGAATGGATGCTTCCCGAAAACTCAGAATAGAAGTTCCTGGCTATGAACTCTATACTGAAACCGTTCAGAATTTCAGAAAACAGGATCAGCAACGAATACTTTTAAAAGAAAAGGTTAAAAATATAAAGGAGGTCAATATTAAAGTTAAAAAGCTGGTTGATAAAAACTGGGGTGTTAATACCAGAACGAAAAGTGTTCTGTATTCCGTTAATCCTAAATTCAAAAAAGAAGATTTTTTAGGTGAAACTGCATTGGAATTTAATGCCAGCAAAAGATCAAAGATTAAAAATATCAACCTGAATATTGCTAGCTATACTTCTGATAAGCCGGTTTTGATGCGATATAGTATTTATAGTGAGAAAAACGGATTTCCTGATAAAAATATTCTGGATGAAGAAATCACAGTGGAGCTTACAGAAGATATGATCAAAGACGGAACTTATACGCTTGATGTCAATGACCGTAATATCTGGATTCAGGGTAAATTCTTTATCGGAATTCAGTTTTTGAAAGAGTTTGAGGGGAAGGTCAATATAAGTGCAGCTCTTTTCAGAACAGGATTTCTTAGAAAATTTTATGGAGACTGGGAAAAAATGACACTGGCGGCACCCGCTATTAATATAGATGTGAAAGTGGATAAAAGTGCTAAAAATACTAAAGATGAAACCGCAGCCTTTGGAGATGATCTTGAGGAAATGGTTTCTGATATTTCCCACTATCAAGTAGAATCAAAAAATTCTATATATGGGAAAAATGAGTCTTCAGGGGCATATCTTCAATTGAAAGATACCCAACTTTATTATGAAGTCTACGGTGAAGGAGTACCGCTTTTTCTTCTTCATGGCAACTCAGGAAGTATACAGGATTTTTACCAGCAGATCCCGGTTCTTGCCAAACATTTCAAAGTGATTGCTGTGGATACCAGAGGGCAGGGTAAAAGTGCTGATACTTCTGAAAAAGATTTTACCTATAAACAATTTGCTGAAGATGTAAAAGCGCTGGCCGACAAGCTGAACCTTCATAAAATTAATATTGTCGGATGGAGTGATGGGGGTATCACAGGACTTGAGTTTGCTTTAAAATATCCTGAAAATCTTAATAAATTAATTACTGTAGGAGCTAATGCTTTTCCTGAAGGTGTTGACGAAAGATTGATTTCCCGCATGAAAAATCAGCTTCTGGTATTGAACATAGAAAATAAGTCAGGGACATTCAACGAACGCAGGCTGGTAGAGATTATGCTGAATGAGCCACATATTAGTAAAAAAGATCTTTCAAAAATACAAAGTCCGGTCTTGGTTATTGCAGGGGATAAAGATGTAATAAAGCAGGATCATACTGAAATGATAGCAAAATCGATACCTCATGCTGAACTTAAGATCTATAAAAATGCTACCCACATGATTTCTTTTGAACATGCCGATGAGCTGAATGAAGATGTTCTGAAGTTCCTGGAGAAGTGATTGGGATGAAAGAAGGAGGCAGGAAGATATCAGATTGATTTCTTCTGACTAATCCAATGTCAGTCTTTTCAAAGACCACGCACTCCCATTGTAGATATCCAGATCTACTTTGGTGTTGATGCCGTGAACAATTCCATTTTCAGTAAACTGCCAGAAATCCCAGTTGCTGTCCGGTGATGGAGTAGGAACATCATTATAATTAGCCAGCCACAAAGGATAATCATCAAATTCTCCTTTTAAGAAATCTTTATAATAATGGTAGTAGGTATAAATAATTGGTTTTTCACCATAAGCCTCCTCTATAATCTTGCACCAGACCTTTAAATCCTCGATCAGTTTTTTATTGGTTTTACGTTTCGGGATCTTTTCAATATCTAAAATAGGGGGAAGATCTCCACTTTCCAATTTTACATTTTCCAGAAAATTATTGGCCTGAATCACGGGATCTTCATCAGCTCTGTAGAAATGATAAGCTCCGCGGATCAGGTCATGTTTTTTGGCCAGTCCCCAGAATTCTCCAAAATGTTTATCAGCGTTTCGGTTTCCCATGGTGGCACGCATCACCACAAATTCCAATGGAATGGTTTTATTTCCGATACTCAGGCTGTCCCAATTGATATCTTCCTTATTTTGATAATGTGAAATATCAAACCCATAAGTTTTATCAAGATTATGGGAAAGTATTTTTTGAATTCTCAGTGTTTCAACTTCATTATTGTGAAGTTTTTTATGCGAGAATTTATTGAAATATAATGCATAATAGTAGCTTACAGACTGCTTTAAATAGAATCCAGTCCCAATTAATGCCAAAATTAAAATTGCCAATACCACTTTTCGCCGGAAAAAATAATTTTTTCGCCGGGTACCATGAACCTTTTTGGCAGTTTTTTTGGTGTACTTTTTCGGTGTCATAAAGTTTTGCAAAACTAACTTTTTTCACTACTAAATGCTAAATAAAATCAGTAAATTTGTCTATTATGGAAACACGCGAAAAAATCATCATTATAGGAGGAGGATTTGCGGGGCTGCAGCTTGCAAAAACATTGAATAACAAGAACAAAAAGGTAATTGTCCTCGATAGGGTCAATCATCATATGTTTCAGCCTCTTTTCTATCAGGTGGCGTGTGGAAGGATAGAACCATCTAATATTTCCTTTCCCTTCAGGAAGATTTTTCAACAGTCCAGAAATACACAGTTTCGTTTGACAGAGGTTAAAGAAATTGATCCTGCCAACAATAAAGTGATTACTGATGAAGCGGAATTTACCTATGATAAATTAATTATTGCAACAGGCTGCAAAACTAATTTCTTCGGTAATAAAGATCTGGAAGGCAAGGCGTTTGGGATGAAAAATACCCAGGAAGCTATAAGTATCCGAAATCATGTGTTGATGACTTTCGAAAAGCTTATTATAGAAAAAAGCAGAAGTGACAGCGGAAATTGGAATATTGTTATCGTAGGAAGCGGACCAACAGGAGTAGAACTCGCAGGAGCGTTTGCAGAAATGAAGAAAGAAATACTGCCGAGAGATTATCCTTATATGAATTTTGACCAGCTCAAAATCATCTTGGTGAGTTCCACCGAAAAACCGCTTGCCGTAATGAGTCCCGAAGCTCAGCAAAAATCTGAACAGTATCTTAAAGATTTGGGAGTAACTTTCCTAAGTGGAGAAGTGGTTACGGAATATGACGGAGATAAGGTATTCATGAAGAGCGGTAAAGAGATTCCTTCCAATAATGTAATTTGGGCTGCTGGAGTTACAGGGAATGTCGTAGATGGATTTTCTCCGGAAAAATTAAATAGAAACAGATATATCGTAGATCGATACAATACAATAAAAGGCTACAATAATATTTATGCAATCGGAGATATTGCCTATATGGAGACTCCTAAATATCCACAAGGTCATCCGCAGGTTGCAAACGTAGCGATTAATCAGGCGAAAAATTTAGGAAAGAATCTTTTAAAGAAGAGCGGAGAAAACTGGCAGGAATATGAATATGATGACAAAGGCTCTTTGGCTACTATCGGTAAGCATAGGGCAGTGGTAGATTTACCATTTGTAAAGTTCCAGGGATTCTTTGCCTGGTACTTCTGGATGTTTCTACATTTAATGCTTATTTTAAGTGTAAGAAATAAACTTGCGGTCTTTTTCAACTGGATGTGGAGCTATTTCAACAAAGACTCTTCTCTGAGACTAATCATTTTGCCAAACAAAAAAAACGGAACATTACAATGAGAATTGATATTATAAGCGTACTTCCAGAATTAATGGAAAGTCCGTTCAAAACTTCTATTTTGAAGAGAGCAGTGGATAAAGGAGTAGTAGAAGTTCATTTCCATCAGCTGAGAGACTGGGCTATTAATAAGCACAGACAGATAGATGATGAACCTTATGGAGGCGGAGCCGGAATGGTGATGATGGTTGAACCCTTGGATAAATGTATTTCGGAACTTAAATCTCAGCGGGATTATGATGAAGTAATTTATCTTACTCCGGATGGTATTACTTTAAACCAAAAAATAGCCAATACGCTTTCTATTAAAAATAATCTGATCTTTTTGTGCGGTCACTATAAAGGGATTGACCAAAGGGTGAGAGACCTTCATATTACCAAAGAAATATCAATCGGAGATTATGTGCTTACCGGAGGTGAATTGGCTGCCTGCGTTCTGGCAGATTCCGTAATACGCTTGATTCCGGGTGTTTTAAATGATGAACAAAGTGCATTGACAGACAGTTTTCAAGATGATCTTTTGTCGCCTCCCATTTATACAAGACCTGAAAATTATAAAGGATTAGGAATTCCTAAAGTTTTACTAAGTGGTAATTTTGCTCTCATTGAAGAATGGAGACATGATGAAGCGATGAGAATTACTAAAGAAAAACGCCCCGACTTACTCTAAAAATACTTTTTCAAGTTAAAAAAATCGATTATTTTTTTATCGATTGAATACTTTTTTTTAAAAATGGAATAATAATTGCTTTAAATAAATATTAGAGTAATTTATTTGTGTCAATACTTCTCGCAAAGTAATTTTATACAGAATATTTAAAAAATTCTATATTATTTTAATTTTGTATTGTAGTATGGTATTTTTAATATGATTAATAATTTCATTATCATAATTCATAATATATAATAATTTTAATGGAATATTTCACGTTTTGAGTATGAAATTAATTTAAATATATTGTAAAATAATTAATGAAATTTCAAAAAAAATAATAAATTTACACTCTGAAATTGAAGTATAAAAATTTAAGAATGAAATGTGTGTAGATGGAGCTGTTCTCTTTTTATAATGTTGAAAATTTATTTCTCCCTGATCCGAAACCGGTTCATCCATTGGATCCAACGAGGTCAGGCCTGAGAAATTGGGATGAGAAAAGATACAGGAATAAGCTTTACAAAATATCACATGTTTTTCAATTGATGAAGGAGGAAAACGGAGTGTTACCGTTTATGATAGGATTATCCGAAGTTTCCGGAAGGAAAGTACTGGAAGATCTTGTGGAAATGGAACCTTTTAATTCAGAATATGGAATTATTCATTATAATTCTATGGATGAAAGAAAGGTAGACGTGGCCATGTTATATGATAAGAGTAAAGTAGAAGTAATAGATTCAGAAACCATTACCTTCTTCTTTGAAATTACAAATAAAAACACAAAATATTACGACACAACTAGGGACGTACTTTATTCAAAAGTTAAATATAAAGGAGAAATTATTAATGTCTTTATCGCCCATCTTCCCTCCAAGCGAGAAAAAGATGTTAATAAGCCTAAAAGAACCTTTATACTTAATGAAATCCAGCAACGGATTATGAATATTGTACATGCAGATAAAGAACATGTAGTTTTGTGTGGTGATTTTAACGAGAACCCAGATGATGAAAATTTAGTGAAAATTCTCTATGACAACAATCAGGAGAAGGTGTTAATAAACCCTTTTCAAGAGTTGTTCCTTACCAGAAATTATTCTACTTTTCATTATAAATCAGGGCTACTGTATGATCAGATCATCTTATCAAAATCTCTTTTTGATAATAACGTTTTGAATTTTCAAAGCGCACAGGTGTTCAACGTTGAGAATATTAGCAGCCGAACCAGGAATTTTGAAGGCCGACCCTTCCGAACTTATGCCGGTACACGGTATTTAGGCGGGTATAGCGATCATTTTCCGGTTTTTGTAAAATTTAAAGAAAAAACATAAATAATAAAAAAAGTAGAGAATGAAAAATTCAAGCAATGCTAGCTACCATTTAGATTCAATTGACAAAGAAATCATTTACATGTTGATGGATAATGCTAAAACTTCCTTAGCCCATATTTCAAAAAATGTGGGGATTTCCACAACAGCAGTACATCAAAGGATTAAAAAACTGGAACATGCCGGAGTGATCGAAAATTCGATTTCCTTCCTGAATCCAAAAAAAATCGGGTATAAAGTAATTTCTTATATCGGTGTATTTCTGGATCAGCCAAGCCATTATCCTGAAGTTGTAAAATCTTTGCATGATGTTAATGAAGTAGTGGAAGCTCACTATACAACCGGAAATTATACAATTTTCTTAAAAGTCCTTTGTAAAGATAATGACCATTTAATGCAGATTCTTAACAAACTTCAGAAGTTAAAAGGGGTGACGAGAACAGAAACTTTCATATCTTTGGAACAAGGTATTTATAGACAACTGAAAGTATAACGATATGAACATTGCCCAATATTTGGATTCAACCTATTTGAAGACTCCTGCACAATCAGGATTGTCAAATGAAGAAACATTACAGATAAATAAAGATCTTGCTCAAGTAGCAATTGATAGCAATATTTTTGCTGTGATGATACGCCCGGATTACGTATCTGATATTAAGAAGTATATTCAGGAAAGAAATTCAAATGTTGTGGTGGGAACTGTAATAGGTTTTCATGAAGGTACAAATTCTATTGACGAGAAGCTTACAGAAGCCTTAAAAGCTATTGAAGACGGAGCTGATGAATTAGATTTTGTTATTAATTATCAAGCTTATTTAAAAGGTGATCTGGAATTGGTAAAGAAAGAATTCGTTACCTGTACCGAACTATGCCTGAAGCACCACAAAATAGTAAAATGGATTATTGAAATTGCGGCTTTAATAGATCCGGAAATTGCTGATCTTACTAAAAACATTTCCAATTGGGCAGAAGAAAATTTTAGCGATAAAGTCGCTAATATATTTGTAAAATCATCAACCGGTTTCTATGAAACTGCTGATGGAAAACCAAATGGAGCTACATTCGAAGGGATAAAGATTATGCTTGATCATGCAGGAAGACTTCCTGTAAAAGCGGCAGGCGGTGTGAGAACTCCGGAAGATGCTGAAAAAATGATCAACCTGGGGGTAAAGAGAATCGGAACTTCCTCTGCATTAGCATTAATTAAAAATCAATCCACTTCAGAAGGATACTAAAGAAACTATACACACATACAATAAAACCATCAGAATCCTGATGGTTTTATTATTTATAACTGTGCTTGATATTCTTCGTAGAACCTTTGGGTTTCTTTAATCAATACATCCATTTCTTCCAAAGTAAAGACTTCAAGGAATTTCTTTCTAAAATCTTTGAAATGTGGAACTCCACGGAAATAGTTACTGTAGTGCTGTCTCATTTCAATAAGACCTAATTTTTCACCCTTCCATTCTGCGCTCCATTCGGCATGTTGGCGTACAGCCAGCAAGCGGTCTGAAATGGTAGGTGCAGCAAGGCGTTCACCCGTTGCAAAGAAATGTTTGATTTCATTGAAAATCCATGGATAACCAATAGCAGCGCGGCCTATCATAATACCGTCACATGCATATTTCTGTTTGTATTCCAATGCTTTTTCAGGCGAGTCAATATCCCCATTTCCAAAAATTGGAATTTCAATATTAGGATTTTGTTTGATTCTTGAAATATGCTCCCAATCTGCTTCCCCTTTGTACATTTGTCCGCGGGTTCTGGCATGAATGGTCAATGCTTTAATTCCTGTTTCCTGAAGACGTTCTGCTACTTCATCAATATTGATAGAGTTACTGTCCCAGCCTAAACGGGTTTTAACAGTAACCGGTAGATGGGTAGAGCTTACAACAGCCTTTGTAAGGCGCACCATAAGATCAATATCTTTCAAAACTCCTGCTCCTGCTCCTTTACATACTACTTTTTTTACCGGACATCCAAAGTTAATGTCAACCAAATCTGGATTTACCGTCTCTACAATTCTTGCAGACATGGCCATCGCTTCCTCATCTCCACCAAAAATCTGAATCCCTACAGGTCTTTCGTAATCAAAAATATCGAGCTTTTTACGGCTTTTCATCGCATCACGAATTAAGCCTTCAGAAGAAATAAATTCTGAATACATCAAATCTGCACCATGCATTTTGCATAAGCGTCTGAACGGCGGATCGCTAACGTCTTCCATCGGAGCTAACAAAAGCGGAAATTCCGGCAGTTGTATGTTGCCTATTTTTACCATGGTGCAAATTTACGAAATTCTGAAATGACTAGTGCAAACTCTTTTCAGGAATAATTTTTATGTCTAGTTGGAATAATTAATTCTTTGATTATCGGTAGTTTAGAAACTGGCTTTCACCTGCATACTTCCAATGTGGATGGTTCTGTCACCGGAATTTCTGCCTTCATAATTTAAATTCAATTGAAGGAAAGAGTTAATGGCCTGTTGAATGAATACACTCCAAACCTGGTTTTTCCCTGGTTTTAATCCGTCTAGCATTTGGTTTCCTACAATACTGAAGTTATTTCCATTGAAATTGTTATTGATGAAAGAAAAGTTCCCTCTGATAGACGTTTTTCTACGTTCCCACTGGATGGTTCCCGTAATATCAAATGCTTTCAGAAGCTCTTCACCGTCGACTCTTTGTTTTTGTCTGAAAGCAGAGGAAAGCTCTGCCTGAATTGCATCTGTGAATTTATAAGTGGCCTTAGGTTTCGTTTCAAAATTATTCAAACGATAATCTCTTGTGGCAAAAAGCTGTGAAGAATTTTTGAGATCATGCACTGAATTCTCCCAGTCAACCCTGAATTCCTTATTAAACCAATACCCGATATTCAGGAAATGAGAAGTCTGTTCGCGTTCTTCATTGCTGAAATTGGCATTGATAAGATTATCATTGGAAATAAAACGATAATTTCCGTTCCAGCCAGATTTTTCTGTCGGATTAAACTGGATGGAAGCTAAGATATTTTGGTTTTTAAGGATCTGGTCTGCATTTTTTTCAAATGGATTCAGGACCAATACTTTGTCTTTTTTATAAAATGAATTTTGGGAATTCAATGAAATATTAAAGTTCCAGCGCTTTAAAAATGAATTTTCTGAGTTGAGGACAATTGCTGGATTCACAAATAGAGCCAGCTGTATTTTGTTTTTATTGGATGGAATGTACCGCACAGAATTGGTGTACACCCTGATATATTGTGCTAGATCAGAATACTCCGCAATCTCGAATTCATCGAGCTGCTGGATGCCGTCTCCGTTATAATCAGTCCATTTATAAATCCCCTGTCCATCCGTTACTTTGAGATATTGGAATTCCCGTTGTGCTTCCTGTCCGTTTCCAAGTTCATAAAAAGCCTGCAGGCGCATTCCGTTTCTAAAAAGCTGCTGATTATAGAGGATATTTCCGACTACGAAATCATTATTTCTGGTTACATCGGTGGCATTGTCAGCCTGATAAAAGAATTTTCTATAATGAACTAAAACGTTTAGGGTTGTTTTTTCAGTTTTGATCAATTGACTTTCGGCCATAATCCCCAGAATATTATTCATATTTTGGAGCTTATTGTCACGTACAGAGTCGTTATCTCTCATATAGACTTTAGCCAATAATTTCGTTCTTGTACTGTCTCCGATTTTCTTTTGCACAAAAAGTTCTTTCCAGCTGAAGCTGCTCACATCCATCAACTGGGTATCATTGTACTTTTTCTCATTATGCTCCATGCTTCCACCGAGTGCCCAACTTCCTTTTTTGCCGGTATACTCTGTAGAAACTCCACCACGGATAAATTTAGTGTCTTGAAGGGTCGCATTAGTATTAAGATAAGACAGATTTCCTTTTGTCAGAAATTTATTTTTTATCCAGCTGAAATCAAGATCATTTTTAAGTCCCTTGTACGAATCCTGTTCATCCAAATAATTGACACGGTAATTTAAGGTAGAGGTATTATTCCATTTATTAAGGAAGCTGAACGTAAACCTGTTTTGGGTTCTTTGACTGAATTCCTGAGCTAAGTTAAAATCCCTGGAGAATTCTACGTCATTAATTCGGTCTAAAATATGAAACTGCTTGTCTATATATTGATATTCAAAGCTTGGAGTACCTTTCCATTTGTTTTTGGTAAGCGTTTTATTCCCGAAAATACGAAATGCATATCCCATATTTTGATCGGAATCTTTTGATGAAAATAAATTAAGATCATAATTACTCAGAGAGAAATCAGCGCCTATTTTTCCATCTTTTAACAGGTATTCAGAATTAACGGAATATACCTGAGATTTTTGAGGGGAAGGAAGCTTCCGTACCGCTCTATAGTCTCCCATATTAGGGCCTACGTATTCAAAAACACGTCCGTTATTAGTGGTTTGTGTAATTTTGTAGTCTCCGAGGTTAACGCCAAAATAAGTAAAAGAAACCTGGTACAGGGTTTGTGCTGCATCAGTTGAAAATTCGTAAAAATTTCCATTAGGATTCAGACGGTATAAGATTTTATTTACATCATACTCTGTAACCACACCAGAGGGCGCATACATTAAGTTGGGATCGTTGCCCGCATTGGCCAATATCTGTTCGTCTTCTTTTGATAAATTCAGTGAGAGCGGTGCATTTTTATTGTCATTTTCCATGAACCAGCTTAATCCGACTTTTAATTTTTCTCTTTGATGTTCAAGCTTTCCCGTGAATAAATATCTTGAATAATTTCTATTGGCGTAATTATAAGAAATAGTGATAAAATTCTGCTGGAAAATGGGACGGAAACTGGTGAAAGTTACTTCACCCGTGTTGTAATTAATGACGTAATCCTGATTTTCCCCACGTTTCATTAAAATACCATCAATGAAAACCTGTTCAGATCCGGAGATTAGGGTAATGAATTGTTCCCCGTTTTTTCCCGTTAAACGATAAGGTCCCTGGTTACCCTCAACCCCCTGAAAACGGACTCTGTGGAATTCACTTCGGGCAACTCCCATAGAGACATCCACAAAGGTTTTATTTTCTTTTCCAAATTCTGTCTGAAACTCAAGTCCCATACTTCGCCTTTGGTATTTGGCAAAATAGTTTTTAGATTCTACCAGATCAAGATGTCCTGCTCTAAGGATAGATTTATCCTTAATATTAAGCTGCATATAGATCTTATCAAACTCTTCCAGGGTCTGTGTATATCCATCAGCCTGAATAGGAAGGTTATGGTCTGAAATACTTGCTAAAATGGTAACATCTTTGGAAAGCCTCCCGGAGATCTGAAGATCCATTGAACTTTGTACAGACTGTCCCTGATTGTTACCAAATGTGATCCCACGGATAATGGAACCTTTGGAATTAAGCTCTCCCAGAAATCTTTTTTTATCGTTTTTGGCGAGTACAGCTTCATCGATGATTATTTTATTATTGGTTCTGACAAAGTCTAAAGTATCTTTTGCGAAAATGTCCTGTTCAAGCCTAGCAGCAAGAATACTGTCTTTCTTTATAGTGTCCTTGGGAAGGTTGGGATTTTTCCATGAGAATATCTGTGCGCTACCCGAAAATATGCCCATGAAAAAGAAAATAAGAAGAAGAATAGAATTCCGCAAGTTTTTTTAAAATAATTCGTAAAAATAGCTAAAAAATGTTAACGGGAAGGGTTTTAGCATTATTAACAGAAAATTAATCTAATTATTGTATGATAGGAAAAAATACTGCTATTTTTGCCGTAGAAATTATTAATTATTTAAATTTTGAATTATGAGAAAATTTTATTCTTTAGCTTTAGTTGGTTTAGCAAGCTTGGCTTTTGCACAAATTAGTTTACCTGCACTTAATACAGCATATACTCAAAACTTTGATGGACTGGCAAGTACAGGTTCTACCGCTTCTACCACGTTAACAGGTAGTCTTGCAGGTTGGAGTATTTCAGAGACAGGAAGTAATGCGAATACGACATATACTGTAAGTACGGGTTCTATAAATTCTGGAGATACCTATAGCTTTGGTGCTACCAGCAGTACTGATAGAGCATTGGGATCGATTGCAAGTGGTACTTTACTTTCCAGATGGGGAGCTCAGTTTAAAAATGATACAGGAAGTACCATTACTCAATTGTTGATATCATATACAGGTGAACAGTGGAGGATGGGAGATGTAACGAGAGGTATCAACGATCAGATTACTTTTGAAATCAGTACCAACGCGACTTCTTTAACTACAGGAACATGGACACCTGTTACTGCTTTAACATATAACAGTAATGAAATTACAGGAACTGCAGGTCTTAGAGATGGAAATGCTGCGGCTTACAGAACAACATTGACTTCCACTGTTACAGCATTAAGTATTGCGGCAGGACAGAATTTCTGGATTAGATTTGTAGATGTAAATGTTGCTGGAAC
Source organism: Chryseobacterium sp. SIMBA_029 (assembly GCF_046535275.1). Taxonomy (NCBI): domain Bacteria; kingdom Pseudomonadati; phylum Bacteroidota; class Flavobacteriia; order Flavobacteriales; family Weeksellaceae; genus Chryseobacterium; species Chryseobacterium sp. SIMBA_029. Next base: position 267,164 of record NZ_JAWRXA010000007.1, read on the forward strand.
AGATGATGGTTTAGCAATTGATGATTTTTCTTTAACGCCTCAACCGTCTACTTCATTAGCAACAACTGAAAATGCTGCTTCTAAAAAAGTTTTTGTTAAAACTACTTCAGTGGATAGTGAAATTCATTTCGGAGTAAAATCAGAGGTGAAAATTTATTCTGTTGCTGGACAGTTATTAAAAACAGCTTCAGTTTCTGAAAACGGAGTATTAAATATCGCTGATCTCCAGAAGGGGATTTATATTGTCACTGGAAATGTAGCTGGAAAAGCGGTTTCAGAGAAAATTATAAAAAAATAAACTTTAACAATTTGTTAATTCTACACCGTCATTTTAATAAAGTGACGGTTTTTTCGTAATTTTATATCATAAATTTAAAACTTTACTTTATGAAAAAGATTTTTACTGTTTTGGGGATAGCATCTGCTATTAGTTTTATAAATGCACAAACGACGGTACTAACTGATAACTTTAGTTATACTGGAGCTCTTACAGCCAATGGATGGACTTCACATAGTGGAACAGCAGGACAATTAACTTCAAATGGAACATCTGTTAATTTAGTAGCTGGTAATTCAGAAGATGCTAATAAAGCATTTACAGCACCATTTACGCTTTCTCCTGGTGTTATTAGTAAAGCTGATTATTCTGCTACAATAAATATTGCCAGTGCTACAGGTTTAACGACTGCAGGTGAATATTTTTTAATGTTTACTGTTACATCCGGGACTTCTCCTGGAAATTTTAATGCTAGACTATATGCGAAAGGTTCTACTACAGGCTATACTTTAGGAGTCTTGAATAATGGTGCAGGCTCTCCGGCGCCAGCTCCTACGTATGGTACTGAGATTCCGTATGGTACACCTGCAAATATTACAGTAACCTATATTGTTGATAATTCAGTGACTCCTGCAACTAATACGGCAACATTACAAATCAATTCTCAACCTCTTCTTACTAATGCTTTAGGAACAGGAACTGCTTCAACTACGATTGGTGGAGTTGCAATCAGACAAGCCGGAAATGCTACGTCTGGAACGGGAAATATTTCTATAAGTAACTTAGTAGCAAGAGTTTTTAATTCTACACTAGCTGTTTCTGATGTAAAAAATGTAAAAGGAAGTTTCGTTAAAAATACTTTTGTAAAAAACAGCGAAATCACTTTTGGAGCCAATGCTAAAGATGTAAAAGTTTACAATATGTTTGGACAGATTGTAAAAACAGCTTCTGTAAAAGAAAATGGAACATTAAATGTTTCTGAACTGGCAAAAGGAAACTATATCGTAACAGGTATCGTAAACAACGAGCCGGTTTCTCAGAAGATTTTAAAAGACTAATCTATAAATTCTTTTTTAGATATCATCCAGCCATTTCATTGAAATGGCTGGATTTTTTTGTGATAAGCGAATTATAGTTTGTCTTTATTACATATAATATCTAAAAATATTTATTTTTTTTGATGTATTAATAGAAATTGCTATTATTTTTTATATTGTTTTTAATGTTGTGGTATTGTTTTTGATGTTTTTTATTAAATAACGCAAAGATTATATAGATATGAAGAAAATATTTACTATTATTGGATTAATATTAATCAGTTCATCTGTTAATGCACAAATTGTCATTAGTGAACTATATAGAGGAAGTGGAAATTCAGAATCAATAGTAAAGAATAATTACATACTATTAAAAAATATAGGGGCGTTTTCAGCTTCATTGTCGGGAGCAACATTACAATATGCACCGGAAGGAGGTAATTTTACTCAATATCATACTTTGCCAACCCTTACTTTAGGTCCGGGACAATCCTACCTAATTAAGGAAGCAGTAAGTAATGAGGATGATGTTGATTTTCCTGCTGCCGATTTTGCACCAACCGATGTGATTAATTTTAATGGTACACTTAATCCTTCTAAAGGAATAGTACTAGCCGCTTCAGGGAAAATTGCTTTGGTTGGTAATACAATAATGGTTACAGGACCAACAGGAGATCATATTCTGGATTTTGTAGGATATGGACCAATAGCCAACCAATTTGAAGGGAGCGGTCCGGCACCATCGCTGAATGGTACTGTAGCGATAAAAAGAATAGCTGAGGATAACAATGATAATAAGACTGATTTTGTAGTATCAACAGTACAACCGGTTAATTCTTTAGGGAATACGCAAGCTGTAGTAGATAATCAAAATATGGAATCTGCTTTTGTAGAGAATGCTTTTATTAAAAATAATGTAATTAATTTCGTGACAGAAGTTAAAGACGTGAAAGTGTTTGATAAATACGGACAGGTGGTAAAAAAATCTACTAAAAATGCAGTTTCTACTCTAGATGTTACGGGAGTACGGAAAGGAGATTATATTGTTACCGGAACCATTAATAATGAGCCGGTTTCTCAAAGAATTGTAAAAGATTAGTTTTCAAAATAATTTTGCTAAGGGAACAATTGTATTTACAATTGTTCCCTTTTTTAATACCATCCGCGTCTGGCAGCATTAATAACGGCACCCAGATTAATGACAAGCGTATATCTGATTCTTCTGGCATAATCTTTAAATGAAGGCTCAAAGCCTAATGACGACTGCACTGGAAAATAAATTTCAAGGAAATCAGGAATTAATTTTACTTTGATCCCACTATCCCATATAAATTCGGTAGGGCGGTTTTTATTTTTATAAATTCCGGCATCTGCATACACATGGAATATCTTCCAGACACTTGAATCTACATTAAAAGAGGTAATCCACTGATTAACACTTCCGGGAATGAATGATTTAAAACCACCATCTGCCAGAATAAACTGTTGCGAAAGAATACCACTGTTGGCACTTTCACCTAGAAGATTATAAGAAAAAGAATAGTTTGAAACTCTGGAAATTCCATAATTAAACATGCTATTCCGGGTCTCGTTTCTTGCAAAATATCCTGCAAATACACGCAGGCTGAGCTTTTGCTTAGGTGCAAATTCCCATCTGTAAAAACCTTCAGCGGTTATTTTATTAAAGTCTTCCATGCCCTGGGTACTTATGCTTAAGCTTTTTTCATGGATCATCTGGCTGTCGCTATATCCATATCCGACACTCCAAAGGTTATATTTTCCATAATCTTTGTTGGCAACCATAAGAGGACTCAGGTCTCTTTCAAAATAATTATAGGATAGCCCAATCCCTCTGCTTACTGTACTTCTAGGGTTTTTTCTGAAATTGATATTGGAAAATAAAGATCCCTTTCGATAAGCAAGCCCATAATCATAATGGAAATAAGAACCTGAAATACCAAAAGTCAGACTTCGGATAACACTTTCAGCCGGTAAAAAAGAGTAGGATACCGAACCCGAACCGGTTAGTTTTCCTGTCCCTGAGCTGTAGGTCGGGGTAATAGAGTAGAGGAACTTCTGATCAAATAAAGACTGGTTTTTAAAATTCACTCCAAAAAGAAACTTATCATACGTATTGTTAAAACGTACTCTGGGGTTTATGTAAATTTCATTGTATTCAGGGTTCGGAATATCTTTTATAAATTTAAATTTGATTTTTTTTGCATGTGAAAATAAGCCTTTTGCATACAGAAAATTGTCACGATAATTCGCTTCAGGAAATATATAATCGTTATTTAATGTAATTTTATAAACGTCTTCAGAGGCAGGAAGAGATACATTTTTGATCTTTTCATTCTCTTCCGTTTCTATCCAGAAGGTCTTTCTTTCTCCTTCCCGTGTTTGGGTTTCCAGCTTTACAGGAATAGCAGTATCCGTATTTCTTGCGATGTTGATGTGAAGTGAATCGCCATCTTTTTTGTAATTTTTCAGACTAAAGTTAACCCTGTTTTTCTGTTCCAGGAAATGTGTTAAATAAGTCGTTGCCTTGTCCTTCTCTGCAATTTTTTTTAGAAAATCTCTTGGATTAACCTGTTTGTCTGTGTTTTGGGCAATGTAATCTTTTACTATCGCATTGAAATTTTCATACCCCATTTTTTCCGCTGAATAATTGAACAGACTTCCTGTTTCAAAACTGCTGATCGCCATATCATTGAAATTACTCAATGCTGTAAAGTCTTCATCAATTTTCTGATCCAGATTCTGGGACATGATGTATTGATATGCCAAACCATATCGGTCAAGCAGCTTAACTTTTGAAGCATGGAATAATTTTAAAGGCTTAATCCCAAAAATACTGTTTTCAGGCAGACTTCCCAGAAGTTTGGTGTCTGCGTAAAATTTTTGCAGATACTGAATCTCAAGATAAGATTTTAGTCCATTTTTAAACCAATGATCGTTTTGTTTATCAGCGATAATGCTTTCATCCAGGATTTTTTTAGCAATAATCCCAAAATAATCCATATCGGTTTTTTCCGCATCATTAAATAATTGAAACCTGAATTTCCAGAAGCTGATGTCATTATTTCCAAAAAAATCCTCTTTCGCCCTGAACTTATCAGAAATAAAAATCCTATCCGGAACAAAACCTATTTTTTCTTTAATAAACTGAAGGTGTAAAGGAAGATAAAATTCCAGATTCTCCTTTTCTTCAGGTTTTAAATTATATCCGAATTTAATTTCGGTATGGATGCCTCCCGTATTGATTTTGATAGAAGGAAATTCGTTTTGAGTGATTAAAAATTCAGGATCAGAATCCAGATATCCTTTGAAGGCATTCATTTGAATCTGAGGCAGGTTGCTGTCAATAAAATGATTAACCGGCAGATCAAAATTAACTGTCCAATAGGTATTGAAGTTGACGGATTCCTCGATATCGTTATAGCTTCTTTTGGAAATATTGTCCGGATCAAAATGATCCGGAACAATAAAGAAGTATTTTAAGGCAACGTTTCTATCGGATGTTCCATAACCGGTAAATTTCTGGTCAGGAAGCTGCATCCTGTAATGCAATTGCAGTTTGATGCTTTCGCCTGGTTGTAAAGCTTTAGACAAAGGAAGAAAAAGATTCTGGTCCGTAATATTTTCCACCACAACGGGCTGGCTTTCGGAATTCTTAATATCCAATTCCAAAAGTTTGCCGAGCTGTTCCTGTTTTGCAAAATGCAGGTCGCTGCTGCGGTCTTCCAGTTTCCGGTAGACCAATGATGTTCCTCTCTTGTTATAAGCTGAAACCCAGTTTAAAAGTTTTATGTTGTTTACCTCTTTGTCAGAGTGGTTGTAATATATAAGCTCCTGATTAATTTCCAGTATTTTTTTGTCTGAAGATAATTTAGCTTCAATATATATACTGTCTTTTTGTGCAGAAACCTGTACAACTCCCCAAAACAAAATAAGGCAAATGCTGATCTTTTTCAATATTCCTGATAAAGCCCAAATATAACTTATTTTGAATATATTTCTTAAGATTTTAGTTCGGAATTCCTTTTTTTTATAAAGAATTCATATAGGCGTTCCAACCTTCGTTTTTATAGGCTACAGCGGCAGCTTCCGGATTCTCAGATTTATAAATTCCTCTTCCTACAATGATGAAATCCGTATGAAGGGTTTTGAAAACATGCTCTGGAGTATTGTACTGTTGTCCCTTTCCATCTCCTGAATCTGCCAAGTTGACTCCCGGAGTGAATAATAAGATATCATCCGGAATTGGATTCTGGGAAACCCCGCCAATAACATTAGGATGTGATAAAGCCACTTTAAGTGCTTCTTCACGGTAATTGTTGGTCGTTAAAGTTCCTTTGGAAGACATTCCGATAATGGCTACAACACCTACATTCTTGAAACAGTCTAAAGATTCAAAACCTCCGATAACCTGTGAGGTTACAAAATCTGCCCAGTCTGTAATTTTAAAAACTCCGCTTGTAAACTGAAGTTCCTGAGTATTTCCGATATCTGCAAATTTTCGGTCTTCCATTAGTAAGAACTGGTGTTTTGCCGCCAATTCTTTCAATGGAGTGATTGTTTTTTCGTATTCGAAATCGGAGATAATATCGATGTGCGTTTTTAATGCAATAATATGAGGGCCTACTTTATCAGCAAGATCCAATAATTCCTGCGTAGTGGTAACATCTGCAGAAGCAATCAGATTTGATTTTTTTGCCAACGCTGTTTCTAACAATTTTTTTGAAACCGAATGTTGAGCCTGTGTTAATTTCTGTTCATAAGAACATCTTGTTTTTTCTTCAAACTGGATATGGTTTCCCAAAAGGAAATCCTGAATTCTTTTTACTTCTTCTTCAGAAAGATCTCCGGTTTCCTGAAGGATGGTGCAGACTTCTGAAATATTGAAAAGCGTATGAACTCTGTAGCCCTTACTTTCCAGCAATTGTTTTCCACCCTGCTCTCTGTCTAGTACCACAACGATATCAGAAACATTAAGGTCTTCCTGTTCGATCTCCGGAATGGTTTCTAACAGAGATTTTCCGGAAGTGATCACATCCTCTACCAACAGACAGTTTTGTCCCTTCTGGTAAATTCCTTCAATCATTTTTTTGGTACCGTAGTCTTTCGCTTCTTTTCTTTTAATAATTAATGGAATGTAGCTTTCCAGCGACATGGCTGTAGCCATTGGAAGTGCGGCATAAGGAACCCCACAGATTAAATCAAAATTATCTAAAGGAAGCATTTCCAATAAATAATTAGCGAGATTTTTTAAGATCTTAGGATCTGAAGCCAGCGGTCTTAAATCTACATAAAACGGACTTTCAATACCGCTTTTTAAGGTAAACCTTCCGAATTTAATGATGCCCAGCTTGTAGCACTCTAAAAAGAACTCTTTTTTACTTTCCATTATTTTTTATTAGATATTGCAAATTTAACGATTTGAAATAAGGCTTAAAAATTTATCATCATTTTCTCACAAAAAAGCCATTTCAGTATACACTGGAATGGCTTGAAATAGTAGGGATATACTATTATTTTATAATTTCGGCATCTATTACTTTAGTGATGCCGCTGTATTTTTGTTCAGCTTCCCAAAGGAGAAATTTGTCAACCTCTTTGACCAACTTAGGAATTGTTAAAGATAGAACTGCTAAGTCATCTAAAACTCCTAATACCGGTACTGCGACTTCCGGAAGAAGATCTATGGGAGAAATCACATACAGAATTCCTAAAAGTGGAAGAATAATGTCAATGGATTTTATAGGATAGATTCCTTTTTTCCACATTCTTACCATTCTGAAAATGTCTGGGATCTTTTTTACGAAGCCCTTATGGCTGATTGCTTCTTTTGCTAAATTTAATTTTGAATATTTCATTTTGTGTTTGGTTTTAAAATAAAGTTCCAATGCTGTAAATTTCGCAAATTTTATACCAATTCATGATAAAATTTAGTTAAACTTATTTAACAATGTTATCGATAAACTGATGTACAGATTCTGTATTCCAGTCTCTATAGGCATCTTCCTTGATTAAAATTCTACCTGTTTTGTCTAATAAAAACGTAGTAGGAAAAGCTTTTGGTAACAGGTTTTCAGAAATTGGGCTTTGTGCGATATATACAGGAACGGTATAATTATTATCTTTTAAAAATTTTCTTACGGCTTCTTCCTGATCATTCATCGCAATCAGTACAAAATCTACATTTCCTTTGCGGGTATCATACAGCTTCTGGATGGTAGGCCATTCTTTTCTGCATGGCGGGCACCAGGTTCCCCAGAAATTTAAAAAGACAGGTTTATTTTTAAAGTTTTTAAGATTGGTACTGGGCGCATTAATTCCCTTTAATTCGATATCATAATCTTCTTCACTTATATGCACAGCTTTTTCAATAGCTGCCACTGGGAAAAACTGATCTCTTAAGAAATCTTTTACACCCGGAACAAAAGCAATAACACCAATAATGATGATCAATACAAAGTAGATGATATTTTTTTTCATGATTTATTCTTTAGTGTTGTTGTATGCTGCATCAAATTTATCATATTATAACAATTCTAAAATTTCCTGAACGGCATCCTTACCTCTGTTTTTAGCATAATACAATTGCAGGTCGTTGTAGAAATTATCTTTTGGATATCCTTCAGGATCGGCTTTATGCTTCATGAGTAATTCATGTCCCTGTTTTGGACGGGGTCCCCAGGAATTCTTTATATTAAAATCTTGATCTAAAATAATTACTTTCGGGATTGATTCCGTCCCGTTTGTTAAAAACTGGTTGATTAAGCTTTTATCACTGTCTCTCAGGAAAATTCTGACTTCGTTATGGTTTTTAAAAAAAGTGAATAGTGCAGGTACTGTTGCGCTTGCATCTCCACACCATGCTTCAGAAATGATTAAAATTTTACCGTCAAAATTTTTTGATGCCAGTTCTTTCAACTGTTCTTCATCCGGAACATACTTTTTCAGTGTTCTGTCCATTCTCTGAAGTCCCAATTCATAGTATTGCTTATACTCTGCTTCTTGCTGATTAGATGGATTTTCTAATCTTTCTTTTGCGATATCTATATATTTTTCAAAAGAAATTCCCTGGTCCCAGTAATTTTTCATACTAAATATTAGGTTAAAAATTATTTATATTTCTTGTTTTGTTGATCAGAAACAGATCAGCCAGTACGAATGCAGCTAAGCTTTCTACCACAGGAACAGCTCTCGGAACTACACATGGGTCATGACGGCCTTTTCCTTCTACAATAACAGGGTTTCCATATTTATCTACACTTTCCTGGGGTCTTAAAATCGTAGCTACAGGTTTGAAAGCGGTACGGAAATAAATATCCATTCCATTGGAAATACCTCCCTGGATTCCCCCCGAAAGGTTAGATTGTGTCGTAAAATCTGTATTAAAGGCATCGTTATGCTCTTTTCCCGTCATTTTTGCTCCACAAAAACCGCTGCCGTATTCGAAGCCTTTACATGCGTTGATGTTCAGCATTGCTTTTGCCAGTTCAGCCTGTAGTTTGGAGAAAATTGGTTCGCCAATACCTACAGGAACATTTTTAATGACACAGGTAATGGTTCCTCCAATTGTGTTCCCTTCTTTTTTGATTTCCTTAATTTTAGAAATCATTTTTTCAGCAGTTTCAGTATCCGGGCAACGAACTTCATTACTTTCAGTTTTCGAAAAATCTAAAGCCTGATATGGTTTTTCACAAAAGATTTCACCCACAGAAGATACATAGGCATTGATTTCAATGTCTGATAACAATTGTTTTGCAAGTGCACCTGCTACGACCCAGTTGATGGTTTCTCTGGCCGAAGATTTTCCGCCTCCGCGATAGTCTCTTACTCCAAATTTTTGATCATATGTAAAGTCTGCATGACTCGGGCGATAAGAATCGGCGATATGATCATAGTCTTTTGATTTCTGATTTTCGTTTTCGATGATAAAACCAATGGGAGTACCGGTAGTTTTTCCTTCAAAGATTCCCGAAAGAAATTTTACTGTATCACTTTCTTTTCTTTGTGTGACAATAGCTGACTGTCCGGGTTTTCTGCGATTCAATTCATATTGAATTTTATCGAAATCAACCGTTAAACCTGCCGGGAAATTATTAATGATTCCACCATAAGCCACACCGTGACTTTCTCCAAATGTTGTAAGACTGAGAAGATTACCTAAAGTATTGAACATAGTACAAAATTACTTTTTTTTCTTCAGATAAGAAAGTTTCGGAATTTGTTCTATTAATGAGTGTTTTTGATACTATAAATAATGTTTTGGGCATCTTTTATCTGTTTGGAAGTCAGCTTTTTCCAGATAAATCCTTTTTTGACATTTTTTTCATCTATATATTGAGGAAAAATGCCTGCGTGAATATCATCTATAATATAGCTTCGGGAAATTGCAGGGACAGGAGTATCAAAATTATATGGATAATTTTTTGAAACATTGAATTTTAAGTTGCCTGTCTTAAACGAATCAAAACTGTTATAATGATAGACTGAAGGGCTGTACAATTGTTTTTTTTCAAACGGACCCATAAAGCTTCCCAATCTGAAACTTGGAAGATACTGCTGAAGAAGGCTGGGAAAGGTTAGAAACATGATAAGAACAATACTTAATCCTGAAAAAGCAGCGATTGAAGTTGTTTTATTAAGCTGTTTAAAAAACAGGACAAAAAAGATCACAAAAAATACATCGATAAAGAACCTGTATTGCGCGGAGAATAAAAGGACAAGGATACTTTTAATAAGAATAGATATCAGAATAAGGGTAACCATCTTGTTTTTTTTGAGGAAAGCAAAAATGGTGAATACTAATAAACTGAGGATAAAGAGAATATTGATCTTCGATTTTATTCCATGTAAAAGCAGCCAGTTTTTAGCATATTCCCACCAGGAAAAATTTTGAATTTCCTGATAACTGTACTGCATATCGTACGTTTTTAAGATCGCGTATTGAGACGACTTTTGTAAAATTTCGGGATTAGGTTTCCAGCTTATTCCCAGATCGATTACTGAAACCGGAAAAATAGGATACCCGAATGTCCAGATATTTTTTACAAAGAATAAAAGCAGGACTGCCCCTCCAAAAAATAAACTTTTGACATTTGATTTTACGATCAGAATAGAGTAGAGGAAGCTTAGTATCGGGAGCCATATCATCGTAGGTTTGATGGCAAATACAAAAATTGAAAATCCAAATAACAGACTTGTTTTTCTGTTTCCGGATACTATTTCATTTAATAAGATAAGTGAAAAGACGATCACGGGAAGGTCCGGGCTTGGTGATTGGGAAAATAAGAGGAGTACAGGAAGAAAACACAGCTGGATCCAGCTTTTCTTTTCTATGATATATATGGTGTAAATGATCAATATAACAGCATTTATTCTCAAAAAGGGATCTGAGAAATTCGAAAATCCTGCCTGGAAAATATGCCATATCGACATCTGTCCCAATGTAAGATCCAGGTTGGAGATTCCTTTTACCAGGCCATATTCCGTCAGCCATTGAATGGTGGGGACATAATATCCAAAATGGTCTAATATATAAGGATAATAAGAACTGCAAAATGCAATGATAAGAATGATGCTTAGGGCTAGAAGACGCTCTTTTTTTGAAAAATGATAGAGGTTTAGGAATAATTTTTCTTTAAAAAAATATAAAAATCCTATCAGGACGGTTGGAATTTCGATGTAGATATTCAGCGGAAAAAAAAATGCAAGTATAGACCAGATCAAACTGATTCCTACTATTCCGGATATTATATTCCCTGAAATCCCGGGATATAAAGAGCCTAGAAAATGTTCCACAAGTTTCCCTATGCCCATTAAGGCCGGGATGATAAAAATGGAAGAAAGGAGTAATAAGATCATAAAAAAAGATTGCCTAAAAATAAGCAATCTTTTATTCTTTCTGAAAATATTAATTATTTGGGTTGTACTCTTCCGTCTTTTCTGTCACCTGCTCTACCGATTGTATATCCGGTAGCACCACCTACAACACCGCCTATTACGGCACCAAGGCCTCTGTTATTTTTACTGATAATGGCTCCTGCTGCGGCTCCACCTACCGTTCCTATGATAGTTCCTTTTGCAGCTTTACTCATTCCTTTTTTCTTGGTAGTACCCTGGGAAGCGGTACTGCTGCTACTGCCATTATTGGCGTAAGTTCCATTACTGGAATTTGAACTGGATTCCCTATCTCTGTAAACGGTTTTGGTTTCTCTTATTACCTGTGGTCTTGAATTATTTTCTGCAACAGATTTTGTTTTTTTATCTGCTACTATACTGTCTGCTTTTTTTTGTGCTTCATACACAATTCTTTCTTTTTCAATAGCCAGCTTTTGTTTTTCTATGTCAAGCTGTCTGGCCTGAAATTCAATTTTCTGCTGTTCCAGAGACTTTTCTGCCGTCTGGTTATCCTTTTTGCAGGCTGTCATTACCATGACGGATATAAAACCTGCTAATACTACCTTTTTCATAATTCAAATTTTAATACGTAAGATTCAGTTAAGCAACTAAATCTTTACTATTATTTTCAATTATGAAGCCAAGTTTTAGTTAAAGAATGTTAAAGTTTAATTAAAATGTCATTGACCTCTCATTTAAAATGATAAAATATTCTGGATGGAATTTTGTCTGAAGCCAGGAATGGACGGTATTGACTAAAGGTACAGAATGTAATTGTATATTAATTAATAGTTTTCATTTGATTCATATGAATTGGGTATTTTTGAACTACCAAATTATAATAATATGAAAAATGTAACATTGAAGGCAATAGCCTTCACAGTATTGTCAGCTCTGGCCATGTCGTGCTCTTCTGATGATGAATTGCTTGTAGAATCTCAGCCTGCAGCCCAGTCAGCCGTATCAAAAGAGGCTTTAAAAGTGAAAACATATAAGATCCGTTATGGACTTCTTTCCAAAAGCGGTACAAAGATTCTTTCAGGGAACTATGATGTAGGAAGTTTTATCGCTACAGATACCGCTACCGGTGTTGCCTATGACACCTATTATAGCGGAGGTTTTCAGTCTCTTCCACAATATTATGAAGGTATTCCGGCGGGAACTTATGTTTTTTCTGCTATGCAGGGGCAAGGAGGCTGGGTAGGTTACGGATCTGTATCGGCAGTAGTATCGGATACGCAGGTGGATGCGGACGGGTATGTCACGGTATATATTCCGATAAGTTGGGAGGAATAACTTTGTGGAAATAAAATATTTACCTAAATTTACGCTTCTTCAATAGAGGATTTTTTTGATGAGTTTGGTATTGTAGGTAGTTTTTTATTCACATTGTTTGGATATTTACAGTAATCATTTATTTTTAAATTAATTATTTGTTTCATCAACGCTTGTTATTTTAGGTTATAACTTAATTTCCAGGAAAATAAATTATACATCCAATTTTTTGTTTTACAGTTATGATTTTCCATATTAGGGAAAATGTAATAAAATATTAAATAGCAGCTTTTTACAATATTCTGTTCGGATTTTCTGAATAGATTTTTTTCATCATTTGTGTTTTTAGGCCTCCTGAAAAGGGGGCCGTTTTTATGTGGAAATATTAAGAGATTTTCTTATTATAATCAATAAGACTTTTGGATATGGATTCAGCTAATAGAGTATAAAAAACTCCTCACAATGGAGGAGTCTAGCAGATTATAGATTTAATGTAAGTTTTAACTTATTAATGAGGCGGTGTACTTTGTTGGTCTGATAATTCAGCAACTGATAAATTTCCTGTGCGTTGGTATAATCATCAGGAACTATTCTGTTATTTATTTTTCTTATTCCTCTTCTTTTCATGGTTTCATGAATAACTTTGGCGAAAGATTCTTTTGCAGTCTGTTTGGAACTGTGTTGCGAAATTCCATTAGAATGCAATCTATACAGATAGAGTGGCTCTTTAACAAACGTTACATCTCCATGTTCGAGAATTTTCAAATAGAGATCCTGATCTACTGCACTTTTTAGGTTTGCATTAATGCCGGATGTTTTGAAATAGGTTTCTTTTTTAAACACAAAGAAATGAGCAAACTGAGTTGGACAGTTGAAAAAGTATCGGCTGTTATAAATCTGTTTTGTATTGGCGAAAACCTTATCTGGAGTAAGATTTTCATCACATAGCATCATTTGAGAGTACAAGGCTACAATATCTGTATTCTTTGCAAACTCAAATGCACAAGTCTCCAGAGCTGTACTGTAGATGGCATCATCAGGATCAAGATAGGCACATATGTCACCCTCTGCATATTTCATGCATTCTCTTTTTGTGAAGCCACAGCCATTATTTTTCTGATTATGATATAACTTGAAACGATCATCATTTTTTATGATATTTTTAATGACTTCAACAGAATCATCGGTAGAAGCATCATCAACAATGATTACTTCCCAGTTTGTATACGTCTGGCTGAGAAGTGAGTTATAACAATCAGTAAAATATTTTCCATTATTATAGTTGGCTATAAGTACAGAAATTTTTATCACAATTTTATGAATTAATATTATTTCATAAAAGTAGGAATTAAAATAATTAAAAAACATGCCTTTAATCATGCTGTATTTTGTATTTTTTTCTTATTTTTTACGTATTATTGATGTGAATTGATTGTTAATAATTATTTATTAATATTAATACCTTAATTTGTAGATAATCTGTTGCTTTGTGATTCTGTCTGTTTTTCGGGCTGCTTTTTTCTAAAGTAGAAGTTGAGTTTATGATATGTTTTCTGTTATGTCTGTGAAATATTTAAATTTTATCATATTTCACAAATATTTAATATGGTAGGTTGATGATATAATTAAATGTGAATTTTTTTTAATTTACCAGCATCCTTTTTTTTATTAATATGCAGGATTGTAAAATAGATTGTATGTGTGGAGTTGCCGATTACTGCGTATTGATATAATAAATTATATTTTATGAGTACAGTCATAAAATATAAAAAAAATACATTGTAGTTTTGAATAGAATTTAATGATAGATAATTATATTTCTAATATAAATAAAAATTTTTTTTTCATCATTTGTGTTTTTGAGGCCTCCATTTATTGGGGGTCTTTTTTTGTATATAATATATCTAATCTATATGGTTAAATGGTAATAGATGAAATAATATAAATAGTTGTTTGATTGTTAGTTTATTATATTTTCTTTATTAAGAATCGAAGTTAATTTTATATATAAGGTAAGAATTATTGAAAAAAAAATATTGTTAAAAAGTAATCTTTGGCACGATATTTCAATGTAAGAATCCAACTCATGTTTAATTTGAGTTTTCATGGTTATTAGTTTTTATCCTCGGAGAAGTCCGGGGATTTTTTTTTACTCTTTTTTCATCTAGATTCTGACTGTTTCTTATGTCTATATTTTTCATACGAATTAAATTTTCACGTTACCTATCTTTTTTGTAAGAATTTTTGTTTAGAAGATTAGTGTTTGTTAAAATGTGGATAACTTTATTATATATCTTATTTATAGTTATTTGTGATGTTTATAACTTGCATTTTCATAGTGGATAACTTTCTTTATTGAGGAAATGTTCGTTGAGGTGAGGGTAGTTTCTTTTATTGAAATGGATTGTATTAAAAAAAACTTAAAATATAATTTGTTGGAAATATTGGCATGTTTTTTCAATGTAGTATAGTGACTCATGTTTAGTTTGAGTTTTCATGGTTATTAGTTTTATCCCCGGACTTCTCCGGGGATTTTTTATTTACTCTTGTTGGTGATTCTTATCTCCTGTTGTTTCTCCTTGTTGTAAATATTGGATATCTCGTATGACTGATTTCTTATCTTTTTTAAAGTAATTTTTGTGCATTTCTCAAATTCTATGCGGGTTTGTATTTACGTGCTTGTAGTCTTGTCGTATGGGAACTGTTCCGTTTGATTGTTTTCTAATTCTTTTTTGGTACTAGGTCTTTTTGTTATATGGGTTGAGTGTGGGTGTAATGTGTTTGTTAAAATGTGGATAACTTTATTATTGTTCTTATTTTCAGTATTTTATAATGTTAATAATTTGAATTATTATGGTTGATAACTTTCATGTTGATGAATAAATACAATCTGGATTGAGTGTTTTTGGGGATAAATATAGAGGAATTATTGTTTTTAAACTCAATGTGGATAATTGCTGTTTGTTAAAATGTGGATAACTTTAGTATTGTTCTTGTTTACAGTTTTTTACAATATTAATAAGTTATAAAATTAAGGTTGATAACTTTATTTTTTAGAAAAAGGTGATTGTTTTATGGTGGTAGTATTCAATTTAGCAGTTTGAAGATTATTTTCGGATTCTGAATTTTAAACCGATAATCAGAGAAGTATTAAAAAAATCATAAAATATAATTTAGTAATACTATTGGCACGTTTTTTCAATGTAAGATAGCAACTCATGTTTAATTTGAGTTTTCATGGTTATTAGTTTTTATCCTCGGAGAAGTCCGGGGATTTTTTATTTCTATCAATAAGAAGTTGGATTGCTGAGGTATTAAGCTGACTATTGTGCGGTCTACAGGTTCTCGGTATAGTTTTGCGTCTGTTAATAGTTCTAGCTGTATCAATCAAAACGCAGTCAAGTATTATAATATTGTAAATTATAGGAATAAAAAAACCTCTAATCACACGATTAGAGGTTTAAGAGGTACCTAGCGGATTCGAACCGCTGTAGATGGTGTTGCAGACCACTGCCTAGCCGCTCGGCCAAAGTACCATTTTTGAAGTGTGCAAATATAACAAAAATATTGATTCAACAAAAGTTTTTTATGCAATTTCTTTTGTGCCGATGGCGTTTATATCGCTTTTTGCCTGTCTATCAGACTCATATTTTTTGATGCTGATTACTCTTGTATTGCTCCAGCTGTCGTGCCATCCATTGTATCCAAAAAAAGAAAACGGATCAAAAGGGACAAATCTGGAGATTGTTCTGATGAAATAATCCTTCAATGTAGGCTGGGTGCCATCAGTACTCAGTACTTTAGTTCCGGTAATATACTTTCCGATCGTTCTTCCTTTTGTAAAATATTCCATTAAAAAGAGATACAGAAAATAGATAAATGAAGTTAAGACAATATCCTGCGTCCTGTTCATTGCACTAAGTTTATCTGTTATATTGACAAAGAATTCAATATTAAGCAGTTCATAAATCAATACAGAGAATACTCCATATAGAAAAAACAGTAAATAGATCATAACCCTATCTATCAGCAGATTTGCAAATCTAATACCTAATGAAGCCTTATTATCTTCAACGATTTTTAAAATTTTTTTCATGGTTGTGTTTTTTAGTTTTGGAAGTTTAAAATCCGTTAACGATAAGCCTTAATGTAGCATTGGTGTCAATCACAGCTGTAATTCCTGAGGGATTCAGAAGAATGCTGCTAGGCTTTACATTGAAAACTCTTCCGGTCATCTTTAAGCCTTTGTAATATTCTTTATTGAATGATTCTTCAATACTTTTTTTAGATGTCTGCTCCAGTTCCAGCGTAGGAATTCCGTATTCATCTTCAATCATTTTCACAATTTTTCCTTTAAAGAGCAGGGTAGCGGTCTTCTGTAAGATATTTGCCGTCCTAAGATTAAATTTGGTATTAGACAATACAATTTTCTTTTTTACTTCATCATACACAGGTATTCCTGAGATAAATGCTTTTCCATTAACATAGCCTTCCGTTTCAGCCTCGATCATTACCCGGTTTTCTACGCCATATACTTTAATATCTTTGATTTTAATTTTGGAACCTCTTACATCATATTCTTTATTTAAAAACATATTTCTTGCAATGTTCGTTGCTTCTGAAAAAGGAACATTGGCTGTCGTCTGCAATATAAAATGATCTGCAAGAACAGGGGTCGCAATAAAGCTGGGTGCTGTTTTCACCGGTTGGGAAGCATCAGGTTTACTTCCTGTAAATGTTTCTGAATAAATATCAATTCCAATATTAGCATCGATTTGGTTGGCATAAAATGTAAGTGGTGTGATATTTACTCCTACAGGACTTACTTTCAGCCAGGTGTTGTATTCTTCAGAAATATTGAAGGGTTGCGAAAAAACATTCCAGGCCATTACTGCATACTGCTGGAAGTTCAGCTGGGTTGCCATTTGCTGGTCAATTGTTTTAGCAAATTTTTCCTGCTGCTCCTTAAGATTTTTTTCTACTACAGAGGTAATGGGAATTTTAATCTTTCCATAGTCCAGGACGGGTTTTGTAACCCATTTAAAACCGTTGGGTTGGGTATTGGTAGCGATCGTCCAGTTGTTTCTTAAGCTTAA
Organism: Chryseobacterium sp. SIMBA_029; assembly: GCF_046535275.1. Lineage (NCBI taxonomy): Bacteria > Pseudomonadati > Bacteroidota > Flavobacteriia > Flavobacteriales > Weeksellaceae > Chryseobacterium > Chryseobacterium sp. SIMBA_029. The sequence continues at coordinate 284,761 of NZ_JAWRXA010000007.1, forward strand.
AGAAGTATTAAAAGACATTACGGTTTCAAAAGTTGTATTCTGATACGTATATACTCCCAATGTCCCGATGCCTTTTTCTGCCCATATTTTTAATGGAACTTCAATCAGGAGATTCTGATTGGTGCCGCCTACCAAACGGATAGGCCTTGTTTTCCATACTTTAACCTTAAACTGGTCGTTGTTGTTGTCTGTATAAGAATCATCCTGGTAGATCAGTTCTTTTACAGAGGCATTAATCATATTACTGATTTCCGAAAGCGGAATGGTAACAGGCATTGTAATGCTTGACTTGATTTTTGGAAAATTGTAAGCTGCCAGCTGGTTGTCGATATTGGTCTGCCCGAAAATACTGACAAAACTTAATAAGAATACTATTGTAATGGCTCTCAATTCTTTATGTTTTTATATAAAAATAATACTATTTAGTGATTGGACGTAAAGCTTCGCTCCAGTTCAATACTTGCTCCTTTCATTTCTCCCTGCATCGGCGGGGATGTTTTGGTGATTTTTAGTTTGATATAACTAACCTGGGGAAAGCTGATATGAATCTTTGAAATCATTCTGCCGGCTACATGTTCCAGTAATTTTGATTTAATATTCATCTCATGATGGATAATCTCATTGATATCTGCATAGCTTATGGTATCATGCAGATCATCTGTTTCAGCAGCTTTCCATAGATCGGTGTGCAGTTCCGCATTAATAATATAATAGGTACCAATGATGTTCTCTTCCGGAAGAACACCGTGGTAGCCATATATTTTTACATCTTCAAGATATATTTTACTCATTGCCTTAATTTTTGTCAAGCAAAAATCGTTTTAATTCTTTAAAATCTGAATTAATTTCCACAGTTTTTTTCTCTCTGCTCATTAAATCTCCCAGAGAATCGGGAATCTTAATTTCGACCTGTGTTGCTTTTTCCACGGCATCGGGGAATTTCACCGGATGGGCAGTACCTAAAATAAACCCTTTTTTATCAGGATGTTGGATAAGATATTCTTCCAGAGCAGCATAGGCAACAGCAGCATGCGGGTCAAGCATATATCCATATTCCGTATACACTTTTGCAATGGTTTCCAGGGTTGTTTTATCATTAACGGAATAACCGGACACTGTTTTTTTAAGGGTGTTGAACTCATGATCAAAAAGTTCTAAGATTCTTACAAAATTACTTGGATTGCCTACATCCATGGCATTGGAAAGCGTTGCAACAGTAGGCTTGATCTCAAGATTTTTTGTTTTCAGATATTGAGGAATTACGTCATTTTGATTACAGGCTGCAATAAAATGATCGGCAGGCAGCCCCCGGAAATGAGCCAGCAGCCCGGCACAGATATTTCCAAAGTTTCCGCTTGGAACGCAGATTACGGGAACTTCTTTTTCAGATTGCTGCCACTGTTTTAAAGCAAGCAGATAATAAATTTGTTGCGGAAGCCATCTTGCCGCATTAATAGAATTGGCGGATGTTAACAGGATATGATTGTTAATTTCCTGATCTGCAAATGCCTGTTTTACCAAATTTTGACAGTCGTCAAAACTTCCGTTTACTTCCAGTGCGGTGATATTTTCACCGAGAGCGGTAAGTTGTTTTTCCTGAACTTTACTAACCCTGTTTTTGGGATACAGAATCACAACATCGATTCCCGGAGCTTTATAAAATCCATGGGCAACAGCACCACCAGTATCTCCTGAAGTAGCAGCTAATACGGTAACTTTTTTGTGTTCATCTTGTAAGAAATAGGACAGACACCGACTCATAAAACCTGCACCCACATCTTTGAAGGCGAGGGTAGGACCATGAAAAAGCTCAAGAACGGAAATTCTGTCGTTGATTTTTTTTAATGGAATATCAAACTGAATGGTTTCAGCAGTGATTTTTTTTAAAACTTCAACAGGAATCTCGTTGCCAACAAAATCTGCCATACATCGGAAGGCAATTTCTTCATCTGAAAACTGAGACAGGTTATTGATAAATTCTTTTTCAAACTGAGGTATCACTTCAGGGAAAAATAATCCCTTTTCTTTGCCCTGCCCTTTAATAGTGGCTGTTTTAAAATCAACCTGTTCGTGCCGGTCTTTTAAATTATAGTAGTTCATTAGAATGCTTTTAGTTAAGGGGGTTACTGTCTTTGGATTCATTAATGATTTCGATTCCTGTCGGATTGATTTTGGAAATGTATACAAAGCTGTCAATTTCAATTTCATCGTAAACAGCTTTCATCATTTTTGCTATATGTTGGGCAGTTTCTTCTTTTTCGGCAAGCATAAAAATCGAAGGTCCCGAACCTGATATGCCGCCTCCTAAAGCACCAAGCTGAAGGCTTTTTGTTTTGATTTCATCAAATTTTGGGATGAGAATACTTCGAACCGGTTCTATGATCACATCATTCAGGCTTCTTCCGATCAGGGCATGATCATTTTTTTCTATTCCTGCTACCAAACCGGCAATGTTCCCCCATTGTTTAACGGCATCTTTGAGTAAAATACTTTTTTTCAATATTTGTCTGGCGTCAGAAGTTTTCACCTCAACCTGAGGGTGAACGGCTGCCACAAATAAATCCGGAGACTGTAACGGGATAATATCTATGGGATCTGAAGATTTTACCAGCGCAATACCTCCATAAATACACGGTGCAATATTGTCTGCATGCCGGACTCCGGATGCGAGCTCTTCCCCAAACATGGCAAAATGTACAATTTCTTCCTTAGACAACCTGTTTCCTAACAATATATTGGCTCCAAAGGCGGCTCCGGCGGCACTTGCCGCACTGGAGCCGAGCCCGCTTCCGGGCTTAATGTTTTTATGGATAATGACCTCAAAACCATGCTTGAGATCAAACTCTTCCTGAATTTTTAATAAGACAACTCCGGCAACATTTTTTGAAGCTTCTTCGGGAAGTCCATAATGATCCGTATGTTTGATGATGATCTCCGAACTTTCTGATATGCGGATTTCCATTTCATCATAAGGTTCATGAACGGCCATTCCTAAAATGTCAAAACCACATACAAGATTGGCAACCGTAGCAGGAACTTTTATTTTTATTTTTTTCATATTTTTTAGGTATAATGATTATTTTTCATCATCAATTTGTTTACATTTTTTATTTTAGGATTCATCTGTGTAAATCTGAGAAATCTGTGGTTGTAAAATGTTAAACCACTTTAGTATTTTAATTTTCAACAGGTTTCCATCTTATTTTTAATAGTAATGTGATGATTATAAATAAGATGTCTAAAATCTAATTATGTAACATCTGCTATTTCCTTAAACCGCACGCACAATATCTGCAAAGACCCCACTTGCGGTAACGTCAGCTCCGGCTCCGGCTCCTTTCACAACCAGTGGCTGTTCCGAATATCGTAAAGTTTTAAAAATAACAATATTATCTTTTCCGTAAAGGTGGTAAAGATCGTCTTCAGGTGCAATGTGCTGTAAGCCGACCTGTGCTTTGCCCTGGCTGAAGGTGGCCACATATTTCAGTATTTTATTCCCTTTTTTCGCTTCTGCTACCAGGTTTTTAAAATGATCTTCATATTTCAGCAACATTTGGTAAAAGTTATCTACATCTCCCTGCATACACTCTTCCGGAAGAAAACCAATATTTTCAATTTGGTCAAATTCCAACGGATATCCGGCTTCACGGGCAAGTATCAAAATTTTTCGGGCAACATCTGTACCTGCGAGGTCCAGCCTTGGGTCAGGTTCTGTATATCCTTCTTTCTGTGCCTGGGCTACCACTTCCGAAAATGGAATGCTTCCATCATAATTATTGAAAACAAAATTCAACGTGCCGCTTAAAACAGCTTGTATCGATGTAATTTTATCCCCGCTTCTGATCAGATCATTAATGGTTCCTATAATGGGAAGACCGGCTCCTACATTTGTTTCGAAGAAAAATTTACAGCTATGATTCTTAGCCGTATTTTTAAGACTTTGGTATTTTTCAAAATCTGATGACGCGGCAATTTTATTACAGGCCACGATGTTGACACTTTTTTTCAGAAGACTGTCATAGATTTTCGGAATTTCTGCACTGGCAGTTACATCTACAAAAACAGAGTTTCGAAGATTGCGGGAAATAATTTCTTCAGCAAATTTTCCTATAGACGCTTTTTCACCATTTTTGAGATGCCTCAGACATTCATCTTTAGAAATTCCTGGTTCCGGAAAGCACATATTCCTACTGTTGGAAAGTCCTGCAATGCGGAGGTTAATCAACATATGTTCTTTAAGATATTCATTCTGTTCATAGATCTGCTGAATAAGTTTATGACCTACATTTCCAATTCCGCAGAGGTAGAGATGGACCTGTTTTATTTCAGATTCAAAAAATTCTTCATGAAGAACGTTGACCGCTTTTTTGATATCTTTTTCTGAAATAACAATGCTGATATTTTTTTCTGATGAACCCTGGGCAATTGCTCTTATGTTGATACCGTTATTTCCAAGACAGCCGAACATTTTTGCACTCACACCGCTTCTGTTTTTCATATTTTCCCCTACAAGCGCTACGATTGAAAGACCGGTTTCTATTTTTACAGGAGCGATTCTCTTCAGTTTCACATCGTCCGCAAAAGAAGAATTCACTGCTGTTTCTGCGTGCACAACATCATTTTCATGGATGGCAAGGGTAATGGAATGTTCCGAAGAGCTTTGTGTAATGAGCACTACATTAATTTTTTCCAAACTCAGGCATTGAAATAATCGTGCTGAAATACCGGGAATTCCTACCATTCCACTGCCTTCAAGAGTTAACAGGGCAATATGGCTCATGTTGGAAATTCCTACCGCAACCGGACTGTTTTCTGAATCTGAAGCATTGATATTGTGAGTAATCAATGTTCCTGCAGCTTTAGGATCAAAGGTGTTTTTTATCCTAAGGTCTATGTTTTTTATCATAACCGGCTGGATGGTTGGTGGATAGAGAACTTTAGCTCCAAAATGAGATAGTTCCATGGCTTCATGATACGAAATTTCGGGGATAGGCTTTGCATTAGATACCAATCTTGGATCTGCTGTCATCATACCGCTTACATCTGTCCATATTTGAAGTTCGTCAGCATCTAAAGCCGCTGCCATAATAGAAGATGTGTAATCTGATCCCCCTCTCCCAAGCGTAGTTATATTTCCTTTTCCATCTTTCGCAATGAAACCGGGAACGATTATAATACGGTTCTGATGTTCTTTACAATAGTTTTCTATATTTTTTTCTGTTATTTCAAGATCTACTTTGGCGTTAGTAAAAGTGCTGTCTGTAAGAATATGATCCATTGCATTCATCCAAATGACATCCAGCCCTTCATACTGCAATCTGGCAGCAATTATATTGGAAGAAAGAAATTCGCCGTAAGAAGTGATCTTATCTTTAATTCTGTTTGTGAATTCTCCTAAGACAAAAATGCTGTTGCAGAGGTCTTCGATGTCATTGAAATGTTTTTTAACAAAACTCAGCCATGCGCTTTGATCTAATACCGGGATCAATTCTTTTACGAGATTAAGATGCTTCTCTTCAAGTTCTTTGATAAGCTGGATATAGCGTTCATCTTGATGAGAAGCGTAGTTTGCGGCTTTGATTAACGAATCTGTTGTGCCCTGTAGTGCAGAAACGACGACGATGATTTTGTTTTGTAAAGATTCTTTTTTTATAATGTTTTCTGCCTGCAGGATGTTGTGTGCATGGGCAACGGAAGAGCCTCCGAATTTTAGGATTTTCATCACTTATTTTTTTAGGTTATGATCAATTGAAATAATTACTCTTTAAAAAAAGAGCAGGAGTACCTGAAATAATATGTGAAAATATACCCCTTATGGGGTAGTGGTTGTAGTCGTAATGGAAACAGAAGATACTCCGGAAGCAGAAAGCTTCGGTGCAGAAATATCAGATATGTTTCTTAAATAATTCATTATTATGGAACAAATGTAGAGATTATTTTGGATAACAGGTCTTTTTTTTAGACTTTAACATTTCTTTTTCAACTGAGAAAAGAAAATATAACCTCAATTTATCCTACCAGCCGAGGTTGTGTTATGTAGTATAAACCAATGAAAATGTTGTTAATCAATATTTCGTATTGTTAAAAATTACAGAAATACAGAGAATATTCGCACTTACTCAATAATCATCTACACTTGCTAAATTTAGCTTTGTTTTATGATTTCCTAATTCCATTTTTGAATTTCATATTCTATCATGAGCGGTATCCGAAAAGCTTAAGAGTAGGAATCATTAAACCCAATACATCTATGAAAAATTTAAAAAAACTTTCAAGAGAGGAACAAAAAAGTATAAGCGGTGGATTTACTCCATTCCAGATTGAAACTTGTGGCGGTTCAGCTTATGTCTGTTTTCAAAAGAATGGGGCATGGGGATGCTGGCTTCATCCGGGAGGTATATGTTATCCTCCGATGTTATAATTGAAGCAAACAAATATCCGTTTAGCAGATTCAGATTATGATGAGTATTTCACTTTTATAATCTTTGTGAAAAGACCACTATTTTAAGGTGGTTTTTTACATTATTTCTTTTTATGGTGATTAATTTAAGTTTCAAATAGAATATTTGTTATATTTATAAACTAAACTATATCAAATTATTATGAAAAATCTAAAAAAATTAAACAGAGACAATTTGAAATCAGTAAATGGTGGGGGAACTTGTAATTATGTATGTCCTCCGGGACCTTACGGGCCGGGCTTTCCGAAATCATGTGCAGATTATGATGCGCTGCCAACATGTTGCAAGTCTAAGGTTTTATTGAGCTACGAATGTTCTCTTGACTAAAATATAAAACACTGTTTTTACAGTGTTTTTGTTTTATTAATTCTTCTAATGATACTTTTACCTCTACTAAACTAAATTACCATGAAAAATTTAAAAAAATTGAACAGAGAAGACCTGCGATTACTTAACGGTTGTTTATTGGTTGATTGCCAGAGAGATCTTGATTGTGGGCCTACGGGCTGTGCATGGTGTACAGATCTCAGAGGACGCAGGGTTTGTCTATACTTGTATGATCCGCTAGCGTGTCCGATTCTTACTCAATAATCAACTCAAATAGTAAAATACAATAAAACAGCCATGAAAAACATAAAAAAATTAAACAGAAGAGACTTAGAACAGCTTAATGGAGCAGGAGCTTCCAGTTGTAACGGTTGTCCTACCCATCTGATTTTCGGACCCGGATCACCTAATGATCCATCGTGCGAAGCCTATTGGAATCTGCCGCAGACTTGCAGAATGTGCGTTGTAGTAAGTATGGATTGTTTTGTCCCGATTACAGCAATCTGAGAATAAAAAAGCACTGTCTCAGACAGTGCTTTTTTTATTTATTTTATACTCTTCGAAAGATCGAGCATTGCCTCAATCGGCTTTAATGCTTTCAGACGAAGTTCTTCTTCGATAATAATTTCAGGAAGTTCGTATTTCATACACAAATACAATTTTTCCATGGTATTACGTTTCATGTAGAAACATTCTGAACAGTTACAGCTTTCGTCAAAAACTAAAGCCGGAATCAACTGCTTATGCGGTGCACGTTTTCTCATTTCGTGAAGAATTCCTTCTTCGGTAGCAATGATAAATGTCTGGCAGTCGTCTTTTTCTACATAATCCAGAAGGGCAGAAGTAGAGCCTATAAAATGAGCCAGCTTTAAAACGGCTTCCTCACTTTCAGGGTGAGCAATCATTTTTGCATTAGGATTGTCAGCTAATTGCTGGGCAATTCTCTCCATAGAAAAAGCTTCGTGAACGATGCAGCTTCCATCCCAGAGAATCATGTCACGGCCTGTTTTTTTAGACAGATATCTTCCTAAGTTTTTATCCGGGGCGAAAATAATCGGTCGGTCTTTAGGAAGAGCTTCAATAACTGTTTCTGCATTGGAGCTTGTTACGATAATATCACTTTCTGCTTTCGTTTCTGCATTGCAGTTGATGTACGTAGCAATTAAAGCATTGGGATGCTGCTCACGCATTTTTCTCAATCCTTCTCCTGAACATCCGTCAGCTAAAGAGCATCCAGCCATCGTATCAGGCAGTACTACTTTTTTTGTTGGGTTAAGGATTTTTGCAGCTTCAGCCATGAAGTGTACCCCGCAGAATACAATCATATCGGCGTTGGTATCTTTTGCCTGTCTGGCTAACTGTAGGGAATCTCCAAGGAAATCAGCAATATCCTGAATTTCTCCAGGCTGGTAGTAATGCGCTAAAATAACGGCGTTTTTTTCTTCTTTAAGCTTAAGAATAGCCTTCACAAGCTCTTCTCCTTGAGGAATCGCGATATCTTTTATATCTAAAAATCCTCTTACAGGAATCGCAGATTTTGCTTTTTCTAATGTTTCGGTACTCATATCAACCTCAATGTTTTGTTTCTTTAAAAGTAGAAATTTTCTAAGCGTTTTTAATGACTACTGATAAAATTTTTTATTAAACTTTCTATTTCTTTTTTGGCGTCGTCCAAATCGTTATTGATGACGATCTTGTCAAATTCTCCAGCATATGAAATTTCTTCTTCTGCTTTTTCTACACGGGTTTTGATGGTTTCTGCATCATCTGTATTACGTGAAATCAATCTTCGTTCCAGTTCCTCGATAGAAGGGGGTTCAATGAAAATAGAAAGTGCTTTTTCTCCAAAGTATTTTTTTAGAGAAATACCACCTTTCACATCCACATCGAAAATGACTACTTTCCCCAGATTCCAGATTTTTTCAACCTCAGATTTTAACGTACCGTAATATTTATCAGTGTATACTTCTTCAAATTCCACAAATGCATCTTCTGCAATTTTTTGTCTGAATTCATCAGGACTTAAAAAATGATAATCTACTGAATGAATTTCGCTTCCTCTAGGTTGTCTTGTCGTACATGAAATTGAGAATTTCAGTTCTGAAAATTGTTCTAAAGAATGTTTTACCAGAGTAGTTTTTCCACTTCCCGACGGCGCCGAAAATATAATAACTTTTTCCATATAGCTGCTGGCTGACAGTTGATAGTTGCCGGTTTTTATCTATCAACAGACAACTATTAACCATCAACTTTTATAATACGTTTAGCGTTTGTTCTTTAATTTTTTCAAGATCATCTTTCATCATCACGACTAATTTCTGAATCTCGGCATGATTGGCTTTTGAACCTAATGTATTGATCTCTCTTCCGATTTCCTGAGAAATAAAACCTAATTTCTTTCCGTTGAAATCTTCATTATCCATTACTTCCTTGTAGTATTTCAAATGCTGTGTCAGTCTTACTTTTTCCTCAGAAATATCCAGTTTTTCCGTAAAATAAGCCATTTCCTGATAGAAACGGGTTTCGTCTACGTTTTCGAATTCTTTCAGAGACTTCTGGTAACGTTCTTTCACGCTGTTGATTCTCACTTCTTCAAAAGGAATGACTTCAGATAAATATCTGTCGATATTCTGAATATTCTTTTCCAGTTCTTCATGTAAGATTTTTCCTTCCGTTTTTCTGAAGTTTTCAAATTTGTCTACAGCATTGCTCACGATCTTTGCCAGCGATTCCCATTCTCCTTCTGTAAGCTCATCAGGTCTTGATGTGATGGCGTCAGGAAGACGTACTGCCATTTTAAGATACTCAAATTCAGGAGCATCGGAAGCAATGTTGCGGAGTTCGTTCATATAAGAATCAATAAGATTTTTATTGATTTTTACATCATTGGATTCTTCAAGATTCTCGATATTGATATAGCAATCTACTTTTCCACGGATAATTCTGTCGTTAAGAATTTTCCTGATTTCAAATTCCTTCTCTTTATATCGCAACGGTATCTTGATGTTTAAATCAAAGCTTTTGCTGTTCAGTGACTTAACATCTACGGTTATTTTTTTTCCTTCAAAAACATCTTCGGCTCTACCAAAGCCGGTCATTGATAAAATCATAGTTTTTTATTGTCGTACAAAGATAAACATTTAAATTAGCACTGTGAAATCGTTGTGATTTGGAAAAGACAAACAATAATGGAGATTTACGATTCCATATGACCCTTACAAAACAAATAAAATAGCCTACCTATGAAAAATTTGATTTCTGTAGTAGGACCCACCGGAATTGGAAAAACAAGACTGGCTATTGATCTTGCCAATTATTTCAAGACTGAAATTATTTCTTGTGACTCGCGTCAGTTTTTTCAGGAAATGAAAATAGGTACTGCTTCACCATCAGAAGAGGAACTTGCCGAGGCACCTCATCATTTTATTGGAAACCTTTCGGTACAGGATTATTATTCTATCGGGCAGTATGAAGAGGATGCCTTGAAAAAACTTAACGAACTTTTTGAACATCATGAAACCGTCATTCTTGTCGGTGGAAGTATGATGTATGAAAAAGCGGTGATTGAAGGATTGAATGATCTTCCCGAAGCAAATACTGAAAATCAGGAAAAATTACAGCAGATCATGGATACTGAAGGAATTGAAAAACTTCAGGAAGTATTGAAAGAACTGGACCCTGATTATTACGACGTTGTAGATTTTCACAACCATAGAAGACTTTTAAGAGCGATTGATGTCATCTGGCAGACGAATAAAAAGTATTCTGAACTGATTGCTGTTTCCCAGGATTCCAGAGATTTTAAGGTTATAAGAATTGGGATTGAAGCTTCCCGCGAAGAACTGTATGACAGAATCAACCGAAGAGTGGAGATCATGATGGAAAAAGGCCTGCTGGAGGAAGCCAAAGGTCTTGAAAAATACAAAGGGCTGACGGCTCTAAATACGGTAGGCTACGCTGAATTATTTAAGTATTTCGACGGAGAGTGGGACTTAGACTTTGCTGTTTCTGAAATTAAGAAAAACAGCCGGAGGTATGCAAAACGCCAATTGACCTGGTACCGGAAAGCGGATGATATTCATTATTTGCAATTGGGATATTCGCAACAGGATTTTGAGGATTTGATTGAATATATTCATGAGCAAACTTCACAATAATTGAAATTTTTTTAACGCAAAGATTTATTTTAATTCTGAATATCTAAAGGAGCAAAGAACTGAATCAATGAAATTGATTCTTAATAAGCCTCCTTCATAAGCGACTCTGTCACCGTACTTTGCCTCTTATAATTATTACTTTCTTATTAAAACTTTGCGTTTAAAAGATGTGAAGTTAACGATTAAGAACTTATTAAGTGGTTAAGATATTAAGTTTGGCTGCGCTTTAAGTCTTAAAAATCTATTTTATTTTTCTTACTTGAGCTTAGATTCTTAATTGTCCTTAGTGGTAGAATTGTCATTCTGACAAGGAAAAATCTTTGCACATTAAAAATAGATTCTTCACTTCACTTCGTTTCGTTCTGAATGATAAGTGGAAATAAACCTTTCTTTCAATTAAAACAAAAAAATGCGATCCCGAAAGACCGCATTCCATTAACAATATAATATAATTTACTACTTCCAGCCGCCGCCTAACGCCCGGTATAAATCTACAATGCTGCTTAATCTCTGTCTTTTTACGGATGCAAGATTAAGTTCTGCCTGTAAAGAATTTCCCTGAGCGGTAATCACTTCTAAATAATTTGCCATGCCGCCTTTATAAAGCATTTGAGCACTTTTTATACCGTCTTTCAACGTTTGAACCTGCTCTGTAGCTTTCTGTTCCTGAACTTTTAAACTTTCATTAGAAACCAAAGCATCAGAAACTTCTCCCACAGCATTTAAAACAGACTGACGGAATGCCAGTACATTTTTCTCTCTCTGAAGTTTAGCTACTGCCAAATCAGTTTTCAGCTGTCTCTTCTGAAATATTGGCTGGGTAAGTCCTCCCAATACCGATCCGAATAAAGATGCCGGAATCTGAAACCAGTTGTCTATTTTGAAAGAATTTACTCCTCCGGTAGCAGTAATTTTCAAAGCAGGATACATATTAGCCTGGGCAATCCCTACCATCGAGTTAGATTCTAACAATACCAATTCCTGCTGACGAACATCCGGACGACGGCTTACCATCGCTGCAGGAAGTCCTGTAGAAATACTTTGTGGCAAAGAGGTATCAGACATTTCGATCGTTCTGTTGATGGTATTTGGATTCTCACCGACAAGGATGCTCAACGCATTTTCCTGAATGGCGATATTCTGTTCCAGCTGAGTGATCAGCAGTTCTGTAGACTGCTTCTGTGCTGTTGCCTGCTGTACTCCCAGAGAAGTGGTATCTCCGCTATCCCACATTTTCTGCGTAATAGATAAGGTGTTGCTGCTTAATTCCAAATTGGATTTTGCAATATCCATTTGTTTGTCAAGCATCAGTAGGTTATAATATCCCTGGGCAATTGCTGCAACCACTTGTGTCTGGATTGCTTTAGTAGCTTCATACGTCTGCAGGTACTGCATTCTTGAAACCTCTTGTTGGTTTTTTATTTTACCCCAGATATCCGCTTCCCAAGATAAATTAAATGCTGCATTATAATCTTCAACATAGTCTTTTCCTAAAAATAAATTAAGACTCTGTCCGTTCATGCTGTTTTTGGAAGGCTTAGAAATTTGCGCTGAAACTCCGAAACCAACATCGGGATATTGAAGATATTTCGCTTGTTTCAGTTTTTCCTGTGAAGAAGCCACTTGCTTTAATGCGATCTGTAAATCATAATTATGAGTAATTCCCTTTTCTATCAGGTTTTGAAGAATAGGATCACTGAAAAACTGTTTCCATTCCAGGTTGGCAATACTTGCCGTATCAGCAGTGGCTGTAAACCGGAATTCCTCAGGAAGCTGTAAGTCCGGTTCCTTGTATGCAACTTTTGTTACACAAGAAACCGCAATGACAGCTAATATAGTGGTTAGAAAAATATTCTTAATTCTTTTCATAGTTTTATATAAACTTTTAATTGAATACAAAACTTTGAGAGATCTTTTATACAAAGTAGTCTTTAGTAGGAGATATGCTTTGCTTTTATGATCGCAGTTTGAATAGTTGCTGCTTTATTTTTTATTGACCACTGATTTCACAGATTTTCACAGATGACTGTAGCTATTTATGAAAGGTTTGTGGTTTAAAAATATTCTCAAAGTTTTGTAAATCATTTTTATTAATGAGCAGATGCTAAAAGTTCTTCCTGTTGTTTTTGTTTTAGCAATCTTTTATTTTTTCTGCTTGGCATTTTTTCGTGCAGGTACTGGAAGATCACATACATCACCGGAATGATGAAAACTCCGAACACCACTCCTGTAAGCATTCCTCCTACGGTACTGTACCCAATGGAATGATTACCTTGTGCAGAAGCTCCCTGAGTCCATATCAGCGGAAGCATCCCTACAATAAATGCGAAAGAGGTCATTAAGATAGGTCTTAGACGCAGTCTTGAAGCCTGAAGTGCTGATTCGATCAGTGTTTTTCCTGCTTTTCTTCTCTGAACAGCAAATTCTACAATCAGAATCGCATTTTTCGCCAAGAGTCCTACAAGCATGATCAATCCTACCTGAACGTAAATGTTATTATCGATTCCGGCTAAGCCTGTGAAAGCAAATACCCCGAAAATCCCTGTAGGAATGGTAAGGATAATCGCAAACGGAAGGATGTAACTCTCGTATTGTGCTGCTAACAGGAAGTAAACAAACAAAATACTTAACATAAAGACGAAGATAGTCTGTCCACCTGTTTTGATCTCTTCACGGGTAATCCCTGTCCATTCATAACCATAGCCTCTTGGAAGTGATTGTTTGGCTACTTCTTCTACCGCTTTAATGGCATCTCCAGTACTGTAACCCGGTTTAGGAGTTCCATTGATGGTTACTGCATTGAAGAGGTTGTTTCTTGTTACCGTTTCAGGTCCGAAACTTCTCTTTAAGGTTACCAGTGTTTTAGCAGGAACCATTTCCCCGGATTTATTTTTCACATAAATTCCTTCCAGAGAATTAATATCCGTACGGTAGGCAACGTCTGCCTGTGCCATTACTCTGTAATATTTACCAAACCTGTTGAAATCCGATACGAAACTACTTCCGTAATAAATCTGCATCGTTTGCATCAGTTCGGTTACAGAAACACCCAGCTGATTCGCTTTATCTGTATCTACATCAATAGTATATTGTGGGTTTCCGGCTGCATAGGTCGTAAATGCAAACGCAATTTCCGGACGTTTCATCAATTCTCCGATGAATGCCTGCGTGGTGGTTCCTAACTGTTCAAAAGAACCGTTAGTTTTATCCTGAAGCATAAATTCAAAACCGGAAACGTTACCAAATCCCTGAATAGTAGGGAAGTTGAAGAAGAATGCATTGGCATCTTTTACCTGGCTTACTTTACCTGTTAACGTTGCTGCAATTTCGTTGGGATCTTTCATGTCGCCACGTTTATCATAATCTTTAAGTTTGATAAAACCTGCAGAATAAGGAGAAGCGTTGGCGTTACTGATAAAGTTCATTCCATCTGCTACCCAAAGGTGATTGGTTGCCTTTTCTCCATTGATGATTTTATCAATCTGTGCAGTAGCTCTGTGGGTTCTTTCCAGTGAACTTCCCGGAGGAGTATTCACCGCATATAATACAAATCCCTGATCTTCCGTAGGAATAAATCCTGAAGGAGCTTTTTTAATTAAGAAAATACTTGCTGCGGTAATAAGGACTAAACCTCCTACAGCAACCCATTTATTTTTAATTAAAAATTTAAGACTGTAAATATATTTTTTAGTCATATTGTTGAAGCTCACATTGAAGGCATTGAAGAATCTTGCTCCAAAACCTTTTTTATGACCGTGTTCACCGTGCTCTCCCTGAGGATCATTTAAGAACATCGCACATAAAGCCGGGCTCAATGTTAACGCATTGACTGCAGAGATCAGAATCGCAATTACTAAAGTGAAGGCAAACTGTCTGTAGAAAACTCCTGCAGGTCCCTGCATGAATCCTACCGGGATAAATACCGCACACATTACCAGGGTAATGGAAATAATCGCCCCGGAAATTTCACTCATGGAATTCTGTGTTGCCTGCTCCACTGGCATTCCGGTTTGTTCCATCTTCGAATGGACAGCTTCTACCACTACAATAGCATCATCCACTACAATACCAATGGCGAGTACCAATGCAAACAAGGTTAACATATTGATACTAAATCCAAACAACTGGAGAAAGAAGAAGGTACCAATAATCGCAACAGGTACAGCAATAGCCGGAATTAAAGTAGATCTGAAATCCTGAAGGAAAATAAATACAACAATAAATACAAGAACGAATGCGATGACAAGTGTTTCCACTACCTGATGAATAGAAGCATCCAAAAAGTCTTTGGAATTGTACATGATGATCGGTTCCACTCCTTTTGGAAGAGTTGTCTTAAGCTGATCAACCTGTTTCTCAATTTCAGTTAAGATTTCGTTTGCGTTCGAACCTGCAGTTTGAAGGATGGCAAATCCGGCCACCGGTTTTCCGTCTACTCTGTTCGTTGCGGTATAGGTATAAGAACCAAATTCAACTCTTGCTACATCTTTTAATCTCAGAAATGAACCGTCACTGTTGGCTTTAATCGCGATACTTTCGTAATCTTCGCCTTTATTCAGCTTTCCTTTGTATTTAAGAATGTATTCATACGTTTCTTTACTTCCCTGTCCAAGACGTCCTGGAGCAGCTTCAAGGTTATGATCCTTAATTGCTGCAAGCACTTCCTGTGGAGAAAGGTTGTTGGCGGCTAATCTATCCGGTTTCAGCCAGATTCTCATAGAATAATCTCTTGTCCCGAATACCTGAGCCTGAGCGACTCCCGGAATACGCTGAATCTGAGGAATCACATTGATTTTAAGGTAATTCTGAAGGAACAGCTCATCATATTGTTTTGGATCATCACTCGATAATCCCATGAACATAATCATACTGTTTTGTACCTTCTGAGTGGATATTCCGGCCTGAACCACCTCCTGAGGAAGCTGGCTCATTGCCTTTGATACTCTGTTTTGTACGTTGACCGCAGCATTATCGGGATCAGATCCCTGCTTGAAAAACACACTCAGTGTCATGGTTCCGTCATTACTGGAGTTGGAAGTCATGTACGTCATGTTTTCCACTCCATTCACGGCTTCCTCAATCGGAGTTGCCACAGAACGGGCCACTACCTCAGCATTTGCTCCCGGATAAAAGGCGGTTACCTGAACACTCGGTGGAGCGATATCCGGAAAGAGGGCAATGGGTAAATTAAAGAGAGACAGTGCTCCCAATAATAAGAGTATTATGGAGATGACCGTAGAGAGTACCGGTCTTTCTATAAATTGTTTTAACATAAGAAGTTTATTTATTTAAGTCTTCTGTATTAGTAAAAATGTTTACAAGGGTCTTGCTTTCAGCAGGCTGTCAGAAGAGATCGGTTTCGGCTGTATTGAAGCACCGTCTTTTAAGCTGCCAAGCCCTGTGTACACAATCTTATCACCTGCAGAAAGTCCTTCAGAGATGAAGTAATAACTGTCTGTTTTTCCAGAGATGGTTATAGGTTTGCTGGTTACTTTATTGTCTTTGCCAAGGATATATACATAGGTCTTATCCTGAATCTCAAAAGTAGATTCCTGCGGAATAACCACTACGTTGGTCAGGAGCTGAGGTAAACGCACGCGTCCTGTATTTCCTGTTCTTAATGTACCATGTGCATTAGGGAATACAGCACGTACACTGATGGCTCCCGTAGTTTTATCGAACTGGCCATCAACAATGCTCATTCTTCCTTTTTCAGAATACGTACTGTTGTCAGCAATTACCAAATCTACCATGGGCATATTTTTCAGCTTTTCTTCTACGGAAGCTCCGGGATATTTATTTTGAAAAGCAATAAAATCCAGTTCGCTTAAAGAGAAGTACGCATAAATCTCGCTGATATCAGACAATAACGTCAAAGGATTAGGATCTGTTCTTGAGATTAAACTCCCTTTTTTGTAAGGTATTCTTCCGATATAACCACTTACAGGTGCTGTGATTGTCGTGAATCCTACATTAATTTTAGCACCTCCTACCGATGCTCTGGCTTGAGCTGCTGAGGCAACAGCTGCTGCATAATTAGCTTTTGCAGTTTTCATCTGTACTTCAGAAACTACTTTTGCGGCTACCAATGGCTGTAGTCGATCTACTTCCACTTTAGCTTTCTGAATGTTGGCATCAGCAACCTGTAAATTAGCCTGTGCCATATTCATTTGTTCTCCGTAAGCTCTTGAATCTATTTTGAATAACGGCTGTCCCGCTCTTACAAAAGATCCTTCTTCTACATATATTCTGTCCAGGTAACCATCTACCTGTGATCTTATTTCTACATTGTTTTTTCCTTCCAATGCTGTCGGGAATTCCTGATATGTTGTAGCTGGAGAAGTAATTACCGTATAAACCGGCAATGCTGGTGCAGAAGGAGCCTGGTTTGAGTTTTCAGCGGCTTTACTGCAGTTCTGTAAAAGGATGATACTTGATATAAGTACAATAATCCCCGTTTTTCCAGGTATTTTCATTTTTAAGTTTAAATTTTTAATGAAGAGTTTGAAATTAAAGTATTGTAATGTTGTTTTTAATAAATCCCGTTAATTTTGCTAACAGTGTTAATAATTAGTTCAAAAAAAATTACAGAATTCTTAATAGAGTGCTAAATTGTCGTTTCCATAATTGCAGTTTATTTGTTTAATGTTGATTGTATCTTAACGATTGGTGATGTTATTTTTCCTAACAGTGTTAATGATAAGGGAAAAAAATGGCATATAATAGTGATATGAAATTAGTTTTCATTTTAAAGTTTATTTTAATTTATAATTGAATAATGTTAAATTATTCCATGTTATTTTTCCTAACAGCGTTAATTTTTGGTTCAAAAAAAATTTACAAAGACTTAACAAAAGCTGCTACTGTTTCATCAAGAGTCGTTTTGTTCATCGTTGCCGGAATATCTGTATTACGCATCATCATAATTGAAATAAGTCCGTGTACCGCAGAAAACAAGGCGTGAGACATATGGCACGCATTATCCGGATTGGATCCGTTTTTCTTAATAATTTCATGTGTACAGTCATAAATCATATCCTGGAACGAAGAAAATTCTTCTTTCATCATTCCTTTACCGCTGCACTGCATTCCAAGACCAAACATCAGCTGATAATATTCTTTATTTTTAAAAGCGAAGTTCCAGTAAGTATCTACAATTGCGATTAATTGATCTTCAGGATTATCATGTTTTTTCTGAGCTTTTAGCAGCTCTATATGCAGACAGTGGAAACCGTTTAATGAAATTTCATATAAAATGGCCTCTTTATTTTCAAAATAATCATAAACAACCGGTGCGCTATACTCAATAGCATCCGCTATTTTACGAATAGAAAGTGATGCCCAGCCCTCTGTTTTAGCCAATGTAAAGGCAGCCTGCAAAATATTTGCACGGATGGATTCCTTTTCTCTTTGGCGACGTTCATGTAGGCCCATTGATTATTTTTTACTAACAGTGTTAGCAAAACTACAAACATTTACCCATACCAACCAAATAATATTTGGATTTTAACATTTAACGCAAGTTTATAAAACACGAATTGTCAGTTCATAAAAGAAATTTTATCTTTGCCGTAAAGAAAAATAAGGATTATGAATACCCCTTCAAATATGTTAGCATTAGGAACAAAGGCACCTTTCTTTGAACTTCCGAATCCATCAAAAACTAATGAAGTTCAGTCATTAGATGATTTGAAAGGAGAAAAAGGAACTTTGGTCATTTTTATGTGTAACCATTGTCCGTTTGTTCTTCATGTAATTGATAAATTGAATGAATTATACGAAGATTACAACGAAAAAGGAATAGAATTTATCGCCATCAATGCCAACAACGTTGAAAAATATCCGGCAGATTCTCCGGAAAAAATGATTGAATTCCAGATTGAAAGAAATTTCGACTTTCCTTATTTATATGATGAAAGCCAGGCCATCGCAAAAGCATATGAAGCTGCATGTACCCCTGATTTTTATTTCTTCGATGAAAAATTAGATCTTGTTTACAGAGGGCAGATGGATGATTCAAGACCTGGAAATAATAAAGATGTTACCGGTGAAGATCTTATTATCGCTTTCGAAAATCTTCTGTTGGGTGAACCCCAGGAAGAGATCCAGAGACCAAGCATGGGATGCAATATTAAGTGGAAATAGTTGATGGTTAAGAGTTATCGGTTGATAGCTTTTACCTGCAAAATAGATAAAGCTGTTCTCTCAGAGAACAGCTTTTTAATGTTATGATGTAACCTTATTATTGAATAGGAACTGCATAAAAATATCTTTCCCAGTTACCCACACCAAAAAGGTTTATCCAATATCCAGCAGTTCCGCTTGCGTTTACATTAATGAAGGTAGGACCGCTCGGATATGCCTCAAGCTCCTGATTAGCCCATAAATAATAGGTTTTATTGGCTCCGCTAGTATTATTTATAGCAATGGAACCCGCTACCATGGTTCTGTTCATTCCCCTTCCGATCGAACCTCCGGAACCTCTTTGTCCGGTATATGCCGTAATATAATCTGCTGTTGTCGTACTGTTGGTGGAAGAATCTGTTAAATATCCGGTACACCACAATTGGGCATCACTGGTATTGATTCGATCGTTTTGTCCTAACGAAGCTACCGATCCAAAAGATACCAGCCATTTTCCTTGAGGTAATGTAATGGTACCACCCGAATATAAAGAAGTATTAGGGGGATTACCAGGACCATAGGTGGTAAAACTTACCGTTGTAGTCGGCAAATTTCCTGATACTGCGCTTAGAGCAGGATTTACCCAGGATGTATTACCTGTTCCATCAGAAGTGAGTACTTTTCCGGCTCCTTGTGTTCCGTCTACAATTCTTAAAGCTGTACTTGTGGTATTGGTGACCTGAAGCGTAGCTGTGGGAGCTGTTTCTCCGATTCCTACATTTCCATTGTTTAATACGGTCATCATTTCTTTAGCACTTGAGTTATTGATCTCCAACGCTTTGGTAGCATTTGTATTTCCTTTGCTTACGATATCTAAAGCTGCAGAGGGAGTGCTTGTGTTGATTCCGGTTTGTCCTAGTACAATAACATTCGACAATAAAATCATTGACAAAATAATAGTTTTTTTCATTGTGATAATTTTTTAGATAATTAAAATAGAAATCCTGCATTCAAGTATCATGGATACTGATTGTTCAAAAAAGAGTTTGCTAAACTGATTCTGTGAAGAATTAATTCCTATACCTACTTGTGCTAGATACTTGCGGAATGTGGATTAATATAATTTTCTATCATGTTTTTCTGCTACAAATATAAGTAAAAAAATAATAAAATTAAAATTTTAACATGCTGATATGTAAGTCATTACGTGGTGAAAAAAGCGATACAAAAAAGGGATTAATAGCAGTGTAGATAAGGGAAAATAATGTGCCTGTAATCCGGATACACACTTATAGGCTTAATTTTTTTGATAAGCGCTGCAAAATGCGGGTTAAAAATAAGAAGAAGCAGGATGCTTTCGATTGATTTTATACACCAATCTTATTATGGGAATGGTTTTTTATAAATTCAGAGGGTGTTTTCTCGGTGTATTTCTTGAACATTCTGTTAAAGTAAGTCACATTATTAAATCCGCAGCTGTAGCTGCATTCTGAAATACTTTTATCCTGTACCATTAATAGACAGGCTTTATTGATCCGGTAACGGTTTACAAATTCTGTAAAGGTGATCTGGGTTGCTTTTTTGAAAAAATTACAAAAGGCGGGTAAAGTCAGATTAGCAAGCCTTGCTACATCATCAATATTAATTTCTTTTTCATAATTGTGTTCTACATACGTGAAGATATTTTCCAGGCGGGTTTTATTCTTTGAGATAATCGTGTAGGGCATGATTTCTTTATTCAATAGATCATACTCGTTGCATTGCGAAAGCTCAAAAAGGATCTCCAGCAAGAGTAAATATCTTTTATACCCTTCAGATTCCAGCATCAGCCTCAGTTTGGGAAGAATGGCTTTTTTGATCTTATGATGAAAATGAATCCCGTATTTTGAAAGCTCCAGTAAATTTTGAATGGATCGGGCTTCCACTTCCTGCTGTGGAAATTGCAGGATCTCTTCCCGGAATTGCAGAACAATTTCCTCATGGGGATCAATAGAATTCAATCCAAAACCGGAATGCGGAATATTCGTTCCTATCAGGACGAGATCACCATTCGAATAATTACTTTTATGATAACCTACATGGCGGGTTCCGCTGCCTGAAACCACACATACCAGCTCAATTTCCGGGTGATAATGATACTCCCATTTGAACTCTGAAATGGGGGAGTTGTTGTGAAGGGTACGGAAAGAGCTTTTTTGATTGGGAATGATCCTTTCGAAACTAACTTTCATTCAATTAATGTTATTTATTCAGTAAAAATAATAATTATATTAATATAGTTCAAATATATGTTTACTATGTTAAATTAACGTTAACACAAATGCTTCTATCTTAGCCGACAAGAAATTATTTTAATGAAAAATTTCAATATTAAGGCGGTTTTATTTTTGAACTATTTCGTATTTGCGATTTTGTTGAATTCTGTAGGAACGGTAATCCTTCAGGTGCAGCAGAATTTTGGAATATCGAAATCTTCAGCAAGTGTTTTGGAAGGTTTTAAAGATCTTCCCATTGCCATCTGTTCATTTATTTTAGCCTCATTTTTACCCAAAATAGGAATCAAGAATTCGATGCTGATCGCTTTATTTTTGGTAAGCTGTATGTGCTTTGTGATGCCTTTTTCAAATGATTTCTGGTTTTTCAAATTACTTTTTGCCATTGTGGGAATTTCTTTTGCCCTGATAAAGATTTCAGTTTTCACCTCTATAGGTCTTGTTACAGATACCGATAAAGAACATTCCAGCTTTATGGGATTTTTAGAAGGGTTTTTCATGATCGGAGTATTGGTGGGAAATGTTATTTTCAGTCTGTTTATTGATGATCATAATCCAAAATCTACCCATTGGCTCAATGTATACTGGGTGTTGGGAATCCTGTCCACGTTGTCATTTTTGTTTTTGTTCTTTTCCAAACTGAATGAGAAAGAAGCAAAAAGTGAAAAAACAGATCTGTTGGGCGATATTAAAAACAGTATTAGTTTATTCAGTTATAGAAAAGTCTTGTTCTTTTTATTATGTGCTTTCCTTTTTGTGTTGGTAGAACAAAGTTTTCAGACCTGGACTCCTACTTTTTATAAAGAAATTTTAAAAGTTCCAACTTCAATGAGTATACAGGCGGGAGCTGTTTTGGCGGGAGCTTTTGCGCTGGGAAGATTTTTATCGGGATTCTTCTCGAAAAAATTCAGCTGGATCTACGTAGTATCGTTCTGTGTAATTGGTTTTGCGGTCAGCCTTATTCTGGTATTGCCTTTAACCCATAGCGTTCATATTGATGCCACAACCAATTGGTTTAACGCACCTCTGGTAGTATATCTGTTTCCATTAATGGGCGGATTGCTGGCACCAATTTATCCAAGTATTAATTCTGTAATTCTTGCTTCGATTCCAAAATATCTACACAGTTCAATGTCCGGGCTTATTGTTGTTTTTTCTGCCATTGGCGGAACGGTAGGCTCCATCATTACTGGTTTTGTATTTCAGGAATTCAGTGGACAGCGGGCATTTTATCTCTCCCTGATCCCGTTGACCTTATTGATCATTTCTGCAATTTTCATGAATAAATTAAAAATAAATCCTAAAAAATAAGCATGAGTAAGCAACTATACATAAACGAAATTCAAAGTCTTTTTGATAATGTTCAACGGTCGAAAATCTTTGAAGACCAGAAGATGATGACAGATGCCGTTCCTTTATTTCCTATTGCTGAAATTAATGCGAAATATGAAAAGGAAAAAGAGGTTGATGGTTTTAATCTGAAAGATTTTGTACTGAAGAATTTTGATTTTTTAGGAGCAAAAATTTCCATTCAAAGAGAAAAACAATTACCGATTGACCAGCATATAGAAAAGCTTTGGGATGAATTGACCCGCACGGCATATGAAGAGAAAGGCACATTGCTGAAGCTTCCTAAGCCATACATTGTTCCAGGGGGTCGTTTTAATGAATTTTTCTATTGGGACAGTTATTTTATCATGCTTGGACTCCAGGTTTCCGGAAGAGTGGAAATGATGGAAAATATCATTGAAAACTGTTCTTACCTGATTCAGCATGTAGGATTTGTACCTAATGCAAGCCGTACTCATTTCTTAAGCCGTTCCCAACCGCCTTATTTTTCGCTGATGCTTGATCTGCTTTTTGAAACGACAAAAGATGAAACCATTTACACGAAATACCATTCTACTTTAGAAAAAGAATATGCATTCTGGATGGACGGAGAAGATGGGCTTGAAAAGGATTCAAGTATAAAAAGGGTAGTGAAAACAAATTCTGGCGATGTTTTAAACCGTTATTATGATGCTGAAAATACTCCAAGACCAGAAAGTTATGTCATAGATATTGAAGATGCAGAAAATGCTCCCGGTGAGCAGTTTTACAGAAATATAAGAAGCGCCTGTGAATCCGGCTGGGATTTTTCCAGCAGATGGTTTGAAGATGGCGAAACGATACAAACGATAGAAACACTGAATATTGCTGAGGTAGATGTTAACTGCCTGCTATGGCATTTGGAAAAGACATTGGCAAAGTCCTCAGCTCTTCAGAATTTCACAGAAAAACAAAATTATTTTACCCAAAGAGCAGCTGACAGAAAACGGATGATCGATTATTATTTCTGGGATGAAAATGCCGGGACCTATAAAGATTATCACACAAAAAAACACAAAAAAACATATTCTGAACATATTGCTGCTCTTTACCCTTTATTTCTGGGATTGGCCAATGAGGAGCAGGCAAAAGCTGTTTCTGAAACCATCGCTGAAAAATTTCTGTACAAGGGCGGTCTTGTGACGACTACAAAAAAAAGCGGACAGCAGTGGGATCTTCCCAATGGATGGGCTCCCTACCAATGGCTGGGTTATAAAGGAATGATGAATTACGGCTTTACAGCAGTAGCGGAAGAAATAAAAAATAATTGGTGCTCCAATGTGGAAAGGGTGTATAACAACACCGGGAAACTGATGGAAAAATATAATGCATTAGACACGGAAACGATTGCGGGAGGTGGAGAATATCCTAATCAAGATGGATTTGGCTGGACAAACGGAGTCTATTTAAAGTTGAAACAAAACTAAATAAATATCAAAAAGTCATGACTATGAAAAAAAAATCGATTTTTTTACTCGCAGCCACTGCCACACTGTATTTTAATAATGTGTATGCGCAGGAAACTCCACAAGATTCGATAAAAACATCTTCTATTGATCAGATTGTTATCACCGGGAACTCGGGACCGAAAAAGAAAATTGAATCGAGCACGGCGATTTCTACTTTCACTGCAAAAGAGATTCAGAAGCAGAATCCTATCAGTGCTGCCGCTTTGTTACAGCGTGTACCGGGATTTGCCGTAGAAACTTCAGGAGGTGAGGTTGGAAATAACCTTTTCGCAAGAGGGATTCCTTCTGCGGGAGCCTATGAATTTGTACAGGTACAGGAGGATGGCCTTCCTGTTTTTGAAGACGGTGCATTGCAATTTGCCAATGCAGATAACTTTTTCCGTGTCGACAACAGTGTGAGCAAACTGGAAGCTTTAAGAGGAGGTTCAGGTTCTATTTATGCCAATAACTCTCCAGGAGGATTGATCAACTTTATTACTAAAGAGGGAACGAATGATTTTAAAGGAACTGCTAAACTAGAAACCAGTACGTACGGATTGATGCGTACCGATCTGAATGTAGGAGGTGCTTTGGTGAAAGATAAATTGTTCTTTAATGTAGGAGGTTTTTACAGAACCGATAGCGGAATCAGAAAAACAGGTTTTAAAGCCAATAATGGAGGCCAGATCAGAATGAATTTAAAATATGTATTTGATAAAGGCTATGCTAAAATCTATTACAAAAAGCTGGACGACAGGAATACATTCTACCTTCCGATCCCTTTGACCAATGACTTAAAAGAATTTCCAGGTTTCGATGCTAATTATGGAACATACAGTTACAGAACAATCAGTCAGCTTAACATTCCGCAGGCAGGCGGTGGCTTCTTCAAAAGAAATTTAGAAGACGGAATCCATCCGAAAGTAGACGCGATCGGTGCTGAATTTAAATATGATCTGGGAAATAATTTCAGTGTTTTAAACAAAATGAGATATACGGATATCAATATGGCATACACGGGAATATTCCCGGCAGGAGCTCCTAAAACAGCCGTTGCATTTGCCAACAGCAACGGAATCACTGGAAATAATTTCCAATATTCTCTGGTATCCAATGGTGCCGCTATTAATCCTCAGTATGTTCAGGAACTAGGGTATTGGGCTATTGATAAGAAAATGAACAATTTCGTCAATGACCTTCAGTTCAGCTACAAATTTGACAAAGGAAATGTTACGGCAGGTTTTTATAAATCCAACTGGAAATCCAATCAATACTGGAACTGGAGTAATATTTTGACCACTGTATCAGATAAACCACAGCTTCTGAACTTAGTAGATACTTCTTTGACTCCCAATTCTACAGGATATTCCAAAACGTATAATGGAGTTACCGATATGTCTTTTCTCCTTAGAGATTCACAAACGCAGGGAAGCTTAAATGATCTTTATTTAAACCTGGATTATAAAATTACGGACGACCTGAGCTTCAATGGGGGAATCCGTTACAGCCGTGATTTTTATAAAGGATATTCTGTCAATACCACGACAGCCAATTTAAATAATTCAGGATTAACGACGGACGGGACGCACAGCTTCTTAACGACTACAGCAGACGATAATATGTCTGTGCTGGGAAATAAATACAACTATTGGAGCTATAACGTAGATAAAGTATCCTATACACTGGCGTCGAATTATAAAATCAATAATGAAAATGCTGTCTACGCCCGTTTTTCTCACGGTTTCAGATCTCCAAACGAAGAAGCATATTACAATTATTTCACATCAACTCAGGATGGACCTTTGAAAACGGTGACTACCAACCAGCTGGAAGTTGGATATAAATATTATTCGCGTACTTTCGATATCGGGGTGATTCCTTTTTATTCTACGCTTAAAAATCTTTCCTTTACCGATGTGTTCTCTGATGGTACTTCAGAAAATAAATTTGCCAATACCAGTAACCTTGGGGTAGAAGTAGAAGGATATGCCAGATTATTTAACAATCTCTTGGAAGTAGGATTTAACGGAACGTTCCAGAATCCGAAATATAAAAACTTTACAGGGAAAAATGCTGACGGAACGGTATTCGATTATGATGGAAATACTGTAAGAAGAATTCCTAAATTTTATTTCAATATTGCGCCTTCAGTAAATATTACAAAACAATGGCGAGCGTATGTAAGCTATAATTATTACGGAAAGCGTTTCCAGAACGAAGCGAATACGGATGACTACGTATTGCCGGCATTCAGTGAATTCGGAGCAGGAACTTCCTATCAGTTGGGCAAAATACGTTTTGCGATCGACGGAACCAATATTTTCAATACGATCGGAATCACAGAAGGAGATCCAAGATCTCAGGATGCTTCTGTATCCAATATCAGAATGGCAAGACCTATTATGGGAGCTGCTGTAAGAGGTTCTATTACTTTAGATTTCTAAAAATCGATTTCAATATTACAACAAAACCGCCGGATTTTTCTGGCGGTTTTGTTGTATATTTTAAATCAAGCAATCTTTAGAAAAAAGGATTGTGTTGTTTTTCAAATCCAATTGTTGTAGGATTTCCGTGGCCGGAGAATACCTGGGTATCATTTTCCAAAATGAAAAGCTTAGTTTTAATTCCTTCAATTAACTGCTCATGATTTCCTTTATACAAATCAGTTCTTCCGATGCTTCCTTCAAAAAGAACATCGCCTGAAATCATGAATTTCTGGTTCTCATTATGATATACTACACTTCCTGGAGAATGTCCGGGAACATGATAAATTTTAAATTTTTCACCGTCCAGATCAAGCTCATCCCCTTCATTGATGTAGTGGATATCCACTTTTACAGGATTGATGTTCATTCCAAATCTCATTCCGCTGGCCTGAAGCATATCCAAAACATCCTGATCCTCCTCATGCATATACACAGGAACTTTAAACTTGTCAAAAGCCCACTGCAATCCCAAAACATGATCGATATGAGCGTGTGTTAAAAGAATTTTCTGGATTTTCAACCCGTTTTCGGTAATAAAGTTGTCAATCGCCTGCGTTTCCTGTTCATTTGTATTACCCGGATCAATTAACCAGGCATTTTTATTTTCATTATAAAGTACGTATGTATTTTCGCTCGCAAAATTGAATACGAATCCTTGTATCTGAAGCATAGGTTGAATATTTTTTTATCAAAAATACGATATTATTAAGAAAATGGCGATTTTTTGGTATCTTCGTCATAATGAAAACTTTGCGAATACTTTTACTTTCTTTGAGCGGATTGGCTTTTGGACAGAACATCCAAAGCATCCAGTTATTCAATCCCCAAACCAACGACGAAACTCCGGTGATCAGATTTAATGAAAAATTGGTCTTAAGCTTTGACGACCTTACCAATTCAAGTCAGATTTACAGATATACATTGAAACATTACGATAGAAACTGGAATGACGATAATCTTTTCTTTACAGAATTTGCCAATGGAAGTTTAAATGATTTGTTAGATCAGTTTCAGTATTCATTCAATACCCTGCAGGCTTATACCCATTATAAGCTTACTTTTCCGAACGAAAAAATACAGCCAAAAATTTCAGGAAATTATGAGCTGATCGTTTATAAAGATTCCGCGGATAAACCTTTATTTAAGAGGAGATTTTATATCGTGGAAGACATGGCAACTTTAGGGTTAAAAGTTTCAAGAATTGCGGATGCAAAAAATCCGAATGTTAATCAGAGAGTAGAAGTGCAGGCAGTTTCCAAAGGTGGAGACCTTTCGTCCAATGTGAATTCTATGAGCCTCAAGGTGATGCAGAATAACAATCCCAATATCACAGTAAGTAATCTTAAACCGAGTGCTACACTGGGAACTCAGCTGCTTTTTCAGCAGATGAGCCTGACGTTTCCGGGAAATAATGAATTTTATTATTTCGATAATAAAAATATGAATGTCGCAGCAGATATGGTTCAGGCTACCGAATTAAAAGATGGTGTCAATCAGACTTATTTGCATCCTGTCTGGGCGTTTCCTTTAAATTATCAATATCAGCCGGACGTAAACGGAGCGTGGTATTACAGAAGGAATGACATTGGCCGGGAAAGAGATGCGGAAAGAGAAGCTGATTATTCTTGGGTATATTTTTCACTAGAATCTGATCCTGCGGATAAAGATATTTATGTATTGGGTGGTTTTAACAATTTTACTCCGAGTAAAGAAAATCAGATGCAGTATGATGCGGCCAACAAAAGATATGTAGCTAAAATATTTCTGAAACAAGGTTTCTATAACTACCTTCTGGCAACAAAAGCAGCTGATGGATCTTTGAATTTCGGTGAAATCAATGGGAATTTCTGGCAAACGGAAAACCTTTATCAGGGATTTCTATACTATGCTCCTTTCGGAAGAAGTTATGATGGACTTATGGGCTATGGAGAGTTCAGAACTCCAATTGGCAAATAAAATATTATGCAATGCATGTTGAAAAAAATATTTCATAAAAAGGAGAATTATGTAAAAATTATTAGTCTATAATTCTTGTAGGAATAAAAATATTTTATCTAAGTCATAATGCTTTGAAAAATATATTGAATTATAAATAATGATTATGTTTATAATTTGTGTTTTATTTAATTTTAGTATTGTTTTATTGTGAAAAAGGCATAAATTAGTTTTTCACAATTAACAATATATTTTTATGAAAACGAAATTTATCTTTGCAGTAAGTATTGCTGCTTCTGCCTTTTTATTTGGGCAAGACACCACACCATCAAAAATTATCTCCGGTAAAAACGGACTTCACGCGGAATTGATCAGATTCGATAAAAGCGGTCCTGACTTTCAGGGAAGCCCGGTATTATTTGATGAAAAATCGAATAGGATTTCTCAGGGGCAAGGGGTAAAGGTGGGCCTTGAAAAAGATGAACTGGGATTTGAAACTCACAGATTTCAACAGACGATCAATAATATTCCTGTAGAATATGGAATGATGGCTGTACAGACAAAAGGAGGCAAAATTGTAGGAGAAACCGGTAAATGGATTCTGAAAATACCCACTTTAGAAAAGAAGCCTGGAATATCTGAAAGCATTGCGCTGCAAAGTGCCTTATCTTTTGTAAAAGCTGATTCCTATAAATGGCAGAATAAAGACGAAGAAGATTTTATTAAAAAAGATTCTAAGAATCCTAATGCTACTTTTGCTCCTAAAGGAGAATTGGTGTATTATTCAGATCCTTCTGAAGAAAAATTAGGAGAATTAAAGCTGGCGTATAAGTTTGATATCTATGCTGAAAAGCCATTAAGCAGACAATATGTATTTGTAGATGCTAAAAATGGTGAAGTTTTGGGAACAGATGCTTTGATTCATGATACCAATGCCCCGGGAACTGCAACTACGGTTTATAGTGGAAGCCAGGCAATCGTCGCTGATTCTTATAACGGAAGCTATAGATTAAGAGAAACAGGACGTAACGGCGGGACGTCTGTGGAAACATATAATCTGAAAAAAGGCACTAATTATGCATCTGCTGTAGATTTTACAGATACGGATAATGCATGGAATAATGTAAATACAGCTTTAGACCAATATGCGACTGACGCCCATTGGGGAGCAGAAAAAACCGTAGATTATCTTAAAACAAAATTCAATAGAAATAGTATCGATAATAATCATTTTGCCATTAAATCTTATGTGCATTACTCTACCAATTATTTCAATGCGTTCTGGGATGGAACGAGAATGACTTATGGAGATGGAAGCGCTGCTACAAACGGTGGAAAGCCATTAACGGCTCTTGATGTTTGCGGCCACGAAATTACTCATGGTATGACTTCTAAAACAGCAAATCTTGCCTATCAACGAGAGTCTGGAGCATTGAATGAAGGTTTTTCTGATGTTTTTGGAAACAGTATAGAATTTTGGGCAAGACCGGCTAAAGCGAGCTGGAAATTAGGTGAAGATTTCAATTATGTTATCCGTGATATGTCTAACCCTAATGCGTATAGCCAACCGGATACCTACATGGGAACCTATTGGAAGACTGTAACGACATCAGGGTGTGCTTCACCAAGCCAGAGCAATGATTATTGTGGTGTTCATACCAATTCAGGAGTGCTGAATTTCTGGTATTATTTATTGGTAACCGGCGGAACCGGAACTAATGATAAGGGCTTCGCTTATAATGTTTCAGGGATTGGATTAGATAAGGCTGGGGCAATTGCTTACAGAACATTAACGACATACCTTACTTCTTCTTCTACCTATGCTAATGCCAGAACATATTCCCTTCAGGCTGCAGCCGATTTATACGGTGCAGGCAGTAATGAAGTAACGCAGACTACCAATGCCTGGAATGCAGTTGGAGTTGGTGGAGGTACTTCGGCAGCGGGTAAATCTGCAGCGGTAGCTAATGTATCACTTTATACAATCAGTCCAAATCCGGCAACCGATAAATTTACGGTAGGTTTTGAGGGAAAAGAAGGGAATGGACTTGTTGAATTGATTAGTTTAACGGGAAAAAGAGAGGTTTCAGAAAAATTTAAAATGACTGACGGGGTAAATAAATTAGATGTAAATCTTCCATCCAATATGCTTCCAGGAGTGTACATAGTAATGGTAAATGGACAGAATGCTGGAAACTTACTTAAGAAATAAGAAATAAATTTTAATATTGACTCATCTTAAATAGGTGTAGTATTAATCCGGGAAATTAAATCTCCCGGATTTTTTTTATACATTACTGATATCAATAATTTCTTGAAATTTTAATCTTCTTTAAAAATTGCGGTCACCAGTAAATTGTCTTCATTTTCAAAAATGTAATGAATACGAACTGGGAAGTTCTGCATCTTGTCAACGGTGATCTGTTTTTCTCTTATTAGGTGGGTTTGGGAGTGCTCCTGGATTTTAGTGATGGATTCCTTCAGGTCATCAAGGAATTCAATCCCTTTATTTTCCCTTTCCGCATTGAATACCCTCATCAATAGTTTGATGTCGTTTTTGGCGATAGAAGAGAGGAGTATTTTCATTAGGCAATGCTCTTTTTCAGCTCAGAAATATTTTCGTAAAAATCAAGTTTCGTTTTGGGGTAGTCATCATGAAACTGAATCCGGTACAAAACTTCATCCATTTGAAACTGTGGAATGGATGGGTTGTACTTGGTTTCGAGACTTTCTACCATTTTTGCAACGGTTTCCAGTAATTCCGGGGTGAGATTTTCAATCTTACGCTTTAATATATCGGCTGTGGTATACATCATTATTATTTTTTTAAAGTTAATAATGTTTTTTGACGGGGTAAATGTATGAAAAAATATATAATTTAATATTTTAATATATAAATTGCAGGGGTGTATTTCAATTTATTTAAAAATAAATTGAAATTTGGTCTTTTTTAAGGGGGTGTTGTGTTTTTTAATAAAAAAGCACTTAGTTAAAAACCAAGTGCTTTATATGTATAGTGTGAATGTCTATCAAACCAGATAAAACTCATTAAGCTTTTCTTCGCATAATGTTTTTACCACTTCAATCCATCGGTCTTCATCATTCAGGCAGGGGATATAATGGAAATTTTCTCCACCCGCATGCTGAAACTGCTCTTTACCTTCCACGGAAATCTCTTCCAGGGTTTCCAGACAGTCTGAAACAAAAGCAGGGCAGACAATCGCTAAGTTCTTGATGCCTTTTTTAGGAATCGTTTCTAGCGTCTCATCTGTGTAGGGTTCCATCCACTTATCTTTACCCAATCTTGACTGAAAGGATACAATTACTTTTTCCTTCGGCAGACCCAATTTAGAAATCACAGTCTCGGTGGTTTTAAAACATTGATGCCTGTAGCAGAACTGGTGGCTCGGATTTTCGTCTCTTGAACAGCAGTCGTTTAAGTTACAGGTTTTTGTAGGATCCGTTTTATAGATGTGTCTTTCCGGAACACCATGATAAGAGAATTGTAGTGCGTCAAAGTTTTCAGGAAGTTTTTCCCTGATGCTCTCTGCCAAACAGTCGGTGTAGATCTTTCTGTTATAAAAAGGCTGTATATAATTGATCTTTATCGTCGGGAATTTTTTCTTTCTTACCTCTTCTGCCTTGTCAATCACTGTTTCCGTAGTACTCATAGCATATTGCGGATACAATGGGAAAAGCACAATTTCAGTAACTCCTTTATCAACAAGTTTTTGAATTCCGGCTTCAATACTTGGCTGCGCGTATCTCATTCCTATTTCTACAGGAACGTCAACAATTTTTTGAAGTTTTTTCTGAATTTTTTCTGTAATGACGATCAGGGGAGAACCTTCATCCGTCCATACTGTTCTGTAAGCAGCCGCGGATTTTGGAGGTCTTGTATTTAAAATAATTCCCTGTACTAATAATGCACGAAAAATCCATCGGTAATCAATTACCTTTTCGTCCATCAAAAATTCATCAAGATATTCCTTTACATCCTTTACTTCTGTAGATCTTGGCGAACCGAGATTTACCAGTAAAATTCCTTTTTTAGCCAATATTTTTAATTTTTAATTATGAAATAGAGTTCTCGAAATCAACTATAAATTTTGACACTCTTGCTAAAGTCTGATCTTCAATAATGCCATTATCATTGAATTTTCCATTTATGCCTTGTATGATTAGCTGATTGTTATCTTCTATTGCTGCACCCAGAGTTTTCAGAATCAATACTAATTCTTCATGTCCCTTTTCCCCATTTGCTGACGCCGTAATGACAGCTGTCGGCTTTTCAGAAAAAATAGTGGTAGAAACACACCACTCCAATAGGTTTTTCAACCTACTGGGAATACTGAAAATGTATTCCGGAGTAGAAAATATAACGCCTGCCGAATGATTAATATCGTTTCTGATTTTAAGTATTTCCGCAGGTGTATTAGAATCCGTTAATGCAGTATCAAAATGGGGTAGCATAGAAAGATCATCATAGATTTGGAAATCAGCGCCATTATCTGATGCAATAGCTTGTTCAATTAACTTCATATTGCTGGAGTTTTTTGAAGCACTGCCTATAATGACTACAATTTTTTTTCTACTACCCATTCAATCGTGATTATCCGTTGACAGCTTCTACTCTCTCTACCAAGTCAGGAACGAATTGTTTTAAAATACTTTCGATTCCGTTTTTCAGGGTAGCCGTAGAACTTGGACAACCTGAACATGCACCTTGTAAAAGCATTTTTGCTGTTTTGCTGGCTTCGTCATATTCCATTAAAGAAATTTTTCCACCATCATTTTCTACAGCAGGCGCCACGTATTCATTCAGGATATCAGAAATCTTTTGTTCGTCGTTGGTATATTCTCTGTTGATGATTTTTTCAACAGGATTTTCATGTCTCTGAGCTTCAACATTGGAAATTTCGCCTCCATTTTGTAAATATTCAGCGATCAGCCCACGTACAGCCATCATTACCTGGTGCCATTCCACAGAATGATCTCTGGTTACCGCTACAAAATTGTCAGAGATGAAAACTTCTTTCGTGAAGTCAAACTCTTTAAAAATAGCCTGAGCCAAAGGGACTCCTTCTGCTTCGTCTCTTGATTTTACTTCAACAAACCCATCGATCAGCAATTGGCTGGAAACAAACTTCATCACATTAGGATTAGGAGTCATTTCAGCATAAATCTGATACATTTCTTTCTTCTTTTGAAGATAGATTCTCGGATTGGCAAGTAATTCATCTTCAATAACATTTTTAAGGCTTTCTGCCACATGTTCCCATTCAATAGTATCTTGCTTTGCAATTGCTACAAAATTGGCTGTGATGAAAACTCTTTCTACAAAAGGATAATTGAAAAGCTCCTGTGCAAGAGGAATTTCTGAAATATCTGAACTTCTGTCCAATTCTAAAGACCCGGGAATCAAGTTGTAATCAGCAACAAATTTCATCACTTTTGGGTTTTCAGTTGGTTCTATAAGTATCGTACGCATTTTTTCGTTAAATTTGAGATACAAAAATACGCAATTAGAAGTTAGAAGTTAGCGATTAGAAGTTAGATTTTTGCTATCACTGTAATTTACAATTTGCTGGATCAAATAGTCTAAAGTTGGAATTAAAAATGATTTAACATATTTTTAATTTCATTATATGATAATCATAAGAATAAACTAAGAAATTTTTACTTTTTTAAATGAAATCCAAATATAATCAACTAAATAATTCTATAATCACAAGTTGTTTAGTGGGGTGATATTCATTTTGTTATGAATAAATATTATATTATTGCATTTTGAAAATCACGAAATAAAAAATATAAAATAACAAATGAATGAAAAATGTAATTACACTTCTACTAACCTGTCTTTCAATAATTGGATTTGGACAGAAATATCAAAAAGCATTATTAATACTTAAGGATGGTGAACAAAAGCAAGGTCTTATACAAGTAAATGTAAAATCATTATTTCAACCTAAAAAATTTATCTTTAAAGTTTCTGAGTCTTCCGAACCTCAAAAAATTGATATTTCAATGGTTAAGGCAGTGACTATTTTTGGAAAAAATAATCAAGTATATGAATCTGAAAACATTGATTACGCATTTAATCCAAAGAAAAATAAAACAAAGAATGGATGGGCGCTAAAAGTAGTTTCGGGCTATTATAACTTATATACCTTCGGAAGTTATTCTTTTGATAAGGAAGATAATTTGACAATAACAAATTCTTCAAATTCTCTCCCTGAGCAATTTTATTTTATCAGGAAAAATTCCGAAACGAGAGCTCTACTCTTTGGGATCTATAGTCCATCTCCAACCTATTTAGGATTACATAAGGTACTATTGGACCGTGTTAAAAATTTTATGTCAGACAATCCAGAACTTGTAGCTAAGGTTGAGAATAAGGAGTTATCTATTAGTGATATCGAACGTATAGTTAGGGATTATAACCTTAGTAAATCCCAATAATACAGATTCGGGTCTGTAACTTAAAGAGAAAGATAAAAGCTTTTCCTATTAAAGAATTTTATTGTTTTTAATGTCATGAAATTAATTTATTGAATATCTTTGTTAAGGTTTGCTTTTAGAAAATTAGCCTAACCTAAGTTAAATTAATTTATCAATTAACTCATTTTCAAATTTAGAAGTATGGCGCTTGTAAAAGAACTTTTAGGAAAAACACCACAGATTGGTGAGGATACATTTTTAGCAGAAACAGCAATTATCATTGGTGATGTTACGATGGGAAAAAATTGCAGCGTTTGGTATAATGCAGTGATAAGAGGAGATGTAAACTATATCACCATGGGCGATAAGGTGAATGTTCAGGATAATGTGATGCTGCACTGTACCTATGAGAAATTTCCTTTGAAAATCGGAAATAATGTTTCTATTGGTCATAATGCCATTGTTCATGGATGTACCATTCATGATAATGTATTGATCGGAATGGGCTCTATTGTTATGGATGACTGTCTGGTAGAGGAAAATTCTATCGTAGGAGCGGGTTCCGTAGTAACGCAGGGAACTCACATTAAATCCGGAGAAGTTTGGGGTGGTGTTCCTGCCAGAAAAATTAAAGACATTTCTGCCCAGTTATTGGAAGGAGAAGTGAATAGGATAGCAGATAATTATGTGAAGTATTCTTCTTGGTATAAAGAATAACATAATTTAAAACATTATAAAAATAAAAGCTTCATCTTTTGGATGAAGCTTTTTCAATTAAATCCTTACTAATCAATTCCAATTGGTTTGAATAGATATATTGTATGTTATTGTACAGGGTAAGTTACTTCTGCTTTTCCGTTGACGCATCGTATTCCTGCGGGTTCTCCAATCAATAAACAGTCTGAAGTGATTCCAAATTTGGTATTGAAATCTTTTTCTTTGTTATTGTAATCTTCAATTTTAGGCAAGATGGAAGCTTCTAATTTTTTAGGATAGGCAATATAAGACTTAGGCCCGCCGCATGCTTTTGATCCCATAGGTGCAGATGCCCATTCGTCGGTATTGCCTGTACATTTTTCCTTGGAAATTTCACTGTTTATCGTTGCCTTTAATTTATCCAGCTGCGCCTGATCATATTTCTGGCTGCTTTCATCAGCAGGTCTTTCAGAAATATCTTTGGGTAAATTTTCTGTATCAGGTATTTTGGTTTTACATGAAATAACGGTTAAGCTAGTACATAATACTAATAGAGGTATTTTTATGAACAGGTTTTTCACAATAAATCTTTTTTTCTGGTCAATAATTTTTCAAAACGTATGCCAAGATAGAAAAATCAAATTCATTTACGTAATTTTGCAGCGATGAACAATCATTTTTTTGACTTAATAGAACATACCAACCGAAGTGTTTTTCTTACAGGAAAAGCGGGGACAGGTAAAACAACCTTCCTTAACGATTTTGTAAAAAAGACAAGGAAAAAACATATCGTGGTAGCACCTACGGGAATTGCTGCCATCAATGCAGGCGGCGTTACCATTCATTCCATGTTTGGTTTACCTTTGCGAACTTTTTTACCAACTACAGAACGGATCGATGAGAGCCTCGGGAATAATATTGCCGATCTTATGCCTCATTTCAAATACCGGAAAGATAAGCTTAAGTTACTGCGGGAGGTAGAAGTTCTTATTATTGATGAGGTTTCCATGCTGCGAGCGGATGTTTTGGATATGATGGATTTCTCCCTGAGATTTATTAGACGGAATACCCAGCGTTTTGGCGGGGTTCAGATGTTGTTCATCGGGGATCTCTATCAGCTGCCGCCGGTGGTAAGGGATGAGCATATTTTAAAAATGTATTATCAATCGCCGTTCTTCTTCGACAGTCTTGCGATCAAAGATATTCCTTTGCTGACGATTGAGCTGACCAAAGTCTACAGACAGTCTGATGAAGGCTTTTTAGCTATTCTGAATGCCATTCGTGACGGAGATGTTGGCAGTATTGATTTTGAACACCTTAATGAAAGATATGATCCCGGTTTTAATGCGGGTGAAGATTCATATGTTTATCTGTGTTCACATAATAAAATGGCTGATGAGATCAATCAGGAAAAGCTGAAGGAGATCAAAGTGGATGGTTCTACCTATGAAGCGAAACTGTTTGGGGAGTTTAAAGAAAACCAGTTTCCCAATGAACAGTTTTTAGAATTGAAAGTAGGAGCCCAAATTATGTTTATCAGAAATGATATTTCTCCCGAAAAAAGATACTTCAACGGGAAATTGGGTGAAATTGTCGGCCTGGATGAAAGCGAGATCAGAGTCGTTCTGGACGGAAGCGAAAAAGAGATTACCGTAAAAAGAGAAGTTTGGGAACAGAAAAAATATTTTCTTGACACCGATAAAAATATTAAAGAAGAAGTACTGGGAAGCTTTGAACAGTTTCCGATCAAATTGGCCTGGGCCGTGACGATCCATAAAAGTCAGGGACTTACTTTTGATAAAGTGATTATTGATGCCGGAAAAAGTTTTACGGCAGGTCAGGTGTATGTTGCTTTATCGAGATGCCGTACCCTGGAGGGAATTGTTTTAAAATCTAAAATCACTCCTGAAGTTATTTTTAAAGACAACAGGATTCTGCAGTTTCAGGGATCTACTTTTGCCAATGATAATGTGGAGGCGATCCTCAACCAGGAAAAATATGATTACAGCATCAAAAAAGTATTGCGTACGCTGGATTCAAGATGGTTCTTACATGAAGTGGAAAAATGGAATAAACTTTCTATGGCCACAAAAAGTATTGACAATACAAAAAGCAATCAACTCTATCTTCAGTTAAAACATGAAACGACCCAGCTTGGGAAGATTTTTGAAAAACTGGAGAAAATTCTGTTTCAGAAAGTCAATAATTTTATCATTGAAAAAGAAGAATGGACAGAAATTGAAACGAAATCAAAAGGAGCTGTTAATTTCTTTTTTACGACCGTTAAGGATAAAATTTTTAATCCTTTAAAAGAATTCTATGCTGAAATTAAAGGCGCAAAAGGGCTAAAACAGTATAATGACGAATTAAGAGACTGGCTGGAAGATATTGAAGAATATTTAAATAGTTTAAAAGATATCTACCTGCTGGAAACCAGATTGCTGGACGAGAAGAATGATAAGGAAGTCAGCATGGTTATTGCAAAAGTGCCTTCTCAGGTGCTTACTTTCCAACTGTTTGAACAGGGAAAAACAATTGCTGAAGTTGCTTTTGAAAGAGGCTTGGTAAAAGAAACGGTCATTGGGCATTTGGCGAAATTTGCCGAACAAGGATTATTGGATATTTCAAGAGTAATTACCACAGATAAAATCAAGGCTTTTGAAAACGAATTCTATAAAAACCCCCACGAAACCTTATCAGAATGGAAAGCTGCATTACCGAATGAATTTGAATTTAATGAAATCAGGATTCTGATTAATCATTATAATTTTAAGAAGCAAAGAGGGAATGATCTTCAGGCTGAGGCTAATTAATTATTTCATGGGATAAGGGATAGGATAGTAGTATTTCATTATAAATTTCTATCTTTTTCAAAAATGAAATGTTATTTTCATTTAATAACTATTTATTAATTTTCTTCGATTATTATCATAGAAGGTTGCTTGCCTACTTTCGTCTCTAAGTTCAATTTCAGTATTTTCCTTAGTATTAAAACGTGTTTTATCAGTTTGGATGAATTCGGTTATTGTATATTTTTGTTCACTAATCGTTTTAAAATCTACCAATTTTAAATATTCTTCGATTGAATTTTTGTCGGGCATTATTTTTCCGCTGCCTAAAGGGTGGCGGTCCTGCCCATTTTTTTTAACACCGGAAACCCAATATTCTTCTCCTGTTTCTATATTAAAATAATTCCCGCTGATTCCTGATATTTTAAGTTTTTTCAAAGCTTTATTATCAAAATAAACTGTTTGGCCTGATTTTGAAAACTCAACAAAACCAATCCAAGCCAATCCATTGTGGCCATTTGATTTATTTTCGAGATACATTATTTTAGATTTCATAGATTTTGAAATTAGTTATTACTATTTTAAATCAGAATATTTAATTTTTTTTTCTATTTTGTATGTTTGAAGTAAATTTGAAATTACGTCAAAAAACCATTGCGGAGCTTTAGGGCTTACTATAATCTCTTCAATTAAAATATCTATATCTATATTAATGTATTTTCCATACTGATTTTCTTCTTTTGACCAATCATAATTTAAACCTGATTCAAAAGGTACTTTATATATCAATCTTACTTCTTTTTCATAATCATAATGCAAATTTTTATGTATTATCGGATAATTCATATTACCCATTTTCATTTTATCTTTTTTATAATCAAGATATTTCACTTCACTTACTTGAATTTGTTCTTCTGTATTTACAAAAGCAGTTTTGATTTTTTCAATATTAGTGGTTATCATAACGCCTTTAGATAAATCCGAGTAAATTTTCCATAGTGCATAAGATTCTGAATCATATTTATTCCAACAAGAAATGCATACTAATTTTTTATATTTTTCTTCAGCATTTTTTTGATCGGCTAATGCTTGTTCTACATGTTCTTCAACACTGGTTTTAATAATATCTAATAATTTATTTTTAGTAAAATGTGTATACCATTCTTTGAAGTCCTGGACACTTAATTCAGGAACCGTACCTTCATAACGATCTTCAAATTTGTCTAATCGTGAAAAATATAACTTTTTAGTCTGAATTAGTGAGATGAATTTTACTAAATCAAGATATCTTACTATTTTGTAATTCTCGTTTGGAAAATATACAGGAGCTGTACTTTGTGTTGGAATTTCAATAGGCATTATAGTTTTTTTTAAATTATAAATAAATCCAAATATACAAAATATACAAATTTTCTTGTAAGTAAAAGATTGTCATAAAAATTCAATTTCTAATAGTTTTTCTCTCACTACACCCATTAAACATATCAATTACAAAAAGTAACTAATGCAGTTTATATGTTTTAAATTTGTTTGGTTTTAAACCAACAATGTAAAGATTATGAAAAATTTTGAAATCTCCGTGCTAGATCTTGCTCCCGTAAAGCAGGGAAAAAGCATTCATGATACATTTCAGGACAGTTTGTCTTTAGCAAACCATACTGAAAATCTTAACTATAAAAGATTCTGGCTTGCCGAACACCACAATATGGAAAGTATTGCCAGCTCTGCCACGTCTGTGTTAATCGGTTTTATAGCCAATGGAACAAAAAAAATTAAAGTGGGATCAGGTGGTATTATGCTGCCCAATCACAGTTCGCTGATCATTGCCGAACAGTTTGGAACACTGGAGTCTCTTTTCCCCGGAAGAATTGATCTGGGAGTAGGAAGAGCGCCGGGAACGGATGGATTAACTGCGCAGGCATTAGGCCGAAATCCCGCCATTATTAATGAGCAGTTTCCAAGACAGATCCTGGAACTGCAAAAATATTTTTCCAAAGAAAATTCTAATTCATTGGTTCGTGCTATTCCTGGCGAAGGATTGGACATTCCAATTTATATTTTAGGATCCAGTACTGACAGTGCGTGGCTGGCTGCAGAACTCGGACTTCCGTATGCATTTGCTGGACATTTTGCCCCTGAACAGATGGAAATGGCTTTCAATATCTACCGGGAACATTTTGAACCTTCAAAACAATTAGATAAACCTTATATTTTAGCCTGTATCAACGGAGTAGCCGCCGAAACGTCCGAAGAAGCTCATAAGCTTTCAACAACATTATTTCAGGCGTTTATCAATATTGTAAGAAACGACAGAAAACCTTTTGCACCACCAGTGGATGATATGGACGATATCTGGTCGCCCATGGAAAAATCTATGGTACTGCAAAAGCTGAGATACAGTTTTATAGGAGATCAATCAGAAATAGAAGAAAAGCTGAAAAATTTTCAGGAAAAATTCAATGTTGATGAATTAATGATCAACTCGCATATTTACGACCATCAGAAAAGACTCGAGTCTTACGATATATTCAGAAAGGCAGCAGACTCCTTATTCAAAGCGTAATAAACCGTTTATATTAATTGGCAGATGCTTATTATTATGAGTATCTTTGCAAAAATCAAAAAGTAAAAATGTCTGATATTAAATTAAATACTATTCCAGAGGCTATTGAAGACCTTAAAAATGGTAAAATAATCATAGTAGTAGATGATGAGAACAGAGAAAACGAAGGTGATTTTCTTTGTGCTGCGGAACTTACAACTCCTGAGCTTATAAATTTTATGGCCGTTCATGGAAGAGGCTTAATCTGTATGCCGCTTCCGGAAAAAAGATGCGACGAACTAGGTTTAGAGATCATGGTTAGCAGAAGCAGCGATCCTAAAGAAACCGCATTTACCGTATCCGTTGACCTTCTTGGAAACGGAACTTCTACAGGTATTTCTGCAGGTGACAGAGCAAAAACGATTTTGGCATTGATGGACGAGCGTTCAAAACCTACTGATTTCATGAGACCGGGGCACATTTTCCCGCTTCGTGCAAAAAAAGGAGGTGTTTTGAAAAGAGCCGGCCATACTGAAGCTGCAATTGATCTTACGAATTTAGCAGGATTGAAAGAAGGGGGTGTGATTTGTGAAATCATGAATGAAGACGGTACCATGTCCCGTTTGCCTGATCTTTATGCATTTGCTCAAAAACATGATATGAAGATCGTTTCTATTGAAGATTTGATCCATTATCAGCTTAAAAAAGGAAATCTTA
Organism: Chryseobacterium sp. SIMBA_029; assembly: GCF_046535275.1. Classification (NCBI taxonomy): domain Bacteria; kingdom Pseudomonadati; phylum Bacteroidota; class Flavobacteriia; order Flavobacteriales; family Weeksellaceae; genus Chryseobacterium; species Chryseobacterium sp. SIMBA_029. The sequence goes on from NZ_JAWRXA010000007.1 coordinate 326,528, forward strand.
TCGACAGATTAGAAGAAAGAAAAGTGAAAACCCATTACGGAGAATTTGATTTCTATGCTTTCAGAGAAACTTCTAACGAGCAGATTCACTTTGCATTGGCGAAAGGATCATGGACAGTGGATGAACCTGTTTTAGTAAGAGTTCAGTCTTCAGATTCTTATTTTGACGTATTGACAAGACTTAACAATGGTGAAAAACCATTATTGGAGAAAGTGACCAATATGATTAATGAAGAAGGAAAAGGAGTCGTTATTTTCATTAATAATGTTTCCAATTCTGAAAATACATTAAAAAAATTACAGCAGTTCCTGGATTATCAGGACGGTCAGGAAAAGCGTCCAACATTAGCATACAATTACAGAGATTACGGTATCGGAACACAAATACTGAAAAACCTGGGGATTAATAAATTCAAAGTAATCACTCAGAATCCTGATGTTAAACCTCAGGTAGGAGGATATGATGTTGAGGTGACTGAACTGGTTCAACTATAAAATATACATGTTTGTTATGTGAATAGTTAATTGTGAATAGTCAATTTTACGGAATTATTTACAGTGTTGCTAACTTATTATCGAACATGGATTTCGACGAAATAAAAATGGCTTGATAAAATCAAGCCATTTTTATTTCGTCGAAATTTCTGAATCCATTCAGAAAATCTTTAATATTCATTCTTTTCTTTCCTTCCAGCTGTAATTCCAAAGGCTCATAAAATCCATCCTGAGTATAGATCTTAAAGCTGTTTTTGGAAATTTCCAAGGTACCTGCAGGCTTTCCGTGGTTTGTAATTTCAAATTTTCCGGCATATATTTTCAATCCTTTTTCCTCATCCCCAATTTTTAATGTGGTAAATGCTGCAGGATAAGGCGACATGCCTAAGATAAACTGATGAACCGTTTTTGAAGAAGCATCCCAATTTATTTTGGTATCTTCTTTAAATATTTTATAGGCGTTTTTCGGTTGTTCAACGTGAGGCTGAGGTCTTTCTTCAATAGCATTTTCTGCTAATCCGTCCAACGTTTTTACCACTAGCTTAGAACCCATTTCCATAAGTCGGTCATGGAGACTTCCTGCATTTTCATCAGGCAGAATATTGATCTCTTCCTGAAGAAGGATATTCCCTTCATCTATTTTTTCATTAATGAAAAATGTAGTGGCTCCCGTTTTTTCTTCCCCGTTGATCACTGCATAATTAATAGGGGCAGCACCTCTGTAATCAGGCAGGAGAGAAGCATGAAGGTTGAAAGTACCCATTCCAGGCATTTCAAAAAGAACCTTAGGCATCATTCTGAAAGCAACGACTACAAAAACATCAGCATCTAATGCTCGGAGTGATTCTAAAAATTCAGAATTTCTTAATTTTTCAGGCTGAAACACCGGAATATTATGTTCTGCCGCATATACTTTTACCGGAGATTGATTGATCTTTTGTCCGCGTCCGCTGGCTTTATCAGCAACGGTTACTACGCCTACAACTTCATGATTTGATTGATGGATGGCTTCCAGTGAAGTCTTTGCAAACTCTGGAGTTCCTAGGAAAACTACTTTCAATGATTTCATACTACAAAGATAGGAGTCTTTTGATTATTGAAAAATAAAAATTGAAGATATTGAAGGTGGTTGACAGTTGATAGTTGACGGTTGTTGGTTAACAGTTGATGTTTTTTGGAATTTGGTTTTACTATTTTTACACTAAACACTAAACACTAAACACTAAACACTAAACACTAAACACTAAACACTAAACACTAAACACTAAACACTAAACACTAA
>NZ_JAWRXA010000259.1:0-276 GCF_046535275.1 Chryseobacterium sp. SIMBA_029
CTGCTATTTTTTATGAAAATTTTGAAATTGCAAAAGAATTATATGTTAGCCATCAGCCTCAGAAAATTGAAAGAGGAGATCTTGGAAAACTGCTGCTGCTATCGGTAAAGAACAATGATCTGGAATTTATAAAGAAGATTCCTCTGAAAGGTAAGGATTCTCCCATGTATCATTTTGACGACGATGGGTACAATGCTTTGCTGTATGCCGTAGAAAAGGATTATACAGACATTGCGAAATATCTTTTGTCTCAGGGAGCTGATAAAAAATCCAGAG
>NZ_JAWRXA010000260.1:0-275 GCF_046535275.1 Chryseobacterium sp. SIMBA_029
GGAGCTGTAACCAATACTCCTTTAAGAATGAGAGTGATCGGAGATTATAACGGAACAGCCATTACTGCCTGCTACACTCCAAAGTATGGACAGGTAGAGGATTATTCTGTAATTATTGAGCCCCAGACTTCATTATCTGTACACAATGGTTTACAAAAAGAGAATTCATTCATTACTAAAGATGAAAGTTCAGTATATGTAAAAAGCGATTCTAAAATCTCAACATTACATATCTACGATGCCTCAGGAAGACTACTTACTCATAAGACCGATAT
>NZ_JAWRXA010000261.1:0-275 GCF_046535275.1 Chryseobacterium sp. SIMBA_029
CCGTCGGAAAAATCTCCGTTTCCGCCTCCCATATCGTGTCCTCCGCTACCAATACCTCCACCTCCACTCCATACGTCATACATCGTTAGTTTTATTGGTCTGGTTACAATAATGATAACTTCCCCCACATCAATGGGATCATTGCTATTTCGGGATACTGTCTTGGTATCGTAGTAGTTTTGAAATTTATTAATTAGGTAAACAACATCAGAATGAGTGTTTTGGTGAACATCAAAATAGAGATAGTCTCTTTCTGCATTTATCACTCCAGCTAT
>NZ_JAWRXA010000262.1:0-275 GCF_046535275.1 Chryseobacterium sp. SIMBA_029
CTGATGAACTAGGTACAATGATTTTATCTTTGATTATCACAAATGGAGATTAATTTTTGTCCACTATCTGCACAGATAAAAAAAACTTTTCAGAAACATTAAGCTTCTGAAAAGTTAAACAACATTTTTAAAATTGAAAAATCTACGATATGTATTTAAACACATTCATATTCTTATAAATTTGAATCATTTGTTTTAAAATCACTATAAAGGCTGAAAAGAATGCCTCAAAGTATAATAAAAAAATAATCTCAAAAATAAAATGTCTTTCTCAT
>NZ_JAWRXA010000263.1:0-275 GCF_046535275.1 Chryseobacterium sp. SIMBA_029
GTTCGTGAGCCGTATCAAAGAATGATAAACAGTCTAAAGGGCGGCTTAACTACAGAAGAGCTCATAGACAGTGTTTACTACAGGAATAATTTATTACCCGAGCATTACGACCAAGCGGTTAAAGAAATCGTAGCAGAGGGTTGGAGTCATAATTCGCCACTATAACTATTAAGAATCTTTTTCAGCTACTAAGAATATTCTTCAATGAATAACCTTTCACCAATCCTGAGTTAAATATGCAACGATTGGAATCAACATTGTTCAATAAAAGTAAT
>NZ_JAWRXA010000264.1:0-275 GCF_046535275.1 Chryseobacterium sp. SIMBA_029
GGCCTCGGAAATCGTGCCCGCCTTGCGCTGCGCGCCAAGCGCTGTCAGCTTGGCCTGCAGGCCCTTTGCCTCGTCATCGTTCATCTGAACGTTGCCGGCCGTCAGAGGCGCACCAAAGGACGGATAACCGTCCCTGTAGTGCGAAAGGCCGCTCTCGGCCGGAGCCTCACCCTTGGTGGCGGTCATCACGACCGCCGTGGGGGCCGCTCGCCTGGCGGCAAGGGCTGCCTTCTCATCCGGCGTCGACGTGCAGCCGGCAAGCGTCATCGCCGCGC
>NZ_JAWRXA010000265.1:0-275 GCF_046535275.1 Chryseobacterium sp. SIMBA_029
TCGAAAGCAGGTGTGATAGTGCTGCGTTTGAGCTGACGTCAATCAGGCTACGTCTTCAAATTGTAAACATTGATCAAGCACTTGCTAGCGGACTCGGCGCTCGGCGAGCGCCGGCACCTATCTGACTGGCACCATGGTTCTCGGCGAATGAATGAAGAAGCTGTCCTATAGCGTTGTTCGCTCATGACAGATGGTCTCCCCAGCGGCGAACTCGCTGGCTCCACTGACATAAGTTATGAGAGGGACAGCAGACACGGAGCGTTAGGAAACAAAGG
>NZ_JAWRXA010000266.1:0-275 GCF_046535275.1 Chryseobacterium sp. SIMBA_029
CGTGACGGGGACGGTGATTGGTGCGTGCCCTGCTCGAATCGCGACCGAAATCGAAGTGTGGCTGCTCATATCGCGACATAAGTGCCGCCCAGCAAGGATGGTTGTGAACGATGATGATTATCGCGCGCGGGTCTAGAAGTGCGACCTGGAGAAAGGGTATCACCGCTGTGAAAACCACTGCCGCTGATTGTGAGCTGCCACATATCGTATGAAGCCCGCTGGATTGTAAGGCATCAATTTGCAATGCCGCATCAATGTTTGTGCCGGTGCAGTGT
>NZ_JAWRXA010000267.1:0-275 GCF_046535275.1 Chryseobacterium sp. SIMBA_029
GGTGTTACGTGCGTCCTCAGTCCATAGCTCAAACTCTTTAGGCGCGACAAAGCGGATTACTTGACTGTCTTCATTTTGCAGCTTTTCTAGCTGCCCCATTGTCAGCCAGCGTCCTGAGCCTTGCGCGGGTATCACGTCTAGTTCTTCTTCGGCATCATCGCCATAGAATTTGTAGACCTCAGCCATCCACGCCACTTCTTCGGCTGGATCATAATCTCTACCCAACCGCAGACAGACACGCTTATATAACCCTTGTTCGACAGCTTCCTTAAACG
>NZ_JAWRXA010000268.1:0-275 GCF_046535275.1 Chryseobacterium sp. SIMBA_029
TGTGGCGCATGCAGTAGAGAACAGCCTCAGGCAGCTTTGCGGCCCCGCGTGCCTCTCTGAACGCCATGCCCAACGCGGGAGCCGTCCAGCGTTGCCCGTCCGCTTGCGTCAACAGGGGAGCGTTGCCGATTTTGTCTTTAGTCTGCTCGGCGAAGAGCGCCAGCGCCGCAGACGACAGATTGACTTTGCGCGGCCCCGTCTTGCCGGCCAGGTTCAGTATTCCGGCGTGCGGTCAAAATCGGCCGCGTTGGCGTTCGCCAGTTCGCCGGGTCGTG
>NZ_JAWRXA010000269.1:0-275 GCF_046535275.1 Chryseobacterium sp. SIMBA_029
CAAACTCTTCCCAGTTCTCATCAAAGAAAATTTCATGTTCAAGGGTAGGGCATACTTCTTTGGCATATTCTACCATCTCTTTGTAATTACTGGATTTGAAATGTAAGGAAGAGAAAATGAAGCGGACTTCAGACTGGTTCAGGACGTAAGTGAGTTCATGAGTTCTGTATGCCGGATTAATGTTGACTAAAATAGTTCCAATTCTGGCTGTGGCATATTGTAAAAGAACCCATTCATAGCGGTTCGAAGACCATATTCCGATTCGGTCGCCGGAT
>NZ_JAWRXA010000270.1:0-275 GCF_046535275.1 Chryseobacterium sp. SIMBA_029
CCGGACAGCGCGGCGCAGCGCCGATGGCAGCCTCGTCCTGCTTGCGGATCAGGACCGGGGCCTCTGGGACCGGAAAGAGATCGCCGAAGGCCTCGCTCTGCTCGGCCGCGCCATGGCACATCCGGAGATCGGCCTTTACACCGTGCAGGCGGCGATTGCCGCGGAACATGCCAAGGCCGGAACGCCTGATGCAACCGACTGGCGGCGCATTGCCGCCTATTACGACCTCTTGATCGCGGCACAGCCCTCACCCGTTGCCGAGCTCAACCGTGCTG
>NZ_JAWRXA010000271.1:0-275 GCF_046535275.1 Chryseobacterium sp. SIMBA_029
CCGTCCCGGAAAACCGCACGCCCTCATCCGACCAGCGCGCGCCCAATTCCGAGAGGACGGGCCGAAGCTGCCTTCATCCTCCCGATTGTCGCCCCATACTTCGATTCATGCGCCCGTCGACAGCAGCAACGGCTGCGGTGACAGCTCATAGGTTTGAGCGTCCCCGAGCTCTTCGCTCTCCTTCGCACGGTCTGCCGTCGCCAGCTTTACAACCCATCCCTGCTCGGGACCTTCGGGCAGACTTGAACTCGACGACGCCGTCGTGCTGCCGTTCT
>NZ_JAWRXA010000272.1:0-275 GCF_046535275.1 Chryseobacterium sp. SIMBA_029
GGCGCAGCAGTTGCATGACAAGCTGCAAGATCTCATCAGCTACGCGCCCGATATCGTTCTCCGGCCCACGGAACACGCTGGCCACGCCGTCGATCTTGCCCGCGACGCCGCCACGGGGGACCGCAGCGTCCTGGTGGTATCGGTCAGTGGGGATGGCGGGTACAACGAGGTAGTCAACGGGGTGATGCAGGCGGGGAACCCCAAGGCCGTCTGCGCGGTGCTTGCTGCTGGGAACGCCAACGATCACAGCCGGATCACGGGAACCAAGCCACTCG
>NZ_JAWRXA010000273.1:0-275 GCF_046535275.1 Chryseobacterium sp. SIMBA_029
TCCTGATTAACACCAAAAAAGGGCTCTCCTTCATTTAAAACCGAAATGGTATCTACAATAATTTTTTGATGGAGAATTTCTTTATCAAATATTCCTATGGATTTAAAATCAATAGTCTCATTTGATCTTTTTATTCCCTCAAGCGTATAAACATATCCATTTCCTTTCAGCGTTTTTGAAAAAGGGATAGCTGTTGTATCTATACTTTCTTCCACTTGTAGGGGTTTTATAATACTGTCTTCATTAGTCCTATTTTCTTTCTTAGCAGTTGTTTT
>NZ_JAWRXA010000274.1:0-275 GCF_046535275.1 Chryseobacterium sp. SIMBA_029
GGGCACGCTCGAGCTTGTCCTTGCTGCCTGAGGTGATGAAGACCTCGGCGCCATGCGCCTTGGCGATCTGCACGCCGAACAGCGCAACGCCGCCGGTCCCCTGGATCAGCACCTTCTGCCCGGCCTTGAGATGGCCGCGCTCGATCAGCGCGAACCAGGCGGTCAGGCCGGCGCAGGGCAAGGTACTGGCCTCGGCCGCATCGAGGCTGTCCGGCGCCCTGGCGAACCAGTCTTCGGAAAAGGTCAGATAGTCGGAGAGCACGCCGGGATAGAAG
>NZ_JAWRXA010000275.1:0-275 GCF_046535275.1 Chryseobacterium sp. SIMBA_029
CCTATTACTAATGCGGGCATAATAGATTATATTTGTCCAGAGTTAATACTAGTAATAATTCCACCCAGAGGACAAATACATTTAGATGCCTCAAACAGAGCCTTTGTATCTTTTATTTTCACCTTAGGCACCGTGTTAATCCAATTGAGCTTCTGACCGCTCAGATTTAGGTTTAATCTGCAGATTCCTGCAACACTACAGAGTGTAAAATGGGTAATATTTACTCCTGCAATATTATCCTTATCTGTGGCAAATAAACCTTCTCTATTCTTTAT
>NZ_JAWRXA010000276.1:0-275 GCF_046535275.1 Chryseobacterium sp. SIMBA_029
GTGGATGAAGGCCCGCGAAGCCGTCGCGGCACAGGAGAAATCGTTCACAGACATCCTGACCAAGCGCGGACTGTCGTTGCGCACGGACCTCCTGAAATCCTTGGTGAACTGGGTCAGCCCTGACTTTGCGCATACCCGGTTCAACACGCGCTACTTCGCGGCTACTGTTCCCGTGAATCAGCAGCCGAGCATTCTGGCGAGCAAGGGTGTGTGGGGGCGTTGGGTGTGCGTGGCCGATGCCATTGCCTTGCGGGACACCACGGCCTTGGGCGACG
>NZ_JAWRXA010000277.1:0-275 GCF_046535275.1 Chryseobacterium sp. SIMBA_029
CTCCCTTCCAGGAAACGTCGAAATTCCCGGCGACACCGAAGAGAGTCAGAACCAGGACGATTTCGCCATTGCTGTCAAACACCGGCGCACTGATGCTGTTGATACCAGGAATTGGCAGACCCTCTCCGCGTGCGAGTCCGCGCTTTCGTATATCAGCGAGGATGGCCTCAAATTGCGTCGCCGTGAGGCGTTCGCCGTCTGGCGTTTGCGAGCCAATATCGCTCGCGATAAGTTCGTCGAGCCTCGGACCCTTCTTGTGGGCAGCGAAGACTCTG
>NZ_JAWRXA010000278.1:0-275 GCF_046535275.1 Chryseobacterium sp. SIMBA_029
GGGATATCTCAGCCGGGATATTTCACATGCACGGCTCAGTCTGCCGGGACAGCCTCGTGGTGGCCTGCCGCACGCAGGGCAGCCCGCAGCTTGACGGCCGTGGCGTCCATGACCGCCGGGTCCGGATTGTGGTCCGCGTTATGCACCTCGAAGTCCGCTGTGGAATAGGCCGGCCACACATGCACGTGCAGGTGGTCCACCTCGAAGCCCTCCATCAGGACGCCTACACGCTTTGCGGAAAACAACTCTTCCTGGACTTTTCCAATGCTCTGGGC
>NZ_JAWRXA010000046.1:0-428 GCF_046535275.1 Chryseobacterium sp. SIMBA_029
GGATCAGATTATACCTTATTTACAAGAAAAATTTAATCTTAATTATATTCACGGCAGAATTATTTCTGTAGTTGGGATTCCTGAAAGTATTCTTGCAGATACCATTGAAAATTGGGAACTAGCCCTTCCTGAAAATATTTCTCTGTCTTATCTTCCGGTGGGAACCCGTGTAAAGCTGAGGTTGACCGCATCCGGTGATAACGAAGACGTCTTAAAGAAACAGACGGAAGACGAAATCCAAAAACTTCTTCCTCTCATAAAGGATAATGTGATTGCAGTCTCTGAAGATAAAATTGAGACTATTCTGGCAGAAATTCTTACCGAAAGAAAATTGACTATTTCTACGGCAGAAAGCTGTACCGGAGGCGAGCTGGCCAAGATGATCACATCAGTTTCCGGAAGTTCAAAATACTTTCTTGGTGGGATGG
>NZ_JAWRXA010000279.1:0-275 GCF_046535275.1 Chryseobacterium sp. SIMBA_029
CTGCTGCCCGTCAGGGTTCCCGCCACCCTAAGGAACGACTCGAGCAGACCCTCCAGGACCAGGTGCCGCGGCAGGGTGGCGAGGTGTCCGCCGTCGAGCACTGCCACGTCACCCGAAAGGTGAGGCGATGCTATGAGGCGGCGTCCGACGGCGGTGTCCAGGCATGCGACCCCGCTGACTTCCGCACCGGTCCCCACGGTGGACGGCAGGAGGACGGTTTTGGGACGTTCCTCGATGTTGCGGATCGGGGGCAAAACCAGCAGGCCGGAGCGCTT
>NZ_JAWRXA010000280.1:0-274 GCF_046535275.1 Chryseobacterium sp. SIMBA_029
CGGAGTACCGGTGGCCGGCAGGCCGCATGCCGATCTGAGAAATATGATCGGTATGTTCGTCAATACACTGGCTGTGAGGAATCACCCAGATAAAGAGAAAACATTCAAAGAACTTTTGAAAGAAGTAAAGGAGAATTCACTGCAGGCATATGACAATCAAAGTTATCAGCTCGAAGAGTTAATTGAGAATATAGCTATTAAAAGAGACATTAGCAGAAATCCTTTATTTGACGTGATTTTCAATTTGAATAACATCGAATATGAAGTTGATTTG
>NZ_JAWRXA010000281.1:0-274 GCF_046535275.1 Chryseobacterium sp. SIMBA_029
GTTGCTGGCTGCCGGTTGCGTCATTGTCGAAGGAAGCGGCTCGCGCGTGCGGTTCGAAAAGGACGGCAAACTGGCTTTCTTCCATCGCCCGCATCCGGAAAAGGAAGCCAAGCGCTACCAAGTGAGGGATGCCAGGCGCTTCCTGCGGTCTTTGGGAGTTGAGCCATGAATGTGATGAGTTACAAGGGTTATGCTGCGCGCATCGAATTCGATGCCGAAGATGAAATCTTCTTCGGCAATATCGCCGGAATTTCCGATGTCATCGGCTTCCATG
>NZ_JAWRXA010000282.1:0-274 GCF_046535275.1 Chryseobacterium sp. SIMBA_029
TGTACTACGGCGTCGGACAATTTCAGGCTATCCGCGAAAGCTTCTTATGGCCTCTTTTGCGCGCTCCTTTCTCGTGCGCCGTGTTGTCACTTGCGTTGTGTACCGCCGCCTATACAGCCGAGATCATCCGTGGGGGACTGCAGGCTGTACCGCATGGAGAAATAGAAGCCGCTCTTGCCTGTGGGATGTCACGCTTTACCTTGCTTCGCAGAATCGTTGGCCCGATCGCACTGCGCTATGCGTTGCCCTCCTACTCGACTGAAGTGGTCCTCCT